>JBEBJQ010000128.1:0-6919 GCA_040079795.1 Methylococcales bacterium
GGTTTTATATTCTGAGTCAAAGTAGCTTTTATATTTTTATGTTATTTAAAATCAATATATTAATATTAAAGGCTTGAAATTTGTTGTTGTGTATTTATAAAAAACAATAACTTACGTGTTTAATGGGATTTACATGAATAAATGTAAAAATAAAAAAAAATTGCGGTTATCATCATCGATTGTTACACAGTCTAATGAACTAGTTTCGGCGCGGTATACTTTGCCACTTAGTGAGCAACGATTGCTTTTGACGATGATCGCTAGAATTCAACCAGATGATGAAGATTTCAAACCGTATAAGATATCTATTGGAGAATTGGCTGATTTTTTGGGTGTAGCAAGAGGTTCCGCGTATCGAGAGTGCAAAAGGATTACAAAGTCTTTGTTAACCCGTGTCGTTGAAATTAGAGATGGGGATACGTTGATTCAAATTGGATGGGTGTCGTCGGCTGTGTATGTTGATGGTGCAGGGATGGTGGTTTTGAGTTTTGATCCGTTATTAAAGCCATTTTTGCTTCAACTCAAAGGGAATTTTACGTCTTGTAAATTAGAAATGTTATTGAGCTTTAAAAGTCAATATACAATGCGAATGTATACTTTTTTAAAACAGTATGAAAGACTTAAAGAGCGTGAAATAGAGCTTGATAAATTACGCGACATGTTGGGGCTTAGGGTAGATCAGCATATTGAATATAAAAACTTTAAAACCAATATATTGAATTCAGTTCAAAAAGAACTGGCCGAAAAAGCGGACTTAATGTTTGAATATGATGAAATTAAATATGGACGTCGGATTGGTGCCATACGTTTTCATATTTTTAGTAAGAAACAAACTAGTTCAATTGTTGATAACGCCTCAGAACACGCTGCTAATATTGTATCTCCGTTATCAGAAAAAAATATCTCCCCTCCTCTACTTAGTCCATTACTACTATTAGTACCAGAACTACATCAAGCTAGAAAAACTGTACAAACAGCTTTAGAGGTTTTTGAAAAAAAGCATGGTTTTGATTATGTTAAGCGCAATGTTTTATACAGCAACGCTAAAGCTGAAAAATCTTATGCTGGTTTTTTAAACAATGCCCTTAAAGAGGATTGGGGGCGTGATTGGGAATTGGATCAGGAAGCAAAACAAGGGAATAAAAAAATTATTGAAATTTGGGAGCGTAATGGGTTTGCAAGTGAGAAAGAATACAATGACCATATGTACCGCAAGCAAATGGAACACTATGGACGGCAGCTTAATTAGTATTTTGGATAGCAACGGCGAATCAACTGCGGTTTCCCTTATTGTCGAGAAGCTAAAAACCATCCAAAAAAAGAGAAACATCATCATCCAGTAGGCTAATGCTTAGGAGAAAGTAAGATGTTGAAAAGTTATGAAGCGATTTATGATCATGGCCAAATCCAGTGGTTGGGAATAGCACCAACGTTTAAACGGGCTAGGGTCGTTTTAGTAGCTGATGACGAAAATGAACTGGAAGCGCTTACAGAAACTGGTTTAGTAGCAGAAAAGCAGAGTAATGGTGTGCGTCTGGTGAGTATTTTGCGGACTACACCGTCAGAATTGTTGGCGAGTATTGCTGAAAAATACGGTGAGCCTGTTGAATGGCAACTGGAGCAACGTAAAGACCGTGTGTTACCAGTGTGCATAAAATCTTTTTAGATATTTGCGCTAAAGGCACTCCGATCACGGCCAACGCATTAGTGATATTTATATTTTATAAATAGTTTTAATATTTATCTTTATTATAGCTATATAAATAGCTATAATGATAGCTAGCTATCTATATAGCTATTTATCTATAAGGATATCTATATGATTTATGCAGTTGTAAATACTAAAGGCGGTGTAGGGAAAACCACTATGGCCGTACATTTGGCAACGATGCTTGCCAGAGAGGGTAAAACATTAATGATTGATGGTGATCCACAAGCCAGTGCTGCAAGTTGGGCTGCGTGGCGACGGGAATCACCTGAATTTGATCCTAGCCCAATCACAACCTGCCTAGCAGGAAAGGCAATACTGGTTGAAGGTAAGCAACTTGCTGAAGGTTTTGAACACGTTGTTGTGGATGCTGGTGGGCGTGATTCTATCGCTTTGCGCTCATCACTTTTGTTAGCGCAAAAAGCCATTATCCCGATTGGTGCTAGTAATCTCGATGCTGCTGCAATGACCGATTTAATGACTGTTGTCGACTTAGCGCGTGATTACAATCCTGGGTTAGATGTAAGGGTATTATTAACTAGGGTTGATCCCCGCACTAAAGATGCAGCCGATATGTTAGAGTTTTTAGCTGAGCAAAAACTTACAGTATTACCTACAAAAGTATGTGAGCGTGTTGCGTTTAGGCGTGCAATTGGCGAAGGCGCTATTGTCCAAGAGTTAGGTAAAGATCAAGCGGCTATTGCTGAAGTTGAAGCATTTTTTAGGGAAGCTAAAGCATGAAGACAAAACCTAATACCGAACAATTTAAGTTAAACAAAGATCCCTCCGATTTTCTTGAGGGTGGTGCTGCTGATATTGTCGATAAGCCAGAAAAAAAACCGAAGGTAGATAGTAAACCTAAAAAATTAATAGTCCAATCTGTACCTTATACCAAAGTTCATAGGGAGCAAAAAATATTTCGTCTTTCGCTCGACTTGATTCAAGAACTGAAAAAAGAATCTTATGAACGGTCATTAAAAACTGGTACTCGCGTCACCGAAACTGAATTGGTAGAACGGGCATTACGTTCGTATTTTGATAGATAACTATCTTTATATAAATATAGATAGATAGCTATCTATATACTTAATTATAATTAAACCACCAGCTTTGCTGGTGGACTCGCAAAGTTTGACAATTAAGGGTACTGTGCATATTGGGTGAACTTAAAAAACGACAGAATTTTTTGCAGCACTACAGATAGCGTGGCTTTTGACCTGTTTTTCATGACTAAAATTGGGAAGTGAATAATCGACGCAAGGCCTTTTAGTTTGTGAATTTTCGCTAAATCTTATGGGACTTTAGTGATGTTTGTTTAAACTTACCCAAAGTTAAGCTATAAAATGACAATAAGGAATTGTTCATTAGACCCAATTAAAAATGGCGCATCCCATAAAGAATTGGTGCTCAAACGATTGGATGGTTTTGAGTTAAACTACTATTAATGTCAATAATCCAAGTAGTAAATTACTATGTTAAAAGTAATTGAGGGTGACCGTTACCTTTTAGAATGTGCATTAATCCAAGCCATTTGTCTTGGTCAAACAAAAATATACCAAGATTTAGCACACCGATTAAATCATCGGGCTAACCTTTCTTTGTTACACAACCAAGTCCCAGACGAGCAAAAAGTTCATCATCAATCTGACGAAACGCTAATTTAATGGGTTTTATGTATTGACAATGTGCGTACGTTAATCTATAAATTAAAGATGAAAATTTTTTATGGCGGCAATGCAATGCACCCAACCAAAACAAATGAACGTAACACTCCGACTCGCGACATTAATATCAATATACGCGCAAAGCGCACACAGCGTGACTTGATCGATCAAGCCGCAGAGCTATTAGGTAAAACGCGTTCTGACTTTATGCTCGAAACTGTGTGCCGTGAAGCTGAAGATGTGTTATTAGATCAACGCTTGTTCACTTTAGATGCGGAGGCGTTCAATAAATTTCAAGCCATATTAGATGCGCCAACAAGTGATAATCCAAAACTGCGCAAATTAATGGCAACTAAAGCAGCCTGGGATTCGTAATTTGTTAGAAGGTAAAAAATGGACTGTGCCAAAGCCATTGACTGCTTTGCATAATGTGGTTGATTTTGAATGCGGCGAGGAATCGCTTAACCATTGGCTTAAAACAAGGGCTTTACGCAATGAGGCGCGCCGTGCTTCACGCACTTATGTCGTTTGCACTGATAATAAAGTTGTTGCTTACTATTGCTTGGCTACAGGTTCGGTTGTCAACGAACATTCACCTGGCCGAATGCGTCGCAATATGCCAGACCCTATTCCTGTCATGGTATTGGGCCGTTTAGCAGTTGATTTATCTTGTCAAAATTATGGTCTTGGTAAATCACTTTTACGCGATGCCATTTTGCGCACGATCCAGGTTTCAGAAATTGTCGGTGTTAAAGCGCTTTTAGTTCACGCACTTTCTGATCCAGCGGTTATATTCTATGAATCTCAAGGGTTCTACCCTTCGCCTACGAATAGCAGAACGCTTTTTTTGCCATTATCAGAGGTTTGAAATATAAATAATAAAGATAAAGCCATAAGGAATTAATAGTTTTTAGGGGTCCTGTGGAAGAACCCCCAAAAGTGTTCGTTCTGAGTTAAGCCACTTTCAAGTAGTAACGTTTTAAATATTCTTCAAACTCATTGGACTGATTTTAAATGTCTTTTTAACCAGGTGTCCGGAAAACGATCATTAGATGTGGCGGCCTGAGAACATAAATCACAGGAACCGATAACATCCGTTTTTTGGAACCACATTAGCTGGGAATATCGGAGCATTCTGGCCCACATTAAGTGAGAATGAGACCACATTAATTGAGAACAGCCCGATAACATCCGCCAGGAACCACATTAACTGAGAATAGCGAAATTACTCAGAGCCGATCAAATACATCGGCACTGTGCTAGTTGTCCATGTGGCCACGCCGCTGCCGCAGAAATCCTGATCCTCTGTCCATACCGGGCAATCCAAGGCCAGCGCTGTGGCTAACACAGGCCAGTCGCGAATATCGCGGATACGTTTCTTCGCTTTGTCCTCAAATTCACAATAGACATCAAATTCGATACGCTGCACCAGCGTTGGCAATCGGCTCAATACGGCTGCGCCGGCTCCCCAATCTAGGCCGCGTGTCTCGAAGATTGGCGGGAGATATTTCTCGGCATCCGCAAAAGCCTCGTCGGGCGCAAAGAAAGCCGTCGTGCCGTGGTACTGGTTTAGCAGTTTGAATACTCGTTGGCCAAGTACTGCTCGGACAAGAATGTTGGCGTCAAGCACCAGAGCTTGGTGACTCATTTCTTGTCAGTCGCGCGGCGAGTCTTGAAGTCGGTCACAATATCATCTTCCGATGCACCCAGATCAGACATCATGGCCTCCAATTTCGCCGCAGCCTGTTTGAGTGCATCAAGTTCTGCTTGATTGCGACCCTGATGTGCCGGAATGTAATAGCCGATTGTTTCCCCGTGACGAGTGATCGCGATTGGAGACACAGATTCCAGATATGAAGGCAAATGTGCCCGGAATTCTTTCACGCCCACTTTAGTTTCCATGATAACCCCTTTGTGTACCTAGGTGTACACATTATAGCGGCACATTAAGAGTTCTACAAAACGATCGTTTTGTAGAACTCCGGCAGCCATGTCATTTTCCGTATAAATCGGCCTATTTTCAGTGCAGAATACTGGTTTCAAAAATCAAAGTTCGATTTATCACGCAACGATGTGTTTGTCGAACCAATCTGAAACCGTTCCAGTCATTCTCAGTTAATGTGGTTCCTGGCGGATGTTATCGGGCTGTTCTCAATTAATGTGGTCTCATTCTCACTTAATCTGGTTTCTGGCACCCGGATATTCTCAGCTAATGTGGTCCCAAAAAACGGATGTTATCGGTTCCTGTGATTTATATTCTCAGGCCGCTACAATTAGATGGCAATGCCGGAAAATGTCCGACAACAGGTTTGCAAGATGAGTTGTCGGACGATAAGATAGGAGGACGGAATAACGGACAAAAGAGCGAGCAATGGCACTGATCGGATATGCTCGGGTATCGACGGCGGAGCAGGACACCGCCTTGCAGACGGATGCGCTAAGCAAGGCGGGTTGCGAGCGTATTTTTGAGGACACTGTTTCTGGGGTCAAAGCTGACCGTCACGGCTTGGCCGCCGCGCTGGCCTACCTGCGGGACGGCGATGTGCTGGCCGTCTGGCGACTGGATCGGCTCGGGCGCTCACTGCCGCACCTGATTGAGACAATAAGCGCGCTGGAAGCGCGTGGCGTCGGGTTCCGTTCACTGACCGAAAGCATCGACAGCACCACATCGGGCGGGCGGCTCATCTTCCACGTATTCGGTGCGCTGGGTCAGTTCGAGCGTGACTTGATCCGCGAACGCACCAAGGCCGGGTTGGCCGCTGCCGCCGCACGCGGTCGAAAGGGTGGGCGAAAACCTGTCATCACTGCCGACAAGTTACAGCGAGCGCGGGAACACATCGCCGACGGGTTGAACGTCCGCGAAGCCGCATTGCGGCTCAAGGTTGGCAAGACGGCCTTATATGCCGCACTGCAATCCGCCAGTACAGTCGATTCCTGACATGGAGCAAGCAACGATGAAACACAAGCAAGGCAGCGCCTTCATCACGACCAGAAAGGGCTTTTGTTATCTCACGGTAAAAGTCGGCAGAAGCAATTTCAACATCATGCGTATTCGCAACTACACGCTTGAGCCGCAGGACAAGCGTGACATGCGCAGGTTGTATCCAGACTATTTCTTTGACTGGAAGAAAATCAATCAGCAGCTTGCCGAAAAAAGGGAGGTATGCAGAGCCTACCGCTCCAAGCGTCAAGCGCCCAGGAATACTGGGCGCACCGCAGTCCCGTTCGTCATGGTGTCCTATGACCCAAGGACACGCACAGTCTACGCATCCGATGCAGGCAATTCATTAGCATTGCTTGACGCTGTTCTACAAATTGAACGCACCAATAAAAAGTAGTCCCAACAGCCAATTCAGTCGCCTTCTGAAAATGACAAGAGGCTTAGCTCAGAACGAACACTTTTGGTGGTTCTTCCACAAGACCTGTTTTTGGTTTAATTATCTTTTAATTTTAATGTGCGGTAATTAAATAGCTGAGTTTTCAGTT
This sequence comes from Methylococcales bacterium, assembly GCA_040079795.1. Lineage (GTDB taxonomy): Bacteria > Pseudomonadota > Gammaproteobacteria > Methylococcales > Methylomonadaceae > SXIZ01. The sequence goes on from JBEBJQ010000128.1 coordinate 6,859, forward strand.
CACTTACACTACTAAAAAGCAGAAAACTGAAGCAATAACTAACGGTAATGCATTACTGATC
>JBEBJQ010000003.1:0-129704 GCA_040079795.1 Methylococcales bacterium
TTACATTCTTCCAATAGCTTCCAAAGCCCGATAGAATTTGAAGCCAATTTTAAACAATCTCTCGCTTCTTCATTTGTCCGTTTTTGATGGTGGGGATCATAATTTCAAAGATCAAAAATATAATCACCCCAAATCAAATTTTGATTTTCTTCCAAAACCGCCAGCAAGCGGTATACTTACAAAATGACTAACTGGTGTCGCGACCTGTTTTAAGCACGGCAAACCTAATTACCAACTCCAACCAATAATAAAATCAAATGGAAGAACTCTTAATCAGTTGGCTTAAAGAATACGGTTACATTATTTTATTCCTGTGGAGCATACTCGAAGGCGAGATGGGGCTTATCATGGGGGGCATCCTTGCCCATACCGGGGATTTAAACTACTTCATGACAGTTTTTATAGCCGGACTGGGCGGGTTTACCGGAGATCAGATTTATTTTTACATCGGCCGCTTTAATAAAGGCTATATCCAGCGCAAATTACATACCCAACGGCGAAAATTTGCCATCGCCCATTTGTTGTTAAAAAAATACGGCTGGCCGATTATTTTTGTGCAACGTTATATGTATGGGCTGCGCACCGTTATTCCGATGTCAATTGGGATAACTAAATATTCAGGCAAAAAATTTGCCATTATCAACTTACTGAGTGCTTGGGTCTGGGCGGCTATTACGGTCACCCCAGCTTACTATTTCGGTGCGGAAATTTTATCGGCTTTAGCGTATGCCAAACAGCACTGGTATTTTGCCCTGCCTTTAGCGGCAGGTTTTATTTATGCCACTGTCAGCTACTTTAAAAAAATGGAGCAACATTTTTTACAAAAAAGGCAAAACCGGTTTTTATAACCTTATTTTCGCCTTATAACATCATGACCCAACATTAAAATGTTCTGGAGGCTCCCCGATCAACCCGCGACAAAAGGGACCCGGCTTCCTACTAGGCTTCACGCCACACCATCGCTCACTTTTAATCCTCATAATAAAAGCCGCTTCTATACAAACGGTGTAAAACAACCATCGACTGGTTGTTTTACACCGTTTTAAGGCTTACGCATAACCTCTGCCTTGCCCTCGCCTCACTATAAATTTAAATTAATCATACTGTTATTTAAAATAAGCGGCATTGGCGCGCTAATTGCTTATATTCATTAACTAACAACAGTTAAATTTTAATGATAGCGGGTTTACATGAGTGAAGTTTCTCAAGCTTTAGTTCCTAAAACCGGCTTAGCCGGGCTTAAAGAAAACTGGCGTAGCGATTTGCTGTCTGGTTTTTTAGTGTTTCTTATCGCGTTGCCGTTGTGTTTGGGTATTTCAATGGCATCCGGTTTTCCGCCTTCAGCAGGGATTATTACCGCTATTATCGGCGGGGTATTGGTTTCACGCATCAGTGGGTCATTCATTACCATTAACGGCCCGGCTGCCGGTTTAATTGTGGTGGTGCTGGATGCCGTCCAGGGATTAGGTGAAGACGATGCGATGGTCGGTTATCGCTATACCCTCGCGGCGATCGTAGTAGCCAGTATCTTGCAAATTCTGATGGGGGTCTTTAAAGCGGGTCGGCTTAGCTCTTTTTTCCCTGCCTCGGTGATTCATGGCATGTTGGCGGCGATTGGTATTATTATCATGACCAAACAAATCCATGTCGTGTTAGGCGTAACCCCCGAAAAAGGCAGCCTGTTTTCGACCATGCTGCAAATCCCTAATAGCATTATGAATCTTAATCCTGATATTGCCTTAATTGGGGTAACCGGTTTGATTATTCTGATTATTTGGTCAATGCTGAAAAGCCCCACTTTTAAAATGATCCCGGCACCACTCATCGTGGTGTTGGTCGGTATTGCGTTGGCAAAGTATTTTGACCTGAATCATGAACATATGTATTTGTTTCTGCCGGACGCACACTTTTTACCGCACCATGAAGCGACGGTAGGGCCGAAGTTCTTAGTCGCGATTTCTGAAAATTTCATGTCCAGCTTTTACTTTCCAGACTTTGGGAAGATTACCACCCTGGAATTCTGGGAAGCAGTAGTAACCATTAGCTTAGTAGGTAGCCTCGAAAGTTTGCTGAGTGCCATGGCAGTTGACAAATTGGATCCGTATAAACGCCATTCTAATCTGGATAAAGATTTAACCGCCGTTGGCGCAGGCAATTTAGTCGCCGGATTAGTGGGTGGCTTGCCGATGATTGCGGAAATCGTGCGGAGCTCCGCTAACGTCAATAACGGCGCTAAAACCAGTTGGGCTAACTTTTTTCATGGCGCATTATTGTTAATTTTTGTCGTGTTGTTCCCCCGCTTGATTCACAGCATCCCGTTGTCGGCATTGGCGGCATTATTGGTGTTTACCGGTTTTCGTCTAGCTTCTCCTAAAGCGTTTGCGAAAGTGATGGGGATTGGTAAAGAACAGTTATTTATGTTTGTAGTCACCATTATCGGGGTACTGGCGACCGACCTGTTGATCGGGGTAGCAATCGGTATTCTGACTAAATTTGCGATTCATATGCTGCGTGGGGTTAGATTGAATAACCTGTTTAAGATCCATTTCGTCATTGAGAACATCAATGACGAAACCATTCTGGTGGAAATAGTCGGCGCAGCGATTTTTTCTAACTTTATGAAATTAAAAAATGCCCTGGCACACCTTGAACCGGGCAAAAAAGTGGTTTTTCAATTAAATAACGCATACATGATTGACCATACCGTCATGGAATTTATGCATGATTTTGAGCATAACTATACTGCACAAGGCGGTACCTGCCAGTTCATTGGTATGGAAACCCATGACACCTATTCAAGACACCCTTTGGCGGTGCGGAGAATGAAACCCGATAACATGAGTCGGCGTAAAAGTGATCATCATGGCTTAAATTTTACCCGTGCAGGGTCAACTACCGTTACGGAAAAGTGAATAACATTATTACCTCCCAATTTGACGATGCCATTAGGTAGCATTGGATTTAAACGTATCGGGATTAGACATTATGACTAACATGCTCCCAAAAATAATTTTAGATGACGATTCAGAAACACGGCCATTTGATTTGACAGCCGCTATTGACCATATCTCGCATTGGTTGCCTACGCAAGGTCCGATAAAGGATTTTATTCATCACAATACCTTACATGCGGTACAGCATTATCCTTTTCATAAAGGCGTGGCGGTCGCGGCGAAAGTATTCGGCGCCCGAAGCTATCTACCGATTGGGGATTATCAAGCCTTGTATCGCCAAGGCAGAATTAAGGATTTTGTGATCGACTGGGCACTGAAGCAGTCTGGCTGTGAAACAGAAAACCTTTCAGACCTGCGGAAAAAATTATTTGATACGGACAGTACGGATCATTATCCCCCCGTGTCATTGGCTAATCATGGTATTCGCTACCATTGGCTTACCCATCTGGAGCTTGATTTAAATTCACAGGCCCATCCGGTTTTGTTTCGGTTGCTGGCGAATTTTCTTGACCAAGGAGTCAGCCGTTGGACGCTCGCTAAAGGTGAGGAGTCTTTCTGGAACTGCGTCTGGCGGCTAACCAATAACAGTCTGGTACCCCTATACCCTTTTTATGATCCAAGCGTAAGGGACTTATTAAGCCAGCCCACCCACGAGGTTATCTTGCAGTGTTTGCAGAAAATAGTAGGCTCAGAGGCGTTATATGAGCAGTATTTACTAGAAATGTTGCTGGCGCATCCGGGCTGGGCTGGGATGGTGCGGCTAATAGAGTTGGATCCAAAGGCATTATTAGAACGTCGGCAGATTACGTTGGAACAATTAATTGCCGTTGAATTGGTGGCAGAGTTGGCGGTAGTAACAAAACGAAGAGGGGCTGATTTTACGCCCGTGGTGCAGACCTTAAGCTCAGGAGAAATCCCACTCCTGAGCGATTATGAAGCGCAAGCCATCGTACCTTTTACCATGAAGGTGTGGCAGGAAGCGATGGAGTATGCCTTACACTGCGAACTGTTAATCGCCTTGCAACCGCCACAACATCAGCCTGCCCCTGCTAAGGTTGCACCGATTGCGCAAGCGTTTTTTTGCATTGATGACCGCGAATGTTCACTACGCCGTTATTTGGAAGAACTGAATCCGGCCATTGAAACTTTCGGTGCGGCGGGTTTTTTTGGCATCGACTTTTTATACCAGGGCTTTGATGATGCGTATCCGGTGGCGCAATGCCCTAATATCGTCACGCCTAAGCATTTGGTGATGGAATCGAATTTGCAGCCAGTCCCCGATAAAAGTCCGGTTTCGGAAGGCTTATCTGATTTGCACATCAAACCACATTCACTGTTTCGTGGCTGGCTGTATACGCAATTATTCGGCTTAGGTTATGCGGTTCGCATGCTCTGGGATGTGTTTCGCCCAAGCTCACAGTTATTGAAAATCAAGAAATTAAGTGAGGTCGAAGCGCATACGCAGTTACATTTATTGCGGGAGAGTGATGAGCCGACGGCAGATGGCAAGTTATTGGGCTTTTCGATTACCGAAATGGCCGACAAAATCGAGGGCCTGTTACGTAACATCGGATTGGTTAATCACTTTGCGCCCATCATTGTGGTGGTCGCACACGGTTCCAGCAGCACCAATAACCCTCATTTTGCGGCGTATGATTGCGGGGCCTGCTCAGGAAAACCCGGTGCACCGAATGCACGGGCATTTGCCTGGATGGCGAATCATTTACCGGTGCGCGAGGTGTTACGTGAACGGGGTATTGATATTCCGGGGAGCAGCCATTTTGTTGCCGCGTTGCACAACACCAGCCGGGATGAAATTACCTATTTAGATAAACATCTCTTTGGGGAATACGCGACAGAAAATTTAACTAACTTCCAGCAAACCATGCGGTTAGCGTTGCAAAAAAATGCGTTTGAACGCTGCCGCTGGTTTGAACTAGCCCCCCAAACCAATGCTCATGATGATGCGCATCAACATGTGATGGCGCGGGCGACATCCATCTTTGAGCCGCGTCCCGAGTTAAATCATTCCAATAATTTGTATTGTATTGTAGGCCGCAGAGCCTTAACCCGAGACCTGTTTTTAGATCGGCGCGCTTTTTTGCATTCTTACGATCCGGGAACCGACACTGAGGCCGATGTGATTGTCAGAATCCTCTCGGCGATTATTCCCGTGTGCGGCGGTATTAATCTGGAATATTTGTTTTCCCGGATGGATAACTCGGTTTATGGCGCAGGCACTAAACTGCCGCATAACGTCATTGGTTTGCTGGGCGTGGCTAATGGTGTGGAAGGCGATCTACGCACGGGTTTACCCTCACAAATGATTGAAGTCCACGAACCGGCGCGGTTGATGATTGTGATTGAACAAGTACCGGAATTGTTGGATAAGGCGTTTGCAAAACTGGCACCGGCATTAAAAGAATGGCTGGATCACGATTGGGTGCGCTTAGTGGCGTGTCACCCTGAGCGCCGCGATTTGTTTTTTTACCATGCATCTGGCTGGGAAGCGATTGAATTACCCAAGGATTCTACCGCCCCTTCAGCGTTAAAGTCGGAACAGATTATTGTGGGACAACGGGCGACTATCCCAGTACATGTTTTAAGGAGAAGCGCATGAATGCGTTATTAGTTGCCTGTCAACTCTTACCGTTATTAGGCTTGCTGCTGATTGAGGTGTTGGGTAATAGCGAGAAAAAAATAGCCGCCATCAGTTTTTGGACCACCCATGCGATGGGACTGAGTATTATCTCCTTGCTGGCTATTTGGGCGGGTCAGGGATTCCCCGAGCATGAATTTGAATGGTTTACCTTGTATGAACGCGGCACCTATCAATTTCCGATCCTGTTTTATCTCGATCAAGTCAGTGCGGTGTATTTATTTGCTGTATGGGTTATTTTTTCAGTGATTGTGCGTTACTGCCGCAATTATATGCACCGGGAGGCAGGGTATAAGCGCTTTTTTATGACCATTTTCGGATTTGCATTGGGCCTTAATATCGTCGTACTGTCCGGCTCGATTGATATGTTATTTGCGGGCTGGGAAATTGTCGGGATTTCTTCCTTTTTGCTGATTGCCTTTTATCGGCACCGGGTGCAACCGGTACGTAATGCGCTGAGGGCCTATACGGTTTACCGGTTTTGCGATATTGGCTTATTGCTGGGCGCATGGATGAGTCATTTGTTGTTTCATGAAAGCGATCATTTCAGCAATCTTTCCGTGTTGTTTGAACACACTGCGCCCGCGCCGGCGAGTTATCCTGCATTGTTTTTAATGTCGCTGCTGATCTTTATTGCAGCCTGCGGCAAATCCGCGCAATTCCCTTTTTGCTTTTGGCTACCCCGTGCAATGGAAGGGCCAACGCCCTCCAGTGCGATTTTTTACGGCGCGTTGTCGGTGCATTTAGGGGTCTTTTTATTATTGCGCACCATGCCGATCTGGAGTTATCACTACCTGACCCGAGCCGCGCTATTCTTGATTGGGTTGTTGACGGTGTTCATTGCCAGTATTGCCGAAAAAACGCAATCCAACATTAAAGGTCAGGTCGCTTATGCGTCTATTGCACAGGTAGGCTTTATGTTTATGGAATTGGCGTTTGGATTGGAAGCGCTGGTATTGGTGCACTTTTTGGGTAACGCTTTTTTGCGCTGCTATCAGTTACTGGTATCGCCTTCCATTGTTGCCCACATGCTTAGGATTGAAGGTGCTATTGATACCAATCCGATCCCTAAAAAATCGTCGATGCAAGATTACCTGCCGGTTTCAATTCGTCATACTTTACCGGAGGTTTTGCAAAACACGGTTTATGTGTTTGCGTTGCAGGAAGGAAATCTGGAATTGCTGGTACGCTCGATATTATGGATACCGCTGAAAAAAATAGGGGCATTGGTCAACCGCGTTAGCTTAGCGTTAAAGGCCGGTGTTGCAATCAGCATTATAGCGGTTTATCTTTATTTATTGAATCAGGGGCTTATCACTTTAAGCTATCTGGCGGTGCCGACGGCATTAGCTATGGTGCTGGCTTCATTAAGCGCATTTAGCCAGAAACATGGGTTTATGCGGGTTTGGAATGCCGTTGCTTTGAGTGCCCTGTTAGCCGCGAGTGCGGTATGGTTTTTACACCCAACGGCATGGTCGGATATTGTGTTTTTCAGTTCAGGCATTATCCCTGCCTGGTTACTGGGCATTTGGGTATTAACCCGCTTACCGCATAAAGCGGACTTCATTCACTCGCCTTTCGCTTATCGTGCGATGGCTGAAACCAATCCGGGTTTATCGTTGCTGTTATTTCTTAGCTTTCTGGGGTTGGTGGGTTTTCCGATTACCCCCGCATTTATTGGCGAAGACTTATTGCTTTACCATGCCAGTAGCCAGCATGCGTGGATTGCCGCGTTGATTGCGATTTGTTTTGTTATTAACGGTATCGCCGCAGCCAGGGTGTTTCTACGACTTTGTATGGGCAGACCAGTGGAAATTAGCACCGTGTATAAGTAGCCCAGCGTATTTATTGTTTTTATGAACACTATGTAGTGCCCGATTAATTCAATTATCTTAAGGAATATTATGCTGAAGAATATTAAGCGCGTAGGCATAGCAGCAGTGATGTTGAGCTCAATTAACATGCCAACGACCTGTGTGGCTGAAGATGAGCTACTGCAAGATGCAGGTAGTTGGTTGCAAATAGTTGGCGAGGGGAGTTTAAAAGCAATCGATCCACGCCTGGAAAAAGCACGCATTTGGGTGGAGGGGCAGTCCCGGTTTGATGATAACTGGAATCATTGGTATCAAGGCATGGTTCGTGCCGCGGTCGGTTATTCACTCAGTGAGCGCGCAACTATTTGGGCAGGCTACACCTGGCTACCGACCCAAAACCTCGGAAAGCAGTTTGTCTCGCAGCAAGATGTGTGGCCGGCATTTCGTTATGCCTTGCCCACCGATATTGGCACATTCACCTTTAGAACGATGGTTGAAACTAATTTTCTACCGGGTAACGGTGATTCCGTTCGGGTACGTCCCCGGCAGATGCTTCGGTTTATGCACCCGTTTGAATTTGAACCGCGTTTAAATTTAATTGCCTGGGATGAGTTTTTTATTCGCGTCAACTCCACGCCTACCGGCGGTAAGTCGGGTTTTGATCAGAATCGTGCTTTCGCAGAGTTAGGTTGGACGTTTAATAAGCAGGTTCGTTTTGAAGCAGGCTATCTGAATCAATATCTGGATGATGCAAACCATAATAACAACACTATGCGGCATTTGATTATGGGGTCGTTATTTATCAATTTTTAATGTGCTTCCCTGAAAAATAAGGGGGCTCCGAAATGCTATAACGCTATCCAGACATTGAGCAGCAGTAACAACTCGCGAAAGAATTTGTTAAAGTAAGCAGCTTTACGGAAAATGAGGGGGACTTAATGAAAAGAGCGTTACTAATAGGTTTGGGGCTACTAACATCCACGACTAGCCAAGCATTTGATAACTCCGGGATATGGGTAAGTAGCACCCTGCAAACCGATTTTGGGGGCAGTCATTATTTAGGTTTTTTGGAAATACAGCCACGTTCCAAGAATGATAACCAAGATTTCAGTCAATTGATTATCCGCCCGTTTGTCGGTTACAAAGTTTCTAAACAGTTACAATTGTGGTTAGGCTTTGCCTGGCAAGGTGAATATGATGATAAAAACGGTTTCGACCTAGCAACCAAAGATATTATTGAACAAGTGCAGTGGAGTGACGCGTTGACACCGCAATTGAGTTTTCAATATCGTTTTCGGCTTGAGCAACGGTTCTTCGAGAATGCCGATTTATCGCATCGGATGCGCCATCGCTTTAGATTGCAATATTCGATTCCCGACAGCAATCTGTACTTAATCGCTTTCGATGAGCTGTTTGTTTACTTTAATTCTTTAAATGATAGCCGTTTAGAACATAGTGTGCAGCCTGGTGTCAACCAAAACCGTTCCTATGCGGGTATTGGCTACAAAATAACCCCCAAGATCAATATGGACATTGGCTATCAACTGCAATATGTGAATAACTTTGGTACTGAGGACGTCTATAACCATGCCTGGTTAACAAACCTCAATATCAATTTTTAAAAAAAGGAGTATCAGGATATAACAAAACTTAGGCATTCAAAAAAGTTTTAAAGTAACGGTAAATGCAATGCGTATTCTTTGTCTTTTAATTCTAAGTGTTATCACTATTCTGGAAATTGGGCCCTTGCCCATTACCGGTTTAATTTTAATTTGGGTCGTGTTATTTCGCCCACAATGGTTTTACGATTTAGTGCAAAAAATTTATGGCAAATAAACCGGTTGAGGTATTTTAATCGTATGGGGCGTTATCGTCATCTGCCAGCCATGCTCAAAGAGGCTAAATGAAAGCAAAACCTTCCCGTCCCCTACAACACCGCGCCCTTGCTTTTCTGGTGCTGTTATTGCTCGCGCTCGGAACGCTGGGCGGGATGATTTGGCGAAATTTGCATCATTTTAACGCTGTACTGTCGCATGTTAATTATTCCCACAGCGTGCAAAATGTTTCGGTCGAATTACAGCAGACGTTGATTGAGTATTTAACTGAATCGATACCCGTCGCTTTTCCAGAAATACTGACGAAAACCATTGCCGCCTTGAATAAAACCATTGCCGAAATGGACGCTTTAATCGCGGACGATAGCTTATTATCAGCCACAACGCGCACCAGTATGGAAAATATTAGACAGTTACTGGGCAGCATCGGTAATCTTGATAAAATTGAAAAAAATACCCAATTGCTTAACGCGTTAAAATCCATGACTATTGCGCTAAATGACGAAGTGTTGGCGCGTGATCATTTACTGGAAAAAATCAGCCATGACACCGAAACGGAGTTATACATGGCCTCGTTTACCTTAATGGCCATTTTAATTGTAGCGGTATTATTTTTATATCGCAGACTGTTGCTCCCGCTCAATGATCTCAATCAGCTCTTACAACGCCTGACCGAAGAAAGTTATACCCCATTTGCCACCGATCATCTTGATCCCCTAATATTACCCGTATTTAAAAGCTACAATGAAATGGTTAAGCATCTCGCCGTATTAGAAGAAGCGAACCGCTCACATGCGCAATCGCTGCAAAAAGAAGTACGCCTGGCGACCCAGGCACTGTTGGAACAACAAGTCAGTTTAGCCAGGGCAGAACGTTTGGCGGCAATCGGCGAGGTTGCGGCGGAATTGGCGCATGAAATCCGAAATCCACTGGCGGGTATTCAAATGGCTTTTAGCAATTTAAGGCGTGAAATAAATGATCCACAACAATGTGAACGCATGGAGCTCATCGGATCGGAATTGAAACGCTTGACTAAATTATCCAACGATATGCTTGATCAAAGCCGCCACTCACCCGAACAGGTCAGTCAATTTGATATAGCCATTTTAATTCGTGATTTAGTGGCATTGACCCGTTACCAAGTACCCGAAGTTATTCAATTGACTATTGATACTCCCCCACACTTAATGGTGAATTTACCTGAAAGCGGGTTACGTCAGGCGCTGTTAAACTTACTCCTGAATGCGGCAGATGCTATGGAAGGTGCAGCTGGAGCTGTGAATGTGCAAGCTTTTCAAGATGAACTGGGTGTCCATATTAACGTACGGGATGAAGGTTCAGGTTTTTCGCAAGACATGCTTGACAACGGTATTCGCCCTTTTCGTACCAGCCGTCAACGGGGTACCGGACTTGGGTTGTCGATGGTACAACGTTTTGTCAAAGATGTAGGCGGTACAATTAAACTTTCTAACCAACAGCCTTTGGGCGCTTGTGTAAGCGTTGTGCTGCCTAAAGACTGTATTGCCAAAAATTATCATGATTGAAACATTGCTGATTATTGAAGATGAAAAACTGTTAGGGACTGAGCTATCCCGCCATTACCGAACCCAAGGCTGGGAAGTTATTTTGGCCGCTACTTTGGCAAAAGCTAAAGAATTATTGGTTGAACAAAATTTAGAACCGCTGCTGATTCTTTCTGATATGAACCTACCGGATGGAAACGCATTGGACTTCATGGAAACGCATAAAAAGAGCGCCAGCTATGCCGAATGGTTATTTTTAACCGGCTACGGTAGCGTTCCTGATTCGGTAAGGGCCTTACGTTTGGGTGCCTATGACTTCCTGGAAAAACCCTGTGATTTGGAACGGCTGGATTTGATCGTCGCCAGCGCGGCCCGTAGCGCGGCCATTCAACGGCGGGTCATTGACCAAACTAAACAACGGCATCGGCGCTATACACCCGATGCCTATGTCGGTAAGAGTACCCAGGCACAGCAAGTTAGAGAAATTCTAGCGCGTCTTACGCAAGTGCCGTTTTCTGCCTTGATTATCGGCGGCGAAACTGGCACAGGCAAAGGGCTGGTCGCACGAATACTCCATTATGGTGGCTCCCGCGCACAACAACCGATGATCGAGGTCAATTGCGCTGCTTTACCCAGGGAATTATTGGAATCAGAACTGTTTGGGCATGAACCTGGTGCTTTTACAGGCGCGACCGGCCGACACCGTGGCTTATTGGAGCAAGCAGATGGCGGAGCCCTGTTTATGGATGAAATCGGAGAAATGCCACTGGATCTTCAAGCCAAACTGCTCAAAGCTATTGAGGATCATAAAGTGCGGCGCCTGGGCGGCGAAAAGGAAATTAATGTCGATGTGCAAATCGTCACCGCCAGTAACCGTGACTTGGAAAAAATGGCGCAAGAAGGAAGTTTTCGGGCGGATTTATACCATAGACTCAGCGTATTCCGGGTGATATTGCCGCCCTTACGCAAGGCAACTGAAGATTTGGACGAATTGGTGCCATTATTTGTCGCAGAATACAATGCCAAAGCGGGCCGGCAAGTCAAAAAGATCCCTGCGGCTGTTTGGAGTAAACTGAAAGCCCACCACTGGCCCGGGAATGTTCGGGAGTTACGCAATGTAATTGAACGCTGTGTGTTATTTTCAGACAGCTCAACATTCCCAATCGCTTGGCTACAATTACCCGGTCAGGAATATAATCCGGCAACTGAACATAGTGCAAATGACACTACCCTCTGCTTACCCCTTGATGGCAGCATGGCCTTGGATGATATGGATCGATTTATTATCAAAACCGCACTGGAGCGCGCGGATAATAACCTCACTGCGGCTGCCAGGGCACTTGGGGCAACGCGCGAAACCCTGCGTTATCGGGTGCGAAAATATAACCTTCAGAGTGTCGACTAGCTTTTATGTTAAAAAATAATAGCCTACCCATCTAATTTGTTTTAGACTTGCAAATTTTTTAGGGCTGGTTTGCGTTTATTAACCGCGCTCAATTGCTCTTGACTCGGAATGTAACGCCTCTCTGCAATCACCCGCCTATTACCCTGAAGTGCCCTACGCTCAAGTGTAAATGAGGAAATAGCAGTATTTATCCTTCTTTCCGCTTTTCTTCTATCGCCATCCCTTTCGATACCCCCATGCTTTGTCCGCAAATAACGGGCAATTTTCATCATCATCCAGGCGTGGTTCATACACCAAAAGTATCCAGTAAAAAGAACCAGAAAAAATAAAAACAACACTTCATCTGCAAAACGCAAACTAAGCGAAAAGGCAATTCCAATAGTGACTAAAATAAATGCAGTACTTAAAAGCGCTGCCACTACCTGATTAATACTATATCCTGCTAATAATAAAATATGGTGTAAATGTTCTCGATCTGCAGCGAAAGGCGACCGCCCCTTCATAAGTCTTCGACACATGATACAGACCGAATCAATCAGCGGTATAGCCATCAACCATAACACCAGTACCGGTGAGATAATGGCCTGTTCACCTTGCGATGCATAGATGGAAAGCCAGCAAACCGTAAACCCAAATAACGTACTGCCAGTGTCCCCTAAAAATATCTTGGCATTAGTTCGCCCGAAAATACGTAAGTTAAACAATAAAAAGCCTAAAATTACTGCAATGAAAACACAGCAAAAATTAAACAATTGCATGTCCTGAAACAACCAAGCCATGATTGCTATGGCACTGATTGAAATCAACGTAAGCCCCCCCGCCAGACCATCTATGCCATCAATCATATTAAAAGCATTAATGCCACCTACCACGGCAAACACGGTAAATAGGGTCGAAAAAGCACATAAGTCAATATTGCCACAGGCCACCAAATCACCAAGATCAGTGACCATCAGCCCGGCGCCCTCAGTCATAATAAGCACGGCAACGACTTGGGCGACCAGTCTAACCCGGACACCCAAGTTTTTATAGTCATCAATCAAACCTACAATCACCAAAAGGCTACTGGCTAATAAATACGCAAATTGATTAGGGAAAATATTTTCATTAACCAACAAAACCGCTACTATCGCTAAATAGCTTGCCAATCCACCAATCAGCGGTGTCGGCGCTTTGTGTTGTTTTCTATGGCACGGACGGTCAGTTAAGCCAATTTTCAAGGCAACTGGATATAAAAGCTTTATGGAGAGTATTGTTAACAAAAATGCGACAAAAGCAGATTGTAATGGCATAAATAGTTACTTACATGTAATTTGTTGCTGACCTGAATACATACGACCTACAAATGATCGTGTAAACAGCCCACTTAACGGGTGATACTCACTAATAAGCCAGTATTTTAGGGTAACTGGTTAATTAATATTCAACAGCTTTTTCAGATTGATTATAGTTGGACTTATATTACAAAGCTATTACGGTTTCATAATAGAAACAATAATATATAAACAAGCGAAAACTTAGAGCATAGCGAACGTAGATGTTTCTTACTATTAGTATGATTACCTAGCTAGTAAAAATAGGTGAATTTATTGTACAAATGCTCTCACGGCATTTGCACTGATTATATTACGTTCTAAAAAAAATTCAACTATCGGCTTAATATTGATAAACACATTTTATTGCATTCTCAGTAATCGCACTCGCATCAAAGTCACTAGCCATATAAAATATGGCGTTTTACACACTCAGACTTAACCGGCTATGAAAATCCGCATTTGTTCTTTTTTAATGATATTAACCTTCCTACTCCCGTTCTCTGCTGGCGCTACTGGAAAAACCGTCCTACGCTTGGGTGTTTTGGCTTTTGGCACCAGCAACTGGGAATTGGCCGCTATGGAGCAACAAGAACTATTAGCTAACGCCGACTTCACTTTGGATATTCATAAGGTCGCCAACCCGCAAGCCGCTAAAATTGCATTACAAGCCGGCGCTGTGGATATGATTGTAACCGATTGGATTTGGGTGTCCAGGATGCGCGGCACAGGTGCAGACTTTACCTTTTACCCCTATTCAGATGTCTCCGGTGCGTTAATGGTTGCCAATAACAGCAACATTAACACCCTTAAAGATTTACAAGGCAAACGTTTAGCGATTGCGGGAGATGAACTGGATAAAAACTGGTTATTGTTGCAAGCCTTAGCTAAACAGCAAAAAATTGATCTAAACCAGCAAGTCAAAAAAACCTTCGGCGCCCCACCGCTGTTAAATCAACAGCTCCTGCAAGATCATGCGGATGCGATCCTGAATCACTGGCATTATGCTGCCCAATTAGAAGCCAAAGGCTATAAACCCTTGCTGAATGGCCAACAAATTCTACAGGGACTCGGTATCAACACCCCCATGCCAAACTTAGGCTATGTATTTAAACAAAGTTTTGCCAAGCAACATAAAGCTGCTTTAAGCAACTTTTTTAAGCTTACTGAACAAGCCCGCGACCAACTGTGTGACGCTGAGAGTGCGTGGCAACCGATTATCCCACTCTTAAAAACCGATGCCCCCAAAACCCAAGCGCTTTTGCGCGCACGCTATTGTGAAAGTCGGGTTACTCCTTGGGGTAAAGCGGAGCTTGCTGCCGCGGAACACTTGTATGGTCTAATCCGCAGCGTTAGCGGCAATCAATTGACTGGTAATGCTGCCAACATACAGCCGGGTACTTTCTGGGCAAATGAATAACCTTCAGCTGCGTTCTTTATCCGGCATTTCTACAGGCGCTTTAAGTACGTTGTCAATCCTACTATTTGTAGGTGCCTGGCAATTATTAGCCCTATGGGTCAATGACACTATGCTTCCAAGCCCTATCATGGTTGCACTGGTTTTTTGGCAAGCCATCCTCTCGGGCGAACTCCCCTTCCATCTTGGGGTTACCCTACTCAGATTAGCAATCAGTTTTATTATCGCCATGTTACTGGGCTGTGCCATCGGTATACTGTTAGGTCGCAGTAAACAATTAGATGGCCTGTTTGATCAATGGCTGATTATTTTTTTAAACATCCCCGCACTGGTCAGCATGATACTGTGCTATGTGTGGTTTGGGCTGACCGAATCGGCTGCAATACTGGCAGTAGTGATTAATAAAATCCCCAATGTCGCTGTCACCGTTCGTGAAGGTACCCGTGCGCTTGATCTGGACTTACTGGAAATGGCGCGCTGCTATCATTTTAGTAAGCGAAAAACCTTAAAGCACGTCATCTGGCCACAGCTGCATCCTTATATCATGGCAGCAACCCGCTCCGGCCTAGCGTTAATATGGAAAATCATCTTAGTGGTTGAATTACTTGGACGCAGCGACGGCATGGGCTATCAACTCAATTTATTCTTCCAATTGTTTGACGTCGCCAGTATCCTGGCTTACACCGTCGCGTTTATTGGCGTCATCCAATGTCTTGAATGGCTGGTACTAAAACCTTTAGATAAAAAAAATCAGCGTTGGCGCCGATGACCAGCATACAAATTTATATTAAAACCAAGCGTTATCCGGCGATCGGACAAGCGAAACAACATCTTGCCATTGAAAATCTGCAATTGCGGATACAGGCAGGTGAGTTCATTTGTCTGGTAGGCCCATCAGGTTGCGGCAAGACCACCTTGCTCAACATCATTGCTGATCTGGATCAAGACTTTGAAGGTGAAATAAGCCTGGACTCAGGGCAACATCGACATCCCAAAATTGGCTATGTCTTTCAAAATCCACGCTTGTTACCCTGGCGCACCGTCCGGGAAAACATTGAATTAGCCTTAACAGAGCCGCAATCCAACAAAAGCATAGATGAGTTAATTGCCGTAATGCAATTAACTGACATGCAGCATGTTTATCCTGAACGCCTGTCTTTAGGTATGAGTCGCCGTGTCGCCATCATCCGCGCCTTTGCAATCAATCCAGAGTTATTGCTCATGGACGAGCCTTTCGTTTCAATAGATGCCCCCACCGCCAGGCAGGTTAGATTATTATTGTTACAACTCTGGCAACAACGCCCGCATAGTGTCTTGTTTGTGACCCATGACCTGCGGGAAGCCATCGGCCTGGCAGATCGGCTGGTATTCCTCTCACCATCGCCGATGTCAGTTATTACGGAAATTAGGGTGCCTATTGCCCGGCAAGAAAGAGGTAACGATGTTACCATTGAAGCATTTCGACAACAATTACTGCATGACTATCCTGAAATACGCCTGCTGGTATGAGCTTTAAATTGCTTACTCAGCTTATCCGTGCGCTAATAATTTGGTAATTTCTATCGCCGTCGCCAGCGCACGCCTTCCGGCTACTCCCGATACTGTTGGGTCTTGTCCGGTTTGGATACAGAGCACAAAGTGCTTAATTTCTTCCAGTAACGCATCTCCGCTCTCAAATACTGACTCTTCCGTAATAATTTCCGGGATGCCAGGAAACATTTCTTTATCGCCGGTACGGTGCCTGGTCAACACCCGATTTTGAAAATCCACCGTCACAACCGATGACGGTCTAAACAAACGCATTTTACGTTCCATTTTCAGACTAATGCGGCTCGCCGTGACATTAGCGACACAACCGTTTTTAAAGGTTATGCGGGCATTGGCAATATCCGTCCCTTGCGTTAGCACCGCCGTGCCACTGGCATCGATGCGCTCAATATCGGAATCCACTAATGCCAGAATAATGTCTATGTCATGAATCATTAAATCCAACACCACACTGACATCATTCGCACGCGGATTAAACGGCGATAGCCGATGCGATTCGATAAACAAAGGTTTTTCATGGCGTTGATCTAGCGCTAAGATAGCCGGATTAAAACGCTCTAAGTGTCCAACCTGTAAAACTAATTGCTTGGCTTTGGCAATAGCGATCAATTCGTCGGCTTCTGTCAGGGTAACGGTAATCGGTTTTTCCACCAGCACATGCGCACCATGTTCTAAAAAACCCCGAGATACAGCATGGTGTAAGCTGGTTGGCACCACAATACTGACTGCATCTACCTTACCTAATAAAGACTGATAATCCGTTAAGGCCTGTGCACCATGTTTAGCGGCTATTTCATGCGCAGCAACAGCATTAATATCCACCACCGCCACCAATTCACAATCCGGCAGTGAAGCATATTTTTCAGCATGAAACTTACCCAAATAACCTGCACCAATTACTGCTATTTTAAGTTTTTTCATGGTATTAGAATGGGATTAAAGCGACAGGACGATTGCAGACTGACATTTTTTATTTAATCCAACGCAAGCGATTAGCATTGGCAACCACGGTCACTGACGACATGGCCATTGCCAAACCGGCAATCATCGGATTTAACAATACCCCAAACAAAGGATATAATAACCCTGCTGCCACCGGTATACTCAAGGTGTTGTAAAAAAACGCCCCCACTAAATTCTGTTTAATATTCAGCACAGTCGCTTTCGATAGGCCAATCGCCTCAGGCACTTTTAATAACGAGCCCTGTAAAATAACCACATCAGCGCTTTCAATGGCTACATCGGTGCCACTACCTATTGCAAAGCCAACATCCGCTTGCGCCAATGCAGGGGCATCATTAATACCATCCCCCACCATGCCGACCACTTCACCGGCCTGCTGTAACTCTTTAACAATAGCCATTTTATCTTGGGGTAATACTTGCGCACGGATTTCTGCAATCCCCGCTTGTCTGGCAATCGCATGGGCAGTAGTTTGATTATCACCAGTAACCATAATGACACGCAACCCCGCACTCTTAAGCAGATGCACAGCTTGCGCAGAATCTTTTTTGATCAGGTCGGCAACCGCTACAATACCGGCTATTTTCTTATCAACAGCAAGCAACATCGGCGTTTGGCCAAAACTGGCCAACTGCTCCAGTTTTTTAATATGCCGGGCGATTTTAACCCCCAACGCATCCATTAGTGCGTGATTACCAAACGCAATGCTCTGCTCCGCCAACTGCGCCGTCACGCCTTGGCCTGAAATCGCTGCAAAATGGGTAACCTTTTGAGTATTGATACCTTGCGCAGTCGCGGCGGTCACAATCGCCGCCGCAAGGGGATGTTCCGATCCTGATTCAATGCTGGCGGCAAAAGCCAATACCTCACTTTCGGTATAAGCACCCAACGGCAACACACTCACGACAGTTGGCTTACCCGCAGTTACAGTGCCCGTCTTATCCAGAATCACGCAGGTCAGTTTACCTGCCGTCTGCAATGCTTCCCCTTGCCGGATCAAAATACCGGCCTGCGCTGCCCTGCCGACTGCCACCATAATCGAAATAGGCGTTGCCAATCCCAGTGCGCAAGGGCACGCAATCACCAAAACAGTCATGGACGTTACAAAAGCATAACCCAGGGTAGGCTCAGGCCCCCACAACCACCAAATACTGAAGGTTAAAAGCGCAATCGCGACGACGGCAGGCACAAATACCCCCGAAATCTTATCCGCCAATTTGGCGATTTCAGGTTTGCTGCTTTGAGCCTGCCGGACACTTTTAATGATTTGCGCTAAAGCAGTGTCCCGACCGATACGCGTAGCAGTAAACAAAAAACTGCCTTGTTGGTTCATACTACCCGCGACGACGTTCGCACCGACGGTTTTTTCAACTGGCATGGATTCTCCGGTCAACATGGATTCATCAATAGATGAATAACCCTCGATAATCTGACCATCTACCGCAATTTTCTCACCGGGGCGCACCCGCAAGGTTTCGCCCAGCCCGACCTCTTCGATAGGAACATCAATTTCCTGACCGTCGCGAATAACGCGGGCGGTACGCGGTTGTAATCCAATCAGTTGCCGTATAGCACTGGAGGTTTTGCCGCGCGCCAAAGTTTCCAATGCCGACCCCAGATTAATAAACGCCAAAATCATTACCGACGCTTCGAAATAAGCATGTTTGGCAATTGATGGCAAACTAGCCGAATAATCAATCATCACACAGGAATATAACCAAGCCGAACCAGTACCTAAGGCAATCAAGGTATCCATATTTGCTTGGCGTAGCTGGAGCATTTTGAAAGCGCCAGTAAAAAAATGCCCGCCGGAATACTTCAAGATGCCAAAGGTAAGTATCGCCACCAAAGGCCAAAACCATAACCCCGCCCCCACGCCTATTTCCGGCAACCAACCTAAGTGTTCAGCCAACATCAACGGCACCCCAAACGCAGCGGCGATCCCGGCCTTTTTCAGTAAGTCCCGATAACGCGTGAGTTCTTGTTGCTCCTGCTCTGCGGGGTCTTCCAGACCCTCCATGACCGCCGCATCATACCCCGCCGCTTTGGCTGCCGCCTTTAACAACTCAGCGTCGGCATTGCCTTTAACCATTGCCGAATGATCTGCAAAATTAACGCTGACCGAAGTGACACCTTTTACTTCACTCAAGGCGCTCTCTACGGACGCGACGCAACCAGCACAACGCATACCTAAGATAGATAAGCGCACTTCAGAGGTGGGAATAGGTAAATCTGCTGTTGCATTCATAAATCGACCTCTGGGTAATGGGTGTATCGCTGAAATTGCTGGGTCATGAAAACTTAACTTTTGATTAACCTCTATTCAACATCAAATCCGGCAGCCTTAATTACCTGCTCAATTGCCTCTAAACTGGTTTGTGCGCCATCGAATTCAACGCTTACACGATTTTCTTTATGTTCTGCCTTTACCGCCTTGACACCCGCAAGCGCGGTAAGTTTACCCGTAACATTCGTTTCACAACCGCCACATTTCATCCCGGTTACCGTTAAAATAGCTGATTCTGACATTTCACTCTCCTGACAATACTTAAAAAAATTTAACCGCCTGCAATAGGCAATTGCACCACATAGCTTTATGCCGACGGTAGCACTGATTTTTTACTCCGCAGCAACGGCAAAGCCAAAATACCAATGCTAAACAACCACGCCAACAATTGCTTGTTTTTCAAAGTAAAACTGACCGCCAATCGCAACCGATCACTAAATTCAGGATGATCCGCAGTAAAATCACGGCTTTCGACAAAAGCCCGTATTTCTTCAGCCATCATCAATACCCCTAAGCTTAATAAAGTAATCCCGATAAGCCGATGATAGTGTGACTTAAATTCAAATCCGCCGGGCAATGCTGCCAAATTAAATGCAGGCCAAGCTTTGGGTAGACTGGTTAAAAAACTGGCCAACATTAAACCGATAACACCGACAACTGCAATCGAGGTTGCTTCCGTTGGAAAGCTCACATAACGGCTATAGGTCGCAAAGCAATAGGCTTTATAAAGTGCATAAGCAATGACCAGCCAATACAACAGGTTAAACCACTTACCGATATTCAAATTCAGCGCTTGCTTACGCAACAACGCATAAACATACTGTACGATGAAACCACCTAAAAGCACATTAATTCCCACCAATAACAGGGTTTGCAAACGCTGCCAATCGCTGTAACTGGTATACCACAGATGCCCTACCTGATTGACCCATAACACCCATAATAGTTGCGTAAACGCCAATAATCCAAATAACGGTAAAGCGGGCAACGCTTGCAAGTGTTTCCAGAATAGGCCAACCGTTACCAAAAACAACCCAATCGCGATTAACTTTTCACGCAGCCAATGCGGATGTTCATAAACGGGGCCAGTGAGTGGAAAAACTTCCTGACGATCCACTGAATAAAGTCCCCAATTGGCACCAACAACCCCTTCTAATTCACTTTTCCACGATTGGTTCAGCGCTTCTACAATATTGACATCAAAACCATTATCTTTAGCGACTTTAATTAAGCCCCGGATAAATTTTGCCTCGTTCACCACACTGGGTACCGCATACCCGCGTTGCCGCCCAGCGCCGGGCCAACCGGATTCACCGATCAGAATAGGCACCCCAGGCTTAATGGCATTCGCCTCTTTTTGCACCTGTTTATAAATCCTTTCAATATGTGCCGGTGCGGCTTCCACCGCAATCGGCTCATCCTCCCAATACGGCAAAATATGAATTGTGATGAAATCCACTTCCTTGATCAATTGCGGGTATTTCATATACATAGACCATACATCCGCATAAGAAACCGGCTGTTTGACTGCACGTTTGACCGCCCGAATATATTCAACCAGTTGTTCCGGTTTCAAATCCCCACGCAGCAAAACTTCATTACCCACAATCACGCGTTTAATCACATCTGGATAAGTATTAGCCGCCTTAATTAACGCGTTGACCTCTTCTTGGTTATCCAAATCGCCCTTAACCGGATCAACCATGCCGAGCCATGCGCCTTGCAACATATTTAAGCCATATTTTTTAGCCAGGGGCGATAGCGCAGGCATAGTGCCTTCGGAACTGGCATAAGTGCGGATGGTGTGGGTTTTTTGCCCCATCAGCTGCATATCCTCTTCCACTTCAGCAATGGTCGGGAAAACCGCATCCAAAGGCCCTTGCCCTTCGCGAAAAGGTGCAAACGATAAGCTATTAAGCTTACCATCTGGGACATCCAGCCCGACATCTTGCGGTAAGTTGTTTAGGTAGCCAAACAAGCCGGTAAGGAAAATAATTAAGGCCACAAATGAAATCGTTTTCATATTTACAGGCAAGATTGATAATGGTTTGTCTAATGAGATTGGGATGGATAGCGTGTCATTTAACTCAGCGCCGTAGAATCTATAGCGGCTTTCAAAAAGTCGTCCGATTAAAAATTAAATTCTATTGTTACAATTTCGCATTTTAACATCAATAAACTATCGATATGATCTAAAACAATACTCATCGAAGACCAGGAAGCATTAAATGGTACGGTAATGAAAAGCAAAAACTTGGTGCGTAAAACTATTTATTAAAAAAATTTAAGCTTATAGCCTATAGGGTTATGTCCATTATAGAATGGTAATCAAGTCGGCTCAGTTCGTGCTGAGATTATCGAAGGAATTGAACAGGGCATCTTAAAAGGATAAATTTTTTACAGCGATTTCTTAACGGTAAAAAACCCATATTTTGGACGAGATAAAATTAAAGAACATCCCGGCAACAGAACCAATAGCCAAAGCAGCAATGGGGAAAGGTTTAATAAGGGCGACGAAATGCAGCACTAAAAAAAATGCCCCTAAATTAACCAACGATCCCAGCGCATTGACCGCACAATAACGCAGCAGTTCCCGCCACCATCTCATCCCCTTAATACTGATAAAGGTAAAACGCCTATTCAGCCACCAAGCCAGAATAACCGCAGGTATAAAGCTTAACAATCGACAGTAATAAATTGACCACGGTAGATAATGTGTTAGACCATATAATATGCCCGCCTCAAAGCCAAACACCAGGGTTCCGATAATACCAAAACGTAAAAATTGCTTAATCAGTTTTACCTTCATTGTTTTTTGTACTTAAAATTGTCTTAACAAGCGCTCAAAATTGTCGCCAACATATAGCAATAGGCTGGTGAACGCAACGGTCTTAGCCAACAACATAATTGCTACCCAAAAACTTAAAGTCCGTGCAGAAATATTAAGCTACGGCTCTTATTATTCTGTAAATGACTACTATACTTTAAAGTAGCCAATCCACCCTTTTGCACAAAGAGAACCTGCCGTGTTCAACGTTATTTACAAACAATTAGTTACTGTCCTATTTTTAACGTTGATCAACGGCTGTGCCCCTAAGCAGGAATTGCAAACAACCATTCCCAAACTGGCGAGCAGCCTTCCCCAAAAGTATTCGTATGAATACCCACTCCATGCGCTTACCGGAACCTATGCTAATTCATTAGCTGTGCGTAACTTCATTCAAGAGATGGTTTCTAAACATCGCTTTGAAGAAAGTTACCTAAATGATTTATTTTCACAAGCACATCGTTTGCAGTACGTTATCCACCTGGAAAATGCGCCACAACATCCAGGCCCCAAAACCGATAAACCCAAAGTAGGCAGTTGGTCGCGGTACCGTAAAAAGTTCCTGGATGCTGCGCACATTAACAACGGTTTAACCTTTTGGGAAGCCAATGCTGAAGCCATCAAGCAAGCCAGTAATACTTACAATGTTGACCCTGAATATATTGTGGCGATTATTGGTGTGGAAACATTTTTCGGGCGTAATATGGGCGATACCTGCACCTTTGACGCTTTAACCACGCTAGCGTTCGATACCCAAAGACGTTCCGGTTTTTTTAAACAGGAACTGGAACACTTTTTACTGATGACCCGTGAAGAAGGCTATAAACCCCTTGAACCGGTTGGCTCCTGGGCAGGCGCAATGGGCTTTGGACAATTTATGCCCAGCAGTTTTCGCCGCCTTGCGGTGGATTTTAATAAAGACGGTCAACGCAATTTGTGGCATCAAAAAGATGCCATCGGTAGTGTTGCCCATTATTTCTCACGGCACGGTTGGCAAGCAAGGCAACCGGTTGCAGAACCAACCAATGACGATTCTAACCCTGACACCATTGCTTTAGGTGTCCAAAGAGGTCATGAATACTGGCAAACCTACCCCAACTTTAATGTCATTAAAAAATACAATAACAGTAATAAATATGCGATGGCTGTGCATCAATTAGCGCAAGCGATTAAACAACGCTCTTCCACACAAATGGATCTGGGGTATTTGAAATAACCGCGATAAATTTGCACTAGCAGCATTAACGTGTAACCATCAAGCGGAGAGGCGGCTAAACGCCTATAAAACGCATCAATAACAGGATAAGGCTTATGCTTGCCAACGAATGAATGAAGCAATGAATGGCGCAATAGCAAAAGACCTGCACCATCAGGGCTGGTCACTACAAGCGCATTATTTTGATCTTACCCTTATCCACCAATTAGCAGCAGAAGCCACCCAACTTTATCAAGCCAAGCAGATGTCTCGTGCAGGCATAGGGCGAGGTGAGTTTCTGCAACAAAACCTGTCCATACGGCAAGACTTTACGCATTGGTTACAGCATGATTCGACGGGGCAGAAACAATACCAAGCCTTAATGGAGACGCTGCGACTGAGCTTAAATCGGGCTTTATATTTAGGCTTGTTTGAATTTGAAGCGCATTATGCGGTATTCGAGGTGAACGCTTTTTATACAAAACATCTTGACAGTTTTCAGGGCAACGCCAATCGCATCGTCTCGGTAGTAACCTATCTTAATGTTGACTGGCCGAATGCGGGCGGCGGGGAGTTACTGATTTATGCTGCCGATGGTAACGAGTTGATCCAAAGCATTCTTCCAAACGCCGGTACTTTAGTGGTTTTCTTAAGTGAAGAGATGCCCCACGAAGTAAAAACCACCCACCATCAACGCATGAGTATTGCAGGGTGGTTTAAACTCAAAGCTGTACATTGATAACGTCCCCCTAAATCTTATCTGCCCAAACGGCCACCCGCCTAAACAGGTGGCCGCTATTAAGCACTTAAAACTAAAGCAGCTCTAAAATCAGGAACAAAATAACCGTCAACCCCAAGCCACAATGAATCACGCCTTTTACGCTTGCCATTGGCCCCATGATGCCACCAGCGGGAAGTTTTTTAACAATATCAAGATGCTTGATCAGAGTATACGCACCGTTATATTCAACAATTAAAATGACTGCGACCGCTAGCAACACGGCAAGAAATCCGGAACTGTGCGGATAATGCGCTGAAGCCCCCATAAAAAACAACATGGGAATAGAAAATAACGCATTGGTGCGCGAAGCCAAACCCGCTTTAGCCAACGCATCCGCCGCCTCAGGTAACGCCACTCCACCGGTCGCCGCTTGTTCAGCTGAAGCGATCACAATTTTTTGATTAGGCCAAATAATCAACCATACATTGGTAAACATGAGTAAGCCCATTAACGCGCCCACATAAATATCTATGGACATGCCGCCGCCTCTAACCGCAAAAATACCGAGGCCGGTAGCTACTGTTGCGACCGATCCCCAGCGGAACCACCAAAGCGCTTTAGGCACTAATTTACGAATGGCATCAGACTTGGCTGCTGCATCCGCTTCTTTAAAATACTCTGTTTGTACGAAATTAAAATAATACAACAATCCAATCCAGGCAACCCCAGCCAGAAAGTGCCCCCAGCGCAGTAGCATATCAATACCCACAGCCGTTGTAATAATCCCCATAATCTTCCACCTTTATTATTGTTTAGTTAAATGAAAAAAAAGCACTATCAGTAACGTCGACCTGATTGCAAAAAATTATCGAGCCGAAACTACTGTAGCGGTTTTATTTTAAAGGGTTTTGTAGGGTTTGTCGTGTTATTCGAGAGTTAAGATTGAAAATTCCATCTATTATTAGCATTATAAATCATAGGGATAATAACAGGGGCTGCGCCAGGACAGGCGTTATCAACGCAAACAACTCTCATAGAAAAAAGTTTTGACGAATTACATGGGGGATTCCACAGCCAAATTACAGCAACTATTTTTATTTGTACGCCTGAATCAATTTGATAATATCGCCACTCCGGGCATCAATCAAAACCTGATTAAAACCACACGCTTGCACATTTTTAACTGTCTGACGATTAATGTTTGCGCCAACTGCGGCAAGTACCAGCGGATTGAGCAAACGCATCATCGCTGCCAGGAAACGATTGGAACTGAGCACATGCTCCAACAAAATCACCTGCCCCCCGGGCTTACAGACCCGGTACAATTCACGCAAACCTTTGCGCGGCGCTGGTACCGAACAAAATACAAAGGTCGCGACAACGGTATCAAAACTATTATCTGCATAATAAAGCTGTTCAACATCCATTAAATCCAGATGCACCTCAATATTTTTGCGCGCTTGATGCTGTTGGGCACGTTCCAGCATTTTTGGGCTGAAGTCCATCGCAGTCACGCGCGCATCTTTGGGATAATAGCGAAAATTTTTTCCCGTACCTACGCCGACTTCCAGGATATGTTCCCCCTTTACTTTGGCCCATAAGCGTTTACGCCAACGGCTAAAAACCAAGCCCTCTAAAATGGCCTCCATACCATCATAATAAGGCGCAAGCCGGTTATAGCGTTTAATAATGGTATTGCTGTCTGGTTTCATAAGTCTTCCACGGCAGGATTTGCTGCGCACATCTTACCGTGCCTGCTTACTCTTCATCAACCCTTTGCATGGTCGCTAAAAACGCCCGACAATTTATTCGACAGGCTTATTCCCTTGGATACTCAAAATAAGCCTGTTGTGTTACTCTGTCTCCTCATGGTTATTAATAACCAGTAATGAATTTAATTTTTCAAAAAACACCCATACGCTTAATAACCCAAAACTTGCATTCACTTTCAATATATAACAACCCGGGTAATACGCCGCCAAAAAGGCCGGAAACATGAATAACAATAATAATCCAAAAATTTCAGGCACAAAACAACTTAAAAGATTACGCACTGCCTTGGCTATTTCCCAAGGCATGAAATTACTCTCGACGCTGCAACAGGAAGCGGAAGGCACCGTTTCACATGATCAAACCAAACGCGTTACCTACCTGACCGGCTTATTTTCACGCATCCACCGGGAAATGTTTCAGGATTGGAAAGAACAGGCAACTGCCAGCCACCGCCCGGGTGCAATGATGGATGCCGATAAACGTAAAGAGTTTCGGGAAACTATTGAACGGCTGGTTTTGGATGGCGATAATAATAAAGACACGGCCATTTTTGACAACAATGGTTTTGTTTTTAAAACCGACAATATTGCGGACCGGCTCGCCAACTTTTACCAGAAAATGCGCAGCGTCAGACCCTTTGCTTATGGTAACCGGATCACGCTAGATTTTTTTATGACCATGCTGGGCAAATTACCCGCTATCAAAAGTGTGTATGAACATGGTATCGATTTCCGCCGCTTGGATGGCAATGACACTATTGCCTTACATGACCCCAACAGTGACCGCGAAGAAATAACCCTGGCTTTCCAACATGCCATGGATCCAACGCGTAACAAAAGCTTGCCCAATATGCCTAATGGCTATGGAAAATGGCCGGAAAACAAAAAATTTATATCCGGCATACCTTTTCTATCTCATAAAACCGCGGATGGTGTTGACTGCCTGGTGGCCATCAATGGCGGATTAGTCCCGCTTGCCAGCATCCGGCGGGAACTGTTTATTGCCGGTAAGCATTTAGCCGATTATCCTTTGAGTGCCGCTGAAAATATTATCGGCTATTTACCGGGCACCGAAGCCATCCGCAAAGTGGGCTGCTACGAAATAGACGGCATTAGTATTGGCGAAAACGGCTCAGCGCCCCTGTTTTGCCTGGACATTAATATGTTGACCGGTTTACGTTCCCCGGGCCATACCGAGTTAGTCGAATTACTTAAACAATGTGAAGGTGAAAAGGCCATAATATTCAATATTGTCAATACTGAAGGCCTAAAAGACCGGATGCTGCATGCTGCAAATGGTGATGCCCGCCTGGAACGGGCGGTTGAAATTGCCTATGAACGCATCAACAAAATCATCACCAAACTTGATACAGAGAAAAACCAACTCTTTGAAGGAAAATCGCCCGATGCCCAGCCAAAATTATTTATGGCTATGGGCGGCGCGGGCTCCGGAAAGTCCGCCGTTGAAGAAATTGCCAGCGCCCAGTGCGGTGATAATTTTGTGATTGCCTCCCTGGATGAGTTTCGCAAAAAAAGCGATCTCTACACAGTACTGACCGCAGCCAGCCACCACAGTGATGACTACGTCTATGTTGAGCCCTTTGCGAACCGTTTACGCGACTTGGTAGCCGAGCACGCAAAATGCAACCACATCAACCTGCTCTATGACGGTACCGGCATCCCCTATCAACCGCGTTACTCAGGTATCGTCGAACAATTTAAAACCGCCGGATACCATACCCAGATAACCGCCGTAGATGCGTTTATCGTTAAACCCCAAGGACGTGAAGATGAGTTAATCCGTTCGGGCGTTATCGATAGCGTTAAAGAACGCTTTGAAACCACGGGGCGCGCCTTGCCTTGGGTGGTGACGGTGGATAAACATATCCGTGCGCCCAGATCCTTCCTGAATGCCCTGGAACACCAGGCACTGGATAAAATTTCACTGTTTGCCAATGACGGCGAACGCAATGGGCATTACTTGGTTGCCGAATGTTTCGCTTTTTCAGATGCGGAAGTCCGTATCATGCAGGAGCATCAACGCACCGAAACCCTCCAAGCTTATTTGCAAACGCTGATTAAAACCCGCGCCGACTCAGTTTTAAAACTATTAGCCCAAAACGATCCCAACCAGCTGCTTGCTTTAATGGCCAGAAACCCGGCATTTCAGGAAGATAATGTTGCTTATCAGGTTTATCCCGGCAAAAATGGCAATCGGGTATTGGTTATTTATAACGCCCGCCGGATGGTAGACTTTATAGAAAAACGGCAATTAAATCCAAACGCTTCTGGAAAAGAGGGCTTGCTGCATAAATCCGAAGCGCTTGCGTTTCATATCGACCCTTTTACCAAGGAGCCTTGGTTAACCAACTTGCAAGGGTCTTTGATTTAAAAACGGTTTCCATAGCGTTCTGCTGTTAGTAGGAAAAGTATTACGCACAAAAAAGCCCAATTCTGTTTAGAATTGGGCTTGCTTAAGTTAAAGGATGTCAGTTATGCAACATGACATCCAAGTACAACACGCCGCATAAGCTACTACAAGGTTGATTACTTCGCCGTTACCCGCACATCTATACGGCGATTCTGTTGCTTACCTGCTTCGGTGTCATTGCTTGCCACCGGGTGTTCGCTGCCAAAGCCTTCAGCGTCCAAACGTGCTGCATCCATACCTGCAGCAACCAAGGCAGCACTGACAGCCTTCGCGCGGGCTGCGGACAGTTTCACATTAGATTTTGCATTACCGGTATTATCGGTATAGCCCCCAATTTTGATTTTAACCGTTGGAAAAGCTTTCATGATTTCGGCAATATTGGTTATTTGCACATTAGATTCCGGTTTAAGTGTTGCCTTACCCGAATCAAAAACAATGCCGTTCATCGTAAACCAGGTGTCTTTATCAGCGGCACGATTAGCATCTTCAAGAAAACCAATTAATTTATTTTCGATGCCGTCTTTGGCCGCTTTAATAGCGAATCCAGAGGAAAGGGTTTTTTCGAAAAAATCACTGATTTGTTCAACAATCGGTGCCGCAGTTGCAGTTGGTGCTACAGCCTCTGGTGCAGCAACAGCCGGCGCTTCGGTTGGCGCAGTCGAAACTTCAGGTGCGGTAGCCGTCGGCACAGCCACTTCCGGAGCAGCGGTCACTGCCGGTGCGACAGGTGCATTTGCCTGTTGGATACTGGTTTCAGGCACAGTAAGCTGAGGCGCCTTAAAATATTTCAAAAAGCCCCAGCCTAAAGCCAAAATGGCGGGCAATAATAACCACGGCAACCAACTACCGAAACCATCTGAACTTTCTTCCGCAACATAAGGCACATTGGCTGCTAGCGGTGTAGTACCTTGTCCTAAACTGCTTGAACCAACCATACCCAGAATACTAGTGAGCCCTGCGGGTAAGAAATTTTTCAAAAATCCGCCCTGACTGGCTAATAGACTCGCCAGCCCCGTAGCACTGGTGATACCTTGCGATTTTACGGTTTTGCCCAATACACCAAAAATCATCGGCATGACTAATCCGAGCAGTGAGCTTGAAGAGGTTTTGCTAATGCCACTGGCGTTTGCAATTAAATTGGTGACACCGTCGGCTTTATTGCCTAAAACTGAAGTCAGCAGTGAAGCGCCGGTTGAGAGCAGCTTGCTGGTACCTTCCCCACCTGAAAAGGCAGAAACCAAATTATTAAGCAAACTGCCATCATGGCTACCTTGACTCAATAAATTAAAAATCGTGCTCGCCCCATCAGTATCGGTGCTTTTATTAACTAACCCCGCAAGCAGCGAAGGTATGGCATTACTTAATGCTGAAGTGGTATTTTTTGGCGATTCACCCAGAAACTCAGCCAATTTCGAAATAACATCCCCGGTAATATTTTCGTTTATTAATTCTAGTAAATTGTTTGACATGCTATATCCCCTGTGTAGTTTTAATTTGACACACCAGCTTCACGTGTCAATGCGTAATGTAACAGTATATTGGGTATTTGTTAATTAATAAAATTGTTTAACTGATCACTGCCACCAAATGATTTATATTACTTTTTATAAAAAACAACTAAACAATTTTGATTTTCATTTCTGAGTTAAGGTTCTATTACACTGATTGAATAATCGCTTTTCGACTTAACGGGTGCGGTTTTGATAACTCAGCAATATAGCTATATTCAAGCGCTTTGGTAAAGGCTTCAACAGCTTCCCCTTTATTAAAATGAATGGGCTCCCCGACCTTAATACTAATGCGGATCGGAAAAGCTGGCTTTAAAAATAAAGGCCGGTCTTTTTCAAGAAATCGTGAATCACTGCGAATATATACGGGAATAATGGGCGCATGAGCATACTTTGCGAGCAATGCCACACTGCCCATAAACGGATTGAGCCATTCTGCATCATGTTTAGTCCGGGTTCCTTCAGGAAAAACCAACAATTTAGCCCCTTTTTTAGCGCGATGGGTAGCAGATAACAGCATTTGGCGGGTAGAATCATTAGGGATATATCCCGCTAAACGCGCACCACCGCCTAAAATAGGATTGCGTAGAATTGCGCCTTTCATGATGCAAGTGATTTCAGGGATTTGCGCAATAATAAACACCGCATCCCATAACGCCAAATGGTTAGGCGCAATAATCATAGCGCCGGGCGTTTGCGCCAGTTGTTTTAAATCATCGTCATCCAATATAAGCAACCGCGCTACTTTAAAATAGGCAATAAATAACTTCAGTGCTTGCTGGATAATATATTTACCGCAAGGATGCGCGTAGCGCGTAGGCAATACCCAGTATAACAGTGTGCCTAAAACCGTGATCGATAATCCCGCAATTGCCCAATACACGAAGCCAAGCGCCATCAATAACCAATCGCAACTATTTTTTATCATTTGAACACCTGTAATTTGATTGCGTGTACACTCGTTTTATACTTTTTTGCACTTTTATGCTTTTAGTAAGTAAGGCAAACTTTGATTCTAAATAATTTACAGCCAACTCACACGCCCCACATGTTTAATTGCCGCAATACCAGTATTATTTTTACCGTCCTACTGCTGATTACGCTCAGCCTGGATGTCTTTTATGGTTTACCGGTTATCATTTATTTAATTTTATACCTGCTGTATTCGGCAATTTTTATTTACGGCGTTTTTTCGGTAGACGCTAATTTTTTTATTAATGTACATTGCCAAGCCGACACCCCAAACAAAGTTATTTCAATCAGTTTCGACGATGGCCCGGGCGAGTTTACGGCAGAAATATTACAAATCCTGCAAGACTATGGCGTAAAAGCTGCGTTTTTTTGCATTGGCAAACAAATTCAGGCAAATAGCCCAATAGCTTTGGATATTCATCAGCAAGGCCACATTATAGGCAACCATAGTTTTTCCCATCATCTGCTGTTCGATTTTTTTCTTAGCAAACCCATGTTACAAGACCTACAGGCAATGGATCGCGCAACGTATGAGGTTATTGGTTTAAAACCCCAATTGTTTAGGCCACCTTATGGGGTCACTAACCCTTTTGTCAAAAACGCCATTGTACAGGGTAACTATACCCCTATTGGCTGGAGTGTCCGATCCTTGGATACTGTTATAAAAAGTGAACACAAGCTGTTAAACAAATGTTTATCTGGCCTTAAACCCGGCGCAATTTATTTATTCCATGATACCCAAAAAATCACCCTGGCGATCCTTCCGGCCTTTATTGAGCAGGTATTGGCAAATGGCTACCAAATTATGAGAGTAGATAACATGCTGAATATCCCTGCGTATAAAAACAGTTAGCTCGCCCAATTACGAGTAGTTATTGATACAATACAATTTTTATTTGATCCTGCCTTTATTTTTCACTACTCAACCTTGACCAGCACCCTATCCCCTTTTATTTCCTTAACAGAGCTATTAGCTGAAAATCTGCATACAGATTTTTATATCACGCAACAAGGAACTTACACTCGTGCAGATTTATTTGCGCACGCCTGCTGGTTTAGCGAACAGTTACCGGAAAAAACCTATGCGATTAACCTCTGTCAAGACCGCTATTTATTTATTGTGGCCTATCTCGCGGTTATGCTACGTAATCAAATAACCTTGCTTCCGCCGAACCAAAGCCCACGCACTCTTGCAGATCTTTTAAGCGCGTATAGCACTGGCTATTGTATTACTGACAAAATTACTGACGACCTTAGACTTCACACAGTCAATATCCACGAAAACCTGCTTAAAGCACATGCAGAGATTTTGCCGCCAATCCATCAAGACCGCACCTTGTCGATCTCGTTTACCTCGGGCAGCACCGGCAAACCAAAAGCGATAAATAAAAATTGGCGCGAATTTCAAAGCTCAGCTGAATTAGCCTTGCAGCAACTGGATTTGCAAGATAAAGCCGTAACAATTGTCTCTACCGTCCCGCCACAACACATGTATGGTCTGGAAACCTCTTTGTTTTGGCCGTTATTTTCAAATTTAAGCGTCCACAACAGCCGGCCGTTTTTCCCGGAAGATATCCGCAGCACACTACAGGCTAATGCCGCGCCAAGCGTGTTGATTTCAACCCCCACCCATCTCAAAGCCTGTAATAGCAGCCAAATAACTTGGCCAACCGTGGAAAAAATTCTGTCATCAACCGCGCCGATGGCGCTTGATTTAGCACAACACATCGAAAAACGCTTTAACGCGCCGCTATTCGAATTATTGGGCAGTACAGAGACACTTTCCTATGCTTCCAGACAACCGGCACGGTCAGAGCAATGGCTGCCTTATCAAGGAATTATCCTGAGTGAACACGACACTGTGTTTTCATTACAAGGGGGACATTTACAACAGCCGGTAATCCTGGATGACACCTTCCTGGTAGCGAAAAACGGCACCTTTACCCTACAAGGCCGATCCACGGATTTAATCAAAATTGGCGGAAAACGTGCCTCGTTAGTGGAATTAAATAAGCTCCTGAACGCAATTCCCGGTATTGAAGAAGGTATTTTCATTCGGGATAAGCACGAACGCCTGGCCGTTTTAGTGGTCGGTAACATAACCAAAAAAATCTTAGTACAGGAATTGCAGCAATCCATAGACCCGGTTTTTTTACCGCGCCGGATAATACATACCACAAGTATTCCCCGTAACGCCACCGGCAAGCCCATTAAAGCAGAAATAGAGGCACTTATTCGAGGATTAGCGCTTGTCTGAAATTAGCCATGCATATACCATTGCAGCAAGCCACCCCTGTTTTGCCGGACACTTTCCCAACAACCCGATTGTACCGGGCGTGGTTATCCTGGATTACGCCCGGGACTTACTGCAACACTGGCAGCCCCACTGCCGGATTAAAAGCATCACCCAGGCAAAGTTCCTGCAACCCTTACATCCTGGGCAAACCTTCCACATCACATTAAAACAAGGCCCCGAAGATACAATTAAATTTGCCTGTACCTGTGACGGGCTCCGCATGGTAACCGGGGCATTTTTAATCGAGAATAAGGCATGAACAGCGCTTGGCAAGCCCACAAAGAGCACAGTACACCCCTAGCAATCAATACCATACGCTGGATTGCATTAAATATGGGGCGCCCCTCAGCACGCCTGCTGCTTTACCCGATTACCTTATATTATTTGTTATTTGCGCCCAAGCAACGCCGCGGCTCACAACTGTATTTAACCAAAATATTCAAACGCCCCCCTAGCTGGTTACAGCTAGCAAAACACATCCACTGTTTTGCTGCCACCATTCTGGACCGGATTTATCTGATTACGGGACAATTTACACAACTCGACATTACGTTCCCCTCTGAAAACATGCCCTTACGTTATTCACGCAATGGTGTGGGGTGTATTTTATTAGGGAGCCATTTGGGAAGCTTTGAAGTCCTGCGCAGTTATGCGATCAAAAAATGCCCATTGCCCATTAAAATATTGATGCACGAGGGGCAAACCCCCATGATCATGAACATGCTCAATGCCCTCAACCCAAACGTTGCCGACACTATTATTCCGCACAATGAAGGCGCAAACAGTTTACTTAAAGTGAAAGAGGCCGTCGCCAACGGCTTTGCAGTCGGTTTACTGGGCGACCGTATTGCTGGCAATGAACATGAGAAAAAAGCCAAATGTATGTTATTGGGTGAAGAAGTAGAAATACCGACTGCCCCGATTTTAATTGCTGCCAGCCTGCAAGTGCCGCTCATTGTTTTTTTTGGCTTATATCAAGGGGGTAACCGCTACGAAATTCATTTTGAATTGCTTAGCGAAAAAATCACCTTGAGCCGGAACAACCGCCAACAGGACATACAATACTGGACACAACAATATGCAACGCTACTGGAAAAATATTGCCTAGCGCGACCCTATAACTGGTTTAACTTTTACGATTATTGGCAAGAAGATGAGCGCCAGTAAGCCTTTAAGTAAAGTACACTTTGCGCATTTAATTCCGCATACTGGCAGTATGTCATTAATTGATACGGTAGATTTTTGGAGTGACAAACAGATTATTTGCCGCAGCAGTACCCATCAAGATCCTGCCAATCCTCTGCGTTTGTATGATAACTTATCCTCAATACATCTCATTGAATATGGTGCCCAAGCCATGGCGATTCATGGTGGATTATTGAGCGGAAAAGCGTCCCCTGGGTTTTTAGCGGCTATTCGCAATGTACATTTTTATAGCGATGCTCTAAACACTGTAACCAACGACCTGCTCATTACTGCCGAGGCCGCACTAAAAATACAAAATGGTGCTGTTTATGACCTTAGTATTCGGGATACCAGGCAACATTTACTGCTCGAAGCTAGAGCCACAGTAATTAATTTATGACCCAAAAAATAGCCCTGGTCACTGGCGGCAGTGGCGACATAGGCGCAGCGATTTGTTATAAATTGGCGCAACAAAATATCCACATCATCGTGCATAGCAATCAACACTTTGATAAGGCGCAGGCTATCGCCACCGCCATTCAGCGACAGGGCGGTTCGGCAGAAGCGCTTACCTTTGATGTGACCGACAGTGAAGCCGTACAAGTAGCCTTAAAACCCTGGCTTGAGCATGACCCGATTCAAATCATTATCAATAACGCCGGTATCCATCGGGACGCACCTTTGGCGGGGATGAACCGCGAGCAGTGGTCACAAGTGATAGACGTATCACTTAACGGCTTTTACAATGTAACCCAGCCGCTTCTTATGCCCATGATCCGCACCCGCTGGGGGCGCATTATTAACATGTCTTCTGTTGCAGGGGTTATGGGCAATCGTGGCCAAACCAATTATGCCGCCGCAAAAGCCGCACTGCATGGCGCAACCAAAGCCCTGGCACTGGAATTGGCCTCGCGGCGCATAACCGTTAATGCGATTGCGCCGGGTATTATTGCAGGTAGCATGACCGCAGACAGTTTCGATCAAGACTTAATCAAAAAAATTGTCCCCATGCAGCGTGCAGGTACAGTGGACGAAGTGGCAGCCTTAGCGGCTTTTTTGTGTTCCGATGCAGCAGCCTATATTTCAGGACAAATCATCGGTATTAATGGGGCAATGGCGTAATTTATGCGAAATCATTATGATGTGCTCATTATAGGCGGTGGCCCTGCTGGCACCACAATAGGCAGTTTTTTGGCAGAACAAGGCTGGTCAGTTTGTTTACTGGAAAAAGCCCATCACCCGCGTTTTCATATCGGCGAGTCCTTACTGCCGCTAAATCTGCCGATTCTGGAAAAGCTGGGTGTGTTAGATCAAGTCGCGGCCATCGGCATCAAAAAATATGCCGCAGAATTTAATTCCAAAGTCACCGACCCCGCCCAAGATATCTTTTATTTCGCCAAAGCCGTCAACAAAGACCATCCATTCGCCTATGAAGTGCGGCGCTCGGAATTTGACGAAATTTTATTTAAAAATGCAACCGCTAAAGGTGTTGCTACCTTTGAGGGTATAACGGTCAACCGGGTTGAACTGGGGCAAGCCACTAAAAAAGTGTGGGCAACCAAGGAAACCAGTGAAGCCTTAGAATTTCAATGCCGCTTTGTCGTTGATGCCTCTGGGCGCGACACCTTTTTAGCCAGTCGTTTAAAAACCAAACACAAAAACCCACATCACCAAATGGCTGCTATTTACGGGCATTTTCATGATGTCGAGCGGCGGGCGGGGAAAAACGAAGGTAATATTAGTATTTATTGGTTTGAACACGGCTGGATGTGGTTAATTCCCTTAAAAGACGGCATGATGAGTATGGGCTGCGTGTGCTGGCCGGACTACTTAAAAACCCGTAAAGAACCGTTGAATGAATTTTTTAAGCGCACTTTAAAGCTCGTTCCTGAAGTAGCTATGCGCATGAAAAATGCCACCCTGGCGGGCGATGCCAGTGCCACGGGGAATTACTCCTATAGTTCCAGCCAAATAGCCGGGGATGGCTTTTTGCTGATTGGCGATGCCTATGCTTTTGTCGATCCGGTGTTTTCCAGCGGGGTTTTTCTGGCTATGAACGCCGGTGTAAAAGGCGCAGAGTATGTCAATGCAGTCTTAAAAGCCCCTGCCCGACAAGCGCAATTAACCCGCGCATTTAAAAAAACCATACACCAGGAAATACGCGCTTTTTGCTGGTTTATCTACCGTTTTAACAGCCCAACTTTACATAAACTGCTCATGTCTTCCGATGAACAAGCACAGCATCCGCTCAAACAGAAAATGAAAGCAGCGGTTATTTCGGTATTGGCGGGCGATGCCTGCAATCAAAAAAACAAACGGGCGCTGTTATTATTTAAAAGCTTATATTATTTGACAATCCTGTTCGATTTCAAACAACACTGGCGCTTTTTAAGCTTTCAACGCAAACAAAATAAAGTGCTGCTTGCAGAATTAAAATAAATCAATACGCCCCCAATGACTGGTTACCAATGCCCGCTTTGCGCAACCATGCTGCACTTGCAAGCTTCCGGTAAACAGTTCGCCTGCCAACAAGGCCATCACTTTGATCTGGCTAAAGAAGGTTATCTCAACCTCTTACCGGTGCAGCACAAGCGATCTTTAGAGCCTGGTGATAGCAAAGCCATGCTCTTAGCCCGGCGTGAATTTTTAGAGGCGGGTCACTATGCCCCAATGGCAGAGGCTGTGGCGATGATGATTATCAATAACGCTCCTAATAAGCAGCAACCACTCAAACTTTTAGATTTAGGCTGTGGCGAAGGTTACTATAGCCGCAGCATTGCCGGTTACATTGCAGATAAAATCCCGTTGGAATTTCACGGCGTCGATATAGCCAAATTTGCCATTGCCGCTGCGGCCAAAAAACATCCAAACGCCCATTTTGCCGTTGCCAGTAACAACCGTTTGCCCTACGTTGATCACTATTTTGATGTCTTGCTGCGGGTTTTTGCGCCCTCAAATGCGCAGGAACTCAAGCGGCTGCTAAAACCTTCAGGGCTTTTAGTGGCCGTTACCCCAGGCCCCCGGCATTTATGGCAATTAAAAGAATTTATCTATTCTGAGGCACGGGAACATACCCTTGAATCTGAATTACCGGCTGGTTTTGAGCGCTTAGCGACAGAACGCATTCGCTATGAAATCACCCCTAACCGGACGCAAAGAATCGCACTGTTACACATGACCCCTTTTGCTTGGCGCGCCAATCCGCAGGTTCAAGAAGCTATTGCTGCGCCGGAAGAACTCGCTATAGAAACAGACTTTTGGATAACACTGATGCGTAGCAAAGGGTAGTTTTGCAAATTGGGCACGCTCAACCAATAAACGATTTAATGCTTAACCAAATAATGCGGAGGTTTCAAAATATAATCGCGATAAGCATTAGGATTACCCTCTAGCCCTGCTTCAGCCGCTTTAATGATATTAAACACTTCGCGCGCAGTCACATAATGTAAAACATACCGCTGACCGTCATTATATTTTGCTTCCAAGTAGCTAAACATCTCATCCACCGGTTGACCTAACAAGGTGTCCATATCCTGTTCCTGGGTTCCATGCGTATGGATCTTGACAAATAACCACTCAGGCCGACCACTTACGTGAATATTAGCATTAACCCATAGATCGACCCGCTCTCTAGTCGGTGGTGTTTCCCTGCGCATGTCGCTGGCTTCAATTCTAGGCATAATGCCAAATTTACGTTTTTTCCAGTTTAAGGTCAGCGGCCCCTGGATAATCATTAAATCTCCCGAGGGCTTTCCACCAACGGCCACATCAATCCCGTCATTGTGCGCTTTAGGCTTACCCGGAATGTCTTTAGCATAATAAATGCTGTTGATTTTAGCGGTCTGGCTTTCATTTGGGGCGGCAGGCAAAGTGAAATCTGCATAGCAGCCGGTTTTCTTGAGTATCCCCAATTCTTCATTGATACCACACCAACGTCCATCTTTCCTGGCGTTGCACAAACACCAGTTACCATGAATAAAAGCATAGGCAGGCTGATTAGTTTCAGGGCATGTCGATAATAAGCCATGCCGCTCTTGCAGGATCGAGGCAAACCCGGAAAGGGTGTTACGTAAATTATCAGGGGTATCATTATCGTGGTGCAGATGAATTTCAACCTCACCGTAACCATTTTTACATAAATCGGCGAGCTTGGTTAAATGCTCTGCGCGGTATTCTTCTTCAGGATAAAAAAAGCTATGCTGTGGATGTTTGCCGTCAGCATCAAAATGGGCTGCACACAGTTTAGGATAATCCGTTACCCATCTGTCTACCCGCGTTCTTTCGGTCGCAATATCATCCTTAATAGCCCATTGCGGCTCATAATGATCCACAAAGCAAAACATGATATGAATAGGCCCGTCCGTAACGGTTGTTTTTTTAAAGCTCGCCTTAATATAGCTAACAATCCAAATGTCGATATTTTTGGTTTTTAATATCAAATAAATACCTAAAAAAAACCCTACCAGCGCCAGTAAACCCACGACAACCATTATCAAAAATCCTTAAAAATACACGTATATAAAAACAGGCTGATGCCCAATCACTGCCTGAAGAAAATGCTTTCCACCAGAAAAAGGCTATTCAATCAGCCTAGGAGGCAGCACTCTCTGCTCAACCCCCATGACAGCTTTATTTAAAACGGCCAGATTTTTTTCCTCGGTTATTTGAACCCCCATCACGTAAAAAATCGGCATCCATAAGGGATTAATTAACAGCCCGCCCAGACAACTTCTAGCAGTGCGCTTTAAATTTTTTAACGGATTAAAAGAGTGCTCGGGAAGCGTTGCCGGGTATTCCTTAAAAACCGCCGCAATAGGCCGTAATAGTGTGCTTTGATGCCCATCCAAATCTTGCATAGAAAGCAGCAGCTTTTGCTCCATGTTGCGGTAATGGCGGTTAGCGATGGTTGACGAAATAAGAAAAGTTAACGCAACTAACGGCAACAGCACTGTCGGCGGCGCAATCGGGGCAAAAAAAGACGAGGTCATCACTATGCCCAACCCTAACATTAATATATCCTCACCCAGTTCCACATCCTGGTCAATCCCCTTAACAATAGTAGGAACGGGGCTTTCAAGTGTATTTTTAAGATAACTTTTTACCTGTTTCATGTTCTTCACCTTCTGATCATTCGTTGCTTTTTAAAGCGTTTACAAACCAGCCAGCTTATTGAGTGTTAATGGTCAATTTACCAAGGCATAGATGTGCCATCATATTTAATAAAGCTACCACTCTGTGCCAGCGAAAACCCTTCGATCACCTGCCGCATACCTTTAATACTTTCCGCGGCGGAAAGCGGGGCATTGCTGCCGCCCATATCGGTTTTAACCCAACCGGGATGCAAGATCAATACGCCAATTTGCTGTACCTTAAGATCCAATGCAATCGACTTCATCGCCGCATTGACCGCCGCCTTACTGGAACGGTAAAGAATACTACCGCCACTGCTGTTATCAGCAATACTGCCCATCAAACTGCTAACCGTAGCCAATAGCTTCTTGTCACCCCGTTTAAGGTGCGGCAAAAACATTTCCGCCATTTTTACGGGGGCTTGCACATTGACCGCTAAGGTTTTACTCCAACTGGCATAGTCCAGCTCTCCAAAGCCCTGATCCTTAGCATCCCCATAAACACCGGCATTATTAATCAGGACATCAAGATTTAGCGTGCCTAATTTCTCAGCCAACTGATCAATAGCTGAAAAATCAGCAACATCTAATGGAAAAACCGCCATACGGCTATGCAGTCCCGCTAAACTCATCAGCGCAGTTGCAGCTTGGGGATCACGGCAG
The DNA here is from genome assembly GCA_040079795.1 of Methylococcales bacterium. Taxonomy (GTDB): domain Bacteria; phylum Pseudomonadota; class Gammaproteobacteria; order Methylococcales; family Methylomonadaceae; genus SXIZ01. Next base: position 40,418 of record JBEBJQ010000003.1, read on the forward strand.
CACGCGATTACGTGCCAACCTTCCGCTGCATATTGTTTACAAAACTCCAATCCCAAACCACGGTTTGCACCCGTAATTAACACAGTAGCCATGTTCTCTCCCACCCTTGATTAGTAAATTGAGCAAAGCTTAACCAAGTTTTACCCTGATCACGGCTACCCCGCAACTTTTTTGTAAAAAAAATTCGCTACCTCACTTAAATTGCATCCGGGTCATTTTCAAGATAATTGCGATAATTAATGGACACTTTTAATCCCGCAAAACGCCCGGACATTTTTATCAATTCATGGGTCTTTAAATCAAAGCTTAAACGCACCGCATTCAGGGCACGATCTTCATAACCCGGTTCAATAAAAGGGGTTTGCAGCATAAAATGATAACGATAAATTTCAACTTCATTTTCGTTAATAATCTCTAAAGGCTCCCCCAATTGAGCAACAACATCCGATTTTAACGGCAGCTTTGCCGCAATCTTTTCAATTAAGTCCGACTTGGCACGCAACTGCTTTTTTTCCTGATTAATTTCAGCACCCGCAATTGAACGGAGCGATACTTCTAAAAACTCCGCTGGGGCTATTTGTAAGAATAACGGGGAGAATGTCCACGCCGTTAAGCGGTCTAACGGATTGAATTTCAAATCAAAGAAAAAATTAATTTCAGGTTGTACAACACCCCCCTGCCCATCCACTTTTTTAAACCAGTAACGCCAGCGTTTTCCAACGCTTAAAGGTTTTGACTCACTGGGTTGCAGCTTCGATAAAGCCACAAAGTCCTTGCTCAATAACTTTGGATCTTTAAACAGCAGGGTAAAGTCATCACTGGCATCAATGGCAAAATTACGGTGAAAGTCATTTAGCTGCAAATAAGTTTGATACGCGCGCAACCACTCCAAGCAACCGCTGAGCAAGCTTAATAACAACACAATGACAACTAAACGTCCAAGCGTATTTGATTGATATGCCAACATAAACAACCTCTACCGGGAAACAACTCAATCTTAAGCACTACAAATTTTAATGCCGCGTCGTCGGGCTATCACTTAGCGGTGCCCCGGCAACCAAAATCCGTTCAACGTCCACTTTATCAAAAACATAGTGGCTACCGCAAAACTCACAATGCACTTCAATCAATTCACGTTCCGCCAAAATCCCTTCAAGTTCAGTGCGTCCCATTGAATAGAGAGTTTGGGCTATTTTTTGCCGGGAACAAGAGCACACAAAATTAACTGGCTCAGCTTCAAACACCGTCACTTTATCTTCATTAAACAAGCGATACAGTATGTCTTCGCACGACAGTTCCATTAATTCCTGTTCCGTGACCGTGTTGGCAAGTATCTCAATACGTGCCCAATCCTCTTTATAAGTCCCCTGGCTAGGTAATTCCTGCAACAACAACCCAACAGCTTGCGTCTCATTGGCGAATAACCAAAGGCGGGTTTGCAGCTGCTCCGACTGCACAAAATAACTCTGCAACACTTCAGCAATCGTATTGCCCGCTAAGGGCACAATCCCCTGATAAGGCTCGGCAGTTTCGGATTCGATGGTCAAGACCATATAACCATCCTTCCCAAACAATTCGGTTAATACGGCTTTTTTAATTGTTTGGTCGCCCCTGATTAAGCCACGAATATTATGCTCATCCGTAGATTGTGCAACCAGGGTTTTTAACGCGCCATTCCCCTGCACCTGCATGATTAAAGAGCCTTTGAACTTAATAGTCGCCGACATTAACACCACTGCTGCAAGCGCTTCACCCAGCAACTGTTGCACACACAGGGCACCCTGTTGATGTAATTTAGCACGTTGCCAACTGTGCTCCAGGCGCACCCATTCACCACGCACCCCTAAAGCTTCAAATATAAAACGCCGTAAAATATCCTGTTGTTTCATGACACTCAGCTTAGTTAAATGATAATCTGTATTATAAGCTCATATTAACATTAGCTGACGGCTATTGTTTTACACCTTATCTTTCTCTGAAACTGGTGACACTCATGTTTTCCAAACTGTTAAAAGCCGTGATGCCCTTACCGGAACAAGCGTTGCCCGGTCGTAGTATTCCGATGCCCCTGAGTAACCGGCATGCCGTCAACGGCCATCCCCTGCAACCCCCTTTTCCAAAACAGCTGGAAAAAATCGTATTAGCATTGGGATGCTTTTGGGGGGCAGAACGAAAATTCTGGCAACAAACGGGCGTCTTCAGTACTGCCGTCGGTTATATTGAAGGCTACACCCCAAACCCCAGCTACGAAGAAGTTTGCTCGGGACTGACCGGACATACGGAAGCGGTGCTGGTGATTTTTGATCCGAAGTTACTTACGTTAGAACAATTGCTCTGCATCTTCTGGGAAGCGCATAATCCCACCCAAGGCATGCGCCAGGGTAATGACACCGGCACCCAATACCGCTCAGGCATTTATACCTTTAATCCGCAACATCTAACCCTTGCAGAAGCTTCTAAACAGCATTATCAAGAACGCTTAAGCCAAGCCGGTTTCCCGGCAATCACCACAGAAATCTTACCTGCACCGGAATTTTATTATGCCGAGGAATATCATCAGCAGTATTTGGCAAAAAACCCACAGGGATACTGCGGCTTAGGGGGTTGCTCTGTTAGCTTTAGTTAACTATCCTCAACAATTGGGAAAAGTTTTTATGCGTAACAATAATCATCAGCCTTTTTACCGTCAAATAGTCTATTGGCTATTGCTAATACTCAGCAGCAGCTTACAGGCGCTTGAAATTTCACCGTTATACAATCCACTCCCTGCCCTGACCGCCCGCGAATTAGCCGTAATAGTCAACGATGCGGATCCACTCAGTGTTCAAATTGCGAGTTATTACCAGCGTAAACGTAGTATTCCGCCCGCCCAACTTATTCATGTTAAATTTAACGTCCATAGTGACGCAATGTCCCAAAGTCAATTTGAAAGCCTAAAAAAGCAAGTTGACCAACAAACGCCAAAACACGTTCAAGCCTACGCTTTAACTTGGATACAACCTTTTAAAGTGGATTGCATGTCAATCACCACTGCTTTTGCGTTTGGATTTGATAAAGCGTTTTGTGCTAAAGGCTGCCTGGAAACGCGAAAAAGCCCTTACTTCGCCTCAAACAGCACCAAACCCTTTCGGGAAGAGCATTTGCGCCCTACCATGCTGCTTGCAGCCCAGAACTTCGCTCAGGCCAAGCAACTGATTGACAGGGGTGTTACGGCAGATTACACGCATCCGCAAGGGTCAGGTTATTTGCTAAAAACCTCTGACGCCGCGCGCAGTTCTCGTGCCGAACTGTTTCCCAAGATAGCGGAAAAATTTACAGGCGTCTGGCCAGTTTATTATTTGCAACAGGATGCGCTAGAAAATAAAAGCGATGTGGTGTTTTATTTTACCGGCTTGGTAAAAGTCCCTAATATCAACAGCAATATCTATTTACCCGGCGCAGTAGCCGATCATTTAACCTCCACCGGCGGAGTTTTATCGGGTAGCGGACAAATGAACAGCCTTGAATGGTTAAAAGCCGGTGCAACCGGCAGCTATGGCGCAGTAGTTGAACCCTGTAATTTCCCGGGCAAATTCCCTAATCCAGAGGTATTAATCTATTTTTACTTACGTGGTAGCTCTTTAATTGAAGCTTATTGGAAAAGTGTCCAACAACCCGGGCAAGGTATATTTATAGGCGAACCACTCGCCAAACCATTTGCTTACCCCCTGCAAAAAGAAAGTTCACATTAACAAGCCATTGGCCATTGGCTCGGCACTGACTGCCGGAAGCTATCTGACATTAACAACCTGTAGGATTATAAAAGAATTGTCTAACAGTTTTTCCCGAAACACCCTTACAGCAACTTTTCCAGCAAGCTTAAAAGCACTTTTTAAATTTAAATGCATTAAAAAATATCGAAAAACTTTGTACTAGAGTGGTATTTTTTTTGCCATTTGTCGTTTTGATGTTTACCATGAAAGTCCCCGTTTCATGCAACCTTAATATTTTTAAGGTGATGAACGTTTATTAATGAGGCTTTTATGCAGAAATTTAATTTTGTTTTTTTATGGCTGATGAGCTTTATAAGCTATGCCGATACCCCTGCGTATTATGATTTTAATAGCGGCCAGCTGATACTTCCCTTTGTCAATACGCCACAAGGCTCATATAGCGCTGAATTACAATTAGATCAAAATTCAATTAACACCCCACTCGAACAATTTAACGTCGTTAAAGCAGTGGCGGTAAACAGCAGTATCGGCGACGACCAGTCCCCGTCTTTTAACATCGAAACCGGCGTGCTGACCTTGCCTTTTGTTGTCACGCAACAAGGCGTATACTCAGCAACAATGCAAATTGCCCAAGAATCTGCAAAAAAAAGAAGCGGAACAACACGTTTTAATATAACCCGTGTTGTTCCTATTACCCCATCAACACGTACCCAGTCAACACAAGGCTGCAAAATTTTCCCTGCCAACAATGTCTGGAACACCCCCGTTAATACTTTGCGCGTTCACAGCCGCTCAAGCGCATGGGTTAATACGATTGGTTCAGCAAAAGGCCTCTGGATGGATTTTGGCTCAGGCCAATGGGAAGGCGGCACGATTGGATTGCCTTATAATGAGGTAACTGGTTCAACTATTGTTAAATCCAGCGTTCATTTTAGTTATAACGACGAGTCAGATGTCGGGCCTTACCCTATTCCAACAAATTATAAGATTGAGTTTGGTAATGATCATCACCTCCTGACCATCGACAAGGAAGCCTGTCAGCTATATGAACTATTCAATGCTCGATTTAACAATACTTGGACAGCAGATGCCGGTGCAATTTGGAATTTAAACAGCAATCAACTACGGCCCATTAACTGGACTTCAGCTGATGCCGCGGGATTACCTGTTTTCCCCGGCTTAGTCCGTTATGATGAGGTGGCGGCGGGATTTATTGGGCACGCAATGCGTTTTACAGTTCCATCAAGTAGCAGCTACATTTGGCCCGCGCGCCACCGTACAGCCGGTATGCTAAACGTTTTGACCAATACGCCGCCTTTCGGCGCCCGGTTTCGCTTAAAAGCAAATTACAATATCAGCGGCTTTACACCTGCGTTGCAAGTGATTTTAAAAGCCATGCAAACCTACGGTATTATTAACGCAGATAACGGCTCCGCCTGGTTTATTAGTGGTGCCCCCGATGAACGTTGGGACAACACACTACTCCGTAAATTAACCGTTTTAAAAGGTAGTGATTTTGAAGCCGTCGAAACCGCCTGCATGATGGTTAATCCAAATTCTGGCCAAGCTGACCTTTCCCATTGCCCTTGATGGCCTTGATGGCCTTGAACATAAAAACTTTACACTATCTGGCGGTTATAACGTCCCAGTAACTCAAAAGCAACCCTTTTGAAAGCACGCAAGACTAAAGTCTCCTAGCAAACTCATTACCTAATACAGTCAATATTGTTTTTACTGTATTAGGTATGCGTACGGATACTAAAAAAAATTAGACAGAATACACTTAAGCCATTGACGCTGCTAAAAGTTTTAAGCACTAAATTAATAGCCGATATGTGCCTAAGCGCCATGTTAATGTGCTTGAACCTGGATCAACTCTCGATAATTTAACAAGGAACTTAACATGACCCGCTTTCAAAAATCTAACTTAATAGCCATATTCACGGCAACAGTAGCTTCTTCTGCGCAAGCCGCTCTCGCAAGTTCAACTGCGAATGCAACGTTCGATTGGAGCAGCTTAACTGTGCAAAAATTTAACGCCCCCGGTGAAGATGATCCCTTGGTATTTAGGTGGCTGCCTTCTTCTCCCGGTGCTTACTATAACTATGCTTATAGCCAAACCGGCTCAGCCAGTATTGAATATTTCAAGGATACAAATCCCTCGTCCACAGTGGCTGTAACCACAGCTGCGGAAGGCTACGGGATGGTGGATAACAACGTAATAGATGTCGCAACCATAAGTTACCCAGGCATTGAGGGCAGTTTTGCTTATGCTGAGGCTTCCACTCTCGCTGAATTTGAAATTATCGGTGAAGGCTATGTCGAAATAAGCCTGGATTGGAGTACGTCAGTAACCGGCGAGGTGGGTAGTGATCTGTTCAGTGCCGCCAAAGTTACCTTCTTGGGAGGGGAGCAGGGAAGTATTTCAGACTCGTTATTCTACGCAATTGGCTCTTTTTCTGACGGTACGGGCAGTAATAACGGCACTTTTTCGCTGCGCTTTGATAGCCACGATAATAACCATTTCAATGGCTATATCCTGGCCAATGCTCAGGGTGTCTCTACTGGTGCTATCGCACCCGTGCCCGTCCCTGCGGCAGTTTGGTTCTTGAGTTCAGGCTTGATTGGACTTGTGGGTTATTCACGCCGTAAACAGGGCATTGCTTAATTCCTGACTCATGCCCACGGTTGAATTTTATTTCACAGGTTGGTTGAGGTTTGTAAATGCCCAGCGCACAGGTAACGGTTTTGAACGCTGGGCTTTTTCTTTGGTCTCTTTTGCCTAATCGACCTTAAAACGTCAAAGCGGTTTTGCACCACCAAACCCCTGACACGTTTTAAAACATTACAGTTTAATTATTCACCCCAGCAATCGCCCTGCTAGTTTTTGCTTGAAGTGTAACAAATGCACAGTTTGCAACTGCGTCAGACTGCTGACCCCTAAAACTGCCAAGGGTACGTCCACAGCGGTAATATGCAGCGGGTAGTGGTTATGCTCTTGACGATAACGGGCAATAAACTCAGCAGCGCAGCTAAAAACAGCTGAACCATACTCAAGGCTGGTGAATACTTGCCCATTACAATCAATACGATAATCGATTTTGTTAGCTTCACCCTGCGTAGCACTGATGCGAATAGCCAAGTTTGACTCAGCACTTAATGGCTTCATGTCTACACTTTTACACCTCAAGCCTTTGCCTGGTGTAAGCAAAATTTCATAAAAATTTATATCCAGTCTGCGATCAAAAAAATACTGCTTTAATACATTGCCTAAAAATACCGCATAATCATTTAATAACTGCGCAGTATTTGTTAGCGGATAGTGTTGTACAAACAAAGCACCTTTCTCATCAAGCACATAAACACTGGTTTCTGCGGCACTGCTCAGATAAAACAGCTGAATTTTATTCGGTTGATTAAACGCATATAAAGTAGGAATCATGGAATTTAAAGCAATTTGGGGATCAAAAGCTGCTTGGCAAAAATCACCCTGCGGCTGCTCCAAGATTTGATACAACTGCGATTTAGTCGGCATTTCCCAATAGCTAAAAACACCTTCGCGACATTGAATACAATAATAACACCTGCCAACCGCCAAAAAATAGCGGGTTATTGGCGGCAATTTCGGTTGCGAAAATGTCTTGCACAGTTGCCTAAAAGTGCTATTCATCCGATTTAAGATACAATTTCCCCGCATTGCGGTGTAACAAACCAACTCAAGCTGCTCTGGACGCAACGGTTTTTCGAGCGTGTTGAGAAGATCAATAAAATATTCAAGCAGCCCGGTTTGACCTAAGTAGCGCTTAACCGTAATCTCACCCAATGTAGAGATCATTACACTATTTATACTTTGTATTAAACACCCTTGATTGACGCCATACCTAAAAGCATCGGTCTGCTGATTAACAATGGCCTTACTATCATTATGTCCAAGCGCATCAACTTCCCCTAAATTGATAAAGGCTAAGGACAGCCGTCCCGTATCATCAACCCCATAGGTGTCAAAATCCACCCGAACCTTTTCAATCGGACTTCCGAACAATTCCAACAAACTTCTGCAAATACGATGGCATTCTAAAGACGACAAGGCAATAGTTTCAGCAGTAACCGTCAAAATGATGTGCTTCTGATATAGCCCATTAGCAACCAACCAAACCAGGGTTGCAAAATAACTACCCATGCATTTAACCGGCTGGCCATAGCCTGCATTTACAACAGCGGCCTTACCGGCAAAAAGCAGCCACATAGGCTGCCCATCAGGGAAAACCTGCTCAAGCAAGAAAAATTCACTTTCTTGAACGCAAATGCTACTTTGCGTACATAACACATCAACACCACCAGGTTTAGGGCTTAAATAAGCGTGTGCTTGCTGCCCCATTAATTCCAGGGAATGGTCATACCCGGAAATTTGGGCATGGTTTTGAATAAATGCCTCTAATTTAACGCAGCCCTGTTGCAATTGCCGTTGAATAAGCTCCGTGTTCGAAACCGCCCTCTCAAGGTTCCAGAACCTATTAGTCATTAAATCCGGTAAAAGGTTAACCGGCCATTGCCAATCTTGCGCAGCCTTTTGCATAAACTCTAAACGCAAGGCTTGCGTTGTATTAGCGTTAGACTGATGCGACTGCTTACCTGTGATAGTGAGGTAAAAGCATTGCCTGGACAACAATAATTTTTCCGGATGCTCGTGAGCATGACGCTCTATTTTTCGATAGGTCAAGGCATAAGGATCCAGTTCATCAATATCCAGAGCTCCTTCATAGACAGCTTGTTTCAGATGTAAACATACCCAATCTGGTTGCGGATATTCATTAACATAACAATCCAGAAGGAATAACGGTAATAAGGCTGTATAGGGCGCATCGTGTGCCGTATAAAGCTGCTGAAAATCCGCACGTATCAGTTCTTCAGGTTGCACATCTCCCATGCCCCCCAAGTCAATCAGGTCTTGTTCCTGAATGAACCGCTGCCGTTTTAAGTATTCTAAACAGGCGGGATAATTCTTTTCTTCATGCGGCGGAATCACCCACCAGGCTGGAAATTTACCGGCAATGTAAATTGACGAGCGGTAAAATTCGTCTAACAATAAAGCATGCGACGTGTAGCTATTGCCTTCAGTTACAACGGGGCTAGAACAGCCCTTTAAAAACGCTATACTGTCAAGCAGGTAAAAACTTACAAACAAACCTAAGCTACCAGCCCAGTCCGCAATATTTTTGGCTTTAAGGTGTAATGCTTCGCGTTGGCTAATGGTTAAGTCCGTTTTATAAAAAACCCAAATATCAATCTTTTGGCTTTTAGAAAAGGCAATACTTGCACTATTGCCCACCAGAAATATTGCCTCAAGCTCATTGGTTTGAGGACGGCTGGGTTTATAACTATAAGACTTCGAAAAAGTCTTCGCTATTAGCAAGGCTTGCCTGTCCGGTAGGTAGTTGGCCAACCCTGAGGGTGTCTCAGCGTGGATAAAACCAGGTAGCAAAGGGATATTTTGATGAAATAATAACGGTAATAGCGGTATGAAAACTTGCTGCTTGGTCGATAAAAACCCTTGAAGCCTTTCCAAACGCAATTGGTGCAGTTTTTGAAAGCGCCGAATGACTTCCTGGCGGCCAATTTCCGCCACGGGTGTGCCGGCGGTTTCTGGGTTAAAACGTTGCGTAGCTTTCACCGGGGATCTCTTGATTTCGTGCATTATAATGAAACGTTTATAACCAATACCCCCTGGGTAATAGGAGGCCAAACAAGCCATTACGCTTTGAAATCAAGTATAGACCATTTGAAATTAACCACTCATGCAACTAACAACTGATATTGAGGTTCTGCCCTCCTTCCAACCAAATAGCTTAACGGTTTGTTCCCCAACTACCTTAAACAATCAACTTAAGCATTCAGTAATTGTGCACGTGCCGTTTGAATTGCCTGACGCACGGTATCCGGTGCGGTGCCACCTATGTGTTGGCGTGAGGCTACCGACCCTTCCAATGACAGCACCTTAAACACATCTTCACTAATACTGCCAGAAAATTGCTGTAACTCCACTAACGATAATTCCGACAAATCCCGCTGACTGCTTAACCCTAGCCGCACTGCGAGGCCAACAACTTCGTGGGCATCCCGAAACGCCATGCCTTTGCGTACCAAGTAATCGGCAAGATCGGTTGCCGTTGCAAAACCTTGTTTGGCTGAATTATACATATTGGTTTTTTTGGGTTGAATATGCGGCAGCATATCGGCAAACGCACGTAAACAATTGATCAATGTATCAGCGGTGTCAAATAATGGCTCCTTATCTTCCTGATTGTCTTTGTTATAGGCTAATGGCTGGCTTTTCATCAGCATTAACAAGGACACCAAATGCCCCGTGACCCGTCCTGATTTTCCACGTACCAATTCCGGGACATCGGGATTTTTCTTCTGCGGCATAATAGAGGAGCCGGTACAAAAAGCGTCCGGCATCTCAATAAAATTAAACTGCGCGCTTGACCATAATATAAGCTCCTCAGAAAAACGCGATAAATGCATCATGATGATGCTACCGACAGAAGCAAATTCAATCGCGAAATCACGGTCACTGACTGAATCCAAGGAATTCGCCGACGGACGGCCAAAGCCCAATAACTCGGCGGTCATATGCCGGTCAATCGGATAGCTGGTGCCTGCCAAAGCCGCCGCCCCCAAAGGCATAACGTTAAGACGTTTAACACAATCCTGTAACCGCTCATGGTCGCGATTGAGCATTTCAAACCAGGCCATAAGATGGTGTCCGAAGGTAACCGGTTGCGCAACTTGTAAATGCGTAAAACCCGGCATGATGGTGTCGTAATGGGCTTCAGCCAAATCCAGCAAGGCTGTTTGCAAACGTCGCAATTGCGCAGTGATAACAACAATTTCAGCGCGCAGATACAGGCGAATATCAGTCGCCACCTGATCATTCCTGGAACGGCCGGTATGCAACTTCTTACCCGCAATGCCGATTAAATCGGTTAAACGGGCTTCGATGTTCATGTGCACATCTTCCTGCTTAACTGACCACTGAAACGTGCCGGTATTAATTTCAGTAGTAATTTGCTCTAACCCACGCTTAATCGCCGCTAACTCATCCGGTGTTAGCACCCCGATACTGCACAGCATTTGCGCATGCGCCATTGACCCTTGAATATCTTGCGCAGCCATGCGTTGGTCAAAATCAACCGAGGCGGTAAATACTTCGACAAAAGCATCGGTTGCAGTCGCAAAACGTGCGCTGGAGAGTTTTTCGGCGTTAACGTTGGTCGTCATAATTGATTTTAGAATGAACTGAAAAGGGCTGTAGTATACAACCAAATATCACCAAACTGACCTTAGCATTTTGGCTTGTTAAGATTGCCTAAACCAGCTTTAGGCAACGCCGATGTAACCTAGGAACCACTTGGAAAGGTGTGCTAAGATAGACTTTTGAGACTTATATGGGCATACGCAAATGAATGAAATATCTGGTTTTTTTCGAAGGATGGTTTTGTGCACCTTAATAGTAACCAGCCCTTATACCCTGACTGGTTGCGCAACCGTCGGAAAAGAATTTCCAGCAGGTCGGGTCATGGAAATCCAAATTGGAAAGACTACGATCAATGATATTCAAGCTATTTTCGGGCCACCCTGGCGTGTAGGCAGTGAGAATGGTGCTAAAACCTGGAGCTACGGGCGCTATTTGTATCGGTTGTTTGGCGACCCCAGCACTCAGGATTTAATTGTGCGTTTTGACAGTAGCGGTATTGTGCGATCTTATAATTTTAATACTACTGCCAATAGATAATAATTTTCACACATAGACCAGACCAGCTAGGCAAGAATTTCTGAAAACACCTTAAAGGTGAGCAATAGATTATGCCTCACCCTAATTCCACTTAATCTACAAAGCTACCTACTGCGTTTTTAGTGCTTTCAATTTCGAATTGGCTGCATCAAACCGACGCTTGGCCTCCTCGTAAGAAGACTCCGCAGCAGTGACAGGTTTTATGGGTTTAGGCGGGTTACTGATTTTAGGCGCTTCTGTGGCTGGCATGGTTTTTGTGTGTTGAAGGGGTGCTTTACCCTCATTACCCACATCATCTAAAAGTTCACTTTCAAGGTCATCCAATGCTTTATCTTGTTTTATCTGGCCATCTGCTACTTGGTAATTACGCCACTGTAAATAGGATTCGCGCATAAAGACATAAGGATCTAACGCCGCTTCATTTATAAATTGTAAAGACCCTTCAGCGTTAGCACGGGTGTTTAGCGCATTAACACTGGCTAAAGGCAATGCAAATCCGCCCAGATAGCTGGCAGGGTTTGAAGCGGTATCGACAACGTATCCCGGAAGCTCACGAAAGGTAGTAGGGCCAAGAAAAGGTAAGACTAAGTACGAGCCTTGCGGCAATCCCCAAACTGCCAAAGTTTGACCAAAATCTTCATTGTGTTTATCAAGTCCAGCTTGACTCGCGACATCAAAAAGACCGCCCAACCCAACAGTAGAGTTAATTGTCAGGCGTCCAACATCTTGCGCGCTTTGTTTGAATTTAGCTTGTAAAATATCATTCAAGACAACCGTAACATCTTGTAAATTATTAAAAAAATTATTAACACCCTTTTGCAAAAACTCAGGCGTTATCATTTTATAACCATCCGCAATTGGCTTGGCTAAGTAACGGTCAACTTTGCTGTTAAATTTATGCACCGGACGGTTAAACGATTCATAGGGGTCAATCGCACTGGCTCCCTGTTTAGCCGTTGTCGCACAACCGGCATTTAATAACAGTGAACAGAGCAGCAGAGGAGCTAACCTGCCACGGATGTGTTTTACGGACTTCATTTAATTACAGTGTTTAGAGTTTTGAATAATTGGTTATTTTTGCATTGATTTGCGTAATTAATGCCTCAAACCCCTGCCTTTGCAGGATACTGGTGTATTCCGATCGCTTTAACGCCAGATCACTTACCCCATCGGCAATGATGTTAATGATAGACCAGCCATTGGGTTTTTCTTTAAGCATGTAATCAAAACGTACCGGCTTACCGTCAGGCACCACTAATGTGGTATGCACAACCATTCCACCTCGGGACGTTTGTTCTTCGCTTTCAAACCGAAACGCTTCACCAGTAAACTCCTTAAAATTATGGGCATAAGATGCAACGCTCAAACGGATAAAAACATCCACTAACTCAGTTTGCTGTTTTTCAGATAGACTTTCCCACTCTTTACCTACAACTATCCTTGCAATTTTAGTCAAATCGTGACTACGGGTAATCGCAGGAAATAATTTATCATACCTGCCCTGATATCCCAAGCTTGGGCCTTGCTTCATGGCATCCAACAACACAGCTTGAAATTCTTCAACAACCTGCTTAGGCGTTTGCGACGTGGTGTTAGTATTTACAGCATCCTCAGCATAAGCACTAAGCAGGGGCAGATAACAAAAAATTGCAATTAAAAGACCAATGAGACCTTTTTTATTCGACATCCAAAACATTAAAAAACCTCTTATAAAATTTCATCGACCTTACACTTTTTGCAGCTAACTTTAGAAACCACTTATCATATTCGCTATATCAACAACCAAAATACAACATTCAAGGTAATTTCAGCTTAACAAAATATCTGCAATGATAGATGTAAATTCCGGATAACAGTTAACCCTCTGTGTAACGGAGGTATATGCTATTTTACACCTCAGTGTGAATAGGGATACCTCTAAAATTGCCAACTGGTTCTGAGTTATAGGTTGGAACTGGCTCAGGAACCATATCACCAGTGGTTTTAGGGCCTTTCAAAGAAACCAGTAAGCCTTTTAGCGGATTTTTGAGCATATCGGTTACTGCCGTTGCTTCATATCCGCAGTGCGCCATACAACTTGCACATTTAGGATTATTGCTGCTACCGTATTTTTCCCAAGGCGTATCCTGCATTAACTCGTTAAAAGTTGGGGCAACTCCTTCATCCGACAATAAATAACAAGGTTTTTGCCAGCCGAATACATTACGGGTCGGATTGCCCCACGGTGTGCATTCGTAAGCCTGGTTGCCCGCCAAAAAGTCCAAATAGAGCGAAGAGTGGTTGAGGCGCCAGTTACGGTTTTTGCCTAAGGCAAAGATACCCCTGAATAAGTCTTTAACATCTTTGCCTTTGATAAATACATCTTGCTGCGGTGCCCGCTCATAACTAAAGCCTGGGGCGATAGTGACGCCTTCGATACCTAAAGTCATCGCATAATCCAAAAAGTCCGCAACCTCTTGGGCATTTTCACCTTGGAAAAGCGTACAATTGATATTAACGCGAAAACCTTTACCGATAGCTAACTTAATCGCTTCAACCGCACGATCAAAGACACCTTCTTGACAAACCGAAGCATCATGCCGTTCTTGCATACCATCCAAGTGAATGGAAAAAGTTAAATAAGGGGACGGTGTATAATCGTCAATTTTCTTCTTTAACAATAAAGCATTTGTGCATAAATAAACAAATTTCTTTCTGGCAATAATGCCTGCGACAATTTCGGGCATTTCTTTGTGAATAAGTGGCTCACCTCCGGGGATTGAAACCATCGGTGCGCCACATTCATCGACCGCATCCAAACATTCTTTTACAGATAAGCGTTTGTCCAGAATATCATCTGGATAATCGATCTTCCCACAGCCGGCACAAGCCAAATTGCAACGAAACAACGGTTCAAGCATAAGAACCAATGGGTATTTTTTGACGCCTTGCAGTTTTTGTTTAATTAGATAACTGCCGACGGCTAATTGCTGACGTAAGGGAACACCCACGATAAATCTCCAAAATAAATTCAAAAAAATTGACAACGATTGTTTTAATAAACAAATTATTACATTGTTGTTAAGAAACAACAATACTTTAAGAATAAAATGCCGCTTATCAATATTTAATTATAGCGCCAATAATAGCAAAAAAATAATCAACAGCTATGCAAAACAGTCGGTTCTATCACACCACTAGGATACTATTATTTTAAAGCATACTCCAGAACTTAACGTAAAACCTTATTAAAAATATCTTTGACGCAACAGACAAACCATTTTTTTGTCCTAATACAACAAAAAATTACCCGCGAACTTATGTACTATCCCATCCCTACCTTAAAGCCTAGCAGTTAACAAGCATTAATAGCCTGTTTTAATTAAGATAATGTGCAGTTTTCAGGAAACACAATTATTTGCCAATAAAGCAACATTATTTTGCAAATGCCCAACAAAAAGGCTATTATTAGCCCATAAAATTGGTAGCAACCCGCAACAGGGCAATAACATAAGCATGAATGGATTCCAATCGCCTTTAGATAATCTGACCACATTGAGCGAGCTCAATGACAATGCTTTTCAGGCTGCCTTGCTTGAAGGGGTATCCCGTACGTTTGCCTTAACGATACCGCAACTTCCAAAGGTGTTATTCCCAGCAGTTGCGAATGCCTATTTACTGTGCCGAATTGTCGATACGATTGAAGACGAAGTGTCCTTGACAGCAGAGCAGAAACGCTACTTTTGCTCTGCTTTCATTGAAGTGGTTAAATCCGGGCAGCAGACGGCTGAATTTTCTGGAGAGCTGGCACCGCTGTTGTCGGAACAAACCCTTGCGGCAGAACATACTCTGGTTAAGATGATTCCCAGGGTCATTTTAATAACCCACGCCCTTGACCCTAACCAACAAAAAGCCTTGTCTGACTGCGTAACAACAATGGCGAACGGTATGCCGATTTTTCAGGCGCAAGACTTACGTGGAGGACTTTCAACCCTAAACGAAATGGATAATTACTGCTATTACGTAGCAGGATGTGTAGGCGAAATGTTAGCGAAATTATTTTGCCATTATTCCCCTGCCATTAACGAGCATCGGGAACAACTTCTGAAGTTATCAGTGTCTTTTGGGCAAGGCTTGCAAATGACCAACATTCTTAAAGATATCTGGGACGATGCCGAACGCGGCGTGTGCTGGTTGCCACAAGATATTTTTAGTGAAACAGGATTTGATCTCAAAAATCTCACGCCATCTACGGATGACGAACATTTTCGCGAAGGGCTATCGCATGTCATCAGCATCGCGCACCAGCACCTGCAAGATGCAATGACTTATACCTTGCTATTGCCTAGGCATGAAACCGGATTACGCAAATTTTGTTTATGGGCAATCGGCATGGCGGCTTTAACCCTTAAAAAAGTTAAACAAAACCTGAACTTTAATCAGTCTAATCAAGTAAAAATTACCCGCAACAGCGTTAAAGCCACCATTGTTGCAACCAATACTTTGGTGCGCAGTAATTTTTTATTGCAACAATTATTTAATTTCGCCAGCCGGGGACTTAACACCCCTGACTGGCAGTATTTACCAACCTCTGTCGCAGCCAAGCCTGGACAATAGGACATACTTATGTTTACTGACGCTAATAACCACAACCTTGATCAATCACCACAATCCTCTGCTACGCCCATAAGTTCACATGCGAACAATATGGAGTTAGCGATTCAAAATGCCCATGCAGCATTGTTGAAATTACAACATGCTGAAGGTTATTGGGTTTTCGAACTGGAAGCAGATTGTACGATTCCAGCAGAATACATCATGATGATGCACTATCTGGGGGATATTGATACTGGACTGCAAGCGAAAATAGCCAATTATTTACGCGCCCGCCAATCTGCTGATGGCAGCTATGCTTTGTTTACTGGTGGCCCTGGGGATATTAGTGGCAGCGTTAAAGTCTATTACGCTTTAAAAATGGCCGGAGACGCTGTTGATGCGCCGCACATGCAGCGCTTAAAAAATTACATACTCAGTCAGGGTGGGGCAGCGAAAGCCAATGTTTTTACCCGTATTGCCTTGGCGATGTTTCAGCAATTGCCCTGGAGAGGGGTGCCTTATATACCTGCTGAAATTATGCTGCTGCCCAAATGGTTTCCTTTCCATTTGGATAAAGTTTCTTATTGGTCCAGAACGGTGATGGTGCCGTTATTTATTCTGCGCACCCTTAAGGCCACCGCTAAAAACCCGCATAAAATAGACATTTTAGAGTTATTTGTGACGCATCCAGATTTGGAGCAACACTATTTCCCGAAACGTACGCTATTAAATAAATTCTTTTTGGGGTTAGATAATTTAGGGCGTGCGACCAATACTATAGTTCCGAAGCGCATGCGCAGTCTCGCCATCAATAAAGCGAAAGACTGGTTTGTTGAGCGGCTTAATGGTGAAGACGGTTTAGGTGGTATTTTTCCCGCAATGGTAAATGCTTATGAAGCCTTATTATTGTTAGGGTATCCTCGTAACCATCCGCAAGTCGTTACAGCACGTAAAGCCATCGACAAACTATTGGTCATTAACGAGCATGATGCCTATTGCCAGCCTTGCCTCTCACCAGTATGGGATACCGCCCTTGCGGCATTAGCTATACAAGAAGTCGATAAAAATACTAATGCAGCTGCTTTAACACGGGCTTATGACTGGTTAAAAACTAAACAACTACGTGACCAACCGGGTGACTGGCAAGTTGCACGCCCTAATTTAGCCGGTGGTGGCTGGGCGTTCCAATTTGAAAACCCGCATTACCCTGATGTCGATGACACGGCGGTGGTAGCTTTTGCGATGGCTGATTCCCAGTTGCCTAATTTGGATGAATCCATTCATCTTGCGACCCGCTGGATTGTCGGCATGCAATCCACAAATGGCGGCTTCGGTGCATTCGATGTAGACAATACCCATTATTATCTCAACGAAATCCCCTTTGCGGATCATGGCGCATTGTTAGACCCACCAACCGTTGATGTCAGCGCCCGTTGTGCCATGTTAATGGCAAAAGTAGCGAAAGATCACGAAGAATATTTACCTGCTTTAAACCGCACGATAGCGTATATCCGCAACGATCAAGAAGCTGATGGCTCTTGGTTTGGGCGCTGGGGAACCAATTACATTTATGGCACTTGGTCAACCTTAATCGCTCTGGAGCAAACCGATTTACCTAAAAGTGATCCTATGTACACCAAAGCGGTGCAATGGCTAAAAAGCATACAACGTGAAGATGGCGGCTGGGGTGAAGATAATTTCAGCTATCACGACACGGCTTTCGCCGGGCGTTACCGTTTCAGCACCGCCTTTCAAACCGCATGGGCGCTGTTGGGCTTAATGGCGGCAGGTGAAACACAGGCTCCAGAGGTAAAAGCCGGAATCGATTTTCTGTTGCGTAGCCAGCAGAGCGATGGTGTCTGGAATGACAAATGCTTTACAGCACCTGGCTTCCCAAGGGTTTTTTATCTGAAATACCATGGCTACGATAAATTTTTTCCGCTGTGGGCCTTGGCACGCTACCGCAATGAACTGAACGCTAAGTGATTACAGGACTTGTCGTCGCGTTACCGGAAGAAATCAACACGCTGACCGCTAAAAAAATTGCTAAAGGGGAATGCTGTTTTATTACCGATAAACTGCTTGTGGCTTATTCCGGTGCCGGTTCCAATAATGCCCGAGCCACTGCAAAACGAGCGCTTGCATTAGGTGCGACCCAATTAATCAGCTGGGGATGTGCCGCGGGACTAAGCGATAAAGCAAAGCCTGGTGATTTAATTCTGGCAATGTCTTTGCTTGATGCCGAATATCGAAGGAATGAAGCATTTACAGTAACTGGCGCTTGGCAGTCCCATTGCAAAAAGTTACTCGAAAACACCTTGACCGTGCATACCGGACCGTTGCTTGAAAGCAGCAACATTGTTTCCAAAAGTAGCGAAAAAAAACAACTTTTTAAACAAACCGGCGCCATTGCATTAGACATGGAAACCATCGCCGTTGCTACCGTTGCTAAACAAAACGCTATCCCTTTTATTGTGATTCGGGCCATTGCCGATCCGGTTAGCATGAATTTACCTGATGCAATTAGCCATGCTCTAAACGCTCAAGGTGATGTAGAACTGATTAAACTTTTACAATTTTTAATGCTGCACCCTTGGGAGCTACCGGGACTGATTAAACTAGGATTACATTTTAATGCAGCGATTAAAACCCTTAAAACTGTCGCAGCGATGCTCGATACAATAACGGCTTTTGACCCCATTGATCCAGCCACACTTGAATAGTGACTTGGGACTTACAAGACGACAGATTTAACTGATTACCCAAGGACGCATTTTTTGAGGCAACCATGACTTTTAGTATCGCGGAATTTTTTGCACAACACAGCACCGATAAGTTCGATTTACACGAACAGTATTTGAATAATCAAATGGTCAGAGTATTAAAGACCATTGGTTATGATCGCCATTATAAACGGGCCATAGGCCAATATCTGTATGATCAGGAAGGCGTTGAGTACTTGGATTTACTCAGCGGGTTCGGGGTATTTGCGGTGGGTCGAAACCATCCTACAGTCATCGCTGCCTTAAAAGAAACCTTAACGCTGGAATTACCAAATTTGGTGCAACTGGATGTTTCCGTCTTAAGTGGTTTATTAGCGCAGGAAATCCTCAAAACCACGCCTGCAAACCTGAATAAGATGTTTTTCTGTAATTCCGGTACCGAATCTGTCGAAGCCGCCATCAAGTTCGCGCGTTACACCACCAAACGCGAAAAAATCGTGTTCTGTGAACACGGATATCATGGCCTGACAATGGGTGCCTTATCTTTGGTTGGTGAAGAAATCTTCCGCGAAGGCTTTGGGCCGCTATTACCCGGCTGTATTTCCATTCCCTTTAATGATCTGGCTGCTCTGGAAAAAGCGCTCAGCAATAAAGATGTTGCTGCTTTTATAGTGGAACCTATTCAGGGAAAAGGCGTTAATTTGCCAGATGAGAATTATTTGCCGGAAGTTGAACGGTTATGTAAACAATATGGCACCTTGTTCGTTGCCGATGAAGTACAAACTGGCATTGGACGTACCGGAAAATTTTGGGCGATTGACCATTGGAATGTGCAACCGGACATGATTTGTATGGCAAAAGCGCTGTCCGGTGGTTTTGTACCGGTTGGTGGTGTGGCCATGACCCAAAAAATCATGGATACCGTCTATAACCGCATGGATCGGGCGGTGGTGCATGGCTCCACTTTTTCTAAAAACAATATGGCGATGGCGGCTGGACTTGCCACATTACATGTTATTGCCGAAGAAAAACTGGTTGAAAACAGCGCCAAAGTAGGCGCAGACATTATCACCAGCTTAAATCAAATGGCTGGCAAATATGAGTTTTTAAAAGAAGCACGCGGCAAGGGCATGATGATTGCGATTGAATTTAAGTCGCCCAAAAGTTTAACCTTAAAAGCCGCTTGGGCCATGCTGGAAGCTGCCAATAAAGGCTTATTTTGCCAGATGATCACTATTCCGTTATTTAAAGAACACCATATCCTGACGCAAGTGGCAGGACATGGCATGAATGTTGTCAAGCTGTTACCGCCGCTGAATTTGACTCAAAAAGATCGTGACACCATTGTGAATGCTTTTGATAAAGTCATTGCCGATACCCATCAGGTGCCCGGATCAATTTGGGATTTGGGCAAAAATCTGGCAAGTCATGCATTAAAAAATAAAAAAGGCTAATGTAGTAAACCAGAGCAATGAAAAAATTATTATTATTCATTTTTTTATTTCTGACGCTATGGCAAGCGCAAAAGATTGCTGCGCATGCTGTAGTAACGGACTATTCGCTAAAAATGCACCCAATTTTTACCAACCAAGCGGATACCGTAGAGCTTAAATTCAACTCTAAAATTGAATTAGGCTTATCGCAAATATTCCTGGTTAGCCAAGGTGATAAACATGAATTGTTACCCATTACAACAGGCAAAAAACAGGGACAAATCCTCGTTTCAGTGCCTGCATTGGCTATAGGTGATTATGCCCTCAGGCTCAAGGTTTTTGCAGCCGACGGTCACTTAACTGAGGACGTTATCCATTTTTCCGTTAGTGCCATTGCCCCAAAGCCACAGGCAAAGACTTCAGTCGTCCAAGGTAGGCCTTAACCATGGCAGGTATCGCAGATTTTCTGGATTCTCTGATCGGTGGTTTCGACCTGATGTGTTTTTCATTGATCATCGGAGGTTTAATCTGGGGGCTGTTTTTATTGCGTCCCTGGCAAGATTTTTCTATGCTTGCCAGCACTTCCTCAGGCGCTTTTACACAAGCGAATTTATCCGGGCAATCAAACCAGATTTTGCTGCAAACCACCGTCAACCTGCTTTATAAAGGTGCATTTTGGCTGGCAGGCGCACAACTTTTTAAAATCGTGCTCAAAATCTGGCTGATGATCGCCATTTTGGAGCGCTGGCCTTTTCCAGAGTTTGCCGAGACCACACAATTTATTGGTGGTATGGTTCGGGCGGTTTTAGCCAGCCTGTTAGCAGGATATTGTTACTACAACTTAAGTAAATATCCAACCTCCAAACCACATTGGATAACGGCAGGAATGTTAGCTTTACCGATGCTAATTGCAGGCGCCTGGCTGGTGCATGCCGCAGGACGCTTCGATAACCGCTACCTGCTTATGTTCCTCACCGTCCTGCACCAGGTGGCTGCTGCCATTTGGATTGGCGGTGTGTTTCAATTGCTTAACTTGTGGTTCTTAAATAAAAAACAGGCAATTACTCCCGACCTTTGGCCGTATTTTTTACGCGGATTTTTTGTATTGGGCATTAGCGCAATTGCCATTATTGTCCTGTCAGGCATCCTCATGGGATTGAATTATATCGATACGTGGAACGGTTTTATAGGGACCGGCTACGGTAATCTACTGATGGTTAAAATTATTTTACTTGGGCTAGCCTTAGGGTTTGCCTGGTTAAACCGAAGCGCAGTGCGGCAGTATCATGTCACTGGCGATAACAGCGCTTTAATTAAGCGAGTGCCTTTTTATGTGGAAGCCGAAACAGCCTTATTGGTTGCTTTATTATTCACCGCAGCAAGTCTGGCATCCCAGCCCCCGGCAAATGATATTCCCAATTTAACGGCCAATTGGCAGGAAGTGGTTAACGCTTTTGCGCCACGGCTGCCTAGAATAAGCTCCCCGACCCATCAAGCTCTATTAGCCGGTGAAGCCGGACGCATGGCGATTATCGGGCAAGTACCCTCACCGGCCGCTACAGAATGGTCGGATTATAATCATAATATTGCCGGTATCTTTTTAACGGCCATGAGCTTTTTTGCCATGCTGTCTTATCTGAAAACGCTGCCAGCACCGTTTTCCATCTTTGCCAAATATGACCGCGTAACACAATACTGGCCACTGGGTTTTGTAGGCTTAGGCATTTTTCTTTTCTTCCGCAGTGATGCGGAAAGCTGGCCTTTAGGGCCTATTGGTTTTTGGGAAAGTACTTTTAATAATGGCGAAATATTGCAGCATAGGATTGCCACTTTGCTGGTGTTTGTGTTGGGCGTTATGGAAACACGTGCCAGAATGCGGCGCGGTCAAGCGGGCCGTTTACCCTATGTATTCCCAGTCTTGGCGGGTTTTGGCGGCTTAATGTTATTAACCCATTCACATATCGGCTTTCAACCTAAAAGTGCGTTCCTTATCCAGGTGGGGCACACCTTAATGGGTGTTTTAGCGCTCATCCTTGCGTGTGGTCGCTGGCTGGAATTAAATTTAGACAGACCGGGCAAAGATATCGCCGGTTTTGTTTCGGTCGCAGCCCTTTTTCAAATTGGACTGATCTTAATGTTCTATCGCGAACCCTTATATTAATTATGAAAACATCAAAGCCTTATCCTTTGCTCGACAGCATCAATTTGCCAGCGGATGTTCGCAAACTATCTAAAGACCAGCTCAAACCTTTAGCAAAAGAGTTGCGGGAATTTTTAACCCACACAGTAAGCATTTCGGGTGGACATTTTTCCGCAGGATTAGGCACGGTTGAATTAACGGTAGCACTCCATTATGTATTCGACACCCCATCTGATCAATTAGTATGGGATGTCGGCCACCAAGCCTATCCACATAAAATATTGACCGGCCGAAAAGACCGTATGACCACCATTCGTAGCCGCGATGGCGTTTCTGCTTTTCCAAGCCGTTTTGAAAGCGAATATGACGCGTTTGGCGTCGGTCATTCCAGCACCTCGATCAGTGCCGCTTTAGGCATGGCGATTGCCTCGAATTTAAAAGGTGAAGATAAACAAATGGTCGCCATTATCGGTGATGGCAGCATTACCGGTGGTATGGCGTATGAAGCAATGAACCATGCGGGAGCGATTGACGCCAATTTATTGGTGATATTGAATGATAACGACATGTCCATTTCGCCACCCGTTGGCGCAATGAGCAATTATTTAACTAAAATCTTATCCAGCAAATTGTATTCCTCAGTGCGTGAAGAAAGCAAAAAAGTGTTAAGCAAAATGCCCAGCGTTTGGGAATTAGCACGCCGTACTGAAGAACACATGAAAGGCATGATTGTGCCGGGTACGTTGTTTGAAGAACTGGGCTTTAACTATATCGGCCCTATAGACGGCCATGACCTGGACATGTTAATACCCACCCTGGAAAACCTTAAGTCCATATCAGGACCCCGATTTTTACATATCGTAACCAAAAAAGGCAAAGGTTATCCTCCGGCCGAGAAAGATCCCTTGGCCTATCATGGCGTTGGGGCTTTTGATCCAACTAAAGACTGCTTACCTAAGTCAGCTCCTTCGCCCCACCCCACCTATACGGAAGTTTTTGGTAGCTGGTTATGTGATATGGCGGCTAAAGATGAACGGCTGCTGGGCATTACGCCAGCTATGCGTGAAGGCTCTGGGCTGGTTAAGTTTTCGGAACAGTTTCCCAAGCGTTATTTTGATGTTGCGATTGCGGAACAACATGCGGTTACCCTTGCGGCAGGACAGGCTTGTGAAGGGGCTAAACCGGTTGTTGCGATATACTCTACTTTTTTACAGCGCGCCTACGACCAGTTAATCCATGATGTCGCCCTGCAAAATCTGGATGTGTTATTTGCACTTGACCGGGCTGGTTTGGTTGGCCCAGATGGTCCGACCCATGCCGGAAGCTTTGACTATAGTTACATGAGTTGTTTGCCCAATATGCTGGTCATGGCGCCTGCCGATGAAAACGAATGCCGGCAAATGCTCTACACCGGATTTTTGCATGAAGGCCCTGCTTCCGTGCGTTATCCCAGAGGCAAAGGCCCTGGTGTAGCGGTACAAAAAACCATGTCCGCCCTACCGATTGGCAAAGCTGAAATCCGCCATAAAGGCGGCCGCATTGCGATATTGGCTTGGGGGAGCATGGTGACACCTGCACTTGAAGCGGGTAAATCCCTGAATGCTACCGTGGTCAATATGCGTTTTGTTAAACCGATAGATGAAGCTTTACTACTGGAACTCGCCAAAAGCCATGAAATCTTCATTACCGTTGAAGAAAATGCGCTTCCTGGGGGCGCAGGCAGTGCCGTAAATAATTTCCTGCAAGCGCAGAAAATTCTTATGCCAGTCTTAAATATCGGCTTACCTGATTTGTTTGTAGAACAAGGTACACGCGAAGAATTACTGGCGTTCTGTAAATTGGATACTGCCAGTATTTTAAACCGTATAGAGCAATTTTGCGCCTAACCGCCATGGACAGACTAACCGCTAAAATTCGGGATATTCCTGACTTTCCAACACCAGGGATTATCTTTAAAGATATTACCCCCCTGGTTAAAGATCCTGCTACGCTCCGCCTGAGTGTGCATCAGTTGCTACAGCCATTTTTAGGGCAAGATATTACCCTGGTCGCCGGAATGGAAGCGCGAGGCTTTATTTTTGGATCTTTAGTGGCATGGGAACTGGGCCTTGGATTTGTCCCGCTGCGCAAACCCGGTAAATTACCCCATGATGTACACAGCGTTTCGTATGATTTAGAGTACGGCTCTGCGACTCTAGAAGCCCACCGTGATGCCTTTAACGCTCACGACAAAGTATTAGTTATTGATGATATTTTAGCAACGGGCGGCACTGCCAAAGCCAGTTGCGAGCTGGTTGAAGCACTGGGCGCCAAAGTTGTGGCTTGTGCCTTTGTGGTTGAATTAGATTTTTTAAAAGGTCGCGAAAGGCTTAATGCTTATAACGTCCATTCCTTACTACATTATTAAATATTGCTCAGTTATTTATAAGCGCAGCTTTATAGTCAATAACAATCAAACCAGTCAAGCTTGCCCGCGCATTATAAAATCCCACTGCCAAAAACCCAGTATCCTTAAGATACTTTTAAAAACTCTACCAATAGCCTTGCTTACTTAGCAATTGAGACGGCTTAATCAACTCCTGCCACCAAACATAGGGTTCCTCTAGCTCATTAGGGTCACGTCGACAACAAAACTGAGTTAAGGCCTCAACGCTATTTGACTCAAGCTGAAGCTTTTTAGGCGTATCCGCAAGCAATAACGGCTGAATCACCGGTTGCAATGATTTTAAAACCTGTACCGGCACGGCACTGGTAAAGTTATAGCCTGCCGCATCCTGACCTGCAACGTAAGCAGTTATTACACCGAAATGACGGCTGCCCAAGAAAAAGACAAAGGTCGCAGTACGGCTAATCACCTGTGCGCCAATTTGACCGCCGCGGGCATTAAACATTCTGCGGACATGATCGCCGGTACCGGTTTTCCCCCCCACCAATAGAGGTTTGCCGGACTGGTCTTTATAAATATCTTTAAGCCGAACAGCCGTCCCGTTGGAGACCACACCGATCAATGCCCCCCTAACCGCCGCTGCAACTTGTGGCGATAGCACCGCCTCGCCTTTCGGAGGGCTAATGGTCATCAAAGTCTCGAACGGGGTTCCCTCCGCAAAATGATAACGTTCAAATTTAGTCACCGGATAACTGACCCCATCATTCACTATGATTCCCATTAACTTGGCAAGCGACGCGGGACGGTCGCCTGATGCACCAATCGCAGAAGCATAGGATGGGGTCATATCGGCAAACGGATACCCCACTTTACGCCAGGCATCGGCAATATGGCTAAACACCTCTTTTTCCAGCAAAGTTTGGATACGCTTATCCATCGAATATCTGTGCCGACTTTTAAATAACCAGGAATACACCTCTTGACGAACATCGGTACTGGCAGCAAAAACATCATTCAGGGTTGCCTCTGGTTTATCTTGCAAATAATTCACCAGCCATAACTCCAAGGGATGAATATGGCTGATATAACCCCGGTCATGCAGGTTAAACGCATCAACAGCATACTTGTTGTAAAGGTAAACCAGATCTTCGTCGGAAAATTGGGTGTTATTGAGATTAGTTTGCAGATAGGTTTTTAATTCTCCTACGGATGCCCGTGGCAAAATAGAGCGGAATACTGTTGCCAAACGGGTCGGATTTGGATAAACACTTTGCGTCAGCAGGTTAAGCAATTCATTGGATTGCTTATCCTGATATTTAGCATAAAAGCGCCGCAGATAAACCTTTGCCTCTTCATCGGCAAAGCGTTCCAGATATTCACGCCGCAAAGGCTCGCCGCCCTGTTCGATACGCGTATAAATGCCATTAGGCCGGTAAAGGTAGTGGTATTCAATATCCCGCATCAAACGGATAAAAACCAGATTAACCGAATCCCGCAGCGCGTCCCGAACCGGCATTATTTTACCGTTATCGGTTTTATTAAAATTATTAAAATGATGCACCCCGCCCCCGGTATAAAAATTTTCACCGGGACTGGATGAATAACGTTTATCCAGAGCTGCTTCAAGAATTTCGGGCAAAGTGATTTTCGGGTTGTGCAGGATTTGCTCAATTACCCACAACGACAGATGATCACGCGGATGAAGCACCACCGTATTAAGCGCTGCCCTGGATTGATTGACGTATTGCCGATACAGCTCATCTACCAGCTGGAGATATAACACCGTTGTCCTAAGTTTAGCGGTTGAGCCTAAATCCAATCTAATCCCTTCATTGATGTCTAACGGCTGATCATAATTATCCGTTTGCACCCGCAATTGATTTCCCAGCGGAGTGCGTTCATAAAGCATCAAACTATAAACAATCTTATCCAGGTTATTATTTTTATTCAGTAGGCGTTTATCCATTAAACCTGCCTGCGCCGCATTTTCAGGCTGCTTTAAGCTGAGCAGTGTAGTGGCAATCGCTTGCTGTGCGTTTTGGTTAAGGCTGGTTTTAACTGTGAGATCAAGACGATCAAGGTCATATAAACTTTTAATACCCAAATTAGCGGTTAAGCGTGCGCGCACCATGGTTTGAGTTTTATGGTCTGCGTAATTTTTAGCATTAGGGGGAATCCGGGCACGGTTTAATTCAAGCTTGTTGGCCAGCGCGGCATCACGCATTGCATTAGAAATAGCACCGTCGGCTGCCAATAGCCGAAGATGGCTATCGGCTAATTTTTGCAAA
The DNA here is from genome assembly GCA_040079795.1 of Methylococcales bacterium. GTDB lineage: Bacteria > Pseudomonadota > Gammaproteobacteria > Methylococcales > Methylomonadaceae > SXIZ01. Next base: position 67,471 of record JBEBJQ010000003.1, read on the forward strand.
TTTTCATGGCCATTTCCCAACAAATAGGTAGGGCGACGCTGAGCCAATAATAGACTTAAGAATTGCCGGTAAGCCCGCCCTTGTTCCAGGGTAACAGTCGGATTCTTAGCCGGCACATCCGCTGCCAGCAACCGGTTGGAGGTTTCAAAATCCGCTTGATACCAAATGCGCATGCCCTCGCCAATACCCTGCACCTCGCCGTAACCTGTAGCCGCTGCCAGCGGTACCGAATTAAGGTAATTCAGGGCGATTCGACGCCGCGCCGGTAAGGTGTCAGTTCCATCCAGGTAGGCACGCAAGGATGCACTGCTCATCTGTCGCAGCTTCTCAAATACCGAAGTCGTAATCCCGCCCGGCGAATGCTGATATTTTTCCAACTGCGTTGCCAAGGTGCTACCACCTGCCGCGTTAATCTCAGCACCCAGTGATTTTTTCAGCATGTCTAATGACGCCTTACCAAAGCGTGTCCATTCGACTGCGGGGTTGCGGTTAGCATATTGTTCATCCAGCAATTTACGGTTTTCAATATACAACAAAGTATTTAATACCAGCGGCGGAACTGCCTCAATGGAAGGATAAACCTGCTTCGGATAAATTGATTCAAAAAGCGGCTGATTTTTATCATCTAAAATACGTAACCCGGCGCGTTTTTTCTCATGATAAACATTGTAAAGGCCTAAATCTAAAAGCTTAACTTGTAATGGCGATATACGTGATTGCGCTGTAACCTCAAAATTTTGCTTCATCAAGCGTCCAATAAAATCTGGTAACCCGACATAACCAAGCCGCACATCAAAAGGCCCAAAAGCTGGATAACGGATCAATGAACTGGAGCCAGGTTCGACAACATAGTGCAAACCCTTGCCAAGCTCCGAAAGGTAGCGGGCTTGTAGTTTGGAGGTGAGTAATTCCTGCTGGATACTATAAACGCTTATCGCAGTTAGCAACATCAAGGTGAAGACGATCAATCCTCGATACAACGAACGCCGGGGCAAAGATGACATGTAATTATGCTTAAATTAAGAAAATGATTTAGCTAAAGGGTAACGGATAAATATACTAATCTGCTTAAGATATAGGTTTTGAAAACCGCACATCCATCATTAAAAGCAGGCTAAAAAGATAAAATATTGCCCAACGAATCACTTCATAAAAAGCATATCAAGTTCAAAATGAATCACTGAAGTTTACCATCCTTAAGCTAGCCTTTTCATGTCTTACAACATCATCGGAACATTGCTAAATCTCTAGCGTTTAAGCAGTCATAAGTATAGCTAAAAATTCAACAATAATAATTACCGCTCAAAACTTAAACCCCTAAAAACTTAACCCAAAAGACAATCATTGGATTTCATCCTACTTTTTAACGCTTCTTATGCCAAAAAAGCCAATGTGGCTCTGAACCAGCCAGCATAAACTAGACTAAACGGGTTATTCTACCTATAGTTTCTACCCATAATATTAACTTAGTAGGCTCTGGCAGAAAATCATCGTATTAACTTCTGGCCTCTACCTATACTCCTTAACCGTTTTATTAGGTCAACAATAATGATCAACTGGGCAAACATTGATACCGTATTACTGGATATGGACGGTACCTTACTGGATTTAAATTTTGACAACCATTTTTGGCAGGAATTTGTACCCTTAAAATTCGCGCATTTAAACGGCATCAACATTGAGGAAGCAAAAATATTACTCGCACCGCAATTTAAAAAGATGGAAGGGCAACTAGAATGGTATTGCTTGGATTACTGGAGTAACACATTACAACTAGACATCGCTGGCTTAAAAATGGAAATCGCTGGCCTTATTGCAGTGCTGCCGCATGTCATCGAATTTTTAGAAAAAGTTCAGCAGTCCTCACGCACGCTATTACTGGTTACTAATGCGCACCGCAGCAGTTTGGGTCTAAAAATGGACAAAACCTGTTTAAACCGGTTTTTTGATGCGCTTATCAGTTCACATGATTTCGGCATAGCTAAAGAACAGACCGTATTTTGGCCCAAATTACAACAGCAACACCCTTTCGACAAACGCCACACCCTACTGGTAGATGATAGCTTAGCCGTATTGAACGCTGCCCACGACTTTGGACTTGAACACATTATCGCAATCAGTAAACCGGATTCAAAACAGCCCAAAAAAATATTTACGCATTATCCAGCTATCGAGGATTTCCGCGAGCTGATGGCAGGACTCTAAGTTTTTGGCCGACATGTTTGTTGAGTTGGTTGGGTTTACGAACTGTTTTGGGACGTTCAGGATGCTTAATCTCAGCCAATAACGACAGATTAATGGCAGTCACCGGTATTTTTTGCCCAATATATTCTTCGATATCTGGCATGGAATAAGCGTATTCCTCACAAATAAAGCTAATTGCCTCGCCACTGGCACCAAAGCGTGCAGTTCTCCCGATACGATGCACGTAATCCTCCACATCCTGCGGCAAATCGTAATTAAACACATGCGACACATCGGCAATATGCAGACCCCGCGCAGCAACATCGGTCGCAATCAAAATCATGATGCGATTTTCCTGAAAATCATTCAACAACCGTTGCCGTTTATCTTGCGGTACATCGCCGCTTAACGCCGCTGTTTTATAGCCATTAAAATTCAAATAGGCATCTAAAAGCTCAGCACACCGCTTAGTGTTAACAAAAATAATACTGCGTTGCGGCTGAACCAACTGTAGTAGACCTAATAACAACGGTAGCTTTTGGTCATTCGCCGGGCAATACGCACTTTGTTTGATCGCTTTAGAAGTTACTTCTTCCGTTTCTATGCGGATCAAAACCGGATTGTGCATGTGCTCATAGGCAAGCTCAGTAACTTTATACGATAAAGTTGCCGAGAACAGTAAATTTAACCGTGTTTCCGGGGCTGGCATACGCCTGAGTAAAAAACGAATGTCTTTAATGAACCCCAAATCAAACATCCGGTCCGCTTCATCCATCACCGTGACTTGAATATGTTCCAGGCTAAAGGCTTTTTGTTGATAAAAGTCAATCACCCGCCCCGGCGTGCCGATAATAATATCGACATCACCTTTCAAACTCAGCAGTTGCTTTTGATAGTCTGTGCCACCGTAGATCAGCGCAAATTTAAGCTCTAGGAATTTACCTAACTGCAATGCATCTTTATGGATCTGGATGGCTAATTCCCGCGTTGGTGCCAGGATGAGCGCACGCGGATTGGTGATTTTTTCGCGTTCATCATTTAGCAAATGCTGGAAAGTCGCCAGCAAAAACGCGGCCGTTTTACCTGTGCCGGTTTGCGCTTGGCCTGCTATATCCTTACCCCGTAAAGATAAGGGCAAGGCGCGATCCTGAATGGGCGTACAGTGGTCAAAACCAGCGGCAGTTAACCCCTGAAGAATAGTGTCTGACAATTCCAGATTGCAAAAACGTGTTGCAGTGAGATGTTTAGTGTTCATAGTGCTATAGCATAACGTAAAAATCAAAATGCCTGAAATTGATTGATGATGATTGACAAAAGAACCCGCCCCCCCTATAGTTTTATTTTTTAATAGTTGGAGAAACAAGGTGAGCGACTTAGTCCTTCATGTCAAAGATAGTGAATTTAATGAAACCGTTATTAAAGCAAATGGTCCTGTTCTCGTCGATTACTGGGCTGAATGGTGCGGGCCTTGCAAAATGATTGGTCCCCTGCTTGATCAAATTGCCGTTGACTATGCGGGTAAGCTCACAATCGTTAAGTTAAATATTGATGAAAATCCTGAAACGCCCCAACATTATGGCGTAAGAGGTATTCCCACTTTGATGATATTCAACAACGGCACCGTCGAAGCAACCAAAGTAGGTGCTTTAAGCAAATCTCAGCTGGCTGATTTTATCGACGCCAATATCTAATTATTTTTTGGGTTCGTTTAAAAATTTAGACGAACCCTTATAATTGCGCTATACTCATCGCACGCTATTTCAAGCGTGCAGTTTCAATCTGTAAAACACCCCGAAACCTTTTCATCCTATTGTCGCAACAGTTATCCTATTGTTGCCCACACATCTCATCGTTCTTTTTTTAAATATGAATCTTACCGAGTTAAAACTTAAACAAATTAGTGAAATTATCGACATCGCAGAATCTCTTGGGCTAGAAAATGTTGCCCGCATCCGTAAACAAGAATTAATCTTCGCCATATTAAAAAAACAAGCAAAAGGCGGAGAAGATATTTTTGGAGACGGGGTTTTAGAAATATTACAGGATGGCTTTGGTTTTTTACGGACGCCAGGATGTTCCTACCTAGCCGGCCCCGATGATATTTATGTTTCCCCCAGTCAAATAAGACGCTTCAACCTTCGCACCGGCGACACCATCAGCGGCAAAATAAGACCCCCGAAGGACAATGAACGTTATTTTGCCATGCTCAAGGTTGAAAGTATCAACTACGAGCCGCCCGAAAATACCAAAAATAAAATTCTCTTTTCAAACCTTACCCCGCTATTCCCCAATAAACGCTTTACCCTTGAACAAGGCAACGGCACCAGTGAAGACCTAACCAGCCGTGTCATTGATTTAATTGCCCCTATCGGTAAAGGCCAACGCGGTTTGATCGTGTCCCCGCCGAAAGCCGGTAAAACCATGATCATGCAAAGCTTGGCGCAATCCATTGCCGAGAAAAACCCCGAATGCTACTTAATCGTCTTACTCATCGACGAACGTCCCGAAGAGGTGACTGAAATGCAGCGCTGCGTGCGTGGCGAGGTTGTTTCCAGCACCTTCGACGAACCGGCAACACGCCATGTACAAGTGGCGGATATGGTGATTGAAAAAGCACGGCGCATGGTAGAACATAAACACGACGTGGTTATTTTGTTAGACTCCATTACCCGTTTAGCCAGAGCTTATAATACCGTAGCCCCCTCTTCCGGCAAGATTTTATCCGGCGGTGTGGATGCAAATGCCCTGGAAAAACCGAAACGCTTTTTTGGCGCTGCAAGAAATATTGAAGAAGGCGGCAGTTTGACTATTATTGCCACAGCCCTGGTTGATACTGGCTCGCGTATGGACGAAGTGATTTACGAAGAATTTAAAGGCACCGGCAACATGGAGCTGCATCTGGATCGTAAAATTGCGGAAAAACGCGTTTATCCTGCCATTAACATTAACCGTTCTGGAACCCGTCGCGAAGAATACTTGGTGTCACCTGAAGAACTGCAAAAAACCTGGATTCTGCGTAAAATTCTGCAACCGATGGATGAAATGTCCGCATCAGAATTCTTATTGGGCAAATTAAAAGACTTCAAAACCAATGCTGAATTCTTTGAATCCATGAAACGCCAATAAAATCTCCTGTAGAGACGCAAGATTTTGCGTCTCTACATCACTACAGCCGCTATTGTTTGGGCGGCACATAGCCTTCCGGCATCACAAAGCCGCTGCCAAATAAAAACTTATGCCGTTCTTCCTCCAAAAACTTTTTGGCGCTGGGATCAAAACTGGCTAAACGATGCTCATTAATCAGCATGGTCTGCATTTTTAACCACTCCTGCCAAGCTTGTTTAGAAATATTTTCAAAAATCTGCTGGCCTTTAGGGCCTGGAAAAGGTGGGGAGTCCAAACCTTCTGCTTCTGTACCTAATTTAGGACAAATTACTGTTCTAATCATGATTCGCTTTGTTAAAAATAGAATGATATATTTTTGATCAGCTTTAATAACCGACCGCTTTAAATATTAAAATTTTCTAGCTGAGATCCTAACACTTACTTCCAAGCCAATATAGACAGAAAAATATTATCCAATCAACTTTGCCATTCAATAATATGCTCTTCAATGTCGTCGACATCTGCTTCTTTCATGGCATAGCTACGAATTGACACCCCCGCCTCTACGACACTGTTAGCATCTCCCGACAGCAGTGGATGCCAAGCTTGCAGAGGCTTACCATCGCTGAGCAACCGGTAAGCACAGGTACTGGGAAGCCAGGTATATGCTGCAAAATCGTGTTGTTTTAAATCAATGCATTCTGGTACGCGGGTACAACGGTTCGCATAGTCGGTACAGAGACAGGTGTCTAAATCAATTAAATTGCACACCACACTGGTGAAATAAATTTCGCCGGTATCTTCATCTTCCAGTTTATGCAAACAACATTTGCCGCAATTATCACAAAGCGACTCCCATTCGTTTCGGGCCATTTCGTGCAGTTTTTTGGTTTCCCAATATTTCATGATGGCGTGATTTCCTTAACCAATCTATATCTGTGTATTGGCATAACTAATCCCTGCTTTTTTAGGTGTAGCTAATATAAATCCCAGCGATAATTCCACTGTACCATATTTTGCATAAACCACTTCAAAAGCAACATCCAAAAAAGCTTTATGTTCGGTTATAGTCAATAACAACAAGGTGATAAACACACAACCCACAAAACATACTGTAACCGAAAGCGCTTTAATGATAGATTTCTGATTGATTGAACGGCCAAGCGCGACGACATGATCCTGACGTTAATCCTTAACCCACGCTTCCAGTGCCGCGATAATACTCACCGCCTGATCTTTGCTTGAAATATTAAATTTAGATTTTTGCTGATATTCACCATTACGTTTTTGATAACGGCGAATAGTATATTTATCAGGGCCATATTCCTCTTTAGCACGATTCCAGTCCTGATAACGGTAAATAATCGTCGCCCAAGCACCTTTGGTCAGCACTTTTTTATCCAGTTCCTTGACGGTTTCTACGCCGTCTTCTTCGTAAGTGATGGTTAATTCTTCTACTGTTTCAGCCATATTAACTCCATATTATTTAATTATTTATTTAACCGATCAAACGCTACGATTTTTTTATCGGCTAATAAATTGCCCAAAAGCGCGGCTGCCATTTCCGGTGGCAATGGTATCTACGACCGTTAAAGTCTTGGCATCGATTACCGAAACACTGTTATCAAACCAATTTGCAACATAGACATGCTGATCATCAGGATGGACACTAACCCCTTCAGGCTTGTCGCCCACTTCAATCACAGCAAGCTCTTTGAAAGTAACGGTATCTATCACGGAAACCGAATCATCTTCCTGGTTAGTGACGAATAACCGGCTGTCATTTAAGGCTAAGGCTGTCGCATAAGGTAAGGTTTTAACCTTAACAGTGGCGATCTTTTTTAAATGCTGGGTTTCTAAAATCGTGACATCATCACTTTCAACATTAGCAACGTAAAGGCGCTCACCTTTACTATCAACACTTAAACCAAACGGGTGCTCGCCTACCTTAGTGACATTGCGTTCGGTCAAGTTTTGCAAATCAATCTGCGAAACTGAATTACTCAAGCGATTGGCAACATACAGCCAGCGGTTATCTCTGCTAACAGCCAGACCGGAGGGCGACTCCCCAACGGGAATTGCGGCCTTCACCTTAAAGCTTTCGGTATCAATCACGGCAACGGTATTTTTATACCAATCTGCCACAAACAAGCGCTTACCGGAGTTATCGACAGCAATGCCTAACGCGCCGCTACTACCCAAGGAAATATATTTAAGCAATTGATGTTGCTGGGTATCAATAACAGCAAAACCATTCGCTTTCGGGGTAGAAATATAAACCGTTTTACCATCCGGCGACAGTGCAACCCCAGCCGGTTTACCAGTTATCTTAACCGTATCAATAACTTTTCCCGATGCGGTATCAATAATCGACACGCTATCATCGAGTTGATTGCTGATATAGGCAAAAGGCTGCGCCCGCAACTCAGTGCTAAAAAAAACGGCAGCGAGCAAACCCGCTGCCGTTTTCAAGTGAATATGCCTCACTTGCATGACCGCTTACTTTTCAGCCAAGGCTTTTAAATTATCCAGACCGGCTTTAAACACTTTTTCTACACTGCTATTAGCCGCCTCTTCATTCATTTCAGTAGGTGGATTGTTATTCATATAAGCGCGGTAATAGCCTGCTTTCCAGATTACGGAAGACCCCGCACCCTCGGCTTTAACTTGAATATCCGCCGCATAATTGCCCACCGGCAAAACCGGCACTTTTTCTTCTTGACCATTATGGGTAATGGTTTGTTTGGTGCTCATTTCCGTGATCTTATAGGAATAAGACATTTTAGCGTCATCGTGTTTTTTTAACTCTTCGGTAATCGTGCCACCATCTTTTAAAGTTAATACCCGAATGGAACCATCTTCATTGCCACCTTTTGCAGAAACACTCGCCACTACTGGTAACCAGGACATATCATTATAATTTTTAATAATGCCCCACACTTTTTCAGCAGGTGCGTTAATTTTGATACTTTCCTGGGTTTTTTGACGCACCGGCCCATGCGCATTAACTGCGGCAGCAAAAAAGCACAAAACAACGGGAGCTAATAAGGTAATTTTTTTCATCGTGAACTTCCTTAGTTAAAATATGGACTAAATCAAAGCAACTCATTATATGATAACAATTCCATGCTAAGGAATGAAAATTAATTAACCTTATCAGGCTTTAGCCCTAACAACACTTTGGTTAACCCTAGATAAGCCCATGACGGAAGACTTAGAAACGCAAAAGCCATTTTTACCACAACCTAAAAAAGGTCGCGGCGCAATAAGCAATCCCAGTGGTCGTTTCGAGGCACATAGCCAGGAAGCATTTGACGATGGCTGGGAAAGCCTGGATGATTTACCGGATCGTCTGCCCACAACCTTAAGTATTGATAACGCCAAAACCGTCATTAACTACAATAATTCACCGGACATTCCATTTGACCGCTCCATCAACCCTTATCGGGGCTGTGAACATGGCTGCGTCTATTGTTTCGCACGTCCAACCCATGCTTATTTGGGTTTATCGCCCGGCCTGGATTTTGAAACCAAACTATTTTATAAACCGGATGCGCCGGAATTGCTCAGGGAAGAATTACGCGCCCGTCGCTACCGTCCCATGCCGGTTGCTTTAGGAATAAATACTGACGCTTACCAACCGCTGGAACGCAAAATTGGCTTAACCCGAAAAATTCTGGAAGTATTGCAGGAAGCCCGGCATCCGGTGTCTATCGTCACCAAATCGTCTTTAATCGAACGCGATTTAGACATTCTCAGTGACATGGCGACAAGGGGTTTAGTGCAAGTTGCATTCTCAATCACTACCTTACAAACAGACTTGGCACGCAATCTGGAGCCACGGGCAACAGCCCCCAAGCGGCGCTTACAAAGCTTAGCCCGCTTAAGCGCAGCGGGTATACCGACATCCGTGCTGGTAGCGCCATTAATACCCATGTTAAATGATATGGAGCTGGAAACCATTTTAACTGAGTGCCGCACAGCAGGTGCTGTCGATGCCGGTTATGTTTTTTTACGCTTACCCTATGAGTTAAAAGACTTATTTGCAGAATGGCTGGCAGTACATGCCCCTCTGAAAGCTGAGCGTATTACGCAACTCATCTTTGAGGCGCGGGGCGGTAAAGCCTACGATTCAGCTTTCGGTACGCGCATGACCGGCACCGGTGAATATGCGAATTTACTAAAACAACGTTTTCGCTTAGCCAAGAAAAAATTAGCCTTTCCAGGGGAACCCGCGTTTAATCTGACCGCCTTCAGGCCGCCACAAGCTCAGAATGGTCAATTGGATTTATTTTGGGACTAAATAACTATCGTATTAGGCAGAAGTTTTTTAAATTGGGCAGCTAACAAGCAAATAGACATCGGTTATAATTAGCGCCTACTTCGATACCACTTACACCAACCTCATGAACATAAAACTTTCTGACCGCGTCAAAGCCGTTAAACCTTCCCCTACTTTGGCAATTACCGCAAGAGCCGCTGAAATGCGTGCAGCGGGCAAGGATATTGTAGGGCTTGGTGCCGGCGAGCCGGACTTTGACACGCCTGAACATATTAAAGCCGCAGCGGTTAAAGCAATAGCCGACGGTTTTACCAAATACACCGCTGTCGATGGCACCGCAGGCTTAAAAAAAGCCATTATCGCTAAATTTAAACAGGATAACGGGCTGACCTATACGCCTAAACAAATTCTGGTTTCCTGCGGAGGTAAACAAAGCTCCTATAATTTAACTCAAGCATTATTAAATAAAGGCGATGAAGTCATTATCCCGGCGCCGTTCTGGGTTTCTTATCCCGATATGGTGTTATTAGCCGATGGTGTGCCGGTTATTATTCAAACCACTCAAGCACAACAGTTTAAAATTTCACCCGCGCAACTGCGGGCGGCTATTACCGACAAAACCCGGCTGATTTTTATTAACAGCCCCTCCAATCCAACCGGTGCAGCGTATTCCTTTGACGAGCTAAAAGCCTTAGGCGACGTGCTGAAAGATTATCCCAACATCATCATTGCTACCGATGATATGTACGAAAAAGTGCTATGGAAGCAAGGCACATTTGTAAACATTCTCAATGCCCATCCTGATCTTTACGACCGCACTTTGGTTATGAATGGCGTCTCCAAAGCCTATTCCATGACCGGTTGGCGCATTGGCTATGCGGGTGGCCCTGCTGATTTGATCGAAGCTATGTGTACAATTCAGTCACAAAGCACGTCCAATCCAACCTCAATCTCGCAAGTCGCAGCCGAAGCCGCTTTAACCGGTGATCAAAGTTTTATCGACACAATGTGCGTTGAATTTAAAAAACGCCATGATTATGTGGTGAAAGAATTAAATGCCATTGAAGGTGTTGAATGTCTGGAAACCGACGGCACATTTTATGTATTCCCCAACGTCGAAAAACTTATTGCCCGCTTGCCAAACATCAATAACGACTTGGAATTCGCCGATTATTTGATTGAAAAAGCTGGTGTTGCATTGGTGCCTGGCTCAGCATTTGGTTGTGAAGGGCATATCCGTATTTCAATCGCTACCAGTATGCAAAATTTAGAAAAGGCGTTAACCAAAATTAAAAGCGCAATCTAAATCTGTCCAGGAGAGACGCACTTTATGCGTCTCTCCTGCTTATTGAACAAACAACCACGCATCCCGTTCAACAAAGACCCGCACTTAACGCTTATAACTTTCCAATAACGGATCCAAGCCTTTTTGCCGATCCAAGGCGTACAAGTCATCGAAGCCACCAATATGCCGATCGCCGATGTAAATCTGTGGCACCGTCCGGCGCTTACTTTTCTGCATCAATGCTTCGCGTAATCCAGGCTCAGCATCAACATTAATTTCGGTATACTGCACCCCTTTTGCATCCAGCAAACGTTTTGCCATCAGGCAGTAGGAACAAAGATTAGCGGTATAGATAAGAATTTCTGACGTAGTTTTTATCATAAGGGTGTATTTATATTTACCAGGTTAAGGGTGTTGCAAACAATTGTAACTTTAAATTGCGCATAAGCCGATATTCTACTAAATTAGGCTTTTATTCAGGAGTAAGCCGTATGCCTAGCAATCGCCGCACTTTTATCAAGCAATCCCTTGTGGCCGGTGCCTATGCCAGCTTGATTAGCAACGGCTTATTTAAAAGCACCAAGACCCAAGCTGCCTGGATAGCAGAAAATTTTTCCCCTGCAACCCTTACCGATACCCTGCAAAAAATATATCGCAATGCCGAAATCATCGACAGCGAAGCGATTGCCTTAAAGTTACCGCGCGTAGCTGAAAACGGCGCAGTCGTCCCAGTCACGGTGACCAGCAGCCTGCCTAACGTTAACGAAATTACGCTATTTGTAGCAAAAAATCCGACACCGCTTTCAATTAGCTTTAAACTTTCGCCAGTGATGGATGCTTTCGTCTCGACTAGAATAAAAATGGCCGAAACCTGCAACGTTATTGCCGTAGTTAATTCAGAGGGCAAACTTTATAAAGCACGTAAGGAAGTAACGGTCACCATCGGCGGTTGCGGAGGTTAAACATGGCAAGCATCAAAATCCGCACTAAACGCCTTGAGGGCAAAACCCAAATCAGAATCCTAATTGCACATCCCATGGAACACGGGCGCAATAAAGACAAACAAACCGGGCAACTGATCCCCGCACATTTTATTAAGGAACTCACCGTCAAACATAATGATACGTTAATTATCAACAGCGATATGGGGGGCAGCGTTGCCAAAGACCCCTACTTTGCCTTTATGCTGAATGGAGGAATTGAGGGTGACAAAATTACTGTCAGTTGGGCAGACAGCCTAGGTAAAACCGATACGGTGGATGCCAAAATCACATGAGCCTGCGTTATCACGCCATTTGCTTAATCCTGTTAAGCCTTTGTTTACCTAATCTGGTAATTGCCGATCCAGCGCGGGACCGGCTGGAAACGCAGCGATTTTTTAAACGGCTGTTTCCCCAATTGCAACTGCAAGATTATGCCGAAGGCGTCTATGCCATTGATCCCATTGCCCGCGATTCCTGGCTTGCCATAGAAGAATTCCCGCCGTACGAACCCGCACTGGAAGCGGGTGAAAAATTATTCAAGCAGCCTTTTAAAGATGGTCATAGTTATGCAGATTGCCTACCCAATCAAGGCATCGCTATTACCCAACTGTATCCACTGTGGGACGCGATTAAAGGTGAAGTCGTTACCCTTGAAAAAGCCCTGAACGATTGCCGGATATTACACAAGGAAGCCCCTTTGCCTTATCAAAAAGGCGCAATTGCGAATATTTTGGCTTACATGGCCTACAACTCACGCGGCAAAAAAATTAATATCCAAATACCCGCGGATGACCCCAGGGCATTGGCCGCTTACGAACAGGGCAAAGCCTTCTATTATGCGCGGCGCGGGCAATTAAACTTTTCCTGCGCCAGCTGCCACAATCAAAATGCCGGAAAAAAAATTCGCTCCGAAGTCCTCAGCCCAGTTCTCGGTCACACCAGTCACTGGCCGGTTTACCGCTTATTCTGGGGGGAAATGGGTACCTTGCACCGACGCTTTAATGACTGTTTTGAATTATTGCGCATGCCCCTATTGCCCGCGCAAAGTTTTGAACTGAGCAATCTGGAATATTTTTTAAGTATTATGAATAACGGCATCGCCCTCAATGGCCCCAGCACCCGTAAATGATTATTCCCCAAACCAGTTGTTCGGATCTGAATGAACCTGATTTATTGACCTTCAATGAAGCCTTGGCGTGTATTATTGCGAATGTTAAAGAGATTAGCGGCCATGAACTTATCACTATCAGCCAGGCTAAAGGACGCACCCTTGCACAAGCAATCACCGCGCCCTTTAATGTGCCAGGCCACACCAACGCTGCGGTAGATGGCTTTGCGCTTAATAGTGCCGATTTGCCAGTGCGAGGGTCGCGACGCTTAAACATAGTCGGCCAGGCTTTAGCAGGAGCATCCTTTGCGGGGCACTGTAACCTAGGGGAATGTGTTGCTATCATGACCGGCGCGGTCATGCCCGAAGGCTTAGACACGGTGATCATGCAAGAACAGGTTATCACTATCGATAACAGTATCGACATTGATAACAGCCAGCATGCCGGTCAAAATGTCCGGAGAGCAGGAGAAGATTTAGCGCAAGGCGAGTGCATTTTAACCATTGGGAAACAGCTTACCCCGCCGGATATTGGTTTACTGGCATCACTCGGTATCGGGGAAATTAACGTTAAGCGCAAACTACGCATAGCGTTGGCATCGACTGGTGATGAACTCCTCAACATCGGCACCCTTCCAGCTATTGGCGGCATTTATGACAGCAACCGTTATGGTTTATTAGCAGCCCTAGACCGACCGGATGTAGAGATTGTCAATCTCGGTATTTTAAGCGATCAACCAGATGCGTTACTTACCTGCTTTACCCAAATCAGCCCAGCCGTTGACCTCCTCATTTCATCAGGGGGTGTTTCCGTCGGCACTGCCGACTATACCAAAATGGCTTTACAGGCTTCAGGGCAACTGCATTTTTGGAAAATAGCTCTAAAACCGGGACGTCCCCTAGTATTTGGAAAAATCGCCAACACCCCTTTTTTCGGCCTGCCCGGTAACCCGGTCGCAGTCATGGTGACCTTTTATCTGCTGGTATTACCGGCATTGGAAAAAATGCTCAGCATCACAGACAAACCACTTGCACCCACTTTTAAAGCTAAAGCCAGCGAAACTTTCCACAAAAAACAGGGACGCACAGAGATAATGCGGGGTATTCTTTCTCAGGATGGCGATGGCAACTGGCAGGTTAAAAGTACCGGTCCACAAAGTTCTGGAATTTTACGCTCAATGAGCCTTGCAAATGCTTTTATCATCTTGCCACATTCCAGTGCGTCGGTGAACCAGGGAGATTGGGTTACAGTGCAACCTTTTAGCGGCTTATTTTGATTGCCTAACGCTTAACCCAATCCCTCAATTAACGCCATAACAATGACTTTCAAAAAATCAATGGCTATCCCTTACTGGCGTTTATCCGGTTTTTATTGCTTTTATTTTGCTTCCCTGGGCGGACTGCTGCCTTTTTGGAGTTTATATTTGAAAGCCCGCGGCTTTAATGCGGTAGAAATTGGTGAATTGAGCGCACTTTTAGTCGGCACTAAAATCATCGCCCCCAATATTTGGGGCTGGATCGCCGATCATACCGGCAAAAGCCTACGGATTATCCGGCTCGCGGTTTTTTTTGCCGCACTGTTTTTTCTGGGCTTCTTATTGGTGAAAAATTACCTTGGTTTCGCCTTAGTCACCCTCGTTTTTAGCTTTTTTTGGAATGCTGCCTTACCGCAATTTGAAGCGGCTACTTTATTACACATACAAACCGAACCACTGCGTTACGCCAAGATCAGGCTCTGGGGCTCTATCGGATTCATAGCGGCAGTCCTGGGTATTGGCTGGTTATTGGATTACCAACCGATTAGCATATTGCCGCTGGTCATTTCCAGCTTATTAGCTGTCACTTGGCTGATAGCCATAACCACGCCGGAAGCGACATCCAGTACGTACAAACAATCTGGCTTAGGGGTTTGGCCGATTGTTTTTACCCCTAAAGTGTTAGCATTTTTAAGCGTATATTTGCTTTTGCAAATAGCACATAGCCCCTACTACGTGTTCTTTTCCATTTATCTTAAGCAATACAGTTATTCAACGGCAATGACCGGTTTCTTATGGGCGCTGGCAGTTATAGCAGAAATTGCATTGTTTATGCTGATGCGGCGCATATTGCAGCGCGTCAGTCTACGCTGGATTTTACTGGTCAGTATTCTTTTAAGCACCCTGCGCTGGTT
Source organism: Methylococcales bacterium (assembly GCA_040079795.1). Lineage (GTDB taxonomy): Bacteria > Pseudomonadota > Gammaproteobacteria > Methylococcales > Methylomonadaceae > SXIZ01. The sequence goes on from JBEBJQ010000003.1 coordinate 82,588, forward strand.
TTTAATAGCCCGTTACGCCGGCATCTTATGGGTAACCCTTATTGCCCAACTGTTACATGCCGCCAGTTTTGCCAGTGTCCATGTGGTCGCCATGCACTTAATTCAGGACTATTTTGGCAAACATCATCAGGGTAAAGGCCAGGCCTTGTATACCAGTGTCAGCTTTGGTTTAGGAGGCGTATTAGGGGGCTATTACAGCGGCTATCTTTGGAACCTGTTGGGTGCGGAGCAATTATTTCTCTTAGCGGCTTGCTGCTGTGCCAGCGCGTTTTTCATCGCGTTTATTTGGGTAGGTCGCTAATGCCGGCCCATCAGACCATTTTCTGTTAAAAACCAAACAAACCCAAAGCATTGCGTTAAAATATTGACCACACTTAACAATATGCCTATAGGGTGGCCTGTGTTTGAATTAATAAAAGCCGATGGCTTGTTAATGCTGCCGATCATTTTGAGTTCAATTATCGCCATGGGCATTATTGTCGACAAGATGCGCTGCAATAATAAGCAGGGCAGAATCGTGAGCTTCCTTTTGTGATCAGTGCGGATGCAAAAACCCCGCATCAGGCAGTCATTAGCGCCTTAGATGTCGCCAGTGAAACAGAATGAAGCAATCTTTACAAAGCTGGCTGGAAAAGCAGTGGTATCAAAATACCATCCCCAGCTTTTGGCTACAATTTTTGGCTACCCTATTTAAAAATCTGGTGCGTTTTCGGCAATTTTTCTACCAAAAAGGCATTCTAAAACAAACCAGACTGCCAGTACCAGTGATCATCGTCGGTAATCTGACTGTCGGTGGAACCGGCAAATCGCCTTTAGTCATTTATCTGGCCAAAATTTTAAGCGACACCGGCTATACACCCGGCATTATCAGTCGCGGTTATGGTGGTAAAGCCAAACATTCGCCCCAACGGGTCTTTGCCGACAGTAATCCTGAAGACGTGGGTGATGAAGCGGTGATGCTCGCAACCCGCAGTAAGCGTCCCGTTGCAGTAGGGTCAATGCGAAGCAAAGCCGCAGAATTATTACTAAAAGAAACCATTTGTAATGTGATCATATCGGATGATGGACTACAACATTACGCCTTACAGCGTGATATTGAAATTGCGGTCATAGATGGTGAACGCCGCTTTGGTAATGGCTATTGTTTACCCGCCGGACCATTAAGGGAACCGGTTGAGCGCCTACACGGCGTTAATTTTGTCGTCATTAATGGCGCAACGGTTGAAGCATCTGAATTTAGCATGGGAATTCAAGCCGAATTTGCCATTAATTTAAGTACTGGCGAAAGTAAACCGCTACACCACTTTAGGAGCACACAAGTGCATGCGTTAGCAGGCATTGGTAATCCCCAACGTTTTTTTACTTTATTAAACCATTTCGACATCCCCTACATCCGGCATATTTTTCCCGACCATTATCTGTTTCAAGCGGCAGACTTACAGTATGATGATCATTTACCCGTATTAATGACCGAAAAAGATGCGGTAAAATGCCGCCCCTACGCAACTCAACAACACTGGTTCATCCCAATTAACGCTGAGCTTCCCCCCCGTTTCACGCAACAATTATTACGTTTACTAAAAGAGAAAAGCCATGGCCCCCAATTTACTTGAAATACTCGCCTGCCCGTTGTGCAAAAGCCCCTTACGCTACCAAAAACAGCAACAAGAACTAATCTGCAAGGCGGATCGTTTGGCTTTTCCGATTAAGGATGATATTCCGGTGATGCTGGAAGACGAAGCCAGACGCATTACCCTGGAAGAATATGATGCGTTGCATTAAGACAGCCCTGAACAAGTTGCTTCTGTTCATGGTTCGGTATGCAGAGACGCACTGTTTTGCGTATCTACCACCACGGAAACAACACCTTACCGCCGCTCAAGCGTCTGGCGGGCTTTATCATGACCAACTTTAAAGTCGTCATCCCCGCCCGTTACGGCTCCTCGCGCTTACCCGGCAAACCGCTATTACCCATCGCAGGCAAACCGATGATTGCGCATGTCTGTGAGCGCGCGATGGAAGCCAATGCCGATGAAGTTGTGGTAGCAACCGATGATGTGCGTATTTTCGATGCGGTAAACAAGCTCAACATCAAAGCCATGATGACCCGCAGCGATCATCAGAGTGGTACAGAACGGATCGCCGAAGTAGCAGGGCTTTGTGGCTGGGACGATGAGCAAATCATCGTCAATCTGCAAGGGGACGAGCCTTTAATTCCAGCCACCTACATTCGTGAATTGGCAGAGGCCTTAGCCGGGCAACAGCAAGCAGGGATCGCAACCTTAGCGGCAAGCATCCACGATCCAGATGAACTCTTTAATCCAAATGCCGTAAAGGTCGTGTTAAACCATCTGGGTTACGCGCTTTATTTCAGCCGCGCAAGCATACCCTGGGATAGAGAGCTGTTCGCTAAAAGCCAGTCACAACTCTCGCCGGTTATGCCACATTACCGGCATATAGGCCTGTATGCGTACCGGGTAGCTTTTCTTAAGCGCTACTGCCAATGGCTGCCCTCGCCTTTAGAACAGATCGAATGCTTAGAGCAATTGCGGATTTTATGGCAAGGTGAAAGCATATTTGTGAAAATTGTCGCCAAAACGCCGCCAGCGGGTGTCGATACTGAAGCTGATTTACAACGGGTAGAGCAAACCTTACTGAATATCAATCCATAACTTTTCTGGGTACAGGTAAGCCTTAACCAGTTTAACCTTAACTAAACAGCCTATCTGATCAACAGATTTTTTAAAACATTATCTCAATAACAACACCCGCTGTCATGCAGGTTGCACCTATACCGTTCTAAAAGCGTTCATATTTGGCTACGTCAAATACCATTTCATTGACATTAACACGTTTTGCCAGAACTGGCTTAGCGGATTTGGACTGGTAGCCCCCCATTAGCTTGCGGTTAGCACCCCGCCGCTCTACCGCCTGACCGATATGAAAAAACCCCATCAATTCTTGTAGCTGTTCCGCCTGACTGGTCATCTCTTCAGCAGTTGCCGCCAACTGCTCACTGGCAGAGGCATTTTGCTGGGTAACATGGCTCATTTGGCTTATGGCGCTATTGATCTGGTTAGCATTTGATGATTGCTCCATCGAAGCGGCGGCAATTTCCTGCACAAGATCAGAAGTTTTACTGATGCTGGGGACAATAGTCTCAATCAAGGCACCTGCATGTTCAGCCGCTTTAACACTACCTTTCACTAATTCACCGATCTCCTGCGCCGCCACTTGACTGCGTTCTGCAAGTTTACGCACTTCAGCAGCAACTACCGCAAAACCTTTGCCATGTTCACCGGCACGAGCAGCTTCGATGGCGGCATTCAAAGCCAACATATTGGTTTGATAGGCAATATCATCAATAATACTGATCCGCTTAGCAATATCCTTCATTGCCGTAACGGTTTCTTTAACCGCTGCTCCGCCCTCAACCGCTTCGTCAGCGGCTTTCGTAGCCATGTCGTCGGTCACTTTGGCATTATCCGCATTATGATTGATACTGGCGACCATTTGTTCGATGCTGGCAGAAGTTTGATTGACGCTCGCCGCCTGTTCACTGGAGGCTTGCGACAATGACTGGGAAGTAGCGCTAATTTGTTCTGAGGCATTACTTAGCTGCTCGCTGGCATTAATGACGTCACCGATCGTTTGCGCTAACTTAGCAGACGTGTTGTTGGTTGCAACACGGAGTTCTTCAAGCTGACCGCGATATTGATTGGTAATTTGCAGGGTCATATCACCCTGCTCCATACCTTGTAACATTTTACGTACCTCATTTAACGGGTCGATAACCGCATCTAAAGTATTATTGATACCGTTTACCAATTTGCGGAAGTCGCCATGATGCTTTGAGGCATCTGCACGCGTATTGAGCTGCCCTTCGGCGGCAGCTACAGAAAGCATGTCAGTATCGGCGATAACCGCTTTTAGATTACGGCGAACCAATTCAATAATATCGTTAATGAACGCTTTTTTACCGGGAAATTGATCAAGGGGTTCATCAAAATTTCCTTCACCGAAAGCTTTAACAATCGCCATGGCTTTTTTCTTGACCGCAATGTGCCCCGCTACCATATTGTTGACACCTTTAGCCATAACGCCAAAATCACCCTTGAATCTGTCTGCATCTATAGTTATATCAATATCCCCTGCTTCATGCTGTTGGCTTACATAGTCAACACTGGCTATGAAGCCCTTTAAAGTGCCACGGAGCCCTTCAATGGTATCGTTTATGAAAGCGTTATTTCCAGGCAGCTTTTCCAGAGGTTCATTAAAGTTACCGCGTCTAAACTCCTTAATAGCGGCCATCGCTTTTTTATTAACCGCAATGTGACTTCCAACCATGTTGGAAATGCCCTGCGCCATCACTTGAAAATCGCCCTGAAGTTTTTTATCATCAACCACAAGATCGATATCACATGCATTACTCATTCGCTCCATTTCCGACAAAACTGTTTTGATGCTGTTACGCATTTTATTCATCGCAGCCATGACGCTGGTTGTGTCACCAGTATTCAAGTCGAGGTGGCCACTCAGATCCCCCGCCGCGATACGATTGGCCAATTCAGCGACAATAACCGGTTCACCACCCAGAAAGGTAAATAATTGCGCACATAAGCGCCGATACAAAAAAACCACCAAAGCCAAAGCACCCAAATTAGCAATCAACGCCAACCAGCGCCATTGCGAAATTTGTTCGCTTAATTGCGCTTTCACCTGCTCCGCTTCGATCTCCAGTGGCTGATTAAAGGCTTCCATGCCATCCTCTAAAGCAGTAAAACGGGCATTAAAGCCGCTATCGGCTTGTTGCAAAAGTTGTTTGCCTGCTATAGGGCCCTCCGCGATACAAACATTTGCCATCTTGATCCCAACTTCGCTAAATAACCTTAGTTTTTCAGCAATATCCTGTAAGATTCCGTTTGTATCAGGTCGATAATTCTGTAATTGAATCAATATCCGGCTGCTCTCCAGGAGCTGTGCCTGCGCTTTATCAAATCCCCGGGTATCACCCGTAATACTTACTTCAGACAAAGACTGTTGCATTTGCAAAACATGATTTTGAAAACGATGACTCGTATCAACCACATTAGCCAACATGGCTGATTGATTATTGAGCTTAGACACCTTATTGACCATCAGAAAACCAAATAACACTTGCAAGCTGAAAGTAACCGCCAACAAGGTTATCATGCGTTTACTGGCGGTTCGTAAATTGAAAGATGGCCTCTCGTCCAACGTGGTTAACCCTGATTTATAAGCTAAATGTTTACTTTTCATGTCCGATGTCTACCTTGATATTTAACTATGCCTAAAGCAGACACAAGCCTGCCCGCTGCTTCATTACCGAATTGTATTTAAATTTAAAAACGCTCAAATTTAGCTACGTCTAACCCCATTTCATCGCCTGCAACGCGTTTTATTAAAGCGGGCTTAGCTTGCTTCGGCTGATGACTGCCCATTAGCTTGCGATTAGGATTGCGCCGTTCTACCTGCCCGATTTGAAAGAAGTTCATCAGGTCTTGCAGCTGTTCAGCCTGACCAGTCATCTCTTCCGATGTCGCAGCCAATTCTTCACTGGCGGAGGCATTTTGTTGGGTAATCTGGCTCATTTGGCTAATGGCGGTGTTGATCTGATTGGCACCTGAGGATTGTTCAAGTGATGTGGCGGAAATTTCCTGTACCAGATCGGAAGTTTTACCAATGCCGGGGACGATGGTATCAATCAATTCGCCAGCCCGTTCCGCGGCTTTAACACTGCAATCTGCTAGCTGGCTGATTTCTTGCGCCGCGACCTGGCTACGTTCGGCGAGCTTACGTACTTCTGCCGCGACTACCGCGAAACCTTTACCATGGTCACCGGCACGCGCAGCTTCGATGGCAGCATTTAAGGCCAGCATATTAGTTTGATAGGCGATGTCATCAATAATACTGATACGTTTGGCAATCTCTTTCATTGCTTCCACGGTTTGTTTAACGGCAGTGCCACCTTCAACCGCTTCTTGGGCAGCTTTTGCGGCTATCGCGTCGGTCACTTTGGCATTTTCGGAGTTCTGGGTAATGCTGGCAGCCATTTGTTCGATACTGGAACTGGTTAAATCAACACTTGCTGCCTGCTCGCTGGCTGATTGTGACAAGGACTGGGAGGTTGCGCTGATTTGCTCAGAGGCATTGGACAATTGGTCCGTGGAAATAATGACTTCGCGGATAATCTCAGTCAAGCGGGTCATAGTTCCGTTACAACTGTCTTTAATCAGTTTATAAGAACCTTCGTAATCACCTTCGATGAGTTGCCGTAAATCACCCGTGGTCATACGGCTCAAACCGTCAATAGTCTGGTTAATGACCTGTTCAACGCTATTGACCATGGCGTTAACAGAGCTGCTAAAATTCAAAAAGAAGTCCTCTTTACCCGCAAGCCCAATCCGTTTGGCTAAATCACCGCTTGCGGCGGCGCTCACCATTTCAGCGATTTCATTTTCAATAGCCACTTCAGCCGTACGGTCTTTAAACTCCACCACGCTGCCTAAGCGCTCACCCTTCCCGTTTATAACGGGGTTGGCGGTTAAGCCAAAAATACGGCTGCCAACCTTGCTCTGCGTATTTAAAGTCGACGTAAAGGTCGCCAATAACGAACCTCGCTGGCCGGAATTTTTATGGAACTGGTCAATATTGATGCCCAGCAATTTGGTGGCGCTAAAATCAGGAAGCACCGTACGCAGATCAGCTTCTGCAGAAGACAACATCTTAGCGGCAGATTCATTCACATAAATGATATTGTGATTGTTATCGGCGATCACGACATTAGTCGAGACGTTATCTAAGGCGTTTTTAATGCGTAAATTTTCACTGGCAATGTATCTTTCACGGTCTTGTGCCGCCAATTGTTCAGTAATATCGTTCCATTCCAACGCCGCACCCAGCCGTTTACCTTCACTATCAAACACGGGATTTGCTACAAACCCAAAGGTATGCCCCCCTAAAACCCAGTTAGTCCGAAAGGTACTGGTCAAAGTTGCCAGGACTTGTTGTTGCTTAGCGGGATTTTTATTAAAAACATCCATATTTAAGCCCATCAACTTACTCACGCTAAAGTTTGGCAGATCCTTTCTCAAATCCGCTTCGGCAGAGCTTAAAGTTTGCTCAAGCGATTTATTCATATAAATAATGTTGCAGTCATTATCCGCAATCATCATCCCGGTAGACGCATTATCCAGGGCATTGCGGATACGCATATTTTCATTCAACAAGCGTTGCGTTTCTTCCATGTTGCGTTGCGATTGCGCCAGCTCAACTGTTCTGACCTGGATGATTTTATCGAGCCCCATAACGTTGTCGAAAAATTGCCGGGAGATATAACACGCGGCAATCGTTTCCAATACCACGAAGGCGGCATGCACTAAAACCACATTAAATGAAGCATCATAATTAAAAATACTGGCAGGCAGATACCACCATATAGCAACATGGTGTACTGCCGCTGTAACCGCCGCGACAATATTAACCAGGGGATTGGCAAACATACACAACATCGCTAACAGCGCAAAGAAATAAAAATGCATTTCTATTTGCATAGGACCTTGCCCAAAATGCACCAACACCCCCCCCATGATCATCGCAGTAAAGCCATAAACCAGGGAAATGGCGCGCTGGTTTTTCAATGCAAAAAAAGCAATGGTTGGGCCAATGAGGGTGATTGAAGTTAAGGCCAACGCAAATAAAGCGCCAGTCCCTGCCAACCAGGCAACCCCCATCAGGATCGGAACATGCAAATAGAAAAAAACCAGTGCAATTTTATTAAGCCGCTTAAGGTAATTAACTTCAAAGTCAGTTGTTTCTTTAGGTAAAGCCAGATATTTAGTGATAGTCGACATTTTAGGTATCTCTTAGGTATTTAATATTTAAGTCCAAATGGATCAGCTAACACTTGCAACCCCTTGGCTACAGCACATCCAAACAGTGGAATAGGTTTAACCGGGTGTTCGGTCATTAACTGCTGGATAATTTCTACATCTTTAATATCCGGGCCTTGCTTTCTGGCTGTATATCCACCTGCATAACGCACTTTACCGAGCGGATCGGCTACCACCATCATCGGTGCAGCGGACACGTTATAAAATTCATGTAACGTTTTAGGGCTGATCACTTCATAAGAAAAGCCCTTAGCTTTCGCTGACGCTAGCCACTCAGGACGGTCACCATCGACAATCAGTAATTTTTCCTTAATGCCACCCGTTCTTGCTTTAGAAAATAAATGTTCAACAATACGTTTTGAACAAGTACATTTGGAATACAAAATATGCACCGCCAACCATTGCCCCTGCTCATCCAAATTACGGGAATCATCAATGGCTCTGGCTAATGCCTGGTCATCACCCGAAGGCAACGGCAAAGTAACCCAGTGATCCGCCATTAAAAAAGCGCCTACAACCACGACCATGCCACCCCAAATACCTATGGCTAATTTGGGCAGCCAGTCTTTCAACTGCAAACGCCAATCGCGTGGTGCTTTATCGACGGTTATTTGGGAATACAGGCTGTGCATAAACATCCCCTAGAAACGTTCAAATTTGGACATATCGAAAACCATGTCATCGCCAGCAACGCGTTTTGCTAAAACCGGTTTAGACTGCTTTGGCTGATGGCTACCCATTAACTTGCGATTAGGGCTGCGCCGTTCTGCCTGGCCGATGTTGAAAAAACCCATGAGTTCTTGCAACTGTTCTGCCTGCCCGGTCATTTCTTCCGCGGTGGCGGCAAGTTCTTCACTGGCTGAGGCATTTTGCTGGGTAGTTTGGCTCATTTGGCTAATGGCGGTGTTGATCTGGTTGGCACCGGAGGATTGCTCCAATGATGCGGCAGAAATTTCCTGTACCAGGTCAGAGGTTTTACCGATGCCGGGGACGATGGTGTCGATTAGGGCGCCAGCGCGTTCTGCGGCCTTGACGCTGCCATCGGCGAGTTCGCCGATTTCCTGTGCGGCTATTTGGCTACGTTCAGCCAATTTACGTACTTCAGTGGCAACGACAGCAAAGCCTTTGCCGTGGTCTCCTGCCCTGGCCGCTTCGATGGCGGCATTTAAGGCGAGCATGTTGGTTTGGTAGGCGATGTCGTCGATGATGCCGATGCGTTTGGCGATTTCTTTCATGGCTTCTACGGTTTGTTTGACCGCCACACCGCCTTCAACGGCTTCCTGGGCGGCTTTGGTGGCCATGCCGTCGGTTATTTTGGCGTTTTCGGCATTTTGGTTGATGCTGGCGGCCATTTGTTCGATGCTGGCGCTGGTCATATCTACACTCGAAGCCTGTTCACTGGTGGCTTGGGATAGCGACTGAGCGGTAGCGCTAATTTGTTCAGAGGCATTTGACAATTGATCCGATGAACTAATCACCTCACTGATAATATCGGTTAAGCGGGTCATGGTTTCGTTGCAACTGTCTTTAATCAGCATGTACGATCCCTGATATTCCCCTTCTATGGATTGCCGCAGGTCGCCCTTAGCCATCCTGCCCAAACCCTCTATAGTCTCGTTAATAACCTGTTCGACACTGTTTACCATTGCATTAATGGAGCTACTAAAAGTAAGGTAAAAACCCTCTTTACCCGTAAGATCAATGCGTTTTGCTAAATCACCCGCAGAGGCTGCACTTACCATTTCAGCCACTTCATTTTCAATGGCAACTTCGGCGGTTCGGTCTTTCCACTCCACCACACTGCCTAAGCGCTCACCTTGCGTATTGATCACCGGATTGGCAGTGAGTCCGAAGACCCGATTACCTACCTTGATCTGCGTGGCAAAAGTCGTCTTGAAACTTGCCAATAAATTTCGTTGATGGGCGGGGTTTTTATGGAACTGGTCAATATTAGTCCCCATCAATTTTGAAGCACTGAAATTAGGCAGGACTTTCCGTAAATCAGATTCAGCGGTAGACAACATCTTAGTAACGGAATCATTCACATAGATGATATTCAGATCGTTATCGGCAATCATGACATTGGTAGAAACATTGTCTAACGCGATTTTAATACGCAGGTTTTCACTGGCTATCAGGTTTTCACGTTCTTGTGCCGCCACTTGTTCAGAAATGTCATCCCACTCCAGAGCGGCACCCAGACGCTTACCTTGGTTATCAAACACCGGGTTTGCCGAAAGCGCAAAAGTACGCCCACCTAACATTAATTTAGTCTTAAAGGTCGTATTTAAAGTGGCCAGCAATTGTTTTTGATGCGCTGGATTTTTGTGGAAGACATCAATGGTCGATCCCATTACCTTAGCCGCATTAAAGTCCGGTAAAGCGGTTTTCAAATCTGCTTCGGCAACCGTTAAGGTTTGTGTTACCGCTTTATTCATGTAAATAATGTTGCGGTCATTATCGGCAATCATCATCCCCGTAGAAGCATTATCCAAAGCATTCCGAATGCGCGTGTTTTCGTCCAGCAAGCGCCTGGTTTCATCAATATCAAAACCCAGTTTGGTCTGCATGGTTTTTAAACCCAACAGTACTTTACTGACTTCATCCTCCCCGGTAATAGCCATAGGTGTATCGTATTGGCCTGCGGAAATATTACCGAACACCCCAATAGCTTGTTGTAAAGGGCGGGTAATGGATCTGGATATGAGCAACCCTAACCAAACCAAAAAAGCAATCGCACCAGCCAGTACGCCAACGGTGATTAAGCGATTCTGTTCATAGCGGATTTCCCCAGCTTGGTATTCAGTTTCCACAACATCAAATTGCAGTTTTTGCAGCTTCTCAAGGTCAAAACCTGCTTGTGGATAAAGGTTTTTTGCATGATCGGCCGCATCACGTGCTGCCATATAATTATTCGATTTTAAGGCCAGGATGGCTGGTTTTAAGGCTTCAGTAACAAATTTTCCCCGAGACGAAGTGAATTGATCAGCCAGCTGCTTTTCCTCGGGCGTCAGATAAGTCGCCATATAGGCTTGCCATATTGCTTCGATCGAGTCTATGTTTTTGCCAATGGCGGCCGCAGTTTTTGCAGCATTATCCGCGTCCATGACATGAGCCGGGGTTTTGTCTGCCGATAGTACAATGTTAGCTTCACTGATGACTGTGCGTAATAACGCCCTGTTTTCAATCATGAGGGTATTAATCTTCGCCAAGTCCCGCAATGGAACCATCCGGTCATCATGCACGGTTTTTAGGCTATTCTGTGATTGCCGCTCACCTATCAAGCCCAATCCCCCTAAAACTACTGCCACGAATAAGGCCATCCCCAATAAAGCGTTTAAACGGGTACCAATAGGCGTTTTTTGAAACATGTGTTTAATCTTCCACAGCAAATTATTTTTAACGACAGTGCCTTGGCTAATCAATAAGCCATTTGCCTTGCCCTCCCTGAACAAACGATAAGCATTTTCTGCTGACTCAATTTGCTGTCGTGAAGGTTTACCCCGCACGGACATAAATCCAATCGGGTTATTACCCTCAAAAATAGGCGCAACATTCGCCACTACCCAATAGTAATCACCACTCTTACTGCGATTTTTAACTACCCCAGTCCACGGTTTTCCTGCCTTACAATTTGCCCAAAGGTCAGCAAACGCTTCCGGTGGCATATCCGGGTGACGCACCAGATTATGGGCTTTCCCTATTAATTCTCTTTCACTATAGCCACTGATCTTAATAAATGCTGGATTAGCATAGGTGATAATGCCTTTCAGATCGGTTTTAGAAACCAGCATGTCCGATTCTGACACTTGAATTTCTGACTGGGTGACGGGTTGATTAAGTTTCACGATTTAATTCCTATTTTATTTGCGCCCTGCTGAGTTACTGCACATCAGTCCAGAGAAGAAGAAATGGCTGGATTTACGCCTTGGGCAGGTTGGGAACCTCTGCCCAGATTTGTGAAATCATCACCACCAAGCAACAGCAATAGCTCACCCATGGTTAATCCAACATTGATCAAACTTGACTTAAAACCCGAAAAGCCCTGCCGCTTATGGCTTATGACCTGCTTTTGTTGTTCAGCTGCCGTATACGAGGCCATTTCGCCGTTTATGTCGTGTGTCTGCATAATATATTGCTCCGCTGTTGCTATTGGCGACCGGGCATTTCTGCCTAAAAGTAATGGTTATAAGGTTGGAAAATCAGCGCAAAATCAATTTGCTCACTGCGCTAAGCATCTGCGCAGGTTTAAACGGCTTTACAATCCATGCTTTGGCTCCCGCAATCTGTCCTTCCAATTTTTTGGCTTCTTCAGATTCGGTAGTTAACATAATGATCGGCGTAAATTTGTACGCTGGTAACTGTTTTGCTTCTCTCACAAAGGTAATTCCATCCATATTGGGCATATTGACGTCGCAAATGATTAAATGGATTTTTTGGCCATCCAGTTTGGTCAACGCGTCTTGGCCGTCGACCCCTTCGATAATGTGGTAGCCCGCACTTTTTAAAGCAATTCCGACCACTTGTCTTACTGACGCGGAATCATCTATTACCAGGATTGTTTTAAGCATCATTCGTTTCCTAAAAAAATATTACCGGCCCGCATTGGGCATTAACCTTTTCCCCGTCCTGCAAGTGGTGCGTATCAGCCAGCATCACTCACTTATTCAGGCGGGTTTGCCTACCTAGCCCAAGCGTCAAGCTTTACTGCAAAGATAGATCCCTTCAGTGCTTTTAAGGCACTTTCCTGTCATATGTAAACAATGTAGGGTTCATCATTCAATTTCTGGACACAACTCAACTCATCTGAGCTGGCAGGACGGTTGAGCAGCACCTCAAACTCCGCCAATTTTACCGGCCTGCTGAACAAATAGCCTTGATAAGTGCAGCAGCCAAGACCTTCAAGACAAAGCCGTTGCTCCTCAGTCTCAACCCCCTCCGCAATCACGTTTAACCCAAGATTGTGTGCCATACCAATGATGGTTTGAACAATGATGGCATCGTTGGGATCAGTAATAATGTCGCGGACAAAAGACTGGTCAATTTTTAACTGTGCAAGCGGTAACTTCTTTAAAGAACTGAGCGAAGAATAGCCGGTACCAAAATCATCCATGGAAAAGCGAATACCCAGCAGTTTGAGCCTTTGCATCTTTTCTATGGTCTCAGTGACATTATTCATGACCAGACTCTCGGTCAGCTCCAGCTTAAGCCGTGTTGGATTAGCCCCGGTCTCGACCAGCATTTTGCATAATTGTTCAACAAAACTTTGTTGACTGAACTGCCGAGCACTCACATTAACTGCAAGCTCCAAATCTCTGGTAAGGGGTGAGTTCTCCCAGACTTTCAGTTGCAAGCAGGCCGTGCGTAGAACCCAGTCACCAATTGGTAAGATCAGGCCGGTTTCTTCAGCAATAGGGATAAACTCGGCAGGGGAAACAAAACCAAGATGTGGATGCTTCCAGCGCAACAGCACTTCCGCACCTAGCATCCGGCAGGTATTATCTACCTGCACCTGATAGTAGAGCTCCAGCTGTTCTTCAGTTAAGGCGTGATGTAACTCTGTTTCCAAAGTCACACGGTTTTCGAGTATTGCTTGAGTGTCAGGATCAAAAAAGAACAAACTATTACGTCCGGCATGTTTAGCGGCATACATAGCAATATCGGCGTGCTTTATGAGCTCTTCGCTTGCTAAGGCAATACCAGAGAACATATTAATACCGATGCTGGCTGAGTTATGGTGTTTTTGCCCCCCCAGCAGGTAAGGCTGATTGATTGCTTTAAGAATTTTTTCGCCAACGCTTTGTACAACCAGAACGGCGTTTTCCTGCTCGTCGCCCAGGTCCTCCAGGAGAATCACAAACTCATCGCCACCCAGCCTCGCTAAAATGTCGCTTTGGCGGATACAGGACTTTAAGCGCAGCGCCACTTCAACCAGTAATTGATCGCCAATACTGTGCCCTTTGGTATCATTGATCGCTTTGAAGTTATCCAGGTCAATCATCAGCAATGCCGCATACTGGTGATTGTTATCGCTTTTGATCATCGCCAATTCCAGGCGATCATTCAGCAAGCGGCGGTTAGGCAGGTCAGTCAGCGGATCGAAATAGGCCAGACGATGCAGGGCTTTTTTTTCGCTCAAATCGGTAAAAACGCCAACGTAATGGCTGACCCCCCCGTTAAGATCGGTCACTGCGGTAATGCTGAGCCATTTGGAGTAAATTTCACCGTTTTTACGCCGGTCCCAAATCTCTCCCTGCCAGTACTTTTCCAGTATTAGTTCATCCCACAGTGCCTGATAAAAGGCTTGATCATGGCAGCCTGATTTCAATAAGGCGGGGCTTTTACCCAGCACCTCTTCCGGACTGTATCCGGTAAGCCGGGTAAACGCAGTATTAACCCGCACAACGTGCAATTTGGCATCGGTGATTACGATGCCCTCTTGAGCCTCAATAACAGTATCGGCAATCCTGAGTTCAAGTTCGGCCATCCGTTGCCGGGTGATGTCCCGACCGATAACGATTAATCCTTTACGCTCACCGTTTTCTTTAAAAAATGGCGTTTTACGCACTTCAAATACACAGGCAGCATCCCCTTCTTCATACACTTGTTCTTCTGTAACCAGTAGATTTCGGGCATTCCAGACCGGCTCATCATCAATTAAATATTTCGAATGTAAGCTATGAATTGACGGGCATAAAATGCTAAGCTCCAGACTGGTCTTACCCTGCCAGGCAATGCTATCCAGTTTGAAAAGTTCTCGGGCGCATTTGTTGGCGATGATAAAACGGCCTTCACCATCTTTAAAGATAATGGCATCAGGGAGCGTCTCTATAAACGGCATGAGTTGTTTGCTAAGTAAAAGCAGGCCCTGCTCGCGTTTTTGCAACGCCTGTTGCGACCACTCCCGATGTTCAAGCTCCGGTTCGACTGGGGATGACCAGGATCTGTCTGGCGTCCAATCATGGCCGCCAATATAATTAAAGAGCAGTTTTTCAATCAAGGTAGCAGCCCCGGTTTGATAGCATTTGGGGATGCCTGTTTTTATAGGGCAATAAAAACTGATTTGCAAAAGTGCAATGACAAACACGGGTTACCGTGTCCAAACTGCTGGGCGCTAACGGGAAGCTGACCGAAGCGTGAAGGTATCGCTTGGCAAAGCATAGCGATAATGAAATATAACTTAACATGCGCATCTCCCGCCTTTTAGGCAATTCGTCAATTCCCGCAAGGCATAGGCCAATTTGGGAAACTTAACGAGGCGGGGTCCAGGCCTCAAGAATTCGTTGCCGGGTTCGGGGGCAAACTGATATTACTTGAAGTAAATATAGAAGGGATACGTAAAAAAGCAAAAAAAATAGCTTTATTTTTTACTTTCGGGATAAAAATTGGCTATCAACAGCTTAACCCGCTGGTAACTACCCAGCCTTATTCGCCAAGATTAAGGGTCTCGCTGGCGTTAATGACCTCCAGTGCCAGTTCTACTAACTTCCGCCGTTGACTGCGCGCGGTTTTGCGTAATAATTCAAAAGCCGCTTTGCGGCCCAGATGGTATTGCACCATGGTAATGCCGATAGCAATGCTGATTTCGCGCTCACTATCAAGGGCACGTTGCAACTGTTGCTCAATCACCTTCAACCCACGCAATTCAGCAACTTGCGCCAGCGCCGCCTCAATAGTCGGCACCAAACGCGGCGTATCAACCGGTTTCACCAGATAACCTAAGGCACCGCACTTAACCGCCTGCTGCACAATATCGTGGCTTTTAGACGCAGTTAGCAGCATAAATGGAATATGATCAAATTTGTGCATCCGTTCAGCCAACTCCAAACCGCTCCGTCCGGGCATACTCACATCCAGGATAGCCAGATCCGGGCGTTCGCCACTTGCCAATAAAGCTTCCGCGTCATCTACCGATTCGGCGGTACTGACCGTATAGCCAACTGCGGTAAGGCCTTGGGCTAAAGTCACCAGTGCCAGACGCTCATCATCAACCAGTAACAGGTGATATTTATTATTGGCATGTGCAGTCATTTATTCGCCTCCAAATGAATAACCAGGGCATTAAGATCCAAATTGGTGACTACAGTGCCTTCCTGTTGCACCCAGAATAAATTAACCCCGGATCGGGGCAATATAGCACTAACCAATTTCAAGCCAGTCCCTATGCCTTTGGCAGCATCGAAATTAAAACCAGCCGGCAATAAACCCCTATTGTATATAACCAGCTGCATAATATTGTTAGCTAAATCTTCTCTTAGTATGACGCTGACTGGGTTGTCCGAAGCATTATGCTTGACCGCATTCGAGATCAATTCGTTTAATACCAGTGCCAGTGGCACCGCCTCCGCCTGAGTGATCACCCCTGGCGTCCAATCCTCTGGAATATCAACATCAATAGGCTGCTGCCAAAGCATGCCAACACTTTTGGCGATAGCAACAGTCAACTCGCAGAGACACACTGACGATCTGGCTGAAATACTCTGTAACCCGTGGATCACAGAAACACTCTGCACCCTGCTAATCGCCTGATTAAGGGCATCAGCCGTCTCCGGATGAGCATGGGCAAACAAGTGTAACATGCCTGTAATACCCTGAAGGTCGTTATTAATACGGTGATGGACTAAGCGAAGCAAAGCATCGTGGCGGGCCTTATCCTGCGCCAACCGTTGAATCTCCAAGACTTTACGCTCGGTCAGGTTGATAAAAACGCCTTGCATCACGCAGCGCCCGCCAATTTCTATCAAACTCGAGCGGATTTCAACATCCACTAACTGACCGTCTTTAGTCAGAATTTTTGTTTCAAAAGGGGCAACCAGAGTCTTTTTGGTGACTTCTTCAAAATGCTGTTTAACCTTACCCACTTCATTGGCAGGATACAACTGGGTAAGTTTCAGCCGGCAAAGTTCATCTCGGGTGTAACCAAACAGTTGTTCGCCTGCCCGGTTAATTTCCTCCGGGTTACCCTTAATATCACTGATTACTATACTGTCCCGGGCATTCTGCAAGAGCGTCCGGTAACGGTATTCACTTTCCTCTTGTAGCGCTATCTCAGCCTTTATACACGCAGTAATGTCAGTAAACCCTATACGCAATAGCGGAAGTACACCCGCAGGATTAATACGCTTACAATCCAGGTGCAGATATCGACTGCTGCCATCAGCGCGGCTTATAGACAATTTACACACTTGCGTATCACCCTGCTCAAATGCCTGCAAACACAAGCGATGCCAATTTTCTTGATCTTGTTCAGCAATAAACCGGGCAAAGCGCCAGGAAATAAGTTTACTGCGCTCCACATCAAGTAACTTGGCACCGGTATGATTAATCTCAGTAATCACACCCTCAATAGTAAGCGTCATACAACCAACCGGCGCAAAATCATACAGCTCTACATAACGTTCAAGCGCCCCTTCCAGGTTAGCCCGCGATTGCAGCAGTTGCTCATTTTGGTTCTCCAAATCAAGCTGCTGTACATGCAATTCATGCAGAAGTGCTGCCACAGCCGATTTTGCCGGTTCATTAGCCAGAACACCGGCGAGCCTTGCTTCCGTTTCAATCCGCAATTGTTGCAAGCGGCTCTGATAGTGGGTATTTCTTTCATCCATATAGTTACCGTTATCGTCAGCAATAAAAATACCGGGGTAATCACTCACACCCCTACTTGAAAAAAATACAGGGTATAAGAGACTATTTAAATCCCTCCCGCACACGCTCTCTTTTAAGTGTATTTTTTTAAAAGAAAAAGTACCTAATCATAAATAAATTGCCTAATCGTAACGCTTTTCAAATATAAAGAATGTGAAGTAGTTCACATATTTATTTTAAAAAATAGTCTACGGCAATTTTGCTCAGCAGTATTTAAAGCGGCTGGCGCATAAGACGTTACTAAAAGAAAGTATTATTAACGACGTAATTAAAACAAAACCTAAAGGTAAGCCTTGGACAGAAAAGCTACATAAATATCTGCTTACAAACGATATTCAGTTTATTTTTTGAGTTTTTTGAAGAAAAACAGTATCGACAAACCCGCTAAAATAGCCAGCAATAAAATAAGCCACGCTTGAGTATTCCAAACCATGAGATAACTATCCCCTTTAACAGGGGGGCTAACGCCGGGAATACTGGGTAAATCACCATCGCCACCCGCCACTTTAAGCTGCGCCTTCATCCCTTTTTCCATATGTTGCGGCACTTCACAATGTACCAAATAGGTTTTAGGGTCGCTGGGTACAATAAGTGAGGCTTTTTTCTCACCCTTCCCATAAATTTCCATAGTAAACATGCCGTCTGAGTACAAATAACCCGGCAGGCCGTGAATCATTAGTTGGTGGCGGATCTGATCATCATTAATAAAGGTAATATTGATACGTGAACACCCCGCCACCTCCCATTGCTGCTGATCGAAGGCAAACATCTTGCCATTAAATTTTGTGGCGTGTTTATGCCCGGCACGGATGGTGATATTGACATCACCGGAAATTTTGGGGCAATCCTTGGGCAAATTATGGGTATTTTCATTCATGATCATGCCTTTATCATCCATGGTCATCCCATGGTGTTGCATGGTCATCGCATATCCGGTGGTCAATAACAGTAGGCTTAGGCAACCGGCTAAAACCAATACTTTAACTAAGCTATTCATTCTCTTCCCTTTTTAAAGCCACGCCCTAAAAACACGATCAGCCCCATCAACAGCCCTATGACCAAACCAAATGCAGCCAAGCGCAATGGTTCAGGAGCCAGGACATCGGCATCGCCTAATAATTGCGCAAAATCCCCATCGGTCCAAAGCGGTTTTTCCTTGGCATAAAATGCGGGTGAAAAATATTCATCCATACCACTATGGCCTTTAGGCATGCCTTTTTCGTCCAAAAAGTCCTGATAAGCGAGCAAAGCCATATTGCCGCCGGGGCTCATCCCATTAGTGGTAATGCCGTTTTCAACATGATCATGAAACATCCAGATGCCTTGACCGTAACTATGTAAGCCATCATCAGTCGTTTGCAGACTCAGGTCGATGCGCTGTGCGGGTGCAATATCAAACACGTCACGGGTAATTTGTTGCGCCTCCGGCCGTTCCACACCATCATAGTCGGTGATGGTTGCCTTATGCCCGTGGATATGCACCGCAACCGCAGAATTTTGCAGATTGGCAATTCGTAATTTAATGTTTTGATTAGGTTTGGCGACAATCATGGCATCGCGAATCGTATAAGGAAATGCGTGCCCGTTTAATAAATACTGGTCTTCATGGGACTGGTTAATATCATAGACGCGGTTCATTTGCTTATTGATCAAGCGCGGATCGTTGTATTGCTGAATGATGCTGGCCAATTGATTATCGACACTTTGATAATGCAAATCGTATTCCTGGGCATATTTTTCAGTGATCGCGACCGAAGAATGGCGCACCTGCCCCGCCCCAATGTTAAAGGTCTGCACCCAGTTATTAGGACGATTTTCTTCAATCACAAACATACCGCCCAATCCCAAGGGCAAATGTTTATCAGTTTGCACATGGCAATGGTACAGCATGGTACCGGTATGCCGGGGTTGGAACTCGTAGGTTTTACTATCACCGGGGAAAACCGGCGCGTGATCGGTGCCATCATTATCTTCCCCCGCTGCGGTTTGAAAAGTATGATCAACACCGTGAAAATGAATGGTATGTGGAAAGTAATGGGTATTTTCCAAAGTAACAAACACTTTATCCCCCTGCTCTACACGCAACACTGGCGAAGGCGCACGTAGCATGTATAAGGCTTCCCGCGAGCGGAAGTTTTTGGTCGCCATGTCGCTGGTTTTAGGCGCAAACACCCATAATCCCGGCTGTATGCCCGGCGCGGTATTATAAGTAAACGCCAAAAACTCGCCGTCAGGTGAAAACCCGTTCAGCTCAATAACTTCCAGTTTAATATTGATTACATCAGGATCGCCGTCACCATCTAAATCATCCCCCAGAGTCAGCGCATCTTGTGCAAAGTGGGTGCTCATCAGGGTCTTCATCGACACATGGTTAGCCCCTTTCACCGCCAAGGCAATATCATACGGATTATCAGGGTCGCAGAGTAAAGATTCGGCAATAGTCACGCCGTCAATGGTCTGCTTTTTACGCCATTCCGGGTGCTCATTTTTACACGGCGCTTCCTGAACGGTTTGCGTTGTAGTCGTCGGTGAAAGATTGGTGGCAGGCACAAGCGAACTGCTGCTGTGAATAAAATCAGGTTTTAACCAGATTGCTAAGGGTAGGAGTAACAGGATTAACAGAAATGCGGTCAGGCGAATTTTTTTGGATGGCATCTTAATAATGGCTAGCTATAAATCTATAAGGTTTGTAAGTAACAAAGCTAAAGTTCTCAGGAATATATTGTGGCTCCAAGTGAGGTTAAGCCTGAGCCGCTAATACCTGATAACTTATGTTTAATTACTTAATAAGGAAATGTACCGTGTGGAAAAAACCGCAGTTCTAAACAATTTAAAACAAGGGATTAATCAAAAAAACACTATGCACCAGCGGCTATTTAAAGACCGACTCCTATAAAATCCCTTCATCATAAAGGGGGACGCTGATTATTAGTACGTTTTTTTTCAATAGAGTTCCAAACAGGCTTTACGCAAACGCTGTTTTTTTATCACTTTTAAGCCGAGCGGGAATAACAGCGCATAAAAATATCACCCCTGTTTGTAATGACTTTTTACAACAAGCCATGCTCAGCAAACGAATACGGCTCCCCCTCGCCCACAATAAAATGATCCAGTACCCGAATATCCAACAGCGCTAAAGCTTGCTTTAATTTGTCGGTGATGTGTTGATCAGCAGGACTGGGCTCATTAATGCCAGACGGGTGGTTGTGCGCAAAAATAACCGCTGCGGCATTGTGATACAAGGCACGTTTAACGACTTCGCGCGGGTAAACACTGGCGCTGTCAATCGTGCCGCGAAACAATTCTTCCAATTGAATAACCCGGTGTTGATTATCCAAAAATAAACAGGCGAATACTTCAAAATGATAGCCGCGCAATTGCGCACTCAGATAGGCACGGGTTGTTTCGGGGCTGGTTAAGGCATCGCCTTTTTGCAAAACTTCCGCAAAATGCCTGCGCGCCATCTCCAATACCGCTTGTAATTGCGCATATTTGGCATCACCCAACCCTAAGCCCTGACAAAAATGCGCCCGATCAGCATTGAGCAGCCCCCTCAGGGAGCCAAAGGTAGTCAGTAATTCCCGTGCCAAATCGACCGCCGATTTACCCGCCGTGCCGGTGCGTAAAAAAATGGCCAACAACTCAGCATTGGTTAACGCCGCAGGGCCCCGTTGCAATAATTTCTCCCGGGGACGTTCATCAGCTGGCCAATCATTTATACCCATTGCGGTTCCCGTGTTGTCATTAAGCGGAATGAGGAATTATAGCCAAATATTCTAAAACTTCAGGTAAAAAGCGCCCGTCTAATATGCACCGCTATAATTAATTACGTTCATGGGTTTAAGAATTGTAGATTTTGACTATACTTGGCTCTATAAAGCTATTCGCAAACCAAAGGTAACCCATTATTAAAAAAAGAATTCTCTTAGCCATTAGTGGCGGCATTGCCGCTTATAAGTGTGCCGAACTGGTTAGATTGCTCGTTAAACAAAAGACTGAAGTCCGCGTGGTCATGACCCAATCGGCATTACAGTTTGTTACGCCTTTAACTTTCCAGGCTTTATCCGGCTTTCCGGTGCATACCGAATTACTAACGCCCGAGGCAGAATATGCCATGGGACATATTGAACTCGCCCGTTGGGCGGATATATTGCTGATAGCACCCGCCACAGCCAATGTCCTGGCTAAACTTAGCCACGGTTTGGCGGACGATTTACTCAGTACACTCTATTTGGCGGCTGAATGCCCGGTATTTGTCGCGCCAGCGATGAACCAAGCCATGTGGCACAAACCGGTAACCCGGCAAAATCTGCACCGCTTGCTTCAACATGGCGTAACCCTGATAGCCCCTGAGAGCGGTGAACAAGCCTGTGGTGAAATCGGGATAGGTCGCATGGCTGAACCTGCCAACATTTGTCGACAAGTGCTGCAAATGGCGACGCCGCCAGTTTTGCAAGGTAAAAAAGTACTCATTACCGCAGGACCTACCCGCGAACCACTTGATCCTGTGCGCTATATCAGCAACCGCAGCTCAGGCAAAATGGGTTACGCCCTGGCAATAAAGGCCTTAGCCGCCGGAGCCGAAGTTACCTTAATCAGTGGGCCGGTATCGTTAACACAGCCCGCAGGCGTTAAAACCGTCTATGTTGAAACAGCGGCGCAGATGAGCGCCGCAGTAATGGCAGAAGTTGCCCACTGTGACATTTTCATTGGCGCAGCAGCGGTGGCAGATTACACACCGGAAACCAGCCAGCCTAGCAAAATTAAAAAACAGGCCGTACAGTCCACGCTGACATTATTAAAAACCCAAGATATTCTGGCAATGGTCGCCGGGTTAGAGAATGCGCCATTTAGCGTCGGCTTTGCAGCGGAAACCCATGATTTAGAAAAATACGCACGCGACAAATTGCAGCGTAAACAGCTGGATATGATCGCCGCTAACTGGGTAGGGCGCGGACAAGGCGGCTTTGAGTCGGATCAGAATGCCTTACAGGTATTCTGGAAAAATGGCCAGCAACAGTTTGCTCTGATGGATAAATCGCAACTGGCAGAACAATTAATCACTTTAATAGCAGAAAGATTTAATGAAAAACAGCATGCAAACCATACAACTTAAAATTTTAGATCCACGTTTGGGCAACGAAATCCCTTTGCCGGAGTATGCCACGTCAGGTTCTGCCGGTCTGGATTTACGCGCCTGTTTAGACGCACCATTACTTTTGAATGCGGGTGACTCTGCGCTTATTCCAACCGGTTTAGCGATACATATTGCCGATCCTGCCCTAGCGGCGGTGTTATTGCCTCGATCAGGACTAGGCCATAAGCACGGTATCGTGTTGGGCAATCTAGTCGGCTTGATTGATGCTGACTATCAAGGACAAATATTTGTTTCTTGCTGGAACCGCAGCGACACCGCGTTTACCGTTGCTATTGGGGAAAGAATTGCCCAAATGGTTTTCGTTCCGATTGTACAAGTTGCCTTTGAGCACGTAACTGAATTTGATGCCAGTTTACGCGGTGAAGGCGGCTTTGGCCATACCGGACGACACTAACTTTTTTGCTGTCAGGAACCTCTATGGAACGCATCTTCACACTCTTTGCAGCCGTCGCGGTATTGATGATTTTATGCGTCGGCGGCGGGGTTTACTGGCTATCCAGTTCTCAAATAGAGCAATCCAAGCAACAAACCATGCAAGCAACGGCGGAGGGCGTTGCGACCAATTTATCGGGGCGCATTGCCTTACTGCAAGAGCTAGTGACAACACTGGCGCAATCCCCCCCAGTCATTGCAGCGTTTAATAGCGCCGATCCAACAAAACTACAAGAAACTGCAAAGCAATTAGAACAATATATACCAGGTGCATTAAAAATCCATTTAGTGTTACCCGTATCTCAAGATCAGGCCAATGCCGTTTCACCAGCAATGGGCTATGCTGATCAGGAAATGGTACGCGAAAGCTTCATCAATCAACAATTACCGGCTGTGCATGAGCAAAGCACCACGCAACATTTAGCAATCGCCGCAAAAAGCACCGAAAACAATACGACAATTGGCGTTTTATTAGCCAGTATCAGTATCAACCCTTTTAATCAAAGCATCCAAAACCTAACCCTTAATGAGGGTTATATAGGGTTAATGCAGGGAACTTTAGCCTTACAGGAGCGGGGAGAACCCACGCTAAAAGACCTAGCAACAAAGCAAATTAACGTTAATAATTCCAATTGGGACATACGCTATGCCAGCGCTCCAGCCCTTGATTCTGCGCTTCAAAGCCTGTTTGCAGGACTTATCGTTTCAGTAGCCTTATTGGCAGCACTGCTGTTCTTTCAAGCGTACCGGTACTTTGAAAATTTGTTGATCAGGGATCGGAGCGCGGTCATAACGGCAACAAAAGATTTGCTAAACCATCGCTTACACGATAATTATCCGGTTAATTTTAACGAAATGCGCTTTATAATTGATGCCTTAACAGAGCTTAATAGAGCCACCAAAAAATCCCCGCTCCCAGCGGAGCAAAGCGCACCCTATCAATTTTCGGAAGAATCGGAAGGTCTCAGTATTACAGCCGCATTAGAAATGGCTGAAAATACCTCATCTGTGGTTGAAAATGACGATGACACCTTGGCACCAAGCTTGGTTAACCTATTCCCATCCACAACCCAAGACATTTTGGATACGATTTTTAAAGCATCCAACATTCGCGGCATTGTCAATAAAAACCTGACCAAAGAGCTGCTGTACGATATCGGTCGAGCATTAGGCTCAGAACTAAACAGCCAAAACATCAAAAAAATAGTACTTGGTTATGATGGCAGACACTCCAGCCCGTCCTTCGCGGAAGCTTTTGCTAAAGGTATCATCGCAACGGGAATGAATGTCCTGGATATAGGCCAAGTCCCGGCCCCCTTAGTGTATTTTGCCGCACTCCAAACTGAAGAAGCAACCGGCGCAATGATTACCGGCGGTCATAATCCACGCACTATCAACGGATTAAAATTACTGATTAAGGGCGAGCCCGCCAGTGAACAACAAGTGCAGGCCATAAAAAAACGCATAGCCACTGAAAACTATGCCCTCTACACATCTGGCAGTATTGAAAAAAACCATCGCTACAACAACGACTATCTGAATAAAATCAGCAAAGATATACAACTTATCAATCCACTTAAAGTAGTACTGGACTGCGGTAATGGTGTCACCAGCCTTATTGCCCCCGCACTGTTTAAAACATTAGGCTGTGAAGTCATCGAGTTATTCTGCGAAATTAACGGTGACTTTCCCAATCATCTTCCCGATCCCAGCAAGCCTGAAAACCTTAGCGATTTAATGGCTGCGGTGCATCATTATCAAGCGGATATTGGCATCGCTTTTAGCGGAGATGGTGATCGCTTAGGCGTGGTCGATTCAGCCGGTAAAATTATTTGGCCGGATAAACAAATACTATTATTTGCCAAACATATCCTCCAAGCAAAACCGGGGGCACGCATCATTTACGATGAAAAATGCTCCAAGTTATTAGCTGAACAAACCACCCAGTATGGTGGACAGCCGCTGCTATGTAAAAGCGGGCAAAGCTTGATGCGCTTAAAACTAAAGGAAACTGGGGCATTATTAGCTGGTGAAATGAATGGACGACTGATGTTTAGTGATCGCTGGTCCGGCCTGGATGATGGCCTTTATGCGGCCTCGCGCTTACTGGAAATTTTGTCCGCGGATATTCATGACAGTGCTGCCATATTTAATGCTTTATCCGTCCCCATCAAAAAGCCAGAGATAGCTACTGAACTTCAAGATGGCTAAAATAGCCAAGTTTGCGTAAAATAAGCCGCTTTACAGCTCAGATTGAAAATCCAAACCCCATGAAAACAACAGCAGCACACCAGATTGCCCAGTGCTTATGTGAAGCATTGCCTTATATCCAACGTTTCAATAACAAAACCGTGGTCGTCAAATTCGGCGGCAACGCGATGGTTGATGAAGCCTTAAAGCACAGCTTTGCACGCGACATTGTGTTAATGAAATCGGTGGGTATCAACCCTATAGTCGTGCATGGTGGGGGACCGCAAATTGGTGACTTATTAAAACGCTTAGGCAAAACTTCAGAATTTGTTGATGGCATGCGCGTGACTGATAACGAAACCATGGATGTGGTCGAAATGGTGTTGGGGGGGCTCGTTAATAAAGAAATCGTTAATTTAATCAATAGGCATGGCGGTAAAGCGATTGGCATAACCGGCAAAGACGGCGATTTTATTTACGCCCGAAAAATTAACATGACCCGCGCCATGCCGGAAGGACAAGCTTCTGAAATTATCGACATCGGTCACGTTGGCGAGGTGCAGAGTATCGACCCCAGTATTGTTGAAATGCTCAATAACAGCGATTTTATTCCAGTCATTGCGCCGATTGGTGTCGGTGCAGAAGGCCGATCTTACAATATTAATGCCGATTTAGTCGCCGGCAAAGTGGCAGAAGTACTAAAAGCCGAAAAGCTCCTGTTGCTCACCAATACCCCCGGTATTCTGGATCAACAAGGACAATTACTGACGGGTTTAAATATTGCGGATATCGAGGCTTTAACCGCCAACGGCACAATTTCAGGCGGCATGATCCCAAAAACCCGTTGTGCAATCGAAGCCCTTAAAGGCGGTGTCAACAGCGTGCATATCATCGATGGTCGGGTTGAGCACGCAGTATTGCTGGAGTTATTTACCGATCAAGGGGTTGGTACGCTATTGATGCGGCGGCGGTAATTCCGCTTAGGTTAGCCAATAATCTGGCCTTCAAGATTTTAATGACCTTGAAGGCCTAAAAATAATAGTGTATCTATTATTTTATTGCCGCTTCCAAATAAGGTTTAAAGGCAGACCTGATGTCCGCGGCTTTTTTGCTCGCACACAACTCAGCGCCCACCCTGGAGTGATGGCAGCGAATATCTAAAAACAGTTTTTGTTGCTCGGTACTGATTTGCATTCTGGAAACTGAGAGGCTTAAATCATTTTCCTTGACCGGTTCATTACTTAGAATCAACTGATCAGTACTACTGGTAATTGGGGTGGTTGAATAACGCTCAACAAAGCTTTTAGAATACGCCCAAGCCTTATCGCATATCGCCCGCTCAGCACAATTAAATAAGCCAGCCAGTTCAGCGATGGGTACCGCATCATTAGTGCTAGTGGACACCGCAGTTTGACTTTTGGTTAAATGTTTAAAACGTTCGATATTGGCTTCAAACTCAGCTTTAATTTGGTTTTTCTTATTAATATGATTGCTGATTTCACCAGTGGACAGTTTAATCTGTTGTTCAGAGGAACGAATATCTTCAAGCAATCCCTTCGGGACAGCCTGCCCGTTGCGTTCCTGCTCGGCCGCTTTTTTCTGTTGTGATTCCAATTGCCGTTGTAAGCGTTTTAAATTACCTTCAGCAACCCGTCTTTGCGCATCCAAAGCCTGCATACGGCCATTAAGCGTTAAATTTAAATCATCCACGCTACGATAGGTACTCAGTAAAACCCGGTCTTCGGCGTCCTGTTTCGATATAAGCGCATCCTGTTCTTTACGCAAAGCTTCCATATGCTGCTCTTGCTCGTACTCCTCCTGACTTTTGGCTTTATCAAGCGTTTCGGTCACCTGCGCGTTTTTATTAAGCGCTTCCCGCTGATATTTAACCTGCTCCGGTGGCACTTTATCAGAAAAATGGGTTTTACCCTGGTCATCTACCCAGCGAAAGGTTTTTGCGTAGGCAAAGTCTTGGCCTAATAAACCGGTTAACACAAATAAAAAAATAGTTTTAAACAGCACCGTAAAGATCATACCCAATAGTCCAAAACTTAAAAATTCGTGAAATAAAGATAAGTTTAGATGTTAATTAAACTTTAACAAGGGACTTATCTTAATTTCAAAGCGAGCCGCCGGGAAGCTTTAAATCGGCACATTTTTAGGCAATCAAATTCGCTAATTCATGCAAGGGTGGTAGCAACAACATTTTAGCCAACTGCAACATAATCAAGGCTAACAATGGCGAAAAATCTACGCCACCAAAATCTGGTAACATTTGCCGGCACATTCTTAATACCGGCTCACTTAAGCGTTGCAATAACCCTGCGGCGGCATGAAAAGCGCCTGGGTTAAACCAACTCAGTAAAGCACTGGCAAAAATAGCAAAAATAAAAATATTAATGACTAACGATAACAACTGCGTAAAGGAAATGACTATTAACTCCCCCACACCCGCAACCCTACCGGTAATAAATAAAATGGCGAAGTCTGCCAACATTTGCAGTCCTAACGCAAGCACCAAAGCTGAGGTATCAACTTTACCCACAGCCGGGATATATCGACGCAACAACTTTAAAGGTGGGTGAGTCACCTTAATCAGTAATTGCGCGACCGGATTATAGGAATCAGCGCCACTCCACTGTAATAAAAAGCGTAAAACAACCGCTAAGATATACAGCGAAAATAAAGTATCAATTAAAAAAATGACTGGTTCAGACACGTAATTGGAACCCATTATCTTGCTCCCAGTTCTATTGACATGGTAACCGAGCGATCATGCGCAGCCTGTAACGCTTGAGTAACTAATTGCGTAAATCCGCCTTGCTCAAAACACGCAAGGGCAGCTTCAGTGGTACCGCCGGGTGAAGTAACCCGCTGACGCAACTGTGCCGGTGATTCATTGGATTCCAGCGCTATTTTAGCCGCCCCCAAAGCGGTCTGCTGAATCAGCAAACGCGCTTGTACTTCATTTAATCCCAACGCCAACGCAGCTTTTTCCATAGCTTCCATGAGTAAAAAATAATACGCCGGACCACTGCCAGACACCGCGGTGACCGCGTCCAACTCTGCTTCATTATCCACCCAAAGCGCCAGCCCTACTGCCCGCAAAATATTTTCTGCCAAATCCCGCTGCACATCAGTCACCTTATTATTGGCATGTAAGGCAGTAGCACCCGTTAAAACCAGGGCGGGAGTATTGGGCATACAGCGCACAATAGCAACATCACTACCCAGCCACTGGGCCAAACTACTTTGGGTAATACCGGCTGCAATTGAAACAACCAATGATTTTTGGCGTTGAATGGCTGAAGCAACCTGCTCAGCAACACTGTGTAAAACCTGCGGTTTTACGGCCAATACAACCACCTCAACAGCCTCAACCAGCGCACTATTACTGCTGGCAATGTTCACCTGCAAGCGACCCGCCAAAGTCTCTAAAGACTCTTGATTAATGTCGGCAACCCAAATAAATTCAGCAGGATGCCCACTCGCAATGAGACCGCTGACCAAACTGGTTGCCATATTACCAGCACCAATAAAACCAATATTTTTTGTATTCATGTATTGTCGTGTAAGTGATAGTGCAAAAAAGCAGCGTAAATGTTAAATGCCGCTATAATTATTTTACTATTATTGGGCTGGTTGCGCTAAATACAAGCGACCCGCCATAAAAAACCAAACAACATTAGCCGGAAAACCCATGAAAAGTATAGCATTGATCGATGACACGCAAATTAATCTTACCTTATTGTGGCATTTGGTTAAACGCTTGGAACATTACGATCCCGTGAGTTTTCTTAATCCTCTGGAAGGATTGGATTGGTGCTTAACCAATGACCCGGAGCTCATTATCGTTGATTTTATGATGCCTAATTTAAATGGTATCGAATTTATTAAAAAAATTCGCGCCGTACCTGAAAAAGCAGATATACCGATTCTCATGGTCACAGCTAACGACAATAGTAGTGTACGTTATGAAGCATTGAAATCAGGCGCAACTGATTTTCTTAATAAGCCGATTGATAAAACTGAGTTTATGATTCGGGTGCGCAACATGCTAACGTTGCACAGTAGTCAGCGAAAACTCGCCGATAAAGCCGCCTGGCTGGCTGAAGAAGTGCAAAAAGCCACCCTTGAGATTCGTAATAGGGAGCAGGAAGTTATTTTTAGGCTTTCTAAAGCAGCTGAATACCGTGACCCGGAAACCGGCGGGCATATCCGGCGCATGGCGCATTACTCCAAGCATATTGCCAATCAACTGGGCATGCCCATCGCCCTGCAAAACATGATACTGGAAGCAGCCCCTATGCACGACATCGGTAAAGTAGGTATTCCGGATTCTATTTTATTAAAACCCGGTAAATTGGATGCTGCTGAATTTGAATTGATGAAAGAACATGCCACCTTTGGGCATAATATTTTAAACGGCAGCTCATCAAAACTCATGCAATTAGGCGCACTCATCGCTTTAACCCACCACGAAAAATTTGATGGCTCCGGCTACCCGAACGGCTTGGTCGGGGATCAAACACCTATCTATGGTCAAATTATTGCCGTTGCCGATGTTTTTGATGCCTTAACTTCTGAGCGCCCTTACAAGAAACCTTGGACCATAGAAGCTGCTATCGATTTTCTGAATGAAGGCTCAGGGAAACATTTTAAGCCGGAGTGTGTAACGGCATTTTTAAAAGATTGGGATAACGTATTAGCCATTAAAGACCGATTTGTAGATGATGAAATCGAAAACTTTAGTGTTTAGCTCAGACAAACAATTCAAAAAGTCACTTAACTGCTGCCCTGCCCTAAACTACGCCTACACAAGCAATATATATTCAGGGATATTGCATAAATTAAGCTAGCTTCCTAGAATTTACATTTTAATTCAGGGGCGGCATCAGTATTATGCTTCAAGACTAAAGCTATAGCAGTATTATAGTGGTTCTTTTCCAAATTAATGCTAAGGCACTTTAGCTACTGATTTTTAACTTTTCCCGTAAAAACTCTTTCAACAGTTTGACGTTGCTTTTTATTTCCGGCAAAAGCTCAGCCACCTCAGCCAATTTTTCGTCTTGCGCCAAATGCTCGGCATTGATTAATATTTGCTCGGCGATGCTTGCCTTAAATAAGGCAAAAATTCCTTTTAAGGTATGCAAGCCACGGGTTAATTTTGGCACATTCCGTTGCTCATAGGCTTGCGTAATTTCAAGCAGGTAACTGTCAGCATTACTGATATACATCTCTGCCATATTAACCAGGATCTCGTCATCATCCCCAAGCAACGCCAAGGCGGCCTTCCAATCACACACTGGCGGTGCATCCGGCAAGTGCGCAGCAGAGTTTTCACTAGATACAGCCTCAATTTCCAGGGAGAGCGTTTGAATAAGCTCTGCTGGCTTATCAGGCACACTGCCTTTCGCTTCCAGCTCAGGAAAATAACGGCTTATCACATCAAACAATTCATTTACCTTAATCGGTTTGGTGAGATAATCCGTCATACCGGCCTCTAATGCCCGTTCACGATCCCCCTTCATGGCATTGGCGGTCATCGCAATAATAGGCAAGGTAAGCCCCTGCTGGCGAATACGGCGGCTTGCTTCCAACCCATCCATAATCGGCATTTGAAAGTCCATCAGAACCAAATCGTAGTTATGTTCAAAAACTTTAACCAAACACTCTTCACCATTATTGGCGATACTGACCTTATGACCTTGTTTTTCTAATAAACGTACCGCCAATTGCTGATTGATGGCATTGTCTTCAGCCAATAATATATCCAAAGGCTTCAGCATTTTTTGGTGAGTAGAGATCTCTTGCGTAGCAAATGATTGCGTAACAGGACCGTGGAAAACCGTATGCACGGCATCCAACAGATCCGATTGTGAAACTGGTTTCGAAATGATACAAGCAATATCAACAGCTTGTTTACGGCTTCGGCCTACCGAATAAATACTCGATAGTAGCATGATTACAGGCGCTTTGGATAAACCTTCCTGCTGAATTAACTCTGTTAGCGTAAAGCCATCCATATCAGGCAATTCTTCATCAAAAACCAATAAATCCAGAGCTTTACCTTGGGATTTTTCTTTCCGGAGCGCCTCTATTGCCCCATCGGCACTTTTGGCAACCAGAGCCTGCATACCCCAGCTGGTGAAACTATTCCCCATCATATTAAGTAAACGTTCATTATCATCTACGACCAACACCCGCATATTGTTAAGCACGGGTAAAGGTTTAATGGTTTCAATTTCCTTCAACGGGGTTTTAAACCAGGCCGTAAAATAAAAACTGGTGCCTTTATTGAGCTGACTGGTCACGCCAATTTTACCGCGCATTAATTCCACCAGTTGTTTAGCAATACTAAGCCCTAAACCGGTACCACCGTATTTACGGAAAACTGAAGCATCGACCTGCGAAAAAGAGCTAAAAACATCTTTTTGACGGTCTTCAGGAATACCAATACCGGTATCTTCAATAGCAAATTGCAAACAGGTTTGCTGATCTTTCTGGCTATGTAAACGGATACGCACAATAATTTCACCGTGTTCGGTAAATTTAATGGCGTTACCGATCAAGTTAATAATAATCTGCCCCAGCCTTCCGGAATCCCCAATCAAATACCTTGGCACATCTGCTGCGGTATCCAAAATCATTTCCAAGCCTTTTTGATAGGCGCGGATCGACAGGTTTTTAATAGTTTCCCGCATCACTTGATACAAATCAAATTCAACAGCGTCAAGCTCCAACTTGCCTGCTTCGATTTTAGAGAAATCCAAAATATCATTGATAATAGTCAACAGCGCATTGGCAGAGTTTTTGGAGATATTTAAAAACTCCCGCTGTTCCGAGGTCAGTTCGGTATCCAGAGCCAAATCGGTCATACCAATGATCCCGTTCATCGGCGTGCGAATTTCATGACTCATATTCGCGAGGAAAGCACTTTTAGTATGATTAGCTGTTTCCGCTGCCTGCATGGCTTCATTCAGTAACCGTTGCTGCTCTTTCAGATCAGAAATATCCTGAAATACCACCACATGCCCAATAATTTTATTATTTTCATGCAGTGGCGCAGTGGTAATCGAAACCGGAAAAGTCACACCATTCTTGCTGCGGACACGGGCTTCTATGGTTTTGGTTTGCTCTTTCAGAAAATTATCATCAAAGGTAATGGTATTGCCATCGCTATCCAAATAAACAACCAATTGCCCTATTTGCCGCATAATAACTTCACGCTGGCTCCAGCCTAACAAGTATTCCGCCTGTTTATTCCAAAACGAACACACGCCCTGCCGGTCGATTGCATATACCCCTTGGGTCATAGTGTCAGTCAGTTTCTGGATAAAGTTTTTAGATTCGGTAATCTGCTCTTCCAATCGCTTGGACAAGGTAATATCCGTACGGATGGAAATCAATTGATAAATCTGCGATGCGCTATTCATAAACGGCACAATCGTTGCGTATACCCAATAGGACTTACCGGTATTGGTTTTACTTTGCAACTCCCCATGCCAAACCAAACCTTTACCGGTCTTTTCTACCATATCCTGATAAATCGCATCACTGTTCTCACCGGCATGCATCATCCAGTGATTTTTACCCATCAACTCCCGTTCACTGTACTCACTGAGTGTACAAAATTTTTCATTAACCCGGGTAAAGTTACCCGCAGCGTCTGAAAAACTGATAATAGCGTGCTGGTCAAAAGCGTATTGCAGGTTTTCAATATTGGAGTGGGCAATTTTTAAATCACTTTCTTTCCGGCTGAGTTTTACCAGTAAATAAGTGGCATAAGCGATACTGATAATGGAAATAATGAATAAAAAACTTTGAATATAAAATGTAATTTTTTGACGGTTCTCAAAATACGCATGCAACGCTACTTCAAAATCTTGCGTCAGGGAGTTTTCGGAACTTTGCGTTGTTGCCGCTAATGCTTGAAAAATAGCACTATTTTTTGCAATGATTTCATTAAATTGATTAACAATTTGCTCAATAAAAAATTGCTTTGAAGCGGGATAATCTCCCAGATTCGCCATAATCGACCGGCTCAGGGTTTGTAAGGCAGAATTTTTATCCGCAATGTGCATATAAGCGGCATAATACAGTTCCTGATCCAGCTGCCGCATTTGTTGCGAATTATTCCCGGCCTGTTGCAGGTCATGAATTTGCCGCCGGGTAAAATCAATCGCTTTTTTCAATGTAGTGTTCGCTACAAAAAACTCATTGATTTGCTGATCTTTGGCATTTAGCTTTAAATCCAAGGCGTCAAATAAAGCGGTCGTATGTTCATCATCCAGATCTTTAACGGCATACTCGCCTTCTGCCAAGGAATTTTTCAACTGTTTTAAAGCCTGGCTATGCTTCGCCGTGTCTTCAAAATTTGAGGCCACGCCAAATTGATAGCGCCATAAATCCTGGTTTAACAGCTCGTTCACCACGGTGATTTGGTGGGTTTGTTTAAATAACCAATCTTCTTGTTGAGGATTATTCATCCGAATCATGTTAAATAAAAACGCTAACACCACAATAACAGCAGCGCCAAAAAAAACATGTAAATAGGTAAAGTTTAACTTCATGTTTTATGGGTTCCCAAGCGAACGTGAAAGGTAATGATTCAATAACTGGTTTAATTGCAATTTGGCTTCGCCTGAGTTCTTCACTAGGACATAGGCAAAGCTCATGAAAAAAGGTGATTCAATCACCCTTACGTGCCAAGTAATGCGCCATATTGAGGCTATCTTAGGTGGTTTTCCTAACTGCCCAGTTTAAAAGCAAAACCTTAAAAATTATAGTGTCGCCATTAACTATAGTCGAATTCTACAATTTCGTTGGCAATATTTTGCTGAATAAAGATCCTGCGTACTTCGGTGCCCTCAAAATTACCATACGCCAGCAGTAATTTCACATAAGCGGCTTCCAAGGACATATTCCACATCATCTCGGCACCAAGCGCTGTTAATGCGTGAGTTGTGCTGTAATTATCAGGAGAATACACTGCCGGTGCCAAATACACACTAATACACTGTTGCTTACATCGGTTAATAAAGCTTAATAAACTATACTGCTCACCCCAGGCATCACTAACACACGCAGTACCGGAGTGGTAACAATCGTGTAGCACCGCATCCACGCCTAGCAGGTTAAAAGTTGCGTAATTGAGCCCGGGGTAAGGTTTTATCAATAATACCCGCGTTGAAAACTTCGCCTTTAACTGCCAAGGCTGTTTATTTTTAGTAGGGTTGTGCGCCGGTGAATTAAGCACGACAAACTGATCATCTGTAAACTGTAGATAGGCTTTGGATTGCACACTGATAAAATCACTGCTCAATTGTAAACAGGACGCCAAGCGTGAGCCAATGTGAATGAGTGTATGCCCCCCTTGGTTCCGGTATGCAACAAATACCCCAAGCTCGGTGCGATCAGTAATGAACGCTAACGCCGCATTAAAATTATCCAGTCCATTAGCCCGCACATCAGTCAGAGGATAATCACTGGACACCAAGACTAAGGGGATATTAAGACCGGCGTAATAATAACTTAAGGCACAGGCGCTAAAAGCCAAGGTATCCGTACCATGTGTAACTACAATACCCGCTAAATTACGCTTATCAACCGCATCAATGCCGTTAATGATTTGTACCCATACCTCGGGACTTAAATTCTCACTTAACAGCTCAACCGGCGCAATATGCGCGAACTCAATATTTGCAGCACGCGTGAAACGTTCCCGATATAACGTTAATAATCTAAACTGATTTTCTGCGGCAACATTGATAGTATGTTCACTAATGCTAGAGCCTATCGTTCCGCCTGTGAATACCACTAAAATTTTTTTCATAGTATGATGCCGTCTAATTTCAATAAAGCCAGTAGATTACCCGTCGCGTCCCATTTTTAGGGTACCCGAAAGCTGAGAATAACAAAGCTGCCCAACTATTAATATGAAAATATCACTTATTGTCGCCATGGACAGTAATCGCGCCATCGGCCTTAACAATCAATTGCCTTGGCATTTATCTGCTGATTTAAAAAGATTTAAACAACTTACCCTGGGCAACCCCATCCTCATGGGACGCAAAACCCACGAATCGATTGGCCGCCCACTTCCAGGCCGGGTTAATATTATTATCAGCCGCGATCCAGATTATCATGCCATTGGCTGCGAAGTGTTTAACAATAGTGCCGCCGCGCTTGACTACTGCCGATCCTATGCTGAACTCTTTGTCATTGGCGGGTCGTCCCTTTACGCCAGCATGCTCCCCTGCGCCGACTTCATCTATTTAACCGCCATTCATCAGGCGTTTGAGGGCGATACCTTTTTCCCTGAAATACCATGCGAACAATGGCAAGCAATCGAGCGTATGGACATTGACGATGACCCCAGTGTACCTTTCAACTATAGCTTCATCAAATTGGCAAAGCGATAGTGGTTGATTACTTCTGATCCGGGGCAATTAAAACATTCACAGACAGCTCTTGATATATTTATGGCTATTCTTCGCCATGCCTGCTTTTCACAGCAGGCGTCATAAAGCCATGCAGCCCTCTTTTAGATTTTATGGCTAACCACTGTTTTAAGCCTATCAATTCCGGGGTTTCCTCAAGTTCATCCAATGATTGCTTGGCCCTTAATAACCGATAAGCTGCTTCTAAAACTTTATAACGCTCACCAACAATGCCGGCGCGGCGTAAGCCCAAGGTATTCAACCGAAAATGTCGCGCAGGACGCCCCCCCACCATAGTAAAGGGTATAACATCCATATTAAGCCCGGTCGTTCCCTGCACAATGGCATAAGCACCAATCCTGCAAAACTGATGCGCCACCACGTTGCCGCCTAAAAACACATGGTTACCGACAGCAACAAAGCCACCAATGGCGACATTATTGGCAAATATCACTTTATCACCAACCACACAATCATGGGCAACGTGACTATTATTCATAAAATAACCACCGGAACCAATAAAGCTAACCCCGCCCTCCACCGAAGCACGATGTGCGGTAAAGCCCTCCCGAAACACATTATCATCACCAATGTTTAACCACGACACAGTTTCAGCTTTAAAACTGGTATCTTGCGGCAAATCACCCAATACCACTCCCGGATGCACAACGTTACCATTACCCATGTTGACATAAGGCTGAATGACGGCGTGCGCGCCAATCTTACAGTTGGCACCAATAACCACATGCGCTTCAATGACCGCAAACGGCCCTATTTGCGGGTTATCGCCCAATACTGCACCATCTGCAATATAAGCAGTAGGGTGAATCATGTTTGCCATTTTTATTATCTATCCTCTGGGGTGAAATTTTGCATGTAACTCTTTTAATCTGACGTTCGCAATATGCGTATAAATTTGGGTTGTTGATAAATCTGCATGCCCTAATAACAACTGCACGACCCGTAAATCTGCGCCATGATTTAATAAATGCGTCGCAAACGCATGGCGTAAGGTATGTGGTGACAACTCTTTGGCTATGCCAGCCTTTTTAGCATAGCGCTTAATAATATGCCAAAACGCTTGGCGGGTCATGCTACGGGCCCGGCTGGTGACAAACAAGTCATCGCTTTGCCGTCCCGCCAGCAATAGCATCCGCGAAGTTGCCATATACTGTTCCAGCCAACTCATGGCTTCTTCACCAACCGGCACCAAACGTTCCTTATTGCCTTTACCGGAGATCCTGACCACACCTTGCCGTAAACTCACCTGCGACACCTTTAACCCCACCAATTCAGATACCCTTAACCCGGTTGCATACAACAACTCAAGCATAGTCAGATCCCGTAAACCCAGACTATGGGTTATTTCGGGCGCAGCAAGCAACTGCTCAACATCCTGTTCCGTTAACGATGCCGGTAACAAATGCCCTACATGCGGCATTTCAATGAGTGCCGTTGGATCAACCCGTATCAAGCCTTCCCTGACCAAATAACCGTAAAAACGCCGCAAACTGGACACAATCCGTGCCGAAGAACGGTTGCTGATACCTTCCCGAAAGCGTTTTGCCAAAAAAGCCGTAATATCACTCTCAGTGACATCGGGTAACGCTTTACCCGATAAATGCTTTGCAAAAATATGCACATCACTGCTATAAGCAGACAAGGTATTCGCACTTAAACCCTGCTCTACCCAAACCGCATCTAAAAAAAGCTCGATTATATTCATTGTGATATTAAAAACCAGCAAGGGTCGGAATGGATTTATGCGCTAAGCCATCCGAACAATGTAGACGGCTTTATTGAGCCAAAAATTACTCAATCACTTATAAATCAGGCACCCTATTTAACAATGCAGCATGCTCAGATTTGCTCGGCAACCCCTGACGAGCGCCCATTTTAGTACAACACAACGCACCCGCTGCACTTGCATAACGCAACAATGCCAACCAAGGCAAGCCCGCAGCGATACCCGCCGCTAACGCGCCATGAAAAGCATCCCCAGCCCCAGTACTATCAATTGCATTTACCGCAAAAGCCGGTAACCTCCCGTGTTCTTGTCCGCGTTGCCAAATCAAGCCCTTTTCACCCAAAGTAATAATGGCATTGGGGGCAAGCTCCGCAAAGCGGGCTAAAGCAACGGGTATATCCCCCGCAAATTGCCGGGCAAATTTTTCGGAACACGCCAAATAATCGACGCAATTCATTAACGCTAACGTACCCTCATGTACAGAACCGGCATCTAAGACCGTTAAAATCCCCTCGTGCCTGGCGCGCCCTGCCAAGGCTAAAGAAAGGTGCGGCTCGTGCCCATCGAATAAAATCACTTTGGGCAGGACGTTCGAAAAATCAATAGCTTTTGCTTCCAAGGCTGTGCATGCCCCTTTGTAATTGATTAATGCACGTTTGCCATCAGGTTTAACAATAACCGTGGACAACGGCGTTGGCGCAGGACCTCGCACAACCAAAGCGGTATCAACTCCCTCCTGAAGCAGTTCCTGCAGATGTTTTTCGCCATACACATCCGTACCCAGAAATCCCGCAAAAGCCGCATTATAACCCAGCCGGGAGACACAAACAGCAGCATTAGCCGCAGGGCCACCGCCACATTGAATAAAATCCTCCGCAACTATTTTTTCATCTGCACCGGGGTGACGAGCGACTGAAAAAATTAAATCATACGCTGCATGACCAACGCACAGAACATCAACTTTTTCAATGAAAAATGGTTTTATTTTCAACGTAGTGCCCCGTATAAAATCAAGTTTAGCGAGTTAAGCTATCAGTAAAACAGAGTTACCCACCAAAAAAAATGAAACCTATAGCTGTTGCCGACATGTCATCACCATGTCATATTACTACCGCATGCTTAAGCCTGATTTTTATATTAGTAGGTTATTACATGAACAATATAGCTATGAATGTTATAAAGAATTTTGGGCTTGATAAAAATTTAGGCGGCATTCTATTAGTGGGTGCCGGCTTATGCTTAGTGATCAGTTGGGGCATAGAAGCACTTATAAAGTCAATTTTCAACTTGGGTTGATCCTGGGTTTCTCCCTTACAGAATAATCATCCCAATATCAGCCCCCTAACACTACGCCATGAGCAAAATCATGCAACCAACAGATCAAGACTACGCCTGCAATAATCAGGGCAATTTGTTGCAATGAGGTTTTCATGTCGGTTTTTTTGTGCAGGGAGGGGATCAAATCTGCGACGGCGATATAGATAAAACTGGACGCGGCTAAAGCCAAAAAATAAGGCAGGCGCTCATGTAAATCTTCCAAGCTGAAATAGGCTAGAACACCACCTAAAACAGTGGTGAAACTGGCCAAAACATTATAAAAAAGCGCTTTAGATTTAGAATAACCGCTTTCCAGCAATATCGCAAAATCACCGACTTCTTGCGGGATTTCATGGGTTGCCACCGCCAGGCTGGTGACAATACCGAGTTTAACATCGGTCAAGAATGCGGCAGCAATAAGAATGCCGTCAACAAAATTGTGTATACCATCACCGATCAGGATCAGCGTTCCTGCGGCTTGGTGGCCATGCCCGCCTTGTGCGTGCTGGTGATCATGGTCATGCGCTTCATCGTTATGCGCTTCACAGCTTTTTGAATGGCAATGCCGCCAAATAAGCAGTTTTTCTAAAATAAAAAAGCCTAATAAACCCAGCATGATAGTTGCGGATAACCCTTGCATTTGATCAGGCCGCACAGATTCAAATGCATGCGGGATCAAACCCCAAAAAGCAACCGCCAATAATGCGCCGATGGCAAAACTGATCCCATGCGGCAACACTTTAGTGCGCTGCGCTTCCGGTAACAATAAAAACACCGATGCTGCCAGTACGCTCAAAACGCCGCCAATGGAGGTAAAGATAATAATTAAAAACAGTAAACTCATAAAGCGCTTAACTTCTCCAGATCAGGGTCGCCATACGACCGGTTTGGTTATCGCGACGATAGGAAAAAAACCGTGCCTGATCGGTTACCGTGCAAAAATCTCCGCCATATATTTTGCTTACGCCAGCATTCGCTAACTCGATCCGGGCTAGCTGATAAATGTCCGCTAAATAATGTGCAGTACCCTGAGCAATAAACGCCGCCGCATAATCGCTATTTTTTTGCACAAAAGCCTCACGCACTTCTGCGCCGACTTCAAAGCAGTTTTGACCGATGGCAGGGCCTAACCAAACCAAAACCTCTTTAGCCTGTAAGGCAAGCAAAGTATTAGTCAGAATTCCGGCCAATAAACCGCGCCAACCGGCATGTGCCGCAGCAACACTTTGTCCATCACTGGAACAAAACAACACCGGCAAACAATCGGCAGTCATTACAGCACACACGACTTGCGCTTGCTGGGTGAAACTGGCATCAGCCTGCTGTAAGCCTTGCACTTGCTCAGCTTTTAATACCGTCTGGCCATGGACTTGCTCCAACCAAGCCGGTTCTGCTGGTAACGCCAACATCTGCGTTATCAGCGTACGATTTTTTTGCACATGGCTAACATCGTCACCGACATGGGTAGCAGGGTTTAAGCTGCTATAAACACCCGTGCTTACGCCGCCCGAACGTAAGGTGCTCGCAGCATGGACATTAGCCGGTGCCGGCCAGTCCGGTTCAAGCCAGTTTTTCAACATCATTTTCCCGTAAGGCAGCCAAGAGATCGAGCATATCTTCCGGCAGAGGCTGTTCCCATTCCATATACGCTTCAGTTAACGGATGGATTATGCCTAATTTTGCGGCGTGCAAAGCCTGACGTTTAAAATTCTTCAAGGTTATTTTAAGATGTTCACTACAATCGGAAGGCATTTGAAAACGCCCCGCATAAAGCGCATCGCCAACCAAAGGGAATCTAACATGCGCCATGTGAACCCGAATCTGATGGGTGCGCCCGGTCTCAAGTTTTACCTGAATTAAAGTGTGGCGCGCAAAGCGTTCAATCACCCGATAATGGGTAACCGCATCTTTACCGGAAGTCCTGACCGCATAACGGATACGGTCGGTCGGATGTCGGCCAATGGGCTCATCCACAGTACCACCCGAAATCATGCGCCCTTTAGAAATTGCCCGATATTCCCGGTGAATACTGCGTTCTTGCAACTGATCGGTCAAGGCATGATGCGCTTGCAGCGTTTTAGCCACCATCAACAAGCCGCTGGTATCCTTATCAATACGGTGCACAATCCCTGCGCGAGGGAGCGTCGCCAAACTGGGTAGGTGATTAAGCAGCGCATTTTGTAAAGTCCCGTTCCAGTTACCCACTGCCGGATGCACTACCAAACCAGCCGGTTTATTAACAATCAGCAGGGACTCATCCTCAAAAAGAATGTCCAATGCAATCGCTTCTGCCTCGCAGCGAATAACGACCTCTGGCTCGGCATTAAGCTCAATATTTTCCCCCCCTTCCAAGCGGTCTTTGGCTTTAAGCGCGACACCATTTACCAATACCCGCCCTGCTTTCATCCAAAGCTGCAATTTGCTACGGGAATAATCGGAAAACAATTCCGCTAATACTTGATCTACCCGCATTCCAGCCAATTCTTCGGGCACTCTTTCTTCTAATCTGATCATAACAAGTTCTTCTGATTAACCTAATGTTACGTTATACTCACCAGCCATACAGGGCTGTTAACTGCGTTGCTCAACTGGCAACCAAATCAGCTGCACTATTTTCGCTAAGAAAACCTCTTATAATACAACGTGTCGTCAATACTATGCGATTTCTTTTAATAAAAACATTATTCATTTGCTGTTTGACGGTCTTTTTATCCGGCTGTGAAACCCTCGGTCTCAAGGAAGGATCCAGCAATACCGAAGACAAATATGCAGGCTATAATGAAGCCCAATTCCATAAAGAAGCCAAGGAAGCCCTGCAAAACGAGAGTTATCAAAAAGCTGTTGAGCTTTATGAGGCATTGGAAGCACGCTATCCATTTGGCGATTATTCAGCGCAAACCCAGCTGGATCTCGCTTATGCTTATCATAAAAATGGCGATGCTGAAGCGTCACTGGCTGCCGCCGAACGCTTTATCAAAGTAAACCCACGCAACCCCAGTGTTGATTACGCTTATTATTTAAAAGGCTTGGTTAGTTATAATCGCGGGATCGGCATCATGGATCGGTTCTTACCTACCGACAGCTCGCAACGCGACATAAACAGCGCGCAAGAATCCTACAATGTCTTTCAAGAGTTAGTCCGGCGTTTTCCAAACAGTAAATATGCGCCCGATGCCAAACAACGCATGATCGCGTTAAGAAACAACATCGCCATGCACGAGATTCGTATCGCCAGCTATTATTTGAAACGTAAAGCCTACGTTGCGGCGGTTAGCCGTTGCAATCTGGTCATCAAAGATTACCAGCGCACCCCTGCGGTTCCTTATGCCCTGCAAATCATGCAGGAAGCCTATACCGAATTGGGTTTAACCAGCCTGGCAAAGGATGCCAAAAAGATTTTTGACAGCAATTATCCGCAAGGCGTCCCTGAAATCCAAAACCCTAAAAACGGTTTTGTGTACGATGTTTGGGATTTTATTGGGTTTGATGAGTAATTTAGCCCCATCAACCCATGTATCTACCGGAACAGTATAAAGAAACGAATCCAGAGCGAATTTCAGAATTCATCAAAAGCCATTCTTTTGGGATATTAATCACCTCTCCCAATGGCGCGCCCTTTGCCAGCCATTTGCCCTTCCTGTTTGAACCCTCCTCTGGCTCTCGCGGCAAGTTACTTGGACATATGGCCCGGGCAAACCCACAGTGGCAACATTTCGCCGAAAACCTGGAGCTTCTGGTCGTATTTCAAGGGCCGCATGCTTATATTTCCCCTTCGTGGTATTCATCGCCAGGTGTTCCAACCTGGAATTACACAACAATTCATATCAAGGGAAAACCGCTTCTCATTGAAAATGAATCTCAGCTTGAAACGCTGGTTGAACAGCTAACCAGCATCCACGAAGCAAACCTGCCAACCCCCTGGAAGCCAAATCTTATAGGTGAGCGGCGCTCAAAACTACTCAACATGATTGTAGGTTTTGAAATCGAAATCACTGACATACAAGCAAAGTTTAAGCTTAGCCAAAACCGCCCACTTGAAGACCAGCTACGGATAATTAACGAATTGAGTCAATCAAATCATCAAATCGAAACCGCAGTTGCAAAATTGATGTCTGAGGGAATTAAGACAAACGCCGAATAAACCCTTCAATTGCTCCACGCTGCTGCCGGACACTCTCGCAAAGTTTAAATTGCTGCACCGCCCTTTGGCAATTCTGCTGCGGATTAGTCACTTTAAAATACCGGTTGCCCTGCAAATAATCTGTGAAAAAACGCAAGCCTAATTCAAACGGAATTAATTCAATGGCGGCATAAAGATAATGATAATCAGCCGGGGTAAAAAAATCCTGCACCTCAATGAGATAGTTTTTTAATATCGCCTCAGCAATAGCCAAATTAAAGCTATCGTCAGTCGTTTCATGACAACTGGAACGCAGGCAATCGCCAATGTCGTAATGCAGCAACCCAGGCTTGACAGTATCTAAATCAATCAAACTAATAATCTGTTGCGTGTGCCGATCGAATAAAAAATTATTCAATTTCGGGTCGCCGTGCATCACGCGCAGGATTAGCTCGCCTTTCGATTTAGCGGCTTCCAGGATATCGACATTTGCCTGGTGAGCCGCAATAGAATTCCGACAATACCAGTAATCGTCATTTTGTTCTATGCCATTAGCCGCTATCAGAGCTTGCTGATAAGCGCTTAAATAATCTGGGGCAATATGGAAACCGGGCAGGGTATCGTGGAGCAAATTTGCATCCAAACCACTGCTTAAAGCATGAAAGTGACCTAAAGCCCAACCTATTTGTTCGGCATCCTCAAGGCTGGAGAGCTGTTCTTTACTATAGCT
Source organism: Methylococcales bacterium (assembly GCA_040079795.1). Taxonomy (GTDB): domain Bacteria; phylum Pseudomonadota; class Gammaproteobacteria; order Methylococcales; family Methylomonadaceae; genus SXIZ01. The sequence continues at coordinate 126,282 of JBEBJQ010000003.1, forward strand.
GTTCGGCACAAATTGCAATGCCCGCCAATAGGCACCCTCTGTGTCAATAACATAATCTTGTTGTGCTATGGACTTCAAAACTGCAGGCACCTTAAGTTTTACCTGCTTCGCCGGTTTTTGCTGCACATGCTGAATAAGGAGCTGCAAATTTTCCATGAGCAACTGCGGCTTTGGGAACACCTGGCGGTTTATCCGTTGTAAAACCCATTGCGAATTTGAAGTCGTAACTAAATAGGTATCATTAATTAAACCGTTGCCCAAAGGACTTAAGGATAGCGTCTTTTGGTCATGATTAAATTCACGGACAACCTCGAGAATGGCTTGCATACTGATGCTTAAGTAGTAATTAACAATTGTTTAAGCTGTTGTAACGCCTGCCCACGGTGGCTGATTTCATTTTTAAGGGTTGGGGGTAATTCAGCTGACGCGCATTGATGGGTGGGCACCCAAAACACCGGATCATAGCCAAAACCATTAGTGCCAGCGACTTGCGTTAATATGCGCCCTTCCCAGATACCTTGGGCAATGAGGGGAAAAGGGTCTTCAGCATGACGCATAAACGCAATCACGCAAATAAACCGCGCGGTACGCTGAGCTTCAGGCACACCTTCCAGTTTCGCCAGTAATTTTTTCACATTATCCAGATCACTGCTGCCAACCCCTGCATAACGGGCAGAAATAACCCCGGGGGCACCATTGAGCGCATCCACCACTAAGCCTGAATCATCCGCTAAAGCCGGCAACTGACAATGCAACGCAGCATTTCTGGCTTTAATAAGCGCGTTCTCAATAAAGGTGCTGGCGGTTTCTTCCGCTTCCGGCACATTAAAGTGTGATTGCGCCAAAATAGGATGTGGCGCTAAGATCGCCTGAATTTCCTTGATCTTGCCCTGATTACCGCTGGCAAGTACGATTTGTTGCTGGGGTAAAAACGTTTGCATCATTATCTAGCCAGAGTATTTTAGAAGTTTCACATTAAAGCATAAACACACTAATTCTGAAAAAAAAGAATTATCGGACGTTAAAAATATCTCATGCCAATGCCATGAATCAGGATGCCTTGAGTATCCAATGCCAAATATCCACAGACAAAACAAGCTTAAAAGCTAATCCCTCACAAAGAAATCCGCACCAAAAAACTGAATTTTTAATAACTTTATTCACAAATATATATAATTGATTAAATTTAAGATAAACTAAATTATCCTTATCATTCAACCGCTAAAAAATCAAGGAACTCTTAAGCACCGAAAGAAACAACTATGTCACTGAAATATTCAAAACGTTCGATTAAGCTAAACCTGCCATTTAAATTAATGTAGCGTTATATATTGAACTCGGGTTTGTCAATTAAAGGAACCTAAAAACTGAGAAGCCATATATGAATTATCAAACCCTATTACGTTTCCATCCCCCTCATAACGCAACCCAAAGAAACTTAAGGTTTGCCAACTCCGGACAGGAAACCATCCCCTTCCAGCACGCCTTCATACTATTTATCTGTTTATTATTGGGGCTGATGTTTAACATTCCCGTTTACGCCAAAAGCACGCGTCTGGCGCTAGTGATTGGCAATGCGAATTACCAGAACTTTGACAAATTATTCACCTCCATAAATGACGCTAAACAGATCGCAAATAAATTACAGGCATTGCAGTTTGACGTCATGTATTACAGCGACCTTAACCATCGGCGCATGGATGAAGTAATCAATGACTTTTCAGAAAAGGCAAACGCTTACGATGTCGTTTTATTTTATTATGCAGGTCATGGCCTTCAAGCCGAAAACGAAAACTTCCTGATTCCGGTTGACCTGGAGCTGAAAACGCTTAAGCAACTAAAATATGATGCCGTCATTGCCCAAAAAGTGCTGGATATGATGAGCGACTCCCCTAATAAAACCAACTTGTTCATCCTTGATACCTGTCGGGATAAGCCCCTGTCACTGCGTGGTTTAGGTCGCGGCCTGACACGGGGACTAGCCGCAATGGACAGTCATGCCAGCGCTGCCAGCACCTTAATCGTTTTTTCAACCTCACCCGGCAGCCAGGCGTATGACAGTGTAGAAAATAACCCAAACAGCCCTTTCACCGGTTCATTACTTAAATATCTGGATAAACCGGGTCTGAAAGTCATGGATATGCTTATGGAAGTTCGTAAAGACGTATTGGCAGCCACTGAAAACAAACAAAAAACCTGGGACAGTTCCTCTATGCTTGGCGCATTTTGCTTTGCTGGGTGTGAAAATCCTGAAGCTAAACTACAAAGCACCCAATTAAATGCCGAAAACGCAAGGCTAATTGCACAGATGGCCGAAATGAAACGCAGTTATGAAGAACAACTCATAGCCAATCAAGAACGGCTGCAAAAACTGGCGCATGTGGAACAACAAAAAATTACCCTGGAGCGGCAAATAAACACCGACACCAACTCCAAAGCCATGCAACAAAATTTACAGCAGAAATTACAGGCTGTAACAGACGAAAAACATCAGCTGGAAGCTAAAGTCGCCTCAGCCACGCATAACGATGCTGACAATGCCCGCTTAATGGCGCAATTAACTGAACTAAAAAACCAGTACGAGCAAGAAAAATCAGCCAATCTGGAACGTCTGCAAAAACTGGAGCTTATTACACAACAAAAAACCTCCCTAGAAAAACGCCTGGACAGCGAGAACAGCACCAAAGCCGGACAACAAAGCGTACATCAGCAATTACAGGCTGTAACAGCCGAAAAACAACAGCTGGAAGCTAAAATTGCTATCACTGCCGAGAGTAATGCTAAAAATCAGCAAACACTGGCAGAAATGGAACGCTATAAAGCGGAAGTTGAACACCTGAAACAATTAGCATCTGTCCAGGCTGAATCAACATCCCGAGAAATGACTGCTCCTCAAAATCTTACCAACCCCTACCAAATAGGGGGCCTCTAGTGGTGAATTTTTTAAACAACCGCTTAAACCAGTCGGTTGTAATGGGCATACTGGTATTGTCGATGGGTGCATTTGCACGGGCGGAACCAGCAACACCAGCAAACGCCGAAAGGTTACAGCAACTGAATATAGATACTAGCAATGAAATACGACGATTAGAGACTGAATCTAGACGCTTGAAAGCGCCAACAAATTGTGACCCGCACAACATCCGCTTTGCTCCACCTGCTCCACCCCGCCGCTGGCATTTTATGACTGAGTATTACGGTTTGCCGATTGTGGGTTTTTAACGCTTTATTTATCACACACCATGAGGAATAATAATATGAAACAAGCAAACATTGCACTATCCCTAAGCTTACTGGCCTTGCCTTTAGGCAGTTATGCAGGCGAGCTTACCGAACTTGAAAAATCACAGGCGGAAGTTAAGGCACTGCGCCTGGAAATCCAGCGCTTGCACCAAGGTTCCGCGCGCGGGGGGGGGGGGGGGC
>JBEBJQ010000033.1:0-39346 GCA_040079795.1 Methylococcales bacterium
TTGGTACGGGCGCATAACCATCAGCTTTTGCTCGCTGGCGACCAACACCATGTAGCGGCTGATCATTTGCCCAAGTTTGCATTTATCTAGAAAGATGTCTGCAAAATCATGTAAGTGGGCAATTTTATGATTAACTTCATTCGCCAGTTGGTAGATGGGTAAAAAGCGCTCGTCGGCATTAAAGCTGAAGTGCTGGTTGCGGTTGTTGGCAAAGTAGTAGGTATTGCTTTCGTTGCTGACGATGAACAATTGCATAAAACACAGCAGCGTATGGGCGTAGCCGTTGCCGGGGTCGTTTTTGTATTCAACAATTTGCTCCATGGCACGGCGCGGGCTGACCTGGAGGGTTTTCAGTTCAATCTGCACCACAGGCACACCGTTGATGAGCAGGATCACGTCGTAACGGTGGTGGCTGTTACCGGTGTTGATGCGTAGTTGGTTGATAACTTCAAAATCGTTTTTGCACCAGTCTTTGATGTTAACTAGGGTGTATTGCAGAGGCGTACCGTCTTCCCGCATGAAGGTATTGCGCTCGCGCAGTGTAAGGGCGGCGGTGAAAACGTCGTTAGTGACGATTTCGTCGCGCAGGCGGGCGAATTCCGAGTCGGTTAGGTTAACTCGATTGAGCGCCTCGAACTTATTGCGAAAGTTTAGCTCAAGCGCTTCGCGGTCAGGGATGTCGGGGCGATAAGTGTATTTAAGCTCTTCAAGCTTTTTTATGAAATCTTTTTCAATCCTGTTTTCTATGCCTGACATCTGAATCCATTTCTCCGAATAACTATTTTCAAAGCATGAAGTTCTTACACCCTCACCCTGCTTTAGAAGGTTTTGATTCATAGCTTATTTTTGTCATCTTGCCTTTGCCGTCTTAATTACGGCGCAATCATACCGTTTTGCAAATAGCCTTCTTTATAATTGAAAACAATATCTGCATCAGGCAGTATTAACGCTTCATCCTTGCCTTTATAGTCCAGACGAAACAACAGATCCTTAATGACATTGAGGCGGGCAGATTGTTTATTATCAGCCCTGACAATAGTCCACGGGGCATTCATGTGATGGGTTCTGGCAAACATGACATTCCGCGCCTCACTATACTCATCCCAATGTTTATGCGCAGCCTTATCAATGGGGCTGATTTTCCATTGCTTGAGCGGATCCTGCTCCCGGTCTTTCAGACGTTGCTTTTGTTCATCCTGGCTAATATCCAGATAATATTTCAGCAATTTGATGCCGGATTTAACCAGCATATGCTCGAAGTCGGGTACGGTTTCAAGAAACTCATGGTATTGCCCTTCGCTACAAAACCCCATCACCCGCTCCACACCTGCACGGTTATACCAACTACGGTTAAATAACACCAGTTCCTGAGCCGCGGGCAAATGGCCTACATAGCGTTGAAAATACCAACTGCTCTGATCCCGGTCAGAAGGTTTTCCCAACGCTACGATACGCGTTTCACGCGGGCTCAGGTGTTGCGTAATACGTTTAATGGTGCCGTCTTTGCCACCGGCATCCCGCCCTTCAAAAATAATCAGAATTTTATCGTCATGCTTGATAATATGATTCTGCAATTTAACCAGCTCGATTTGTAACAGTTTTAAGGTTTTTTTGTAATCAATGTGGTCAGCTATTTTTTTAGCGTGTTTTTTAGCCATATTCACTGCTCCTTAAGAGGCTTAAGCGGTTAACTTACCCAAATTTGCAACGGCCTCAAAGCGTCCTTAAATTGTTATACCGCTCAATACTGGACATGATTTCTTTTTTAGCCTCCTCAACCCCAAACCAACCTTCAATTTTCACCCATTTGCCTTGTTCCAAATCTTTATAATGCTGAAAGAAGTGGGTGATTTTTTCGAGTTTACCTTCGGTAATATGTTCAAAACTGGTTATCTTATCGTAGAACGGGGTTAACTGATGTACCGGTACGGCTAATACTTTGCCATCGTTACCCGCCTCATCAATCATCTTTAAAATTCCGATAGGACGACAGCGCACCACACAACCACTTAATAAAGGTGCAGGCGTCATCACTAACACGTCAACCGGGTCGCCATCGTCAGACTGGCTATGGGGTATGTAGCCATAATTGGTTGGATATTGCATGGCGGTCCCCATAAACCGGTCAACTGTAAGAAGACCAGTATGTTTATCGACCTCGTATTTTACCGGGTCGCTAAAGGCGGGAATTTCAATAATCACATTGATGTCGTTCGGAATATTTCTACCGGAGGGAACTTTATTAAATGACATGATTGTGTGCTTGGTGTGGTGTTGAAAACGTGACATTATAGCAGCAGTGACAGTTATTATAGGGGAAGTGGTGCTATGCAAGGTTTTACTGGAAAAATGCACACCCGTCTAACGACGGAGACGGTCGAGTATGCTTTACCTTTATCAAAACAATTGGTCGGTTTAAACCCTTTATTGGGTAAAAATATTAAGTTAATTTATAGCGGCATGATTTGCTGTGTGCATTGCGGCAGAAAAACCAGCAAAAGCTTTAACCAAGGCTATTGTTATCCTTGTTTTACCCAGCTGGCGCAATGTGATCTGTGCATTATGAAACCGGAAACCTGCCATTACGCCAAAGGAACCTGCCGCGAACCAACCTGGGGTGAGGAATTCTGTCTTCAACCGCATTTTGTGTATTTAGCCAATTCTTCCGGCATCAAGGTTGGAATTACCCGCCAAACGCAAATCCCCACGCGCTGGATTGACCAGGGCGCGGTGCAGGCCTTACCGATTTTAAAAGTCGCTTCCCGGCAGATTTCCGGACTGATCGAAGTCGAGATTGCCAAACATGTCAGCGATAAAACCAGTTGGCAGAAGATGTTAAAAAGCGCGGCGGATACTATTGATTTAATATCAGAGCGGGATCGCTTATTAGTGGAATGTGCGCCACAACTGGCTGAGATTAACACCCGCTTTGGTACTGATGCCGTGACCTATTTACCTAATAACGATGTCGTATCGATTAATTTTCCGGTATTAAATTATCCTACCAAAGTAAAGTCGTTTAACTTTGATACCCAACGCGAAGTTGCCGGGGAATTGCAAGGGATTAAGGGGCAGTATTTATTGCTGGATACCGGGGTCATTAATATGCGTAAATTTGCGGGTTATGAAATTACATTGGTTGTGTAGCAATTGTTAAAGATTCCAAATACTCCTCTGCATTTATACTGCAAAGTATCGCGTAAAGCTTTTCTTAATATTCAATTCATTTTGCCGTGCGACAAGATGTCGCATTGTTTAAGTTGAATTAAGTGCGTATAGTCGGTTTCGGAATTTTTAAAACTTCTATCCTAATGTTTTTTTATTAGGAATTATAATTTTATTGCAGTTAATAATTTACAGAGGTTTACAATGTTACCAAACCAAATATTAAATATCCAATTTTTTCTATTGGATTATTAATTTTAAGCAGTTATCCTGCTTTTGCTGTAGATATTTCCTCGGCAAATATCACCCTAACTACCAGTGAATCAAAAGAAATTGATGATTATCTTGGTAGCTATCGCTCAGGCATACAGATCACTAAAACGGTATTAGACTCTAGGGGCGAAGCTATAAGCTGCATGGATATTCTGCATCAGCCTGGTGTTGATAGCGCATCCATTCAACTTCAACCATCCTCACAGCTTGCCGCAATGCTCCCTGGCCCGATTAAGCAAGACAATACGCCTACAGTATGTCCAAAAGGCAATGTAGAAATGAGGTTACCCTCTCGTGAAGCGATGGTAAGGGCAGGTTCACTCAAAAATTTCTTTTTGAAATATCAGGATGGTTTAAATCAGAATATTGTTGCTAAGACCGTCATTAGGCCAAAGAGCGATGGGTTTATTCATGAGCATGCAACATATTCTCAAAGTGTAGCGGCATTGGCTGCACAAACCACACTTAATATTTGGAAACCCATAGTTGCAAGCGGAGAGATGTCGTTATCTCAACTTTGGGTTTTAGGTGGCAGTGGTACGGGACTTCAGTCATTGGAAGTTGGTTATCAAGTTTCCAATAGGTTCACTGACACCCTCCCGCATCTTTTTATTTATTCTACGACTGATGGTTATGCGACTGGTTGTTACGATTTGAGTTGTCCTGCTGCTACGCGATTTGTCAAGACCAGTAATGTCTTGGATTTTGGGGGTGCGCTTACAAGCCGGAGGAGCCCAAATTGAAGGGACACTCGCTTTCTATCGTGATCCAGCGAATGGCAATTGGATCTTATTTTATGTCGATCCTGTTGGAAACTTTATTCAATCTGGGTATTACAAAAAAGCCAACTTCGGCACGGGTCAGCTTAGTCGCAACGCTGATCGTGTAGATTTTGGCGGTGAGATTGCGTTCAGAAGTCCAGGTGGCACAACACACACAACGACAGATGTGGGTAGCGGACAGTTTTCGAATGCTGGATATGGCAATACGGCCTATCAACGTAATCTTAAATATATGAATTTGAGTGGTGTGATTCAAAACGTTGTTTATAGCGGTATAGGTGTTACAAAATCTGGTTGTTACAATGTAACTGATGCAACAAGTGCAACGTTGGGAACTTCTTTTTACTTTGGTGGACCCGGGTATATTATCCCTTCATGCCCCTAATGGTATTTTTTTAGCGCTTCTCCTATAGCTTCATCGCGATTTTGATCGGATGTATAAACAAAATTACGATACCATTCTAAATGGTTATGATTTTTTATTTTTCTGTCTTGATCGCGCTGTTAAGAATATTGTAGTTATTTCTTCAGCGGATGTTTTATGAATTTTATACGTTTATTTATTTGCTTTTATTTTTTGTTTTTATCTATTCAAGTACGCGCTCTTGAAATTCGTTACGATGGTTTCAATTGTACTACTGGTGAAACTTCCCCTCCACCGTTACAATCAAGAATGATTGTAACCGGCCAAACTGGCAACTTTTTCATGCTTAAAGTACAAGGCGGCTTGCCCCCTTTGAATATAATAGATAATACTTGTGTAGATAGTTTTTTTTAGAACAGGCAATTCTGAACTTCCAGAGTTTTATCCAAACGGCAAAGATGGGTATGCAATATTTTCCGCGCCTTTTCTGTACGTTTTTATCGACGGCACTGTTGGGGGTGATGTCTTAAATTCAAAAAGAAATTATCAGACTCAACACGTTTTTAAATTTTCTTTGACAGTTGACAATAGTTTTGTGCTGTTACGAGATGATTGGTTTTGGACTCTCGGGCAAGATGATTTGAATTGGACTGCCAATGGCGCGGTTCAATCGGGAACGACTCTATACGATCAAACTAACCGTTCAATTAAGTATACCTTGATTAAATAATGTAAGGAAAATTCGCCGCTAGGCAACACGCCATAAACGGAGCGAATAGAGTTGATTGATACTAGAATTTCTCAGAGCTATCTTTTAGGGTGTGCTTATTGAATTGAGGTGATATTTTGGGTAGGGGCGGTTTGCTGGCATGAAACCGCCTCACGAGCTGCATTGATCTTGTCATAGTTGAGCCGCTTGCTTTAACACCTCAAGCGCCCACTGATTTAAACTTTTGCCAGAAGCGATAGCCGCGCGGGAAACCGCCGCATGATCATCTGGCGGAATACGTAACACAAATTTTCCTGAATAAGCTTTAAATGGCTCGGCTCCGTCTTCATGACAAGCATCCATAAACACCTTTAGGGAAATAGCCCCTTCACGCCTTAACCCTGCGGCATCGGTAGCATAAAAATCAGCGCCGCCGTTAAGGCCAACAAACTCACCGCGAAACATATCAATGTCTGAATCGTAAGTAATTACGGCTTTGACACCATCAATAGTCATCTGATTAATCATAATTGTACTCCATTGTCATTCAGCCAATCGCGCAAGTTGGCAACTGCGCCCTTATCTGTCATCGGTGAAGGATGTGGGCGATGAAAAAGACGCCGCTCGCCAAACAGCCGAATCAACACCCTGGAACCCTCCCGCTCTTCAATCTGAGCACCCAACACAAGCAATAATGCTTCAACTTCAGACCAACGCACATTGGCTGATGTCGGGTGGGAAAATATGAGTTCAAGAGTTTTAAGGTACTTTCGTTTCATGGGAAAACAGTATCATTATTTAGTATCAATTACAATGGTTGATTATTTTTGGGCATGCTTGGTTTATTGGTTAAACATTGCCCTACCGCACTTTTTATAGTTATTCCCAACTGAGTTGAAGCTTGAAGGCAAGCGTGTCATTGTTTTTAATGAAGCGATGTTGTACCAACTGATATACTTGCTTTTTATAATTTATCAGGGCAACAACAGGGCTTGAAACAATGCTTATAACCCTTCGGGCTAGTGTTTGATTATTATGAATATGACGCTTCTAGATCAACCGCTGATAATTTGTTTATTCGGCATCTGCCTATGTTTGCTGTTTGTACTGCCGTTATTTTGGTTACGGCTTAAGGCACTTAGGGCTGAAGCAAGCCTGTTGTTACAAACCAGTATAGCGCCTTTGCAACAAGCACTTGCTGAAAAAAACCTGCACATTGAACAGCAACACGACACCCTTGAAAACTTACAGGGCACCCTGCTGGATAATACCGAACAGATTTTGCATTTGGAAAAGCAAAATTCGGCGTTTATGGAACGCGTGGCACAGTTCACCAATCTCCAAACAACTATAGGTGCAAAAGACCAGCAAATTGCACAATTGCAGGAAAATGTCAGTGCACAACGTTCAATGATTACCGAGCTGGAAACTCAATTAAAAGCGGAACGCAAACAAATTGATGAAAAAATCCGTTTGTTAGAATCGGCCAAGTTACAAATGACTGCGGAATTCCAGAATCTCGCGCAACGAATTTTTGAAGAAAAAAGCGCCCGGTTTACGCATCAAAACCAGGAAAATATGGGATCCTTACTCACGCCTTTACGGGAACAACTGTTGGAATTTAAAACCAAAGTTGAAGATATTTATAATAAGGATTCGAATGACCGGGTATTGCTGCTCAATCAAATTTCAACTTTAAAAGCCTTAAATGAACGCATTGGACAGGATGCGCTTAACTTGACCAATGCCCTAAAAGGACAAGCGAAAACCCAGGGTAACTGGGGAGAAATGGTTCTGGAACGGGTGCTGGAGCAATCCGGTCTGGTTAAAGGGCGCGAGTATGAAATTCAGGTTAGCGCTACCAATAGTGAGGGCGCGCGCCTGCAACCGGATGTCATTGTGCATTTGCCGGAACAAAAAGATGTCATTATCGATGCCAAGGTCTCACTCCTGGCTTATCAACGTTATTACGAAGCTGAAACGCCACATGCAAGGGACATTGCAATCAATCAGCATGTTACCTCGATCCGCAGCCACATTAAGGGCTTAAGCCATAAAGATTACTCGGCGCTCAATGGTTTTCGCAGCCTGGATTTTGTATTATTATTCATCCCGATAGAAGCCGCCTTTATCACTGCTGTTGAGTTCGATCAAAGCTTGTTTAATGAAGCTTTTGCCAAACACATTATTATTGTGAGCCCATCGACACTATTCGCAACCTTAAGAACCATCGAACATATTTGGCGTTATGAATATCAAAATCAAAATGCCCAGGATATTGCCCGTAAAGGCGGGGATTTATACGACAAATTTGTTAATTTCATTAATGCGCTGGATGATGTCGGTGAAAAACTGAACCGGGCGCAGGAATCTTATGATACTGCTTATAAACGCTTAAACTCGGGACGCGGAAATATTGTGTCTAAAATTCAGGAATTAAAGCTATTAGGTGCGACCACTAAGAAATCCTTACCCGAAAACCTGATTGAGCAGGCACAGCTGGGTATGCCAGATGAATAAGGCCAGTGATCAAATAAAGCACCAGCCATTCAGAACTTCGATTTACCTGATTATTTATCCAATGCGCCTGGTTTGATCTGCTTACAAGTTACCACAACATCCTGCATAAAACACTGATGCAAGCCGCTCTGATCTCCAGTACAAGGTGTACAGGCTGCGACCCCGTCAGTTTTACGCTTGTCAACATGCCAACCCTCACCCAAGGTCTTACAAAATAACCTATTAAAGCGATCCAGATTATAGCGGTCAGAAGTTAATTCTATTGCCTTATTTTTCGGATAACAATAGCGCGTAGGCAAGGTATTAGCCGTGACATCTTTATACAGATACTCCACGGCTTGCGCAGGGATCGCAACGAAAACAAGAAAAAAGATTAAAGGGACAAGCATTTATTGCGTCTGTAAGTTAAGCACCGCCATCCCATGTTGGCCCGGATTTTTTTTCCATCAGCAAGGCTTTCCCTTGTTCAATTGCCGTAATGCTTTCCGTAAAATGGCCTGCTTTTATGGCTTTTTTGGCCGCCCTTAAATTAGGCGAAAAGCGTGTTAAAGTCATAGAATTATTTTTAAGCGCCATTTCCTTGGTAAGTTTCATGGCCTCATCCATTTTTTTAAAAAAATCCTCCTCGTTACCTTGTTTGGCAAATTCAATCATATTGTTGGAAAGTGCTATTAAAGGGGCGTAATCCTCGTCTACCGGACCTCCGGCAGCCTGTACAAAACTAATCGAAAATAAGGTTATCAATATTGCTGCAAGTAAGTGTCTGGGATTCATTACTGTTTCTCGTTTGTTATTATATTAATGTTAATGAAAATTGCAGCCAGATTATTTGGCTTTAATTAATCAGAAAATGTGTCGGCAATCATAGGGCCAATACTTGCAACTCAATTAATATTAAGGTCAGCGATAAAAGCAATATGAGAAACTTATATCTATTCTACCTGATTATTTTTAGGTGGCAGTGGTTGTCAAAGTAAATCCTAAAAAAGCAGGACAGTTAAAATCCACTAACCCAATGCAAAGAAGATCCATATAATAGCGAAGCGCTACTATAAGGCAAGAATAAAAGCAGTGTCAACTATTGTTTTAAATGACCCAAAACTTCTAAATCAATTAATGCAACTAAGCCTGCTCTTAATTAACCTTTTAGTTTTTAAGAGTAAATCCACTTTATATTTTCAGGACAGCCTAAACCAGACACAGCTAAAGGATATTTAGTTTTTGATACGTTCAGGTTTATTCAACGATTCCAAACAAAACTACTGAACAAGCCTGATTTTAAGCAAGGTTAATATTTGACAAGTGGACTTTGCAATTATTGACTAGAAAAGTGCCGTAACAAAACAAACTGTCTGCTATCAACACAAAAAGGATTAACTAAGATTTTTAGCCTAACTGGAACCTTGAAACTTTACACTTAAATCATCCAGCAATTGTTTAAAATCATCACAACTGTCTGAACGCAAAGCGCCTACTTCTTCTAAAACCACTTTGTAATCTTCAGCAGCACTGCCACCGACAATTAAGGCAACATCACGGCCAATTAATTTTTTTAAGCGACGAATCTCTTTAGGGATAACATGGTCTTCTTTAGTTATCGTTATGCTCAAGGCGACGGCATTTGCGTTACTGGATTTAACGGCAAAGGCAATCTCTTCGGCAGGTAAATTAGGCCCTAGATAGGTAATATGCCAGCCTTTAAACTCAGCAATGAGTGCAGCAATTAAGGCGCCCAACTCATGTTGCTGGTCAATAGGCGTACTAATTACTAGACGCGGTGCATTAGCGGCAGGCGTATAGTTACTACGGAGTATGTACACCATAGACCGGATGACCGAAGTAGTCATGTGTTCATGAGAAGGCCTTAAGTTACCGGCTTTCCAATCCTCACCCATGCGTGTTAAAAGCGGGGTCAGCAAGTTTTCCATAAACGCTTGTGCGCCTAACTCGACAACCGCATTTTCAAAGTGTGACTCTATAGCCCTGGCATCGAAACTCATCATGGCGGAGTAACATTTGTCAATATAGGCATCAGCTAAATAGGCGTTGTTCGTGCTGCTGACATTTCCTCGATTTGGGGCCGGTGGCGGAGAATTGACTGCCTCCAGTTTCAACAACTTTTGTAAATCTGTTAACGACAGATGTGCGATTTGCCCTATACTATGACCTTCGCTGGTTGCTTGATTAAGTAGTTTTAAACGCGCAATATCTTGGTCATTGTATACACGATGACCGCCGTCGGTACGGGTAGGTGTAACCGCCTTGTAACGCCGTTCCCAAGCCCGAATTAAATCCGCTTTTACCCCAGATCGTTTAACAACGGTACTGATTAAATAACGGGACGCATCGCCCAGATAATTTGTCATACAGGCTCCGTTGAATACAAAATTAACATGTATTCATAGTATACCATGATATTGACAAAACATTGACAAAAGCTGGCAATTATTTTACAAATTCACTGCTATCCCTTACCCAACGGGGGTAAGGGAAAACCGCCCTTTGCTACCGACCCCATAAAAATTGTAACCAGCACCGGTATTTTTTTGCGCCAACAATTCCTGGCTTATCTAAACGGTAGCTACCGCTCAGATTTTAACGTTTTACAAATACCCCGCCTTTTTTGTCCCAAACTTCATTGGTGACAGCATCAGTCACTATCGCGGCATCAGTATTAAAGCAATCACTTACAGTTTCAGTTACAAAATTACCCTGAAGTTGCATAGTCACAGGTGGTGAAACTTTTACCAGACCTTCTATGGAAGGAAAATCTTTTACACGTTCTGTGACATCAAAACAACCATCAAGATCAAAACTGATATTAGCAAACTCTTGTGGGGCATTTTTAATACAGGATTTGATGCTGCCGTTACTTTTAATCTGCGGTTCAACCGCTTGTGCCATTGATGGAATAGCAAAATCAATACCCTGAAGCGAATAGTTCTGGATTTCCAGGCGCTTCAATACCGAAATTCCGCCGGGCGCCGGTGATTTTGGCAAACAAATATCCGTTCTCGGAAAGGGTACACACTGCCCACCCGTGGTTATTCTGACATTATTACCAGACTCGTTATAAGCAACGCCTTGCGGCGCGTTAGCTGTATCACAAACCGACGAACCTGTTTGAACGGGTGGCTCAACAAGCGGAACTTCAGTAACCTGGGGCTCAACATTGACTGGTGGTTCATTTACAGGGGGATTTAGCGCTGCAACCTGTTGCAATAGATTAGGCACACTATCAATGTAGATAGCTTCAGCGCCAGGCTTTCCAGACAACGTATAGACGCTTTTATCAGCCCTATTAATCCCGACATATAAATCAGTCTTGGTATAGTAGCGGAAATACCAGGCCGGCATCGTTTGGGTTGTTTGCGGCTCAGATAACAGCTGTGGAAAAGCTTTCTCACCCCAGTTGAAAAGCATATCCGCATCTGCCGCCAAATCCGCATTCGCGCTGTTAATATTAGCCATTAAAGCAATCGCACAAGCCAAAGTCAGACGTGTTTTCGTCATTTCCATAAAAATATATCCTCAACAATAATAGTTAAATTTAATAATGTTCTTTCAATTTGCCGGTTAATGAATAACTTAATCAAGCTCGTTAATCTCCCGGTATCTATTTGAAAAAATAGTTCAAATATATAAAAATACCATCACAAAGAAAGGGGCAAAGCTAAAGATTGGGGATTCAGTCACGAAAAAAACCACAGGAGTGGCTCATTTGAACTTAACCGGCATGAAAAAACGGGCGAGAGTCGCAAACGCTGATTGAGCAGTGCGCTACCTTATCGAAAGGCGTGTGCGGGAAAAATAGTTAGCGCCTGCCCCCCCTGCTTATCAAAGAATGGGCAATACTGTTGGGGTTAAGTTTTAAAGGATAGGGAAGTTTACTTGCAGGATTTAGAACTGCCAGCTGATTTTGCCGTAAACCGAGCGGGGAACACCAGCGTGCAAAGCATAGCTTTCATCAAAATACTCAACGTGTTGCTTTTCCAACAAATTTTGCCCGGCTATAGACAGCTCAAGATTCGTGACCGGTTGCCACGCCAGACGAACATCCAACGTAACATAACTATTCACATTGAGTTCATCGCGCCCTAAAGGATTAATGGTTTTGGCAGCACTGGAGTGGCGAATCCAAAAATCCAGTGTCACGCTTTCCATAGGCACAATACTACTCCGTAAAGAGGTCATGTGTTCTGGACTGAAAGCAGCCTGATAGTAATCGATATTTTTAATCTCAGTTTTTAGAAGGCTGTAATTTAAATCCCATCGCCACCAATCAAGCATTTGCCAGACGCTGGACATCTCAAAACCATAAGCATTGCCAGTGCTGATGTTATTAAAATTTACTTCCTGTTCAGCAGAGATGTTAGCAAAGTCAGTAAAATTATAAGTCACGGCACCCTTGGATGCGCTCCGCAAAGTGTTGTAGTCATTATAAAATGCAGTGACATCCAAAGACATATCATTATTAAAGATCCACCGGTAACCCAGCTGATAACTTAATTGTTGTTCAGCTTTAAACTGGGCATTACCCAAAGCAACTAAGTCAGCTCTAATCGCAAAGGGATTACTTTCGGACCTAGGTGCCAGCGACAGCAATAAAATCCGGCCATTGGCTTCGGTACGTGAAGGCGTTCTAACCGCACGAGAGACAGATGCCCATATTTTATGCCCTGTAACAGGCGTCCACATCACACTGGCTGATGGTTGTATTTCAAAGCCGGTATAATCGTTATGTTCAAATTTTGAACCTAGGGTGAGTAATAACGAATCATCAAACAAACTGAATTCATCCTGGATAAATCCGCTGAAAAGTTGGGTATTCCGTGCTTTAGGACGCATAACCGTAAATTTCTGATCCTTAAAGCGATCATCACTGTAACGGTACCCCATGCCCCAAATAACGTTTTGTTGCTCGCCCAAGGCAAAGGTATTTTGAAAATCCAGATCCAAGGTATCACGCACGTTATCAATTGAAAATTCGTCACGTTGATAATGGTCATAATAAAATTGCAGCGAGTAATCAGCAGTGCTGGACAAGGTATGATTAAAACGTGAAGTAAGATTCCAACCGGAGGTGTCCACGTTATCGCTTATAGACACAGGGGAAGCAAAGGTCTCCAGCGTTTGATTTGGCTGGCCTTTATAAACATTACCCTGCACCATCAGATTATCTTGTGTAGTAAGCGCAGAATCAATCCTAAAGCCACCCTGAAACTGGTTCCACTCAGCATTGCCGGTATTAGTTTTCTCAGGGGTAAATTCATCCCGTAAAAAACCTTTAGCATAGGCTCTGGCAAAGGCCTCATCCCCTAGTTTAGTGCCGTAGCGCAATGACCCAAAACCGGTTTCTTTAGTCCCGCCCCCCGCGGTTAATAAACCACCTTGGGTGTCCTCAGCATGTTTAGTAATAATATTAATAACGCCATTCATAGCATTAGCGCCCCAAAGCGTAGCACCGGGACCCCGAATAACTTCAATACGGTCAACATCCTCCAGCATGACATCCTGCGCATCCCAATATACCCCAGAAAAATCCGGGGTATATACACTGCGCCCATCAATTAAGACCAGTAATTTATTTGCAAATCGCCCATTAAAACCCCGCGCCGTAATAGCCCACTTACTGTTGTTAATACGCGCAACATCAATACCCGGCGCCATCCGTAGAGCTTCCGGCACGCTGGTAACACCACTGCGTTTAATGGCTTCATTATCGATAACATACACCGCCGCCGCCGCGTTAGAGAGTGTTTGCGACGCTTTTGCAACCGATGAGACCTTGACATTCAGCATCTTCTTTTTGATTTGTTCTTTTTCAGTAGCCGCCGGAATTTCCATTTTAATTAAATCTTCAATGCTTAAATCCGTTACAGGGTCAGCATAGGTCATTTGCGTAGCATTGACACATACCAGTGCCAAGGTCACTAAAAAACTGACTTTTAAGGGCGATAATAGTGTCATAACGGAAACCCTATAAAACAGGCGATAAGTACATTTTTACAATTCCTGACTAAACGCTTAAAGTGGAATGATGAATACTTAAACGGATATTTATTCATAATTCGGCATTATTGGATGATTTTTGCAAGCTTCAAAACCCGGGCGCTGATGCTTAGGTTGCTTCGTTTTGCAGCGTTAAGATTAATGGTCATACCAACTTTGCCATCAACAATTTGTAAACTCACCATGCCGCCATGGGTTACAAAAAAATCATCCTCACCCAAGGTTAGTATCGGGAGCGCTTTAATTTCATTAAGCAACGACAGTAATTTATTGTTATCCAAATCACTGATATAGAGTAGTTGGCACTCATTTAAATGATTAAAACGGGTAAGGTAGCGTACTTGCAAGAATCGATCACCGATGTTTTTGCCGTTCAGCGTAGCAAAAGCATCTTCCAGTACCGGGTTGCCAACCAGGCACAAAGTAAAATTTTTATTTGTGGGGATTAAACTATTCTCTGGCCAAGTCGTAAAACGCGCAAAGTTGACTGCTAAGGCCGCGCGTACCGAATATTCCTGATCACTATCAGCAAGGGCATTACCAAAGCAAATACTTAAGGCCGCTACTAAAAGCAGTCCCAGTTTTTTGTTCAGTGTGATAGGTTTATGATCGACCATGTAAAATTTATATTTAACTGAAATACCGACTTAACGATGTAATCTGCAATTTTGAGCCTTCCGTTATCACGTTAGCTTGAGGGCTATTTAAGCCTCTGAATACAAAAACGCTTAATGACACCAAATCCCCTGCTCATTTTGCTTAACTTTTATCGAATGAAGAATAGCAGAGTCCAGCAATTATGTTAGCTCAGCGCTTACTAAATTCTGTGAACTACACCCATCACATTTAGCTGTCCGCAAACAACTTAATCTGAAACGATTATCCTGCAACCGCCTAAACAACGTTATTGGCGCTGGATAAGCGACTATCTCCAAGCGCAATTTTTTACACGGATAACAATTCGTTTTTTGAACAAATTGCTTCTAAACTAGCTAATACTTTTAAATATTCAGCATGCATTAACTTCGCAAGCGCCTCAACGGTTTCTAACTGATTTAACCGACCGCACTCCTCCATGACTTTACAGTGGGCCGATAGCCCCATGCCACCGACATTGGCACTGATTGACTTTAAACCATGGGCTAATTTACGCACCTGTTCAGCATCACTGTTTGCAATACTTTGAAACAAAGCCGTAAAAGTCCGCTCGGCATTCAATTGAAAGGCCTCTTTAAGAGAATAAATAAACGCTAAATCGTCGGCATCATCAAAATTAAAATTCTGTTGCAGAAACGCTATATCAACCGCCGCTGTTTCAATTTCTGCTACGCTGGCTGTTACCTGCTGGGTATTAACCTGCGTTAGCGGCTGTACAATAATTAAATGTTCCGGTAACCATTTTTGTAAAGCGGCATTTAGCTCCTGACGCGTAAAGGGTTTGGTCACCCATTCATCCATACCGGCGGCTAAACACTTGGCGCGGTCTCCAGCAAGCGCATGTGCCGTCAAGGCGATAACCGGCAGCCGTTTTGATGCGGCCGTGGCCGCTTCAAGGCGCCGGATTTCCCCTGTTGCCGTATAGCCATCCATAACCGGCATTTGACAGTCCATAAAAACTAAATCATAAGCGTGCTGCTGGATGGCATCGAGAGCTTCCAGGCCATTATTAGCCATGCTCACCTGACAGCCGAACCCTTCCAGAAAACGTTTCACCAAAATCTGGTTCGCGGGGTAATCCTCAGCAACTAAAATATTGGCGGCAAACCGGCAATTAGCCAGTAATTTGACTGGCTCTTCGAGCACATCCGATTTATACAGGTCAACCCAAAACCAAAACGTTGAGCCTTTGTCCAATTCGCTTTTTATACCAATTTCGCCGCCCATTAGGCGCACCAATTCTTTGGCAATAGCCAATCCCAACCCGGTTCCGCCAAACGCCCTGGTCATAGAATTATCGGCTTGGGAAAACGCGTCAAAAATTAAACTTTGTTTCTCTACACTAACCCCAATACCGCTATCGCTGACTTCACAAAAAAGTCTAAACGTATTAGCGGTGATTACTTTACTGTAGGCATGTAAAACGACTTCACCCTGGCTGGTGAACTTAACGGCATTACTGAGTAAATTGGTTAAGATCTGGCTTAACCTGACTGAATCACCCTGTAACATGCCTGGAATATTATCCACCTCTAAGCGATAATTAATTTTTTTCGCACGGGCCTGCGTTTCCAACATGGCAAAATTATTACTGATAAGCTCCTGACAATTAAAACTGTGGGTATCCAGCTCCAACTTACCCGACTCAATTTTAGAGAAATCCAAAATATCATTAATAACCCCGAGCAATAAACGCCCCGACTGTTGCACAATCTCAATCGAGTGCCGCTGATCATCATTTAAATCACCTTCATATAAGAAATCAGTCATCCCCAATACGGCATTCATTGGTGTTCTGATTTCATGGCTCATATTGGCTAAAAACTGTGATTTCGCCCGGTTGGCGGCTTCTGCTTCCTCTTTGGCCGCCAACGCATCCGTCACTGATACTTGTAAAGCGTTATTCGTTTCCGTCAACTCCAGCGTGCGTGCTTTAACCTGCATTTCCAAACCTTCACGGTGTTTATCCAGTTGCTTGTCCCGATAATGGACTTCCTGAAGCATGTCGTTATACACATCGACTAATTGCCCGAACTCATCATTACTGGCTTTGTTAACGAGATTGGTAAACTTCTTTTCATCAGCAACTTTGCGCATGGCTTGCATCAAGTCCAGCAATGGCTCAGAGAATATCCGTTGCAACCGGGTTGAAACCAACAGAGTCGCCAACAATGTAATGAATACAATACTGGCAATAATTATATAAAAGCTGGCAAAAAATGCCTTAATCTCACGTTGGTCATCAACCAGATGCAACACACCCACCAACTCATTATCAATAAAGATAGGGCGCAACAGATGCATCTGTTCATTACGGTCATACTGAATCAGTTCAGAATAGCCAGACTCTATAGGACGTCTGGACGTGGCATCTAAAACGCCATAACACCAGCGCCAAATGGCAGCAAAACCTGACTTATTTCCCTGTTCTACCGGCGAAAACTGCGCATCATCATTAATCAACTGTAATACTTTTGCGCCATTAAGATTAGGCACTGGTTTATAAGTGGTTTTATATTCAGCAAATATCTCGCCAGTTGGGGTATACAGAAATGCGGCTACTTTACCGGGTTGGGTTTCTAATACTTTTAGGGTTTGCCCCGCCGTTTTAGCATCCATAAACGCCAATGCAGCAGAACTGTTCCAGGAAATAATATCGGCAACCGAAGCTAAATCATCCGCCGTATGCTGTCGCCTGCTTTGATATTCGTAACCGGTAATCGCAGTGGCTACAATTAATAGCGCAATTAACACGGACAAACTGATAATTAAGGTTAATTTGACACGTATCGGCGCATCTTGAAAGCGTTCTCTTAGCTTTAACATTTTAATAATCATTTTACTTAACAATGGTTGCTATTTTTAATACCCTGGCACTGATCGTCAGTCCCGCCTGTTTGGTCGCTCCAAGATTGACCTGGATGTCGATTTTGCCATCTTGCACGTTAAGATTGACCATACCGTTGTAGTCAACAACATAATCTTCTTCACCGATTGTGAGAATGGGTTGCTGCTTTATTTCAGCCAGCAGTTGTATGGTGGTATTTTTATCCAGGCCGCTAATAAACAGGATCTGGCATTCATCCAGATTGCGTGGCCGGGAAAGATAGATAATATGCAACAGCCGGTTGCCTACTTTCTTTTGATCCATTTGCAGAAAAGCATACTGCACCACGTTATCACCCAGCACGCAAAGATTCAGCAAAGGCGCATCGGCCTTTAGGGCGCGCTCAGGCCACTCGGTAAAGCGGGCAAAATTGAGCGCCATAGCAGCTTTTACCGTATATTCTTGCGTCGTATCAGCAAACGCAGAGCGACCGACGGCCAATGTTGCCGCAACAGCAAACAACAGCCAGAAGACGCTAAAAAAAATGTAATTTTTAATATACATTTAACTCAATACTTAGATAATTAAAACTGCCATGCGATTTTTCCATAAACGCCCCGCGCTATTTCCGTGGGCTGTGTTAGGCTTTCCTCCAGATATTCAGGGTGGTAATCATCCAGCAAATTTTGACCGGTAATAGAAAGCTCCCAGGATTCGTGGGGCTTCCAACCCAACCTTACATCCATTGTTAAATAGGCCTTAATGTTGTAAGCGCCGGTATTACTAAAAGCAGCGATAGGACTATCACTGGCTGTTGCACCGGTATAGCGTAACCATAAATCCAAATTTAAGTCTTTAACAGGGGTTAATCCAGCACGCAGTGAAGCTTTATGCTCAGGACTGACCGCAATTATCCCGCCCGAAGTACCGGTGTGTAAAAAGCTGTAATTGGCATCCCAACGCCACCAGTCCAGCATTTGCCATACCGTAGCGATCTCAACACCATAGGTATTAGCGCTGTTGTTATTAGTGAACGCAATATTTTGTTGCAAAGTATAATTAGGATAAGTACCCTCAACATTTAAGGTGCCGGGACTCGCAGAACGCAACCTGCTATAGTCATTATAAAATGCCGTTACATCCAGCGAAGCAAGGTTATGTAAGGCAAAGCGATAGCCTAGTTCGTACGCTAGCAGCACTTCAGAGTGATACGCAGAATTGCCATTGGCCACGACACTAACCGGAAAGTTAAAAGTAGCAGGGCCAGGTGGAATTGCGGCTACAAAAATATCCGCATTACGTTCGCCGCGTGAGGGGGTTCTAACGGCCCGTGACACCGAAGTCCAGAATTTATGCCGCGCCGCAGGTGACCACATCAATTTGGCGGTAGGTTGGCCTTCAAACCCGGTATAGTCGTTATGTTCAAATTTCGACCCTAAAGTAAACCACAAGGCCTCATCAACCAGCATGAACTCATCCTGCACAAAGCCCGTCACCAGCTGTACACCACGGCTATCCGGTGAAAAACTGATGCTTGGCGACTTCGAAAATTTATCCTGTGTATAACGGTAGCCTAGCCCCCAGACTACATTCTGCCACTCGCTTAAGCTAAAATTATGGTTAAAATCAATATCCAACGTATCGATACGCTGCGTAGCTAAATAATCGGTCCGATTGTAACGATCATAATAAAACTGCAAATTAGCGGCGGAGGTGGCAGAAAAGCTATGCTGCCATTTTGAAGTCACATTCCAACCCGATAGCTTTTGCGTTTCTGGCAATAAGACACCCCCATCACGTCCAAAGTTTGGCATTAACACGGTATGGTTTGCCCTGCCCCGATAAAGATCACCTGAAAGGGTAAGCTGATCTTGATCGGTTAGCTGCGAATCCAAGCGAAAGCCTCCTTGCTGCTTATTCCAGGCATCATTAGCCTCTAGCCCTGCGGGCGTTTGAAAGTCATCCCGCTGAAAACCCTTAATATAGGCGCGGGCAAAAGTATCATCGCCCATTTTTTGACCGTACCTCAGTGAACCAAAACCGGTTTCTTTAGTGCCGCCACCTGCTGTTAGCATGCCACCTTGCGTGTCCTCGCTATGTTTCGTGATAATATCGATGACGCCATTCACCGCATTAGCACCCCACAAGGTTGCCCCCGGACCTCGAATCACTTCAATACGCTCGACATCTTCCATTAACACATCCTGGGCATCCCAATACACCCCTGAAAAAGCGGGAGTGTAGACACTGCGGCCATCAATCAAAACCAACAGCTTATTGGCAAAAGCACCGTTAAAACCACGCGCGCTAATCGCCCATTTACTTGAATTAATACGGGCGACTTCAATTCCCGGTGCCATGCGCAAAGCTTCAGGCAAGCTTGTAACGCCGGAACGTTTAAGGTCTTCGTGGCTAATCACAAAAATAGCCGCTGGTGCATCAGAAAGTGACTGCACTTTTTTGGAGACAGAAGTAACTTTTACATTGACTAAGTCTTCAATGTTTAAGTCCAGTAACTTATCCGATTCAGCCAATGCAAGTTCTGAATCAGCCCACACGGACTGGGATAACCAGAGCAATAGTACAGCCCAAAAAAATTGAATGTTCATACTAGAATGCTACCCGTCGGATTTATGCTGCCTGTTTCTTGCCTTTTTAAAATCAATACAGGCATGGGGAGTTTTAAAGATAAATACCCCCTAAAGGGTTTTGCATACGGTCTTGGTCATTAAAAATTAGTGGGCGTTGTACGGCACCACTTACTAACTAAAATTCCCAAGCGACTTTGCCATAGACGCCCCGCGCTATTTCAGTAGGGACAACATAATTTTCTTCGATATATTCCAGATGATAACCATCCAGCAAATTCTGCCCGGTTACGGATAACTCCACCGATTTAAAAGGCTTCCAGCCTAAACGAACATCCAGGGTCAGATAGCCGGGTATTGAAAAAGGCTCTCGAGTGGCACTTTTAGTATTAAGCGCAGTAGCATTACCGGTGTAACGCAACCAAAAATCAAGACTGATGTCATTTACGGGCGTAAATCCAGTCCTGATCGAGGCTTTATGCTTAGGGCTTGCCCCCAGAAGCTCCCCACCATTTTTAAAATTTGTTTCCAGAAAACTGTAAGTAGCGTCCCAACGCCACCAATCCAGCATTTGCCATACTGCCGCCATTTCAAAGCCATACGTGCTGCCGCTATAACCATTGTCCATAGTGAGGTTTTGTAAAAGGTAGTAGTTGGGCGCAGTGCCCCCGAGTTGAATTGCCCCCCTCTCTGCTCCCCGCAATTTGGTATAGTCATTGTAAAAAGCCGTTAAATCCAAAGAAGCTTTGTTGGTTAGGGTAAAGCGATAGCCCATCTCGTAAGCGATTAACACTTCAGATTGAAAATTTGGATTACCATTAACGATGACCGCAATCGGTGTATTAAAGGTTTCCGCACTGGCAGGAACCGTAAGCTGATGAATACTGGCATTATTTTCACCACGGGAGGGTGTTCTAACGGCTCTGGATGCAGAAGCCCAAAGTTTGTGACGGGGAGCAGGAGCCCACATCAATTTCGCGGTGGGTTGACCTTCAAAACCGGTATAGTCGTTATGCTCAAACTTGGAACCCAAAGTAAACCATAGCGTTTCATCGATCAGCATAATTTCATCCTGTACAAAACCACTGAATAATTGTACGCCGCGACTACTCGGATTCAAGCTGACCAAAGCCGAACCGGTAAAGTCATCCCGCGTATAGCGGTAATCCAAACCCCAAATAATATTCTGCCGATCCGTTAATTGAAAATTATGTTGAAAGTCAACATCAATAATATCAATGCTTTGCTTCTCCATAAACTCGCTACGGTTGTAACGGTCATAATAGAATTGTAGCTTAGCCGCAGAAGTTGAGGAAAACGTATGCTGCAATTTTGAAGTCAGATTCCAACCGGAAATTGCTTGCCTGTCTTGTAGCGGTTGATAAAAAGGTCTTGCGAGAGTAGGAATGATTAACGCTTGATTTACTTTGCCCTGATACAGATCGCCCTGCACTGTTAACTCATCCTGCTCTGTTAAATGGGAATCAATCCGAAAGCCGCCTTGTTGTTTATTCCACTCATCTTCGGCACTGTGGCCGGAAGGCGTTTTATTTTCATCGCGCTGAAAACCTTTGACATATCCCCTAGCGTAAGTGTCATTGCCGAATTTTTTACCGTATCTGAGCGAGCCAAAACCACTTTCCAGTGTGCCAGCCCCGGCGATAAGTTGACCGCCTTCGGTGTGCCCAGCCGTTTTTGTGATGATATTGATGACGCCATTAACCGCATTCGCGCCCCACAAAGTTGCCCCCGGCCCCCGAATAACTTCAATGCGCTCAATATCTTCCATTAACACATCTTGCGCATCCCAATAAACACCTGAAAAAGCAGGGGTATAGACACTACGGCCATCAATCAAAACCAGCAATTTATTGGCAATGCTGCCATTAGAACCACGCGCACTAATGGCCCATTTATTGGAGCTGATCCTTGCCACTTCAACTCCCGGCGCCATACGCAATGCCTCTGGGACACTGGTTACACCTGAACGCTTAATATCATCATGGCTGATAACGAAAATTGCCGCTGGCGCATCGGAAAGCGCTTGGGCTTTTTTAGAAACGGAAGTGACTTGCACATTGACTAAATCTTCAATATTTAAGTCCAAGACCTCGTCCCCTTCAGCTTTTATTGACGCGGCGTAAGGAGTTGTTAACTGAAAAACACACAAAACAAACGCTGCAATATTAATCCTGCATTGCATACGTATTGCCTAATGCTAATTTTGTCGTTGCTTCCGCGTGCCAGTAGTTTTTAAAATCCTCAGCAGGCATCGGCTTTGAAAATAAGTAGCCCTGAATAGCATCACAGTTATTGTTGATCATGAAATCCCGTTGCTGAATAGTCTCCACACCTTCAGCAACCGTTTGCAAACTTAAGGTGCTAGCCAACATTAAAATAGCCTTGACGATAGCCACATCATCTAAATTTACCGGGAGGTCTTTGACGAATGAACGGTCAATCTTTAACGAATTTAGCGGAAAATTCTTAAGATAGCTTAAGGAAGAATACCCGGTACCAAAATCATCTATAGACAGCTTGATACCGATTTCTTTGAGCTTTAATAAAATAGCCACTACTTTTTTAGTATCCGACATAATGATGGTTTCAGTTAATTCAAAAACCAAAAAGCGCGGATCAACTTCATATTCAGCGAGAATACCTTCTACCATCGGGATAAAATTCGCTTGGTTAAATTGGAGGCTGCTTAAGTTAACGGAAATAGTGAGATGACCCATCCCCAGTTTTTGCCATTCCTTATGCTGACGGCAAACTTCACGGATTGCCCATTCGCCAAATTTAATAATAAAACCATTTTCTTCCGCTATCGGGATAAAATCAAAAGGTGATAAAAACCCCAATTGCGCACTTTCCCAACGCATTAATGATTCAGCACCAATCAATAAACCTGAAACCGCATTAACAATCGGTTGATAATAAAGCCGTAATTCATTATTAAGCAACGCCTGATGCATACAACTTTCAATCTGTTGCCGTTTCTTAACCTTGACATTCATATCTTCATGAAAAAACTGGTAATTTCCCTTACCAGTTTTTTTAGCGTAATACATGGCCATATCGGCATTTTTTAATAACCCTTCTGCGCTTTGGGCATCTTGGGGATAAATGGCGATGCCAATACTGGCACTGATAAAAATTTGGTTGCCATCAATTGAGGTTATTTCGGTCAACCATTTCTGAATGTTTTGAGCAACAATCGCGGCATCTTCAGGCTTAGTCAGTTCATTCAATAAAATCGTAAACTCATCGCCTCCCAAGCGCGCCATATCGGTGTTTTGCGAGTTGGATATAGAACATCTGGACGCAATATCTGAACGCCTAAGTCCCTCAGTTATGCGTTTGGCAACTTCTTTCAGTAATAAATCACCGACTTGATGCCCAAAAGAATCGTTAACGACTTTAAAGCCGTCCAAGTCCAAAAATAACACCGCAAAGTGGCGTTTATTCCGCTGCGAGAGTTCCAGTACTTTAGCTAAAATTTCTAAAAAACACGCCCGGTTAGGAAGCCCTGTAACCTCATCATAATAGGCCAGGTAACGGACCTGTTGTTCATGGGCTTTGCGTTCACTAATATCCTGGATGGTGCCAGTTAGGCCAATTAATTGATTTTGGGCATTTAAAATTAATTCAATTTGCTGTTCCACAAACTGTTCTTGAGCAGCATTGCCGGCAATACGATAATCAAGGGTGATCGACACTTGCTGACCGATGGCTTTTTCAAACGCTTCCGCTAGCAATAATTTATCGTCGTTATGCACCAAATCCAGAAACGTACTTTGATCAGGAATAAAACTCGCTTTATTCCGTTGAAAAATAGCGTAGATTTCATCTGACCAATAGAGTTTGTTGTCTACAATGTTAAATTCCCAATGTCCCAGCTTTGCCATTTTTTGGGCATTGGATAAGCGCAATTGGCTTTTTTCCAACTGATGCAATACGCTGCTTGCCTTGATCATATAGCCCAAACGATGGATCAGCACTTTCCAATTAACCGGCTTAACTACAAAATCCGTTGCCCCTGCATCAAAAGAAGAACCCACCCGTTCAGCATCTTCAGTGCCGGTAACCATCAAAATAGGGGTATTTTTACCGCTGGGCAGTTTACGGATTTCAGTGCAGGTTACAAACCCATCTATGCCCGGCATTTCAACATCAATAAGGACAATATCCGGAAAATGGGTTCGAAACAAAGCGATGCCCTCTTCGCCATTCAATGCGGAAATTAGCTCAAAACCGGCAACGGATAAATGCCGCTTAGCCCATAAATGGACAGTCGGGTCATCGTCTATAATTAAGACTAAAGGTAAATTAGCTTCAGAGTTTGTCATGATAGATAGTTAAGTGAATTTAAACAGCCGCAACACAATTCTTGTTAAAAGAAGCGTAGCAGAGAAAATAAAATTTATTAGTTAGCAACCAATAATATTTAAATCAGTGTGGTTTAAATCACAGTAAAACAGACGATATTGGTCGTTTTAACCTAAATGCCTAAGAAGGGATAACACGACAATGACCCTAAAAATGCTCTAGCACTTTATAACTTGAATTCAACTTATAAGTGCAATTCTTTTTTAACAAGATTGAAAGGGTTTAGCTGATGTAGTTCAGGGCTTTTTTCAACCCGGCCAAAGATGAGAACGCTTATGAAAGGCTATAAACAGCTAACCGGGATACAAAGATACCAGACCGGGGCATTAAAGAAAGCGGAAATGCTACAAAAGGACATGACGGTAATCATAGGCATTTCAGCCTCGGCCCTGGGCAGGGAGCTGCGCCGTAATACGGGAAAGCGTGGGTATCGGCCTCACCAAGCCAATATCAAAGCGCTCCCCCGCAGAAAAATGCTGCCAAAGTAATAAAAATGACATCGGAAGTTTGTGCCTTAATAGAAGAAAAAGTTCGCCTGGATTTCAGCCCTGAACAGGTTTCGGGCTGGTTGCTTAAAGAGTAGGGCGTTAAAATCAGCCATGAACGAATGTGCCAACATGTCTGGACGGACGCTGAAAAACATGGAAACGGAGCGTGAGCGAAGTGATGTTTTTTAGTCCCCGGTAGGCGAAGGGAAATGCGCCAATCCGACGTGCGCGATAGCGCGCGAGGGAGGCAAGCATTTTATCCCGAAGAGCCGTAGAGTCATTGTGGTAGCCTTGACGTAGTAGGTAGCGAAGCGTAGTACGTAGTCGAGGCGGACGCAGGACGAAGCGGGGCTAGATTGATTCGCCGCGTGGCGAATCGATTTTTGTGACAGGGAGTCCAAAAATCTTCCATGAGACGCGCTGTGGCGCGCAGAGGCAACCTCAAAGGCGTGGGGCGTATATACCACGCAGACTTATGTGGGCACTTACAGCAAAGTGGCGTACTGCAAGCTATATACAAGCAAAACAACGGCACAGCAGCCGACATCCTGAATGACAAAGTGTACCATTCTATGAAGCCAGCGAATTGCCAATACTACGCATTCTGACAGATCGGGGGCAATACTGCGGCAAAGTTGAGCAACATGACTACCAGCTATATCTCGCGATCAATGACATCGACCATACTAAAACCAAAGCGATGTCCCCGCAGGGTAACGGTATTTGCGAAGGGTTTGATCAGACGATATACAGGAGTTCTATCAAATCGCGTTCAGGAAAAAACGCTATAGCGGTCTGGAGATCTTGCAAAAAGATCTGGACGAATGGTTAATTTATTACAGCAATAACCGGACTCATAAAGGCAAAATGTGTCTAGGCAGAACACCAATGGATACTTTACTGGATAAAAAACAGATTTGAACCCAGAAGAATCTGAATCAAATCTAATCTGACAGACACCCTGTAAAACTGGTAACTGTCAGATCAAGTCTGAGCTAATACGCATGATTCATAACTGACAGAATAGCCTAGCTATCTGCTCTTCCAACTAATTCAACATAAGCCATAGGAGCAGCATCGCCAGTTCTGTGTCCACACTTCAAAATACGTGTATATCCACCTGGTCTATCTTGATAGCGCGGACCAAGTTCATTAAACAATTTAGTTACAATCTCACGATTTCTTAGCTTTGCAAAAGCAAGCCTTCTTTTGGCAACTGAATCAATTTTAGATAAGGTAATTAAGCTTTCGGCGTAACCACGCAACTCCTTTGCTTTAGGTAAAGTCGTCCTAATTAACTCATGTTCAAATAAAGAACTCACCATATTGCTAAAAAGTGCTTTACGATGACTACTATTAATATTAAATTTTCTACCGCTTTTACGATGTCTCATTATAACAAGGCCTTATATTTATATAGTCCACATTCAATTTTGCTCAGACAGCGACTCCGGCTGCCAATTTTCCAAGCGCATACCTAAGGATAAACCTTTTAAAGCAAGGATATCTTTTATTTCAGTTAAAGATTTCTTCCCTAAATTTGGCGTTTTTAATAGCTCAAATTCAGTGCGTTGTATAAGATCACCGATATAAAAAATGTTTTCAGCTTTAAGGCAATTTGCAGATCTAACCGTTAATTCCAAATCATCAACTGGACGTAATAAAACGGGATCAAACATTTCAGCTTCTACAAACGACTCTTCGACAACAACGTCTTTGACCTTTTCAAAATCAACAAAAACTGACAATTGGTCATGTAATATATTTGCTGCCAACTTAATAGTATTCTCGGGATCGATTGTACCATTAGTGACTAATTCAATAATAAGCTTATCCAAGTCGGTGCGCTGGTCGACACGGGTGCTCTCAACATGATAAGAAACCCGCTCTACAGGTGAAAAAGAGGCATCTAAGAGCAAGGTGCCAATTTTAACATTTTCAGTATTTAACTTACGCTGATTTGCTGGCTCATACCCCCGCCCTCTCCTCACCTTGATTTTCATATTCAAATCACCAGCTTGTGTCAAATTTGCGATCACAAGCTCAGGGTTTAATATATCTACATCATGAGAAAGAATAATATCAGCAGCAGTAACAATACCAGCACCATTCTTAGAAAGGGTTAATTCTACTTCATCTTTAGAATGAAGCATAACCGCCAACTGCTTCAAATTGAGAAGAATATCAATAACATCCTCTTGAACACCATCAATTGTAGTATATTCATGCTGAACGCCCTGAATTTCAACTTCAGTTACAGCACAACCGGGGATAGAAGAAAGCAAAACCCTCCTTAAAGCATTCCCCAGAGAATGACCGAAACCACGTTCTAAGGGTTCGATAACTATCCTTGAATGGTTTGGTGACTCACTAATCACTTCAACTAATCTAGGTTTTAAAAGACCAGAAATAATATCCTGCATTATAGCCCTCGGAACTGCTAAAATTATTTAGAGTACAACTCAACTACAAGCTGTTCATTTATATCCGTACCTAGATCAACACGATCAGGCAATGATTTGAATACAGCAATCATAGTTTTAGAATTCACATCAACCCATGAAGGGAATCCATATTGCTCGGTCACACCTAAAGCATCAACAATCCGCTGCTGCTTTTTAGCTTTTTCCCTGATACTGACAACATCACCAGGCGAAACCTGAAATGATGGGATGTTAATCAATTTATCATTTATCAAAATTGATTTATGCGATACAAGCTGTCTAGCTTCAGAACGCGTCGAGGCGAAACCCATCCTATAAACAACATTATCAAGACGACTTTCCAAAAGATTTAACAAATTTTCACCAGTCGCACCCTTTTTCATAGCGGCGCTGTGATAATAATTCCTAAACTGCTTTTCTAAAATCCCATATATTCTACGGATTTTTTGCTTAGCGCGTAACTGTAAAGCATAATCAGAATTTCTTGCCCTTTTTGTGCCATGCTGACCAGGACGTTGCTCTAATTTACATTTGTTTTCTAAAGACTTACCCCTGCTTTTCAAAAGCAGGTCAGATCCTTCTCTACGACTTAACTTACAGGTTGGCCCAAGATATCTTGCCATAACAAACTACTCCAAATACTTATACGCGACGTTTTTTAGGGGGGCGACATCCATTATGAGGAATCGGCGTCACGTCAACAATGTTATTAATTTTAAACCCAAGATTATTAAGCGAACGGACAGCAGATTCACGACCGGGCCCTGGACCCTTAATCATTACATCAAGATTTTTCATACCATACTCTAAAGCGACTGTGCCAGCCTTCTCAGCTGCGACCTGTGCTGCAAAAGGCGTACTTTTACGAGAACCCCTAAATCCAGAACCACCAGAAGTTGCCCAAGATAATGCGTTTCCTTTCCTATCAGTGATTGTAACAATTGTGTTATTGAAGGTTGCATGCACATGTGCAACACCATCAACTACTTCTTTCTTAATACGTTTTCTTGTACGATTTGGACTTGCCATTTATCTTGAACCTCTCACGGGATATTTATTTTCTAATCGGTTTGCGGGGGCCTTTACGAGTACGCGCATTCGTTCTCGTTCTTTGCCCTCTTAATGGCAAACCTCTGCGATGTCTAATACCTCGAAAACAACCAAGATCCATTAAACGTTTAATATTCATTGATACTTCACGACGAAGATCACCCTCAACAGTCATTTTACCTATGACGCCGCGAATCAACTCTAACTGATCCTCAGAGAGCTCTTTAATTTTTATTGTTGGCAAAATACCAACTTGTTCACAAATTTTATTTGCTGTTTGACGACCTATTCCATAAATAGCTGTTAAAGCAATTTCAGCATGTTTATGATCAGGCACATTTATACCGGCAATACGTGCCATTTACTTGCTCCCCTGAACTTTACTATAAAGTTAAACGTCGAATCTTAACATCAATATGATATCAGCGCAACAAAAACTCACCCTTGACGCTGTTTATGCCTGCCGTCTTTGCAGATAACCCGAACTACGCCATTTCTTTTAACTACTTTACAATTCCTACAAATTGCTTTTACTGAAGCACGAACTTTCACAGAAAACTCCTTAAACTTAATTGAAAAAAACCTACCTTTTTAAATTTGCTTTTTTCATTAAACCTTCATATTGTTGAGACATCATATGGGTTTGCATCTGAGCGATAAAATCCATTACAACAACAACAATAATTAACAATGATGTGCCGCCAAAATAAAAAGGCACATTCCAATAAACAATCAAAAACTCCGGCAATAAACAAACTAAGGTTATATAAAAGGCACCAATGAGTGTCAAACGTGTCATGACCTTATCAATATAAGCGCTGGTTTGCTGTCCTGGCCTAATTCCTGGTAAAAAAGCACCAGACTTTTTTAAATTTTCAGACGTTTCTTTAGAATTAAAAACTAAAGCCGTATAAAAAAAACAAAAGAAAATAATAGCCACCGCATAACACAAGACATACACAGGCTGTCCAGGAGATAACATAGTGGAAACATCATGGAGCCAAGAGAAACCTTTTGTATTACCAAACCAACCCGCAATGGTCGCTGGAAATAAAATAATGCTAGAGGCAAATATAGGAGGAATTACACCAGCCATGTTTATTTTAAGCGGCAAGAAGCTACTCTGAGCGGCAACTATTCTCCTACCCTCCTGCCGTTTAGGGTAATTAATAACCACCCTGCGCTGACCTCTTTCAACAAAGACAACCAACGCGGTAACAGCGATTGCGAGCAAAAAAAGCAGAATAATAAAACCGCCATTCATTTCGCCAGTTCTTGCCAACTGAAGGGTACCAGCAATAGCTCCAGGCAAGCCTGACACAATTCCAGCAAAGATAATTAAAGAAATACCATTACCCAAGCCACGCTCAGTAACTTGCTCACCTAACCACATAAGAAAGATGGTTCCCGTGACGAGTGTAATCGTTGTAATCGCAACAAAACTGATTCCAGGAGAAATCACCACATGCAATCCACCAGCAGTCTGATTTTGTAAAGCTATAGAAATACCAATCGCTTGAAAACTAGCTAAAACAACAGCGCCATATCTGGTGTACTGGGAAATCTTACGCCGACCAGACTCACCTTCTTTTTTCATTTGTTCAAAAGTAGGAACTACCACGGTCATCAATTGCATAATAATTGATGCCGATATATAAGGCATGATTCCAAGCGCAAACAAACTCAAACGACTTAAAGCTCCTCCAGAGAACATATTGAACATATCTAAAATTGATCCACCTTGCTGCTCAAACATTATTGCTAATGCCT
This sequence comes from Methylococcales bacterium, assembly GCA_040079795.1. Classification (GTDB taxonomy): domain Bacteria; phylum Pseudomonadota; class Gammaproteobacteria; order Methylococcales; family Methylomonadaceae; genus SXIZ01. The sequence continues at coordinate 30,039 of JBEBJQ010000033.1, forward strand.
TCGGATCTATTCCTGGAACAGGTATATGCGCCCCGACCCTAAAAACAACAAAGGCTCCAAGCACAAACCACAACCTTGAAACCAGTTCGGATTGATTACCTATTTTTCCAACTATTTGTTCTCTCGGAGTACTCACTTATGCCTCTACTTTCCCACCAACTGCTTCTATTAACGCTTTAGCACCTTCGGTAACTTTAATACCTTTTAAAGTAACGGGTGTTAAAATTTGACCAGAAGATATAACTTTCACAGATTTTGTAAAAGCAGGAACTAAATTCGCATTTAAAAGCACGCTTAAATCAACAAATGCCAAACCCAAAGAATTTAGCTCGCTTAACCGAACTTCAGCAGAGAATTTCTTAACCCGTGAATTAAATCCAACTTTAGGAAGCCTTCTTTGCAGTGGCATCTGACCACCTTCAAAACCTACTTTATGGAATCCGCCACTTCTGGCTTTTTGACCTTTATGACCTCTACCACATGTTTTACCAAGAGTACAACCAATCCCCCGACCAACTCTTTTTGATTTTCTTCTGGATCCGTAAGCAGATTGTATAGTATTTAAAAACATTAGACTTCCTCAACCTTTACCATATACGATACTTGATTAATCATTCCTCTGTTTGCTGTAGTATCAATAACCCTTACAGTTTGACGGATCTTACTCAACCCCAAACCTTTCAAACATTTTATATGATTAGGCAAACGTCCAATCTTACTTTTAGTCATCGTAACATTTAATAATTTTTCAGACATGACAACTACCCAATTATTTGTTCAACTGTTAAGCCACGCTTATCAGCTATTGATTTAGCATCATGCATGCCGGTCAGGCCATTAATAGTAGCCCTAACAACGTTTATCGGATTATTTGTTCCAATACACTTTGCCAATACATTATGCACGCCAACAACTTCGAATACCGCACGCATTGCACCACCTGCGATAATGCCCGTACCTTCAGAGGCGGGTTGCATATACACTTTTGCAGCACCTGTTGAACACATGATAGGATATTGCAAAGTATCCCCTTTAAGGTAGACTTTCCGCATATTCTTTTTAGCTTGCTCAAGTGATTTTTGTATTGCAATAGGCACTTCTCTGGCTTTACTTACACCATAACCTATTCGCCCTTCACCATCACCAACTACTGTAAGAGCGGTAAAACCAAATACCCTACCGCCTTTCACTACTTTTGCAACTCGTCTAACATTTACTAATTTCTCTTGCAATCCATCAGTATTTTGAGCGGGTGTTGTCGCCATTATTTTTAATCCCCTAAAATTTTAAACCAGCTTCACGCGCGGCATCAGCAAGCGCTTTAACACGTCCATGATATTTAAAGCCGGAACGGTCAAAAGCCACTTCAGAAACGCCAGCAGCTATAGCTTTTTGGGCAATATATTTGCCAACTTCGATCGCAGCAGAAATATTACTGGTATTTTTAAGGTTGGCTTTTAACTCTGCATTAACTGTAGATGCACTCGCCAAAGTTGTTTTACCATCTTTGCTTAAGACTTGCGCATAGATATGTTGCGATGTCTTGTGAATACTTAATCGGTTTATGCCGGAGCTTTTTATTTTTGAACGCAATTTTAATGCGCGCTTCATTCGGGAGGTATTTTTATCCATTACGTCACCTTACTTCTTCTTAGCTTCTTTTCTTGCAACTACTTCTTCAGCGTATTTAACCCCTTTACCTTTATATGGTTCAGGTGGTCTATAAGCTCTGATTTTAGCTGCGGCTTGACCTACTTTTTGTTTATCACTTCCCTTGATTATTATTTCAGTTTGAGTTGGCGCTTCAATAGTAATGCCTGCCGGAAAAGGAAACTCTACCGGATGGGAAAAGCCTAACGCCAAACTTAACACCTTACCATTTATTTGTGCCCTGTATCCAACACCAACAAGAGCAAGCTTCTTTTCAAAGCCTTTAGAAACTCCTGTAACCATGTTATTTACAATTGCCCTAGCAGTTCCAGCTTGAGCCTTAGCAACTTTATCAGCTTCGTTCCATTTAACATTAATAACATTATCAACAATTTCAAAATTAACCAAACGATTAATTTGAAAAGATAACTCACCGTTTGCACCCTTAACAGTCATGTTATTTTCATTTGAAACTTTAACATCTACTCCTTTCGGAATAGTAATTGGTGCATTTGCAATTCTTGACATAATCTCAACCTATCACTTAACAAACAGTGCAAATAACTTCGCCGCCGTGGCCGCTTGCACGCGCAGCCCTGTCAGTCATTACACCTTTTGAAGTAGATACAACTGCTATACCTAATCCACCAAGCACCTTTGGCAACTCATCTTTGGATTTATAAATGCGCAATCCGGGTCTACTGATACGCTTCACCTTTTCGATAACAGGCGTACCGTTAAAGTATTTTAATACAATGGTCATTTGCGCATGACCAGCAATTGTTTCTGTTGCAAAACTTGCAATATAACCTTCTTCTTTTAAGACTTTAGCAATAGCAAGTTTTAATTTTGAAGATGGTAAAGATACGCTTTCTTTACCTGCAGATTGACCGTTTCTTATACGAGTCAACATATCTGCAATAGGGTCTGTCATACTCATTATTCAGCTCTCCAATTTAGATCGTACAGTATTACCAACTTGCTTTCACTAAACCAGGAACATCACCACGCATCGTGGCCTCCCTCAGCTTGTTACGTGAAAGTCCAAATTTACGGTAATAACCATGTGGTCGCCCAGTTAAATTACAACGGTTTCTTTGCCTAGCTGCACTAGAATCTCTAGGCAGTTTTTGTAATTTTAATTGAGCCGCATCTCTATCTTGGAATGAAGAATCAGGGTTTCTAATTGTTTCCTTAAGAGTATTACGTTTATCCAGATATTTTTTAACTAATTTTGTGCGCTTATGTTCACGCGCAATCATTGACTTTTTAGCCATTTAATTTAGCCCTTTAGTTCTTAAATGGAAATTCAAAAAGCTTTAATAATGCCAAGCCTTCTTCATTTGTTTTAGCAGTTGTAGTTATGGTAATATCCATCCCTCTTATTGCGTCGATCTTATCATAGTCAATTTCAGGGAATATGATTTGCTCTTTAACGCCCATCGAATAGTTACCACGCCCATCAAAGCTTTTAGGGCTCATTCCTCTAAAATCACGAATTCGAGGAATCGAGATACTAATTAAGCGATCTAAAAATTCATACATTCTAGCGCCACGCAAAGTTACTTTACACCCAATAGGCATATCATCACGAATCTTAAAACCAGCTATTGATTTTCTAGCTAATGTGACAACGGCTTTTTGACCGGAAATCTTTTCCATGTCGCTTACTGCAGATTGCATCACTTTTTTATCTGCCACAGCACCACCCACACCCATATTTAGAGTGATTTTGGTTATTTTTGGTGCTTGCATAATCGATTTGTAACCAAACTGTTCAATCAATGCAGACCGTATTTTTTCTTTGTAGACAGTTTCTAATCTAGCCATGTGTTAACCTCACCTTTTATGAACCAACAAGCTCATTTGTTGATTTAAAAAACCTGACTTTTTTTCCGTCTTCTAGAAACCGAAAGCCAATACGATCCACTTTTTTAGTCTTAGGATTATATAAACCGACATTAGATATATCCAAAGGCATTTCTTTTTCTATAATGCCGCCTTCAACACCCCGACTGGGATTACCTTTCTGGTGTTTCTTTACTTTATTAACACCTTCAACTAAAACTTTATTTTCTTTTAAACTAAGCACTTTTCCTAGTTTACCTTTATCTTTACCGATACGTATAATTACGTCATCGCCTTTTTTTATTCTTTGCATAATTGAACCCTACTTATAAAACTTCTGGCGCTAAAGAGATAATTTTCATAAATTTGTCTCCTCGTAATTCGCGAGTAACGGGTCCAAATATACGAGTTCCAAGCGGTTGTAATTGCGTATTTAAAATTACAGCGGCATTGCTATCAAAACGGATAACCGAACCATCAGCACGGCGAACACCTTTTCTCGTTCTAACAACTAAGGCATTGTAAACATCACCTTTTTTGACTCTTCCACGTGGAATTGCATCTTTAATACTGACCTTAATAATATCGCCAATTCCGGCATAACGTCTATGCGATCCACCCAGAACTTTGATACACATGACCTTTTTTGCACCGCTATTATCGGCGACGTCAAGGTTAGTTTGCATCTGAATCATTTATTTATCCTCTATCTATCAAAATTACGACTATTCAATTACGTATTGGTAGTTTCGAGAATACCAACCAATTTAAATGACTTATTCTTGGAAATGGGCCTACAAGAAGCAATCGATACAAAATCACCTTCTTGACATTGATTTAATTCATCATGTGCCAATAATTTTGTTGACCGTTTAATATACTTACCATAGACAGGATGCTTAACAAAACGCTCAACCAATACAGTAATAGTCTTATCCATCTTATTACTTAACACCCGTCCATTTATAGAACGCTGCGTTTCTTTAATTTCAGTCGACATTATGCCCCCGCCAATTCTTTCACTATTGTTTGCACACGAGCAATTTCACGCCTAACTTTTTTAATTTGGTCAGGTTTAGATAGCTGCTGCGTACCTTTTTGCATTCTTAAATTAAATTGCTCTTTTGCAAGGGAAACCAACATGGCATTTAATTCAACACTTGTACTTTTTCGTAATTCACTTGCTTTCATTACATTATCGTCCGAACAATAAAAGTTGTTTTAAGAGGTAACTTTGCGGCCGCTAATTCAAACGCTTCTCTCGCTATCTCTTCAGAAATACCTTGAAGTTCGAACAACATGGTTCCGGGCCGTACTTGTGCAACCCAATATTCTACACTACCTTTACCTTTACCCATACGAACTTCCAAAGGTTTTTTAGTAATCGGCTTATCAGGAAATATACGAATCCATAGCTTACCACTACGCTTAACATGCCGATTAATAGCCCTACGCCCAGATTCAATCTGCCTTGCAGTCAATCGGCCACGAGATAAAGCTTTTAGACCAAACTCCCCAAAACTAACTGAAGAACCCTTAACCGCTATACCTGTGTTTCTGCCTTTATGCTGCTTACGAAACTTTGTTCTTTTTGGTTGAAGCATCGCTATTTTCCTTCAACTATTTTTTAGAATCAGTATTATCAGATGCGTGCAACGCATCTTTATTGAATATTTCGCCTTTAAAAATCCAGACTTTAATACCAATAATACCATATGTAGTATTTGCTTCAGCAACACCATAATCTATATCGGCTCTAAGCGTATGCAAAGGAACCCTTCCTTCCCTGTACCACTCGCCCCGAGCAATCTCAGCGCCATTCAACCGGCCACCAACGTTGATTTTAATGCCTTCAGCACCTAGGCGCATTGTATTTGTTACAGCACGCTTCATTGCCCTTCTATACATAATTCTTTTTTCTAATTGCTGAGCAATTCCTTCAGCAACCAAATATGCATCCAGCTCAGGCTTTCTTATTTCTTCAACATTCAATTGGACAGGAACCCCCATCATTTTAGAAATATCTTGCTTCAATTTATCTATATCTTCACCTTTCTTACCGATTACTATACCAGGCCTGGCTGTATGAATAGTAATATTAGCATTTCGTGCCGGTCTATTAATTTGAATACGACTAACTGATGCATGAGCAAGTTTTTTTCTGAGAAATTCCCTGACCAATAAATCCTGATGCAAAAAAACAGGGTATTCCTGACTATTTGCATACCACCGAGAAGTCCAATCTTTTACAATTCCAAGGCGTATACCAGTTGGATGAACTTTTTGACCCATATTCGCCTCTATTATTTTTCCGCTACTTTGATTGTAATGTGACAGGTTCTTTTCAGGATATGATTAGCACGCCCCTTAGCCCTGGCTCTAAACCGCTTTAATGTAGCGCCTTCATCAACGAATACGGTGGAAACCCTCAACTCATCAATATCAGCACTTTCATTATGTTCAGCATTAGCAATAGCAGACTCAAGAATCTTTTTCACAATCAAAGCTGCTTTTTTAGTACTGAAGGTTAAAATATTTAACGCTTTTTCAACGGGCAAACCCCTGATTTGATCTCCAACCAATCTAGCTTTCTGAGCTGAGAGTGGTGCATTGCTTAATTTTGCAGAAATTTCCATCATTCACCTACCTTGATTTTTTATCAGCCACATGGCCTTTAAATGTACGAGTAGGTGCAAATTCACCCAATTTATGACCAATCATATTTTCCGAGACCAGCACAGGAACATGCTGACGCCCGTTATGTACAGCTATGGTTAAGCCGAGCATATCTGGAATAATCATAGATCTTCTTGACCAAGTTTTAATTGGTTTCCTATTATTCGTTGTTACAGCATCATCTATTTTCTTTTGTAGATGGTGGTCGATAAAAGGACCTTTTTTAATTGAACGTGGCACTTTATTTCCTCTCTATTTCAACTTACGACGTCTGACAATCATATTGTCGGTGCGTTTGTTTTTTCTTGTTTTGTAGCCTTTTGTTGGCATACCCCATGGAGACACTGGGTGCCTTCCGCCTGACGTTCTTCCTTCACCACCACCATGAGGATGATCTACAGGATTCATAACCACTCCTCGAACAGTAGGACGCACACCTAACCAACGTTTTGCACCAGCCTTACCCAAGGAAGTCAGATTATGTTCTGAATTGGAAACCTCCCCAACCACAGCACGGCAATCACTCATCACTTTACGCATCTCGCCGGAACGTAATCTCAGGGTTGCATACACACCATCTTTTGCAACAAGCTGAGCTGAAGCGCCCGCACTTCTGGCAATTTGTGCACCTTTACCAGGCCTCAACTCAACGCAATGAACCGTAGTCCCTAGCGGTACATTTCTAAGCGGCATACAGTTCCCTGCTTTTACAGAAACTGCTTCCGAGGAAATCACCTCTTGCCCAACCTCTAAACCTTTAGGTGCGATAATATATCTTCTTTCACCGTCTCTGAACAGAACCAAAGCTATGTTAGCCGTTCTATTTGGATCATACTCCAGCCTTTCAACGACAGCCGGAATGTCAATTTTATTACGCTTAAAATCTATAATCCGGTAATGTTGCTTATGACCACCACCTATATGTCTGGTGGTAATCCTTCCATTATTATTCCGACCGCCAGTTTTACTTTTTTTCTCTAAAAGTGGTGCAAATGGCTTACCTTTATGCAACTCGTCATTTTTAACGCGCACTACGAACCTTGATCCTGGAGACGTAGGCTTGGACTTTACAATGGACATACTCTCTACCGTTCCTATTAATTTATTTATTACTAATTAAGCCACAGAGAAATCTATATCATGCCCAACTTTCAACTTAACATAGGCTTTCTTCCAGTCTGATCTATGACCGATAGATCCACCAAATCTTTTCTCTTTACCTTTAACGTTCAGGATTCGAACCGAATCAACCTCAACATTAAACATCTTCTCAACCGCATCTTTTATCTGCTTTTTAGTTGACTGCTTAATTACTTTGAATACAAATTGATTGCTCTGCTCCGCCACCACAGTACTTTTTTCTGAAATAACCGGCCCTTGAATAACTTTAGCCAATTGAAATTCTGTCAGGCTCATTGCAAACGCTCCTCAATCCTTATTATTGCTGCCGGAGTAATAATCACTTTATCAGCCGATATCAAAGAAGCAGGATTTAAATTATCCGCCAATACAATTTGCACGTATGGCAAATTACGAGATGCCAGAAACAGATTATCTTCAAAATGATCAACTACAATCAAAATCCGCCTTGCATCAAGGACACTGAGCTTAACTGCGAATTCTTTTGTTTTTGGGGAAGCAGGCAATATATCGTTGCTCACCACCAATCGCTCTTGCCTCAAAAGTTCCGACAATATCGAACGGACACCAACACGAAACATTTTTTTGTTTAGTTTTTGCTCATAATTACGCGGTTTTGCAGCAAAAGTAACACCACCAGTCCTCCAAAGTGGACTGCGTATTGTACCAGACCTTGCACGACCTGTCCCTTTTTGTTTCCAAGGCTTTATTCCACCACCACTTACTGCAGATCTATTTTTTTGCGCTTTCGTGCCTGAACGTCCGCCCGCTAAATATTTAACAACAAGCTGATGTACCAAGGTTTCGTTAAATTGCTGCCCAAATATAGCCTCATTAACTTCAACAGCTATCGCAGAGTCTTTACTATTAATTGCTGGAATCTGAAAACCCATAAATTACTCTTTATTTTTCATTTTTGATGCGGGGACAATAATAACATCCCCACCTTTAGCACCCGGAACAGGACCCTTCACCAAAATCAAACTTCTTTCAACATCAATTGATTGAATCGTTAAGTTTTGCGTGGTAGTCGTAACATTCCCCAAATGGCCAGCCATTTTTTTTCCTTTAAAAACTCTTCCAGGCGTTTGGTTCATACCAATTGAACCAGAAGACCTATGCGAACGCGAGTTACCGTGCGTAGCATCCTGCATGCTAAAGTTATGCCTCTTCATTCCACCAGCAAAGCCTTTACCTATACTGGTTCCTTTAACATCTATGTACTGTCCAGCAGCAAATAAGTTAACAGATAACTCAGAACCGACGGCAAAATTTTCTCCCTCACCTTCGAATAACCTAAACTCCCACAACCCTCTTCCAGCTGTCACATTCGCTTGGGCGAAGTGACCTGCCATTGCTTTGTTTACGCGCGACGACTTTTTATCGCCAGCAGTAATTTGGATTGCACGATAACCATCTTTCTCAATACTTTTTACTTGAGTAACCCTATTTGACTCAACCTGAAGAACAGTAACAGGCACTGACGTACCATCTTCACGAAAAACTCTGGTCATTCCACATTTACGACCAACAAGACCTATTGACATGGGCCAATTCCTCTAAATTTATTATTAGCTTTTAATTAAGCTTAATTTGAACATCTACACCAGCAGCAAGATCCAACTTCATCAGCGCATCTACCGTTTTTTCGGTTGGCTCTACAATATCCAACAATCTTTTGTACGTTCTTAACTCATATTGATCACGGGCATCTTTATCAACATGCGGAGAAATAAGAATCGTAAATCGTTCTTTTTTAGTAGGCAAAGGAATAGGCCCTTTAACTTGAGCACCTGTTCTCTTCGCTGTTTCTACTATCTCACTGGCTGACTGATCGATTAATTTATGATCGAACGCTTTAAGACGAATCCGGATAGTCTGATTTGACATTTTATTTACTCAATAATTGAAGCAACGACACCCGCACCTACTGTGCGGCCACCTTCACGTACTGCGAAGCGTAAACCTTCGTCCATCGCTATGGGTGCAATCAA
>JBEBJQ010000034.1:0-38928 GCA_040079795.1 Methylococcales bacterium
GTGGCTTTCTTGCCTGTTTGTTTTGTGCCCATTCAAGCACCTCTTTTGTGATAAGGATACTCGCTTTTGGTTCTGTCCACTATTCGCGGGGTAGATCAAGTCAAGTTCTTGCGTTGCTGCAAATGCAGACAGTAAAGATTGCGTTATTTTAGTTTCCTGTGTGGCGTCATCGGAAATGGCATTATTACTCATTACTGTGAGTGTTAACCCTGCGGTGGTGGTTGCGAGGAATTCTCGCCGAGATATTTCGTTCATGCCATGTTTCTCCAGTATAAATTGAATGTTTTTGGCGTATTTATAGCCTTGCTATAAGCCAGGGTTTAGCAAAAGTAAATAAAAACCCTGCCACACCTGATAAGGCAATGACCTGAATTACTCCTACCCTGTAATGAAATAATGCCAACAATGCAGAAGCGCTAAGCAATAACGCAAACATGTCAAAATGTCCCGTGAAACCCAGCGGCCAGAAAACGTGGTAGGCAAAAAATGCCGCCAGATTCAGGATAACGCCAACCACGGCAGCAGTGATGCTGGTTAACGGTGCGGTGAATTTCAAATTACCGTGGGTGGATTCAACCAAAGGGCCGCCTGCTAAAATAAATAGGAAACTGGGCAAAAAAGTGAAATAGGTGACCACACAGGCCGCCGTCAGGCCCGCGAGAAATAATTGCTCAGGCCCAAACACTGTTTGTGTCCAGCCAGCAACGAAACCAACAAAGGTGACAACCATAATCAGGGGGCCTGGAGTCGTTTCACCCAATGCCAATCCGTCAATCATTTGATGAGCAGTGAGCCAATGATAATGTTCGACGGCACCTTGATACACATAAGGCAAAACCGCATAAGCACCACCAAAAGTTAATAACGCCGCTTTGGTGAAAAACCACCCCATTTGCGTTAGCGCCCCGTCCCAACCGTAGCAAGCAGTCAAAAAACCCATAGCGCCGCCCCACAAAACCAATCCGGCAAAAATCAATTTACTTAAGTTAAGCCAACTGAATTTAGCGTGGTCTGGAATAGGCGTGTCGTCATCAATTAATGCCGCCCCATGGCCTTGTTTGGCTGAGCTGTGACCGCCACCGACGGCAAATTTTTTGGGTACAAACTTGCCGCCTAGCGCACCGAGCAGCGCCGCCACCAGCACAATCAACGGAAACGGCGCATCCAATATGAATATGGCGAGAAACGCCAAGGCTGCCATTGTCCACAACAGCCAGTTTTTCAACGCCCTTGAACCAATGCGGTAAGCCGCAAATGCTACGATAGCGGTCACAGCCGGTTTAATGCCATACAGTATCCCGGCGACAGCGGGTAAATGCCCAAAGGCCAGATAAATCCAGCTTAACCCGATCAGAATAAACAATGACGGCAGGACGAACAACCCACCCGCAATAATCCCGCCCCGAGTGCGGTGCATTAACCAGCCGATGTAAATCGCCAACTGTTGCGCTTCAGGGCCGGGCAGTAACATACAATAATTGAGGGCATGCAGATAACGCTGTTCAGAAATCCAGCGTTTTTTCTCCACCAAGTCTTGGTGCATGATGGCGATCTGTCCGGCCGGGCCGCCAAAACTGATGAAACCGAGTTTCAGCCAATACCCAAAAGCTTGTCCCAAGGTAACCGGATGAGGAGGTATTTGCTTGGGGTCTAGGTTATTCATGTGTCTGCTCCTGTGCTGAGAAAGCTTGGTAAAAAGCATCAAAAACTTTTTCGGCTTCAACGAGCAGTTCATCGTCGTTATTCCAGTGTTGCCGCATCCCGCTAATCAACGTTTCCAATCCAGCCGCTTCAAGCACAGGAATCCCCCCAACATCCAGATAATGCACTAATGCACCAAGCCGATTTAAGGCAGCATCTTTAGCCAGCCCGAAACTTAGCAGCAACACCTCAAAAGTCACTTTTGTGCCTACATGGGTAAAAACAGCCCCATCAAAATCAAAACCCAATGCGTCGGCAGGGCAAGCGTCGGGTGCTGTAAGCCAGATAAGCTCAGCTTTTGGGTCAACAAAACGACGGATCAGCCAGGCGCTGGCAAGCCTATCGATCCACGGACGTTGGCGGGTTGCCCAAATTTTGCCTTGATAATCACCGAGCTGAAGCCTACTGATACGTCGCCGTACGGCATGCGGTTCATCAGGTGTAAGGCGCTCATTAACAATATGTTCCAAATCTTCCAATGCACTCCCCGTTTGTTCCTGTGCTGCGCCGGGGAAAAAATCCATAAATACTATGGCTTCAAACTCTTTACGTAACCGATTGGCTTGTTTTTGGAGTTTAATCGCCTCTTCCGGCAGAAAGTTTGAATCAACAGCTTGTCGGATGTCCATGACCAGCTTTGCGTAATCGCTTGAACGGTCGAATAAGTCTTCGAAAGTTTTTTGTTGTGCTTGGGTTTCACTATTTAACGACAAGATATGGGCGCTTCCACCCCCAGCGATAACGTTTTCAGCCTGAAGTTGAAGCGTTTGCCGGAACTCTGCACGTTGCGGCAATAAATACACACCATCACGCAGTACACCGCAACCTAACGCTTTGAGCGCTCGCCAGACGCGCATGCGCCCAGCGGCGTTTTTGGTCGGTAAACTAACAATGAGGATTAGCCAAGTGCAGGTCATTTATATGTTCCTATATTGCTTTTTTGTTTACTATACTACAATATAATTATATTTTGATGTCAATGGAAATTTTGCGAAACATGCCTGGCATCTTGCTGGCCGAGTACAATAAACACCGCCCATAAAAGGTAATGAAATGATCTATACGCTAATAACAGCGGTTGATTTGGAAAGCAATATTTTTTGGTTGGTCATTTCCTCCACTGAAAATCTTGGAAGCTAAGCGAAGATTTTTAGTCCCCGATAAGTGCAGGTCCGGGTGTTGAGCCGTATTAGAGTGGCTTGACGTTGACAGAGGCTTCCCGAATAGCCGTCAAGTCATTGTGGGAGCTATGTGACGCTCTCTTTGCTGGGTCGGAGCAGGTGGACGCAGGACGAACCGGGGCTTGCGAAGCAAAATAAACCGCCGAGTTAAGTTTTTGCCGAGTTTTTCTAGATGGTGTCGCCACAAGATTATGAGATATACACCATTCCAATAATTTTGTTGGAAAAGTTAAGTGAATTTTGTACGTCGGCGACATGATATACACGATAGGGTTTGGCAATTATTGGAACTGTACTTGCCAGGACGGGAAGGTACTTGAGGTAGTAAAGCCCGTGATAACCGTTTGTTTATAAGTGCAGTTTTCTGGATTTTACGCACAGGCTCCCCATGGCGGGATTTGCCGCCGGACTACAGGGACTGGAAAAACACCCATCGCCGGTTTTGCCGCTGGCGGATAGAGGTTACGGTACCTGCACCATCGCGGCTAAGGCCAAAGCGCAACGGATGAAGGTTGTCATTCCACAGGAGAAAAATCGGGTTCAGCCACGGGCATACGATAAGGGCATTTACCGTTTGCGGCATTTAGTGGAAAATGCATTTTTGCATTTAAAGTGATGGCGGGGCATTGCAACCCGTTACGCCAAAAATACTGTTTCGTATTGCGCTTTGGACAGCTATCTTGTGACGACACTGTCTAAAAACACAGTCGTATCATTGGCTTTTGGATTATTTGGTTAAGGGGGTTCTTTATCAAAAACTATAAAGGGTAAGGCGAGGAAAGGCAGGTTCCCGGCACTATGGTAATGACATCCCGCATAGATAATATATTCACCCGCTGGCAAAGATTGCTGCGTCAGTAGATTAATTGTGTGGGAACCAGTGCCCCGGCCTTCACTTAAAAAAGCCACCAGATGGTTAAGTTGTCCATCCCAGAGTATCCACCCTGAGCTTGTCAGCATGTAATAAGTGGTATTCTTTTTTGCGATAACGTAAAGACTGTCTTCAAAGGTATTCGATTCTATGGGTGCTTTCAACGTAAATTGTAAGTCGATTGGTTCGTCAGAAAAAAAACTGGATCTATTGGCATTATTTTTACTTGATAGTTTTGCGGTTATATTAAATTTAGAAGTCGGTTCATCTACCGTCGCAACTAATTTACATATATAACCTATTAACCCACAAGGGCTAGGGAATGACCCCCCTATTTTTTCAGCTTTGCTATAGTTGGGGGAGGCATTGTTACCTACCGGGGTTACAGCAACTGCAATGCTTGGTATAAATAGCAACGCAAAACAAAGCCCTAATAAAAACTTTACTGAATTCATAAATACCTCTTAAAGGTTAAATATAAGTAGTAATTTCAAAGATTGGCACCGCAAAGATTGATATATTTTTCTCTGTTGTTTATACAACCTATCGCAACACCCCCGCCGGATAGGAATAATTATCCAACACCTGCACATAATTTGCCCGCTCATAAGCACTGGGATCAATTGCATGTTGCTGGCTGACGCTGCCTTTTAATTGCTGCACGGATTCATATTCGTGTTCGCTCAACCAGTGTTCCAATTCATCAAGTATTTCCGTTAAACGCCCTACGCCTTCTTTCAATAACACGCTGCACAGATGCACCACGTCGGCACCTGCCAATAGGGCTTTTAAAATATCAGCGGTCGTATGGAAACCACCGGTCACTGCTAGGGAAAGGTTAGCCCGACCATATAGCAAAGCCGTCCATCGGATGCGTAACAAAGCTTCGGCGGGTGTCGACAGCTCCAATTTGGGTAAAACCTCCAAAGTTTCCAGGTCAATATCCGGTTGATAAAAACGGTTAAACAGTGCGAGTCCATTTGCGCCCGCTGCCTCCAGGCGTTTGGCAAAATGAATGGGGGAACTGAACTGTGGTGATAACTTGAGGGTAATCGGAATAGTCACATGCCGTTTTAATTCCTGCAGAATTGCGAGATAGCGGTTTTCAACTGTTTCACTGTTTTCTTCCGCATTTGCGGCGAGATGGTAAATGTTTAGCTCCAAGGCATCGGCTCCTGCTTGCTGTAGGGCTTTTCCGTAGTCAATCCAGCCGCTTAAAGAGGTGCCGTTTAAACTGGCGATGACTGGGATCGATAAACTGGTTTTAAGTTTCTGTAGTTGTTCCAGGTATTGTTCCTGATAGGATTCGACGCTGTCAGGCACCGGATGAAAAGAGTCCGCTTCTCCGTGCCCGATGGCTTGCTGATAAAAAAAGCGTTCCATTTGCTGTTCTTCCGCTTCGATTTTTTCCTCGAACAAGGAATACATAACCAGTGCAGCTGCACCGGCATCTTCCAAACGGCGTGCTGCCGCAATATCTTTGCTCAAGGGGGATGCGGATGGCACCAAAGGATTCGCCAGTTTTAAGCCCAGATAAGTAGTGGTTAAATCAATCATGGCTGGCCTCCACCGTGGTTTCAGTTTTCAGTTGTGCTTTGACTGCCGAAACGCTGGTGGTTTCGTTCCACTCCAGTTCGGATAGTTGTTTGTAATAACGATAACGGTTTTTAACATCTTGTTGTGCTTGTGCGAGAAAGCGTTCGGCGGCTTCAGGATGGGTTTGCCAGAGCATGCTGAAACGGGTTTCAGTTTTAACGAAGTCGCGGTAGGGGATGGATGGTTCGGGTGAATCAAGGTGCATCGGGTTTTTGCCTTGTTTGATTTTGTTGGGATCAAAGCGGAATAACGGCCAGTGCCCGCTTTTAACTGCCAGCGCTTGTTGGCGGTGATTATTGGATAAATCTACGCCATGCGCGATACAAGGCGCGTAGGCAATAATGATAGAGGGTCCATCATGGGCTTCAGCTTCCAGAAACGCGCTCAGGGTTTGCGTATCCTTACCGGCATAAGCAACATGCGCCACATAGACATTGCTGTAATCCATCGCCAGCAGTGCTAAGTCTTTTTTAGCGGTGGCTTTACCGCTGGCGGAAAATTTGGCCACTGCACCCAGCGGCGTGGATTTGGAAGTTTGACCCCCAGTATTGGAATAGACTTCGGTATCCAACACTAAAATATTCACATTACGCCCGCTGGCAAGCACATGGTCTAAACCACCATAGCCGATGTCATAGGCCCAGCCGTCGCCGCCGACAATCCAGACACTTTTTTTGCAGAGTGCGTCGGCTAACTCACTTAATGATTTCGCTGCGGGCATGTCTATAGACGTTAAGCGTTGTTTAAGCGTCGATATCCGCTCGCGTTGCTCATAGATCCCAGCTTCATCGGACTGGTCTGCTGTTAGAGTGGCTTCGAACAATTCACTGTCAAGTTGGTCGCGGAGTGAGTTCAGTAATTCTTGCGCATAAGCGGTTTGCTTATCTAAAGCAACGCGCATCCCTAAGCCAAATTCGGCATTATCTTCAAATAAAGAATTGCTCCAGGCGGGCCCCTGCCCTTGGGCATTTTTAGTCCAAGGTGTGGTGGGTAAATTGCCGCCGTAAATCGACGAACAGCCGGTAGCATTAGCAACAATCATACGGTCGCCAAATAATTGTGAGGCCAATTTTAAATAGGGTGTTTCCCCGCAACCGACACATGCCCCAGAAAACTCGAACAAGGGCTGTAAGACCATCACCCCTTTGATGGTATTAGTTTTGAGTAAGCGCCGATCGTATTCCGGCAAGCTTAAAAAATAATTCCAGTTATTTCGTTCAGGTTCCCTTAACGGCGGTTGCGGGGACATATTCAACGCTTTGCGGCTGACGTTGGTTTTATCCCGAATCGGGCAAATATCCACACACAGCGTACAACCAGTGCAATCCTCCGGGGCGACTTGATAGCTGATTGATAAACCGGCGGGAAAATCTTTACCGAGCATGGGTGTATGCTTGAAGGTTTCAGGCGGATTAACAATGGCCTCCGTCTCGACAATTTTGCTGCGGATTGCCGCATGCGGGCACACCATCGCACATTTACCGCATTGGGTACATAAATCAGTTTCCCACACCGGAATTTGTAGCGCTAAATTGCGCTTTTCATAACAAGCCGTTCCGGTTGGAAAGGTGCCGTCGACAGGAAGTGCACTGACCGGCAATAAATCTCCCCGTCCAGCAATAATTTCGTCAGTGACCCTTTTGACAAAATCCGGCGCGCTTGCAGAAATATGTTCCAGTAAATGTGAAACATTTGTCACTTGCGTGGGTAAGGCGACCGTCTGTAAACTGGCTAAGGTTTCATCAATGGCCTTAAAATTTAATTCTACGATGCGTTGGCCCTTTTTTCCGTAGGTTTTTTCAACCGCCTGTTTAATGGCAGTGATGGCTTGGCCTTGCGGTAACACCCCGGAGATAGCGAAAAAACAAGTTTGCATAATGGTATTAATGCGTTTACCCATGCCGGTTTTTTCGGCAACTGCGTAGGCATCAATCACGTAAAAGCGGATGTTTTTAGTGAGCATGTGTTGCTGTATATTGGCTGATAAACTGTCCCAAACCTGTTCTGGCGGTTCCTGGGAGTTCAGCAGAAATACTGCGTTATTCGCTGCATTGACCAACATATCATAGCGTTCTAAAAACAACGCCTGGTGGCAACCGATAAAATTCGCATCGTTCTCGCCGATTAAATAGGTGGAACGGATCGGCTTAGGCCCGAAACGTAAATGCGAGACAGTGATGGCACCGGATTTTTTGGAGTCATACACAAAATAGCCTTGGGCATAAAGCTCGGTGGCCTCACCGATAATTTTAATGCTGTTTTTATTGGCGCTGACCGTACCGTCACTGCCCAACCCGTAAAACATGGATTGGAAGGTATCTCTTCGGGCATCTGTCCGAAACTGTTTATCCCATATTAGACTGGTGTGGCTAACATCGTCATGGATACCAATAGTGAATTGGTTTTTCGGCTGCGCTTGTTTTAATTCATCAAACACTGCTTTAATCATACCCGGTGTGAATTCTTTAGAGGACAGTCCGTAACGTCCGCCGATTACTTTCGGCATTTGGGCAAATTTCGCAGACCCACTGCAAAAATCCTGGGCAAGCGCAGTAACGACATCTTTATAGAGCGGCTCGCCGTCGGCACCGGGTTCTTTGGTACGATCCAGCACGGCAATTTTACAGCAACTGTTAGGCAGCGCAGCAATGAGATACCTGGCTGAAAACGGTCTATATAAACGCACTTTCAGTAAGCCAACCGCTTCTCCTTGGGCGTTCAAATATTCCAGGGTTTCAGTAACTGCTTCGGCAGCAGAACCCATAATGATAATGATCCGTTCGGCCTGTTCTGAACCAGTATATTCAAACAGCTGATATTGACGTCCGGTAAGCGCCGCAAAGTGATCCATTGCGTTTTGCATGATACCCGGCATCGCCTGATAAAAGGGATTAACGGTTTCCCGTGCTTGAAAATACACGTCGGGATTTTGCGCCGTTCCTCTTAGCACCGGATTATCAGGGGTTAACGCGCGTTTTCGGTGTGCACTTACCCATTCATCTTTAATCATCGAATGCAGCACAGCATCATCCAGCATATGAATTTTGGCGGCTTCATGCGAAGTTCTGAACCCGTCAAAAAAATGCAGTAGCGGAATGCGGCTTTCTAAAGCAACCGCATGCGCAATTAACGCAAAATCATGTACTTCCTGCGGCGAATTGGAACAAAGCATGCCAAAGCCAGTCATCCGTGCCGACATCACATCACTATGATCCCCAAAAATGGATAAGCCCTGGCAGGCCAGTGAACGTGCGGCAATATGAAAAACAGTAGGGGTTAATTCACCCGCGATTTTATACATATTGGGTAACATCAGCAGTAAGCCTTGGGATGCAGTAAAAGTTGTGGCCATCGAACCCGCTTGTAATGCGCCATGAATCGCCCCTGCCGCCCCTGCTTCAGATTGCATCTCGGTGACTTGCGGAACCGTGCCCCATAAATTGGTTTGCCCACTTGACGACCATTCGTCCGCCCATTCACCCATCGTGGAAGAGGGGGTGATCGGATAGATGGCGATGACTTCACTTAGCTTATGCGCAATAGTCGCAGCAGCTTGATTTCCATCTATGGTGTGGGTTTGCGGATTGTGCATAAAACAGCTCCTGAAATTAGTAAGTACTATTTACCTTGCTCTGGGTAACGATTTTAGAGGATAAGCAATTTTACGCCTAAACTAAATAGCATGGGGCGTGTTTGTTTATAAGGCTGGGTGGTCTTTTTTAGTTGTGCTGTTCCGGTTCAATGGGGGTCTTATTGTGTAATTCAAAAGGGCTATTCAGTAACAGCAAGTTAATTTTGCCTCTGAGGATAAGGTAACTATGACCGGACATTTAGGCTAAACATTACTATCTGGGTATGCACTAAATTGGGAAATCGTGGGTCTTTTTTACATTCCCTGCCTAATCTCTAAAATCCAGTGTAAAATAAATCCACATTTTAAAAAGACTAATGTCACTTATGACACAACGTAAGGCTGAGGTTGAGCGGAATACGCTGGAAACCAAAATTCAAATTAAAATAAATTTAGATGGCACTGGGCACGTAGGCTTGTCAACAGGTGTGCCTTTTCTGGATCACATGCTCGATCAAATTGCGCGGCACGGTTTAATTGATCTGGATATTATGGCGCAGGGCGATAATCATATTGATGATCATCACACGGTTGAAGATGTCGGTATTACCTTGGGTCAAGCGGTTGCAAAAGCCCTGGGGGATAAGAAAGGAATTTGGCGGTATGGGCACGCTTATGTACCTTTAGATGAAGCATTGTCCCGCGTGACTATTGATTTTTCAGGCCGACCTGGGCTGTACTATGTTGTCGACTATCCGCGTGCCAGAATTGGAAACTTCGACGTTGATTTGTTACGGGAATTTTTCC
The DNA here is from genome assembly GCA_040079795.1 of Methylococcales bacterium. Lineage (GTDB taxonomy): Bacteria > Pseudomonadota > Gammaproteobacteria > Methylococcales > Methylomonadaceae > SXIZ01. The sequence continues at coordinate 9,728 of JBEBJQ010000034.1, forward strand.
AAGGCTTTGTTAATCATGCGGGTGTATCGCTACACATTGATAATTTAAAAGGGTTAAATGCACATCATATAGCGGAAACCATCTTCAAAGCTTTCGGGCGGGCTATGCGCATGGCACTCACTCACGACCCGCGTATGGCGGGTATTATGCCTTCTACCAAAGGTAGCCTTTAACGTTCAATCTTAATCTATTCGGATTTAGCATCCGGCGTATCAATTGTTAACTTTCTTTTTTTATGTCTTCAGTTGCAGTTATTGATTACGGAATGGGGAATCTTCATTCCATCGCTAAAGCTCTACAACATGCGGATTCTGCGGTTGATGTGCAGGTGGTTAGTGATGCTAAAAGTATTTTGCAGGCAGATAGGGTGGTTTTCCCCGGTGTTGGTGCTATTCGGGATTGCATGCAGGCGTTAAATAGTTCAGGCTTAGCGGCTGTAATTCGTGAAGCAGCAATGAATAAGCCTTTGCTGGGTATTTGTTTAGGGATGCAGGCGCTGGTGACGAAAAGCGAAGAAAATAATTCCATTAACTGCTTAAATATCATACCGGGGCAAGTGCTGCGTTTTGCTTCCGGATTGACTGATCACGCCGGAAACGATTTAAAAATCCCCCATATGGGCTGGAACCAAGTTCATCAACATGCGCATCCGTTATGGGATGGCATTCCTCAAGACAGTCGTTTCTATTTTGTACACAGCTATTATGTAAAGCCTGATAATGCAGGCGTTACCATAGCTACTACCGATTATCCCGATCCGTTTACCTGCGCATTGGCAAATAAAAATGTATTTGCAGTGCAATTCCATCCTGAAAAAAGCCAAATGGCTGGTTTACAGCTGTTGCGAAACTTTTTGCAGTGGGACGGCTTAGTTTAGTTCTACCAGCTCGATTTATTTCATATCTTAACCATTGAGATTTTTTGTTATGTTGCTAATACCTGCAATTGATTTAAAAGAAGGAAAATGTGTGCGTTTACGTCAGGGACGCATGGAAGACGATACGGTTTTTTCTGAAGATCCTGTTGCTGTTGCTGGAAAGTGGGTGGCTGCGGGTGCGCAGCGGATTCATATAGTCGATTTAGATGGTGCATTTGCCGGTAAACCTAAAAATGCCGGCGTGATTAATGAAATTGTGGCGGCTTATCCAGGTATTTCAATTCAGGTAGGCGGTGGTATCCGTGATGAAGATACCATCCAGGCTTATCTGGATGCGGGTGTGGATTATGTTATTATCGGCTCTAAAGCCGTTACGGCACCGCATTTTGTGCGGGATATGGCGATGGAGTTCCCTCGGCACGTTATCGTCGGCCTGGATGCAAAAGAAGGAAAAGTAGCGACGGATGGTTGGTCAAAATTATCGCGTCATGATGTGATTGATCTGGCGCAGCATTTTGAAGAAGACGGGGTTGAAGCCATTATTTATACGGATATTGCCCGCGATGGCATGATGGGCGGCGTAAATATTGAAGCCACGTCGGCATTAGCGCGTGCGATCCGCATTCCCGTTATAGCCTCGGGCGGTATTACCAATATGAATGACATTAAAGCTTTGGTGGCGGTTGCAGATGACGGGGTGATGGGGGCGATTACAGGCCGTGCTATCTATGAAGGGACTTTGGATTTCGCTGAAGCTTTCAAATATGCAGCAGCGTTTTAACGCATTATGAGTTTAGCGAAGCGAATCATACCTTGTTTGGATGTTGATAACGGCAGAGTCGTAAAAGGCGTTAAATTTGTTGATATCCGCGATGCCGGCAATCCTGTTGAAATTGCCCGGCGCTACGATCGTGAAGGTGCTGACGAAATTACCTTTTTAGATATAACCGCCACCCACGATAATCGTGACACCATCGTACATGTCGTTGAGCAGGTTGCCAGTGAAGTGTTTATTCCGTTGACTGTCGGGGGCGGTATTCGGACTTTGGACGATATTCGGCGGATGTTGAATGCCGGTGCGGATAAGGTGGGCATTAATAGCGCGGCGGTGTTTAATCCCGATTTTGTGCGTGAAGCTGCTGAACGTTTTGGTTCGCAATGTATCGTTGTGGCTATTGATGCCAAAAAAGTTAGCACAGCAGATGAGCCTAACCGCTGGGAAATCTTTACCCACGGTGGGCGAAAAGCCACGGGCATTGATGCCTTGGCGTGGGCACAAAAAATGGTCAGTTTTGGTGCGGGTGAAATTCTATTAACCAGCATGGATCGGGACGGCACACGGGAAGGCTTTGACTTACCGCTAACCCGTGCGATGAGTGACGCCGTGAGTGTGCCGGTGATTGCCTCTGGTGGCGTGGGTAATTTGGAGCATTTGGCTGAGGGCGTGCTTATTGGTAAAGCCGATGCTGTGTTGGCAGCCAGTATTTTTCATTTTGCGGAATATACGATTTTGCAGGCGAAGCAGGCGATGGCGGCACGGGGTATTGAGGTGCGTTTGGAATGAGTTTATCTTGGTTGGACGAAATACGTTGGACAGCAGAAGGCCTAGTACCTGTGATCGCCCAGCAAGCAGAGACAGGTAAAGTATTGATGTTTGCTTGGATGAATCGCGAGTCCTTGGCGTTGACTGCCGCAGAGGGTTATGCGGTTTATTGGTCAAGATCCCGGCAACGGCTATGGCGTAAGGGTGAGGAATCCGGGCACCGGCAGAAAGTGCTTGGTATTCAGCTTGATTGTGACGAAGATGTGGTCTTGCTTAAAGTTCAACAGGAAGGTGGCATTGCCTGCCATACTGGTCGGGAAAGCTGTTTTTACCGCGCGCTGGTTGATGGTAACTGGGCAACGGTAGAACCCGTCTTAAAACACCCCGAAGAAATATACACAGGTCAAGCATGAGTGACATATTACAACAGTTAGCGCAGGTTTTGGAACAGCGTAAGCAAGAATCGGCAGAAACCTCGTATGTCGCCAGCCTTTATGCAAAAGGATTGAATACCATTCTGAAGAAAATCGGTGAAGAAGCCACAGAAACAGTAATTGCCGCGAAAGATGGCGATAAGACGCAGATTGTTTATGAAATGGCGGATTTGTGGTTCCATTGCATGGTATTACTGGCTGATCAGGGTTTAAGCCCGGATGCGGTGTTATCTGAATTACAACGGCGTTTTAATTTGTCAGGTTTGCAAGAAAAAGCCCAAAGGGTTAAATGAGCAGGATGCCCGGTTGTTTCACCATGAGAACGGTTAGCGCTTATGTTTGATGTCGGTTTTTCAGAGTTGTGTTTGGTGGGTTTAGTGAGCTTATTGGTCATAGGCCCTGAAAAATTACCACAGGTTGCTCGAATTTTGGGTTTTTGGCTGGGTAAGGCGAGGCATATGGTGGCTTCGGTTAAAGCAGAAATTAACGAGGAGCTGCTGGCTGAAGAAGCGCGGCAATTATTAAATGAGCAGGCCGCTTTATTAGAGCAAATCAATTCAAAAAGCCTTCGTTTTGGTCAGGATATGCAACAACTACAGGCTAATCTTAGCAAAGAAATCGCCGATATTGGCGTTGAAAAGCAACAGGCACAAACGCATTCATCGCCAACTCAACCCAAGGATCTTACTCAGGCAGCCGCGATACCGGTGCAACTTTCAAAAGCCACTCCTGCAATTGCTTCAGATCCTGTGAAACGTCCGAAAAACAAGAAGCGACGTCATGGCGCGAAATAAGGCGATGGATGATATTGAACAGCCGTTTATTGCGCATTTAATTGAATTACGCACACGACTACTATGGGTGGTGGGCTGTGTAATCTTAGTTTGTTTAGGCTTATCGTTTTATGCCAACCAGCTATATACCTATTTGGCTGAACCGCTTTTGCACTATTTACCCAAAAATAGCTCAATGATCGCCACTGATGTGGCTTCGCCTTTTTTTACACCGTTTAAGCTGGTTGTGGTTGCCGCTATATTCATCTCTGTACCGATGATTCTGTATCAATTTTGGGCATTTGTGGCGCCTGGACTGTATCGGCATGAGCGCCGCATGATTTTTCCGTTATTACTGGCCAGTACTTGCCTGTTTTACATGGGGGCAGTGTTTGCCTATTTTGTGGTCTTTCCGCTCATGTTCCAGTTTTTGACGACCTCAGCACCGGTTGGCGTGACCATGATGACGGATATTGCCAAATACCTGGACTTTGTATTGGCGTTATTTTTTGCTTTTGGGGTTGCTTTCCAAGTGCCGGTATTAACGGTTGTTTTGGTTTGGACAGGGCTTGCCACCCGCGAAAGTTTGGCGGAGAAACGCCCGTACGTTATCGTCGGTATTTTTATTATTGCCATGTTTCTTACGCCGCCTGATGCCATTTCCCAAACTTTGCTGGCGTTACCAATGTGTTTGTTGTTTGAGTTAGGCTTGCTGTTTTCGCGGTTTTGGGTGCGTGATCAAGCAAGTGACGTTGATAACTTAGAAAAACGTTTTGACAGGATTGGGCAGCATGAGGATGAGCTTTGAGCAGTTGCACGACACCAAGGTAAGCTAATAGCGCAATAGCAAAAAGCTATCGCGCTTTTTTAAACTGGTTATTGAACTACAAACGCTTCACTTACCGAACCATCAATAAATCCAGCAGTGTCGTTCGCGCGGACGCCAATGTAAACTTTAGTGCCTTTAGTATAATAGGTGTCCAAGTACACATCCCGATCAAAAACAGTAGCTGGGGAATTCGGGGGAAAACGTGTAAATGAAGACTTAAGTGGCGGTGATGTCATTAAGCCTTTAATAGAAACTGGCTCCCAAGTAGGGCCACCCATAGTGCCATATTGGAAAAACTGCCCGTTTTGTTCTATAACAAGATGAATGTTATCTAAAATTTCTGGTTTTTCATTCCCTTCTAATTTGACAGATATGTGTAATGTCCCTTTTTGGGTTATGCCACATTCACCAACTTTTAAACCAGGATAATTACCCTTGCCATCGTAGCATTGAGGAGGTTGGTTGGTCACGTCTATCACAGTCACCTGAGCCGCCATTGTTATTGAAGAGAGTGCCGTGAATGCAAAAATAGTGCTTAATAGTTGAACTGATTTCATGTTTATTGCCTATAAGATTTAAGTAAATAAATAAAAGTATATCGATGATGGATTACAAGCTTGTTTTCATTTGACGTACATTGTTGACAACCGTCCACCTGGAACGATATAGGAAGGGAGCGTTGCTTTAAAAGTAGAACCGGAACCGAAGGGGCCGTAGTAGATGTCTCTCCGGCTATTACCAACATAATATGTGCCAAAATATATGGCACCAACGCCATTGTAGTTTGCATTTAAGGCTTGTTGATTAAAGACTGTATTGCCGTCTGTGTAAACCACAAAAGCTAACCAACCGCCACCATGATTCAAATTGGATTGTTGAATTTGATTAAAACCTACATAGTCCCAAGTCAAGTTCTGTAGTGCTGCGAGCGCATTAGGAAGGGGAGGGAGAGGTGTGTTGTACCAAGCGGATGTGGTTGCTTCAATAGCGAAGGTTACAGCGATAGCAGAGCTAGAAAAAATAGAAAATAGAAAATAGAAAATAGAAAATAGAAAATAGAAAAAAAACTTAATTTTAGAAACGGTTTTGTTGATAATGTTTTCATCAAAAAATTCCTTGCTTTAAATTTAACAGCAAAACCCTCATTGCAGCCGAGGGGGGATGTTTAAGATACCGATGTTGTCATTGGGCAGGTTAGAATATATTCCCTAACGCCAAGGCTGCATCGATAACTATAGACTAAGGCCAATCTTTTGCCATGCTTAGGCGTTAAATAGTGTCGTTTTGGTCAGGAACCTGGATTATTTAACAATACCGAAATACTACAAAAAACTGAGCCGGGCGCTTTTATTTTCGCTCAGTTGGAGTGTGTGCTTTTATATTGGCTTTGTATATGTGGCAAATTGTCGCATCGAAGAACGGTGATAGCGTTGTCATTTTATAAAGATGACCCCAGTTGGCACGAGTTAATCCTGAAAATCTGCCATAAATAGCGATGTAGGATGTGCCGACGACAGGAGGCGCATCGGTGATGTGTTTGGATTGATAGGCATTGGTCGGGAGATTTTCCGGTTGACCCGATTTGATGCGCATCACGTTGTTCAGCGCATCCTACAATGCTTTTGTTTAGTGCATCTTACCGCGTTTATTGGTTTGATCCAAAGTCCAGCAAAGGCAGATGAAATTGAAATTCGTGTATTACCCAAGCCAATGTTTCGAAATTTTTAAAACCCTAACAGAATCAAATATTAATCTGAGTTTTTTCATGAAACAGTTGAAGATGCTTTTTCTCTTCTAAAGTCTAACTGGGATTACTGCACACACTTTCAACTTAATCCTCCTATTTTAACCTGTGCAACTTTTGGGCTAAATCAAAGACCACAATCAACAGATGGGCCGTGGGGATTCTCTCAAAATGGAATCCCGTATTTGCACATTAGTGACGTTAATATATGCGTGGATGGCGTATGTAATCTTGATAAAGAAAATGGGGGAATTATACAAACATTCATGATGTGTCCTAATTCATATTTTTATCAATATCACGGAACCTCACATCTACTAAAAGGTAATGATCATGTTTATTGCTCTAAAAGACTAATAACCACCGAACCCTGCACCGACTGCGATGCCAAAGGCAACCCCATCCACCCCGGCACCGGCCAAAAACTCCAGGTTGAAACCGACTATGTCAGCCCAACTGGGGGTTTAGAATTTACCCGTACCTACCGCAGCACCAATGGCTTTTTTACCTCGATCGCCACCACGTACTTTGTCGATAATAGTCTCCCTGCCATTCTCACCGGCGGTTGCTATCCCGGCACCTTTACTGATCCCGCAGGTATAATCCACAACTACTGCTTCCCCTACCTCACCAACAACACCCAAACTTACCGCCTCTTCACCCCCGAAGGCCGCTACCTTAACTTCAGCGGCCCTGCGAATGCGATAGTCGCCAAAGCCGATGTCAATACCCAAATCAGCCAGCGCATCAACGCCAGCGGCGCTATCGAATGGGTCATCCAAAACGAAGACAACAGTACGTCTATCTATAGCGCCCAAGGCTTATTGCTGCGTAAAACCAGCTTGGGCGGACGGCCCGATATTAGCTACAGCTATTCCGATGCTGCGACCTCCCCCAGCATCGCCCCGCGCCCTGGATTACTGATTCGCATGAGCGATGAAGGGGGCGGCACCTGGACTTTAGCTATGGCGTCCTGGCCCGCCTGCTGACCCTGACCGACCCGGCGGGCGGCGTGACTCGTTATGACTATGACGCCAACAGCAACCTGGCTGGCGTTATTCATCCCGACGGCAGTCTACGTCAATATCATTACAACGAAGCCGCCTACATCAATAACGGCGCAGCTTGCCCCAATGCAGCGGGCTTGCCGAACGCCTTGACCGGCATCACCGACGAAAATGGCGTGCGTTTCGCGTATTTCAAATACGACTGCACAGGCCGGGCGGTCAGTACCGAGCATGTGAACGGCATCGATAAATTCAGCTTTAGCTATGCTGGTGTTAATAGTGCCAATCCGGTCATTACCGAAACCGATCCCTTAGGCACGGTGCGCACTAAAAGCTACGCGGAAATCTTATCGGTGGTGCGACCCACCGGCGTGACCCAACCCACAGCGGACGGCAAGAGCAGCGTCTCCAGTACACCGTTTACGATGCCAACGGTAATGTCACCAGCCGTACCGACTTCAACGGTATCACCACTACCTATAGCTATGATCTGACGCGCAATCTGGAAACGTCCCGCACCGAAGCGGCAGGCCGTCCCGAGGCGCGCACTATCAGCACCACCTGGCATACGCAATACCGTTTGCCGCTGAAAATCGTCGAGCCGACCCAAACGACGACTTTCAGCTACGATGCCCAAGGCAGGCTGACCCAAAAAACGCTGAGCGACAGCAAGCAGAGCCGGACTTGGCGCTACACGTATGCCGCGCGGCCAAATCCAAAGCATTGACGGCCCGCGAACCGATGTTAACGATGTGACCACTTACAGCTATGACACGCAAGGCAACCTGAGCAACGTGACCAATGCTTTAGGACAGGTCACCCGCTTGACCGCTTACGATGCGCATGGCAATCCTTTGCGTATCGAGGACCCGAATGGTCTGGTGACGCTGTTGACTTACGATGCCCGCAATCGTTTAAGTTCGTCGCAAGCTGGCACGGAAATCACCCGCTATCAACGCGATGCAATCGGGCAGATGCCCCGCCTTACCCAGCCGGACGGCAGTTTTATCGCCCTGGCTTACGATGCCGCGCAGCGTTTAGTTAAAGTCAGCGACACTTTGGGCAATCATATCGATTACACCTTGGATGCCGCCGGGAATCAAGTCAAACAACAGACTTTCGATCCCGGCAATGCCTTGACGCAGACCGTGAGCCGTCAGTTTGATGCCTTAGGCCGTCTGGCCGCCTTGATCGATGCCAAGGGTAATAAAACGCGCTATCAATACGATGCCAACGGCAATCCGACTCAGGTCAGCGACCCGCTGCAACAAAGCACGGCGCTGAGTTACGACAGCTTAAACCGTTTGATCAAAAGCATTGATGCTAACGGCCATGCCACACAAGCGACTTACGATGCCGACGACAATGTACTGGCGGTGACCGATCCACTCAGCCACATCACCCAATACAGCTATAACGGCCTGGACGATAAACTGGCAACCCAAAGCCCCGATACCGGCAACAGCCGTAACACCTATGGCAGCGCCGGTAACCTGCTAACCACTGTGGATGCGCGCGGGCAAAAAATCAGCTACAGCTATGATGTACTTAATCGCGTGACTAAAATCCAGTATGGTAATGGTCAAACTATTACTCAGATTTATGACCAAGGCAGTAATGGCAAAGGTCATTTGACCCAAAGCAACGATGGCTTCAGCACTACAAGCTGGAGCTATGACCAACAAGGTCGAGTGCTTGGCAAAACGGTCAGCATGGGCAGTGTGAATTTGCTCACCAAGTATGCCTATGATGCCAGTGGGCATTTAACCGGCATCAGCTACCCATCCGGCAAAGTCGTGCAACTGGGTTACAACCGAGGGCCGTAAATACCAACAACGCGACTTTGGTGAAAGACATCAATTATCAACCGTTTGGCGCAGCGCAGTCCTGGACTTACGGCAACGGCGCAAAAACCAGCCGCAGTTTTGATTTGGATGGCTGGTTAATCGGTTATGACTTGGCCGATCGCATTGTTAATTACAAAGACAGCGATTTAAATTTTGACCAACGCTTTAGTTACGATGCAGTTAATCGACTGACGGGGTTTAACACACCCAGCTCGCAAAGCTTGTTTAGTTATGACGCCAATGGCAACCGCACCCAATTGGATTTGAATGGAAAAATCCAGAAATCCACCCTGGACAGTAACAGCAACCGTTTGCTGGGCATTAGCAATACCAATCCGGCTAAACATTACAGTTACGATGCCGCCGGAAATATCACCAGCGACGGTAAAACCCAGTTTATCTATGATGGCCGAGGTCGGTTGGTGCAAGACATCGGCAGCTTTGGTCAAGAACAATACCGCATCAATGGCCTAGGCCAACGTATTGCCAAAATCAGCGGTAATGATCTGTCCGGCGATGCCAACCAGGACGGCAGCATAACCGCCACCGATTTGCGCTTGATTGTGCTTATGGTGCAAGGCAGTCAGCCGGTCAATCTGGCTGCTGATTGTAATCATGATGGCAAAGTCACCAATGCGGATGCCACCTGTGCCCAAGCCAAAATGGCTGATATACGCGTGAATCCGAGTAAATATTTGCAAACGGCGACTTATTTTGTCTATGACGAAGCGGGGCATTTGTTGGGGAATACAATCAAACTGGCGGAGCTATTCAGGAGACGGTTTGGTTAGCCGATATGCCGGTTGCGATTTTGGCTGGGAGTAATGTGGGCTATATCTACGCCGATCATCTGAATGCGCCGCGTGCGATTGCCGACCAAACCGGCAAAGTGGTTTGGCGCTGGGATGCGGATGCGTTTGGTAGTACGCCGGCTAATGAAGATTCGGACAAGGATGGCAAATTGTTTGCTTATAACTTGCGCTTTCCTGGACAGTATTTTGATAAGAGTACCGGGCTGCATTACAACGGGTTTCGGGATTATGAGCCGGGGACTGGGCGGTATATTCAATCTGATCCGATTGGACTTGGCGGGGGCGCTAACACTTATAACTACGTGGGCGGAAGTCCAGTCAGTTATTCGGATTTTAGTGGATTGTGGGCACTCAACTTTGATTTTTTCGAAGGGTGGGGTTGGGGTATCAGTATTGGTTATGATACTAAGACTTGCCAATCATTCATTACTGGTCGTGTTGGAGGAGGTATCAAATTCGGTCTCGACTTTGATCAAAATGCTGGGCGACCCGGTGTCCCTAATGGCTCACACTCAGGCTTTACATTCGGTGCATACGCCCAAGGTGGTAGAAGCATAGGTATTAAAGGCGCTAACTATGGTGTAGAGGCGAAGTCTAGTGTGGGACGCGACTTTGGTTCCGGTCGAGGATGGATCACGCCGCCCTGGAATCCTGATATCTCCCATCAGCCTGGTCAAGAAGAGCCAGGTGGAAAGACCGGTTTGAATTACGGTTTTTCAACAGGATTTGAAGTTGGCTACTACGGTAGAGGGGATTATAAATGTGGTTGTACAGACAATACGAGCCTACGGAACTATACCAATATTGAAATTGCCGATAAACCTCTTCCATGGACTCAAGCGGACTTCCTGTATGGACGTTATGGTCAATTCTCAAAAAATCGATAGCCCGGTAGGATTTGCTGAACGCAGAGAAGCGCGTCATTTATGGAATGTCGATTGATGCGCCTCGTTCCTCGGCACATCCTACGTTCGGGTACGTTACAACCTCTTTGCTAAAAACTGGATTTGGAGAAACTCTTGGACACAAGCACTTTCAGCAAAGCCCTGGAAGCATCCTGCTCATTAATGTGTCGTAAAAATTTTTAGTATACCTGTTTTAAGCAACCTGTAACTGGCAACCAGGGGTTTAAACAGTACGCTGTTTTTCAATTGCGTAGCAAGGTCACGAATTTTTTGTTTGGTAGCCTTTACTGTGGCTTTAATACTCAGGTAGATGGAAGACGTAACCAAACGATCAATTAATTTCATTAGCGTTTCGTAGGACACTTTCAGCCAAGCAAAGGTCATTAATTGCGGTTTGGTTAATTCAAATAGCCAAAAGGTAAAAGAGGCGATGGGTATTTTTAGGGCATAAATGAATACCCCTAGTACCACTTGGTTCTGCGCGATGGTCATGAGCGATAAAACCCCCATAACTTCCGCTATGCCCAGGATGATTATAAAAACCGATACTAACAGGTAGCGGTTCATGTCTAAAAAAGTCTGTTTTAAGGCATCAAGCAGCGCCAGACTTTTTAGATAGGTAAAAATGGGTTTGGCAAAAGTATTCCAGATGATCTCTTCGAATACGAGGTAGCTGAGCACCAAAATTACTTCAAGCGGTTTGAGGAGTATTTTTTTTAGTGTCGAAAAAAACATACTAATTGTTATCCTGATAAATGTTGCCTTTAAGGGCAGGCTGTATTAGTACCGATTCTGACTTGGGTGTCAATAAGAGCTTGATTGAAATGGGTCGGTGCAGGTTAATTTTATATCAAGGGAATACGAGGACATTGTAAATTGATTGGGTTAAGTGACTTCTTAAATGCGTGATATTTTAAAAAACCGCGCATTTAAGAAGGTTTGAAAATTGTCAGGTAGCGCCGCTGGCTTTATTGAGTGGATTATTCAAATAAAACCAGCGGATACAATTTACCGATGTTTATTGGCAACCGGTAACGGGTTTGTATTGTTGCACCGTGCCCACGGTTGTAATAACACTGGAGACACTGGCTTGTAATATATCAATTCTTTCGCCTTGATAAATTCCAAGGTAGGTATTGGTGTCTTTATAGTAGCGATAATTGTACCCCTCATATTTCTCAGTAATCTTAGTCCCGCCACTTAACGTTCCCGGATAGGTTTTTTCAGCATAATTAAACAGGCAGGTTTGGGTATCTACTGCACCGGGTATATCCAGTATTAAGGTTTTTGAACTGGTTCCGGAATTATTAGCGGCTTGTAAATTAATCGCAAAACGGCCGGTAAGTTGTGGAAAGCCGGTAATCACCCCCGTGCTTTTATTAACACTTAAGCCTTTAGGCAGGCCGTTAGCGTCATATTCTTTAGGTGTTTGGGTGGCAGTGATTTGATAATTAAGTGGTTGACCAGACACGTAAGTTACTGTTTCTGGGCTGTTGATAACCGGAATAGTTCCTAATCCACCATCCGGTGTAGATAACGTGTAACTGCTATCGTAGAAACCATAATCATTTGAAGTGATGCCATTCGCGGTAGTGCCTGCATAACTGCTTTGACCAGCTTGAATAGTGGCTTTAACTAAGCCGGTTTTATTTTGTCCTAAAACGCCTGAGTGAACGGATGCTGCGGCAAGGTTTGAGTCGTAGGTATAGACATTGGTACCCCAAATACTGCCTGCGTTATTACCGGTGACCATGAAGTAAAAAGCGCCGCCTTTATAATCTTTATATTTTGCTAAGGAACTGTTATCGGGTAGTTCAATGGGATTTTGAAAACTCCCCGGATAGGCGATGAGCGGGGTATTGCCATTTTTATCGGAAACACTGTAACTCGCGTCATAAGGGCCATATGGGTTAGATTTAAAGTTACGGCCAGCATCATAGCTTCCCAGAAAAGCACCTTGCTTTGGCCCCATTACGACGCGGATAGTCCCTTCAGCACCGTCAGTTAAAACACCTGCATGGACGGCAGCTGCTTCTATGGCAGTGTCGTAAGTATAAACATTACTTCCCCAGACAGCTCCACCCTCTTTATTGGCGGTAATTGAAAACAGATATACATCACCCGGATAAGCGGTAAAGTCAGACATCGTTTTAGGGGCTGGAATAACACTGTTGTCGCCGCCATCGTCTGCTTCAATTTTATAGCTACCTGTCCAACTGCCATAAGAAGCTGAACTGACGCCATTTTTGCTGCTAGCTACATAGTTATCCTGACCGGGCAATGGGGTGACTTTAATGACCCCCTTTTGTCCTAGGGGTATGATGCCAGCATGAACGGCTGCTTTGGCTATGCTGGAATCATCGGTGTAAATCCCATCCCCATACACAGAGCCGGAACCGCTGCCGGTTACATAAAAATAATAGGGCGTATTGTTGTTATTCCGAAACAGCTCTGGATTGGCAATTTTCTCCGGAAAAGGGCTTACACTTCTAGCCCAGGCAACGTCGTTAACCGAAGTTAGCCCGGTAACCAAAAGCAAGGTTATTAGTGTATGTTTGGCTGGGCGGACATTAAAAAAATATCTATTACGCATTGAATTAGTCCTATATGAAGGGTTGGTGTTGAGAAATTGGATTTGATGGCTAAGGCATTACGGAGATTATTTTATTACATATCTTGGTTGTTAGGGGGTTAATGGTATGCAAGATGCTGCGGAGGTATTCGGAAATGCACTTTTTGAGCATTAATAGAAATTAATTACAGTCCTGTTGATTTACATCAATACCTAGTCTAACCATATTTGCTAGAGTACCCGCGGAGGGTGGGTTGCGCTTGAGGGAACTACCAACTGTTTCCGTTTTGGGCGGGTTGTGTAGTTCTAATGAGATTGATTTTTCTATCAGAGTTTCAAAATAACCATTACCCGTTGGCTTTATGTTGCAACAGTATTGATACCCGGTAAATAAAAAAGTCACAGGTGCAGATAAACCATATAGGGAAAGGCTATGAAAACACTACGATTGACGATACAAAGAATTTTTTGGGTGATGTTATGGATATTGGGCTTAGGGCTAGGGCAGCAGATTACTTGGGCTGCTGAAGGTGAACTTGAATACCGTTTTGAGCGCATGGTGCCGCATCAAGGGCAATCTTGGAATTTCAATCAACCACAAGGCGTTGCAATTGCGCCTGATGGCAGTATGTGGGTCGCGGATCTGGCTAAGCATCGCTTACACCATTTCCATAGCGATGGCACATTTATCGGGCAATTTGGCACTTATGGTTATTTAGATTATCCATTTCCAGGAGATTCTTCATATCCAATACCTTTCGCGCTCGCAGCAGATGGTAGCGTGTGGGTGGCCGATTCATATAACAACCGTATCCAACATTTTACTAGCGATGGTGTGATGATTAAGCAGTTTGGAATACAGGGATATGGGGATGGACAATTTAACAATCCAAGTGCCATTGCAGTAGCACCGGACAAGGGCATATGGGTGGCTGATACTGGAAATAATCGACTGCAGAATTTTAATCCGGACGGCAGCTATATTGGGCAGTTTGGCTCGGAAGGACTTGGAGCCGGGCAGTTTGAATATCCACGGGGTATCGCGGTAGCAGCGGATAATACTGTATGGGTGGCGAACTCTTCTAGTGATAACCTCATTCAACACTTCACAACAGATGGTATATTTATCGGGCAATTGATAACACAAGACGGAACTCCCTCTAGCGATCCTCCATTCATCGTAGTTGCAATGGATGGCAGTGTGTGGATGACGGACTCTGGTAATGGTCGTATTAGACACTTTGATCCAGATGGTACAGTTATCAGTCAGTTTGGAAGTGTGGGATTTGGTGAAGGGCAGTTTGAACGGCTGTCGGGTATTGCTCTAGCAAATGATGGTAGCGTGTGGATAGCTGATTCATTTCTCAACCGCTTACAACATTTCAGTGCCAATGGTCTTTTCCTCGGACAGTTGGGAAGTGGGGGGAACGGTGCTGGGCAGTTTGATCACCCTAGAGATATTGAGGTTGCAACTGATGACACACTATGGGTAGTCGATACCTATAACCATCGCTTACAGCATTTAAATGGTTCTGGAGCGTTTATCGGGCAGCTTGGCAGTCAGGGTGATTCTGGTGGGCAGTTTTCCTATCCAAGTGACCTTGCATTCGCTGCTGATGGCAGTTTGTGGGTAGCAGACTCTGGAAATGGTCGTACCCAACATTTAAGCCTTGATGGTGGTTTTCTTGGACAGTTTAGTGTTCAAGGCCTTTACTTTCTGGGTAGCCCAAATAACCTTGCTTTAGCACCGGATGACAGCATTTGGGTGGAAGCAACCTCAATACCTACTTCTTGTTGCAAAGACAGTTATATCCATCATTTAAACAGCGATGGAAGTGCTATTACAAAGTATTTTTTTAGTGGGTGGAGCCGAACATTTGGGCCATCTTATGAACCAAATGGCATGACAGTCAATACTGATGGTAGCCTTTGGTTAGCAGACACCGGTAATGATCGTGTACAGCATTATAAGCCGGATGGTACCCTTATCGGGCAGTTTGGAAGTCAAGGAAAAAATAGCGGGCAGTTTAGTGCCCCTAACGATATTGCGTTTACTGCGGATGGTAGTCTGTGGATCGCAGATTCTGGAAATGGCCGCCTACAGCATTTAAGTGCTGGGGGTGATTCTCTAGGCCAACTTGGTAATTATGGCAACGGTGCTCAGCAATTTGCTGACCCTTCCGGCATTGCATTGGCGAAAGATAATAGTTTATGGGTAGTAGATCGGGGCAATAATCGCATTCAAAAATTCGTGCCACACCCCAAAGGCAATACAGCGCACCCTTTCAAGGCCTTTGTCCTAGCCGGAAGCGGTGAAAAAGTTGGCAGTCGCGTTAATGAAAATTGGGCGGGCACATGGCAGGTTGCTCAAAAGGCTAATAAGGCTCTTCAATTTCAAGGTTTCAATAGCCATGAAGAAATTCTGTTTTTAACCGCAGGTAACACCCAATTTGACCTTGATGCCAACGGGCAAATGGATGATCTGCAAGCCGCCACCAAAGACGGCTTAAGGCTTGCCATTACTGACTGGGCAAAGGATAGCAACGATTTGGTGGTGTATCTAGCAGGTTTTGGGACTTCAAATAAATTTCAAATTAACAGCACTGAAACCCTTAGCGGTGAAGAACTGGCCGCTTGGCTAACGGAATTGGAAAAAAACCTACCAGGGAAAGTCACGGTAGTCATTGAGTCCGATAATGCAGGCAGTTTCTTGAATGCGTTGGCTAATAAAAATCGACCTCGCATTGTTATCGCCAGTAGCAGCGCCAACCAACCGGTGCTAATGGCCGATCATGGCGTTAACTCTTTCTCATATTCCTTTTGGTCTCAGGTTATGGACGGCGCCTCCCTACAAACAGCGTTTTTCGCCGCCCAGAACGCTATCAGTCCCTTCATGGCCAATAACCAACCCTTGCAAGCGCAGGGCGATGCCAATGGTGATGCCCAATCCAACCTGCAAGACCTGGCCGCAATTGGCGATTATTGCCTGGGAATGTGTACTAAAACCATAACAACCGCGCCGGTCATAAATTTACCCGGTCAACCGCGTTTAACTTTAAATGCCGCCAGCACTCTTGATTTCAATGTTACTGTGCAACCTGCTGCAAACACCAATTTGCTGGAAGTTTGGGCTTTGATCCAGCCTCCTGCTGTACTTAATGCTCCCACTAACGCCTTGAACCTTATAAAAATTCCTTTAAGCTGTGATACCAGACAACAATCTACCGGACGCTATCAACACTTCGATAACCCAGGGCAATACCGGGTACATTTTTACGCGTTGGATACGCACTATAAACTGAGCGATCCAGTATTTCTGGATATCACCATCCAAGCGCAAAACCCAGGTGCAATGCCAGCAGAGTACGATGACCAACAAGGGCTAATTACCCTGCACGATGTTGACGTTAACGGCCAACACTACCAAGCTGCGTTGCAATACCAAAACGGTTTATATCGTCTGTTGGCCCTCGGTTTAACACCGTCCCTGTTTAGCCCGGCCGCTAGCTTTGATAGGGCGGCTAACCTGTTAACCATACCGCTGGCGCGCGCCTTTGGGCAAGATTATCAAGGCAGCTTCAAATTGGTGGATAATTATTTGTTTCAGTTGCTGTCGGCAACACCGAGGTAGGCTTTTTACATTTTGGTCACCACATTTGCGCTTTTGACAACTCTAAGCCTTGCGGCTTTTGTTAGCTATTCAGCCCACTCAAGCCGCAACTTATCTCTGTTTAAAGCCAGCCATTGCAGGGCGATAATGGGAATGCCTGAAGCGATCAAGCCTTGCTCAAGCATGTGATAAGCCTCTGCAAAGCTAACGGTGAACACCCGAATATCTTCCTGTTCTTCATCCAGGCCATGAATGCCGCCGATGCTTGAGGTATCCACTTTGCCGCAAAACAAGGAGAGTAATTCCGAGCAACCGCCTGGTGTGGTATAAAATTTATTAATCAGTTTTAGGGCTTGAATTTCACAACCTGCTTCTTCCAACGCTTCGCGGTGTGCGACCTCTTCAGCGGTTTCGCCGATTTCTATGCCGCCTGCTACGATCTCAATCAACCAGTTTTGCTCGGGGGCTAATGATTGCGCCAAGGCACCCACCCGAAACTGCTCTATTAATACTATTTCGTCACGCTGGGGATCGTATAACAATACCCCGACACAATTATTGCGGCGGAATAACTCCCGGGAGACCGGTTCGCTCCAGCCGCCTGCAAATAAGGTATGCCGGAACTGGTAAAGTTCCATATTAAAGAAACCTTCATATAAGGTTTCGTGGTGAATAATTTCAGCTTGTTTAATCATAAATTGCCTTGATACTGTACTTTGTAGATGACGCCCAAGGTATCATCGGCGATTAATAAGCTGCCGTCCGGTAGTTGTAAAATATCCGTGGGTCTGCCCAGTACTTCATCTTTGTCGGTTAACCAGCCGTCTATAAAAACGGTTTCAGAAACGGGCTTGCCTGCTTTAAATTCGACTGACACGACCCGATAACCTTGGGGTTTGGTGCGGTTCCATGAGCCATGTTGCGCCACGAATAATTGGTTTTTATACTGCGCGGGAAATTGCGCTCCGGTATAAAAGCGCATGCCTAAAGGTGCCATATGTGCTTTAAATTTCCACGTCGGGGCGGCAAATTGCCCGCAACGTTTACTTCCTGCTAGTTCTGGATCGGCAATGTCACCGGCATGGCAGTAAGGGAAACCAAAATGCTGGCCTTTGGCTGACCAGTGATTTAATTCATCTGAGGGTAAGTCATCGCCCAAGTTATCACGGCCGTTTTCGGTAAAAAATAATTGTCCGGAAGTTGGTTGCCAATCAAAACCGACACTATTGCGGATGCCGCGCGCCAAAACTTCAAAATCGCTGCCGTCTTTATTCAGCCTGACCAGTGACCCGTAGATGTCCTGCTTTGGTTCACAGACGTTACAAGGCGCGCCGACGGCGGTATATAGTTTGTTATCGATACCAAAGCGTAAATATTTCCAGCCATGCCAATCGTCCTTGGGTAATTGGTCGTAAACAACGATTGGCTTGGGCGGATGATCTAGCTGAGTGGTAATGTTATCAAAACGGATGATCCGGTTAATTTCTGCAACATACAGTGCCCCATCCTTATAAGCGACACCGTTGGGCATGCGTAAGCCTTTGCCTAAAATATAACGTTTATCGCTGACGCCATCCTGATTAGTATCTTGCAAGGCATAGAGGCTGCCTTGTTGCCGGGTTCCAACATAGACGACATTGTTATCCCCTAAAGCCAGGGTGCGGGCATTGGGGACATTATCGGCGAATAGCGTTATTTTAAAGCCTTTAGGAATGTGTAACTGGCCTAAGACGGCTTGTGCATTATTATCGGATAAAGTGAGGCTTGAATATAATAGACATAAGCAAAATAAGAGCAGTGTGGTTTTTTTGTTCATAGTGCCTCGCTTATAAAATTGGAGTGACATTGATTAGCAGAGATTGATAGGTTTTAAGCAATCGCCATAATACTATTTTCATTCATTTACTTATAGCCTTAAAGTTGGGATGTCATGTTTTTGAAAAATAGTTACTGCAAACTGTAAGGATAATAAAGGTGATGTTGGGATGGTTTTTTTATTAAAGCAGGTTTTGAATACGATTTTTAATTTGCGTTGATATTCCTCCACCTTCGCTTAGGGTAATTTGTTACAATGGCCTGTTTTTAATGCCAGTAGGCACGTTTTGACCGCCCTGAAAATGGTGTTTTCTGGCTGTTTTTGGGTTTATTGTGAATAAGGAATCTGTAGATTACTGTTTTTTAATCTGCACTTAATTAAGGGTTAGTCGGATCAATGTCAGACTTCGCAAAAGAAATTATTCCTGTTAATCTCGAAGACGAGATGCAGCAATCCTACCTCGATTACGCCATGAGCGTCATTGTTGGTCGTGCGCTCCCCGATGTGCGGGATGGTTTAAAACCAGTACATCGCCGGGTGATGTATGCCATGAACGAGATGGGAAACGATTGGAATAAGCCTTATAAAAAATCGGCCCGGGTAGTCGGGGATGTGATCGGTAAATATCACCCGCATGGTGATACCGCGATTTACGATTCTATCGTGCGGATGGCGCAACCGTTTTCGTTGCGTTATATGTTGGTGGATGGACAGGGGAATTTTGGTAGCGTCGATGGCGATCCCCCAGCGGCGATGCGTTATACCGAAGTGCGCATGTCAAAAATTGCGCATGAATTATTGGCCGATCTGGATAAAGAAACAGTCGATTTTGCCTCGAACTATGATGATTCAGAAACTGAACCGACCGTGTTACCGACGCGGGTGCCTAATTTATTGATTAATGGCTCTTCGGGTATTGCGGTCGGTATGGCAACCAATATCCCCCCGCATAATCTGGGTGAAGTTGTGAGTGGCTGCTTGGCAATGATTGACCAACCGGACATCAGTATTCCTGAGTTAATGCAGCATATTCCGGGGCCTGATTTTCCTACTGGTGCAATTATCAATGGCGCTGCCGGTATTTATCATGCTTATACGACCGGACGGGGCAAAGTGCATATTCGCGCCCGTTGTCATATTGAAGACATTGGCGATAGCAGCCGGCAAGCCATTATTGTTACCGAATTGCCGTATCAGGTGAATAAAGCTCGGTTGCTGGAAAAAATTGCGGAAATGGTTAAGGAAACCAAGTTGGACGGGATTTCCGGTTTGCGCGACGAGTCAGATAAGGACGGCATGCGCATGGTGATTGAGTTACGTCGCGGTGAGGTGGCGGAGGTCGTACTCAATAATCTGTATAAGCAAACTCAATTACAAACGGTTTTTGGCTTAAATATGGTTGCCTTATTGGGCGGTAGGCCGTATTGCATGAATTTGTTTGAGATTCTGCATGCTTTTATCAATCATCGGCGTGAAATCGTAACGCGTCGGACCCAATATTTACTGCGTAAGGCCAGGGATCGTACGCATATTTTGGAAGGGCTGGCGATTGCGCTGGCGAATATCGACCGGATGATTGAGTTGATTAAGAGCTCACAAACACCGGCTGATGCTAAACAAGGTTTGTTGGCGACGACCTGGGAACCGGGCTTGGTGGCGGCTTTGTTGGAACGCGCTGATGCCGACAGGTCGCGCCCTGAAGATTTGTTACCTGAGTTCGGCTTGGTAAACGGTCAATATCGCTTATCAGAAATTCAAGCGCAGGCTATTTTAGAGTTACGCTTGCACCGTTTGACGGGTTTGGAACAGGAAAAAATTGTCAATGAATACCAGGAACTCTTGGCGTTGATAGATGAATATTTATTTATTCTGAGCAGTGATGTGCGGTTAATGGAAATCATTCGTGAAGAGTTGGTCGCTATTAAAGATGAATACAGCGATGCGCGGCGCACCGAAATTGTTATTGATCATTCGGACTTGTCGGAGCAGGATTTAATTACCGAAGAAGACATGGTGGTGACCATGTCGCATGAAGGCTACGTGAAAGCACAGCCGTTAACGGACTATAAGGCGCAAAAACGCGGCGGGCGCGGTAAATCGGCGACAGCGACTAAAGAGTTAGACTTTGTCGATAAATTAATTATTGCTAATACTCATGACACTATTTTGTGTTTCTCCTCTTTAGGAAAGGTTTACGGCCTTAAAGTTTATCAATTGCCGATTGGTAGCCGGTCATCTCGCGGCAAACCGTTTGTCAACGTGCTGCAATTAGAACAGGGTGAACTCATTAATGCGTTATTGCCTATTAAAGAATTTACCGAAGATAAATTTATTTTAATGGCAACCAGTAGTGGCACCGTTAAAAAAACGCCTTTAAAAGAGTTTGAGCGGCAACCTGCGAATGGCAAAATTGCCATTGGCTTACGTGATAATGACCGTCTGGTGGGTGTTGCCATCACTGATGGGCAGCAAAATGTCCTGTTGTTTACCAGTTCCGGTAAGGCGATTTGTTTTAACGAAGAAGATGTCCGTTCTACCGGCCGAACCGCAGCGGGCGTGCGGGGTATTCGTTTAAAAGATGATCAGCGGGTTATTGCCTTAATTATTTCCAGCGAAGGCACGGTGTTGAATATAACCGAAAATGGCTACGGTAAACGTACCCGTTTGGAAGAGTTTACCTGCCATAATCGCGGCGGGCAGGGTATTATCGCGATTCAAACCTCGGCACGAAACGGCTCTGTGGTTGGCGCGGTGCTGGTTTCCGACCAGGATGAAATTATGCTCATTACCGATGGCGGTACGCTGGTACGAACCCGAGTAGCGGAGATTTCCGTTATAGGGCGGAACGCGCAAGGTGTGCGTGTGATTCGTTTGGATAAACAAGAAAAAGTGGTCGGCGTTGACCGTATTGAAGGTCTGGGGGATGAGGAAGACACTGATGCTGTTGAAGGGATTGATCCTTTAGATGAAGAGGGTATGATAGAAGCGGATGCAGATGTAGATACGGATGCACTTAATAATAATAACGAAGAATCTGGAGAGGAATCCTAATGGCAAGATTTTATAATTTTAGTGCAGGTCCATCGACATTGCCTGAAGCGGTTTTAACCCAGGCAAAAGCAGAGATGTTGGACTGGCAGGGCAGTGGCATGTCGGTTATGGAAATGAGCCATCGCGGCAAACATTTTTCAATTATTGCTGCTGAACTGGAAAGTGATTTAAGGTCGCTTTTGGGGGTGCCGGATAATTATAAAGTGTTATTTTTGCAAGGCGGCGCTACGGCACAGTTTTCGCATATTCCGATGAATCTATTGCAAGATAAAACCAAAGCCTGTTATGTCAATACCGGCGCATGGTCGGTGAAGGCCGCAGGCGATGCCGCTAAGTTATGTGAGGTCGTCATTTCGGCAAGTTCGGAAGCAAAAAAATTCACTTTGATTCCTAATGAAAAAGAGTGGGTGATTAATAACCAGGCGGCTTATTTGCATTACACGTCCAATGAAACCATTCACGGCGTTGAATTTACCGGCGTGCCTGATGCTAAAGGTCTGCCGTTGGTGTGTGATATGTCGTCCAATATTTTGTCGCGTCCGGTAGAGGTCAGTAAATTTGGTTTGATTTACGCAGGCACCCAAAAAAATATGGGGCCAGCCGGGGTTACCGTGGTTATTGTGCGTGAAGATTTATTAGGCAAGGTCGATGCTAAATGTCCGGATGTGTTTAATTATGCTGAGCAAGCTAAAAATGCCTCGATGATTAACACGCCAGCAACCTATAACTGGTACTTAGTCGGTTTAGTGCTGAAATGGTTAAAAGCGGAAGGCGGTATTGCCGCGATTGAAAAAAAGAATATCAGTAAAGCGGCGAGCTTATATACGGCTATTGATACCTCGACACTTTACAGTAATCCGGTGCGGCCTGACTGTCGCTCACGTATGAATATCCCTTTTGTGTTATCGGATTCCGGACTTGAAAAAGCTTTTTTACAGGAAGCGGAACAGCATGGTTTGATGGAGTTAAAAGGGCATCGCTCGATTGGCGGTATGCGGGCGAGTATTTACAATGCCATGACCAGCGAAGGTGTGAATGCGTTAATTGATTTTATGGCAGAATTTGAGCGGACGCATTAATGTTAACGAGCGGTCTAATATAACTTCTTACCCTGTTGCTTAATTGTTATTAATAATTAATGGGTCTGTTATGCCTTGGTACAAAATCATTAATATAATAGGTATTATCCTAGAAATTTTTGGGGTTTTTATTCTCTCTCGGCTTGATATTAATAACCGAAAAATTGATGCAACATTTGATCAGATCCCTGGAAACCATTTTATAGATGAGTTTGAATCTGAATTAAGAGGGGATGAGCGTAATGTAAGTCCTGCTGAAGAAGAGTTTAATAAACTTTCGGAAGCTAGTAATCCTGTCCAAGATCTTCGCCAATTTCGAGTAGGATTACGATTTATTGGTATGGGGATTTATTGGTATGGGTATGGTTTGCCAATTGCTATCAACAATATTGGATCTATAAATACTATATTAATGGGATTCTGCAGGGTGGGTTAGTCGCGCAATGCTCAGTTGCTTAATATAGTTTAAATATTTGGGCGCGACGTAACCCACCATTGAAGATCCGCGAGGTTTAATTCATTCTTTTGCATGTCTAAGATTCAAGATAATAACACCTATCCAAGCGAACACCCCTATGACCGCAGTGATACCCCTAGCAGAATTAAGAACTCAAATTGACGCCATTGACGGGCAGTTATTACAACTGATCAATCAACGCGCAATCTGTGCCACGGAAGTTGCCAAAACCAAATTGGCGTCTGGTGAACAGGGCAGTTTTTACCGTCCAGATCGTGAAGCTTTGGTGCTGCGGCGCATTCAGGCGCTTAATAAAGGGCCTTTGGCTGATGGGACTATTGCCCGATTTTTTAGAGAAATCATGTCCGCTTGTTTGGCGCTGGAAAAGCCTTTGGATGTCGCTTTTTTAGGCCCCGAAGGCACCTTTACCCAGCAGGCGGCGTATAAGCATTTTGGGCATGCCGTTAATACTGTTCCTGCGGTGAGTATTGCCGATATTTTTAATGCGGTTGAAAATGAACAGTGTCAGTTTGGTGTGGTGCCGGTTGAGAATTCTACGGAAGGGGTGATTAATCATACCTTGGATCGATTTTTAGGATCGCCCTTAAAAATTTGCGGCGAGGTGGAAGTACGCGTGCATCAGAATTTGATGGCAGCATTTGAGCAGCGTGAAAAAATCACCGAAGTATTTTCCCATCAACAATCTTTAGCGCAATGCCGTTTATGGTTGGATAAGCATTTGCCTCATGCTATCCGCACACCGGTCAGTAGTAATGCGGAAGCAGCCAGGATGGCGGTAGGCTGTGTCAATAAAGCCGCGATTGCCAGCCAGGCGGCTGCGGAACTGTATGGGTTAAGTGTGATTGACAAAAATATTGAAGATGAGCCTAATAATACTACGCGGTTTATAATTGTCGGTTATCAGGGGTCGACTTCGACCGGACAGGATAAAACCTCTTTGCTTATTTCAACCGGCAATCAGCCCGGCGCGTTGTATAAAATATTAGCACCCTTTGCTGAATATGGCATTGGCATGCTGCATATTGAATCCAGACCTTCCCGCCAAGGTTTGTGGGAGTATGTATTCTTTATTGATATTGAAGGGCACTGCGAGGATGAAAAGGTCGCTAAAGCCCTGCAATCGCTCAGAAACAGTGTCAATATGCTGAAAATTTTGGGGTCTTATCCCAGTGCAGTAATTACTTAGCCAGCAATGAGTTAGTGGGTGCTTCAGTAAACTCTTTTTAAAATCTCATTTTGCAGAGTGTAATACTTGTTTAATCTTTTCAAGAAAGGTTGCATTTTATAACCGCTCTTCATTGATACCTATCCCTTTGTCATTAACAACCATGAATCTTCAAAAGCGTTTTAAACCGCAGCAAATTGGCATTGAGCTTGTCAAGGGCTGTAATTTCTCTTGTCAAATGTGTCCGGTGCCGCTATACCGGGAGGAAAGTGTCTGGGAATTTATTTCACTGGAGCTATTGGACAAATTGGTCACTGAAATTGAGGCGAACGATAGCATTAAAACCATTTGGTTGGTGCATTTTGGCGAACCTTTGGCGCACCCAAAGTTACGCGAGTGCTTTGAAATCCTTAATCGGGTGCATTCTAAATTTAAACGTAAAGTCATTTTGCATACCAACGCCTCACTGTTAAAGGGTGAAAAGGTTGCAGCATTGCTTGAAGTTCCGGTAGTGACTGACCTGACTTTTTCCTTCGATGGCTTTGGCGATAAAGCCAGTTTTGAATTTTTACGCGGTAATCACTACGATAAAGTGATTGAAAATATCACGCATTTTTCAGGGCAGGCAGCCCTTAAAAGACCCGATTTAAAGCTTTCAACCTGTAGTGTTGTGCCTAAAGAGGAAGAGCTAAAGGGCTGGGATGGGTATATTCCCAGTGCTGAAGAAGTACATGATAACTACCTTAAATTATTCGAACCATTACATATTGCTGTTAATCAGCGGCCGATGATTGATTTTTCAGGGAATGAAATCCTGCCTATTACCAGTAATAAACCTGAGAAAGTATTTGGTGGCTGTCATTTTGTCGAAAAAGACAGCTTGTACTTTGCAGTCACCGGAAAAGCGCAGCCCTGTTGTAATGTCTTTAATGAAGAATTTAATGTCGGCGACATTCAAAATTCTAATTTTGATGCGTTACTGAATAACGACAAAATGAATGAAATTAGGCATTTGTTACGCCTTGACCAACGCCAGCAATTGCCTTTTTGCAAAAATTGCTCACAAAGTAATGGGCGCATCTTGTCAGCCGAACAATTGTTGCAGTTTTGGATGACCAGACACGCTGAATACCCTTTAAATGAGCTTGAAAGACAACATATCTTCGGTCTTGTTGATCCGGAGGTTATTAACGATGCGCAGTTATTGCTCACTATATGGCAGAGACGCAATGCCATTAAGCAGTCAGACAGTACCCGTCGCGCACCCGAAGGGCACATTGATGGTGTTGCTGTGGAAGCAGATAAAGTTATTATCAATGGCTGGGCGGCCGATTATGTGGATGGTTCGCCGTTAACCGGGTTTGCGGTATTGGTCGACGGTCAGCCCTGGGCAATTGATAGCATCAACTGGTCTATCCGGAGTGATGTAGCGGCCAGTTTGCAACGGAACGAGTGGAAATTTTCAGGGTTTACCTTGCTGCTGTCCGGCATCGCAATTGGGCAGCACCAACTTAAAATACGCTGTTCCAACAGTGCAGGATTCGTCACGGAATTTGTTGAACAGGTCATCTTGTAGTTATTGTTGACGTGGATTAATCCTTTAATTAAGCCATGCTATTTAATTCTTATGCGTTTATTTTTGGATTTTTGCCGATTGCCTTTGCCGGTTTTTATTATTTAAGTCTGAAGCGCCAAAATCTGGTCGGTTTGTGGCTGTTGCTTTGTTCCCTATTTTTCTATGCCTGGTGGAGTCCTCGCTATGTTTTTTTGCTGCTGGCTTCTATCCTGTTCAATTTTACGCTTGGCCGCGCATTAGCGCGCAACCAGCAGCAATTCAGAAAAACCCTGTTAGCCTTTGGAGTTGGCGGTAACCTTTTGGTCTTGGGTTATTACAAGTATGCCCATTTTTTGGTTAATATCCTTCAACAGTGGGTCGGTTTTGATGGGCAGCTCCCAAGCATTGTTTTGCCGCTGGGTATTTCATTTTTTATCTTTACCCAAATTGCTTTTCTGGTGGATGCCTATCGGGGGGAAGTGAGGGAAGCCAACTTTATTCATTACAGTCTCTTTGTAACCTACTTCCCGCATCTTATTGCAGGCCCGGTTTTGCATCACCATGAAATGATGCCGCAATTTGCAAACCCTGAGCGTTTTCGCCTGCACTGGGAAAATTTGTCGGTAGGCCTCACGTTATTCGCTTTAGGGTTGTTTAAAAAAGTCGTGCTGGCTGATGGGGCGGCGACTTTCGCCAACCCACTCTTTAGCTCAGCTTTACAGGGTGAGGTGTTGAGCTTTTGGGGGGCATGGGGTGGCGCACTCGCTTATACGTTCCAGCTTTATTTTGATTTCTCGGGCTATTCAGATATGGCTATTGGATTATCCTGCTTATTTGGCGTCAAATTGCCCTGCAACTTTAATTCGCCCTATCAGGCAGTCAATATTATTGAGTTTTGGCGCTGCTGGCACATGACTTTATCGCGGTTTTTACGAGATTATCTGTATATCCCGCTTGGTGGTAGTCGTAAAGGTGCTATTAGACGTTATGCTAATTTATTAATCACCATGATATTGGGCGGGTTGTGGCATGGTGCCGCTTGGACGTTTATTGTTTGGGGTGGCTTGCATGGCATTTACCTGGTGATTAACCATGCCTGGCAGAAACTTAGGCTATTTTTAGGCCAAGATTTAACCCGTAGCAGTGTAACCGGGCGTTGGCTGGGTAGATGCTTGACGTTCTTAGCGGTTGTGATCGCGTGGGTTATTTTTCGTGCAGAAAATGTTGATGCGGCAGTTAATATTCTGCATGCAATGACTGGCTTTCAGGGAGTAACATTACCCGTTAGTTGGCAAAATATATTGCCCTTAAGCTTGATTAAGACCCTACAACAAGGGGGTATTACTTTTGCCGGGGTGCCTGAGTATGGTCAAGGTTGCTTGATTTTGGCGCTCTGGGCGTTGGTGTGGTTTACACCCAATACCCAGCAAATCATGTGCCGTTTTTCTCCTACTCTGGATAAGGTTGCAGCAATTTCCCGCTATCAATGGCAACCTACCCTCGGAAATTTGTTAGTCATTAGCGTTGTTTTGTTATATGCGCTGACTGAAATAGGCAAGGTGAGTGATTTCCTCTACTTCCAGTTCTAATCCTCATCGCCGTTTTGTCGCCGCTTTGCTGGCTATGGTTTTGTCGTCAATGGCAGGATTGATTGCCTTTGGGCTTTATTTGCAGCCTAATAATGGGAATAGCAACGAAGCCTGGTTAGTCCGCAATGGGGGGTACGCCGAGCGGGATTACGGCTGGAATAAACCCCAGCAAGCATTCATTCAGCCGCTTTATGACCGCGATAATTATGACCGTTACCATGATATTGTGATTCTGGGAGACTCTTTTACAGATTTATATCAGCCCTATCAGTGGCAAAATTATCTCGCTGCGGCTACCGATAAATCGGTCATGGTTTTAAGTTTGAGACGTGGGGTTAGTTTTAAGCAAGTGCTCAATAATCCGGTTTTTCAACAAAATCCTCCCCGGATTTTTATTTATGAGGTGGCGGAGCGTGTGCTGAATTTGATCAATAATGCTACACAATGCCCAGCAGCCGGAGCAGCGAATGTTAAAGTTATCCAAAGCCATACAATAAGTAAAATAGCTAAGCCGATTAACTGGGCGCATTTATTAGCTAAGCGAGTGACCTGGATTGAGCGGGCAACCGGCCTTCAGGTTGAAAAATTGGGGGAGCTAATTAGCCATACTAAAAAATACCTGTGGCGAAATTTTTTACGCAAGGTATTTGACTTTGAAATTACCAATACCGATGAAAATCAACTTATCCGTGCAGCGCCTTTTTCCAGCCGGAACACCCGCACTTTGTTGACTTTTGAAGGCGAGCGTTTAAAACAACATTGGAACGCGGCTACGCTGGACAAAATGGTTTGTGAAATTGAACAGGCGCGGCAGCAGATTGAAGCCAACGGTAAAACCCGTTTTGTGATGCTGATTGCGCCCGATAAACTTACAGCTTATGAAGATTTTTTGAGTAATCAAAATTTGCAGCGGATCAGTTTTATCGATGCTGTAGCCAGTCGCCTTCCAAACGTTGTTCCTCGTCTGGATACACCATTGCAAGCAGCGATCAGGGCTGGTGAACTTGACGTTTATTTGCCTGACGATACGCACTGGAGTTGGCGTGGGCATCAGATTGCAGCCGAGACCTTGCTGGATTTTTTGGGTGGGGTGTGACCTAGGTGAAAACCCGGTCTTTAAACTTTTGCGGACAATAGTATGGATTTATGGGATGTACCTATTTGGTCGGATTGGTTTTATCTGATAAAAATGTTATTACCGCGCCTGTTTGTGGTGCTAATGGTGGCGTTTATTTCCATTCGCTTCCAATGGGTTCGCCGGTCGATACAGCTGGTTGATTCCAACTGGCGCTATCGTTTTACTTTGATCTGCGTGTTTGGCTTATTTGCGGTTTCCGGCACACTTGGCGGGGTTCCAATTGATCCCCATCACCTTGATGTAACCGGTTGTTTATCCACAACGACGCTTACCACACTTAATAAAAACCAGGCGATTGTCGGGTTTCGTGATACTTTTGCCCTGCTTGCCGGTTTGGTTGGTGGGTGGTGGGTAGGTTTAGGAACTGGATTATTGGC
>JBEBJQ010000129.1:0-6645 GCA_040079795.1 Methylococcales bacterium
GAGAAGATGTGGTGCAAATTGCCCAAGACTTATTAGGTAAAATATTAATTACAAAGTTTGATGGCGTTACCACTTCGGGTAAAATTGTAGAAACGGAAGCTTATATCGGCCTTACAGATAAAGCTTCTCATTCATTTGGAGGAAAGCGTACTTCCCGTAACGAACATATGTATGCAGCACCGGGCATAGCCTATGTTTATATTTGTTATGGCATGCATCATTTGTTTAATGTAGTATCTAATAAAGTAAATGTGCCTGATGCCATTTTAATTAGAGCAGTTGAACCTTTGGAAGGGATTGATATTATGCTGCAACGTACCGGCAAATTAAAACCAGGTAATACTTTAACTAAAGGCCCGGGCAATGTAGGAAAAGCTTTGGGTATTTTAAAACAACACTCCGGTTTAAATTTACTGGGTAGCAAAATTTTTATAGCTGATGCCGGTATTAATTTTAATGAAAACGAAATTGGTACAAGTAAACGTATTGGTATAGAAAGTGCAGGTGCAGCAGCGGCATACCCTTACCGGTTTTATGTAAGGGGGAATAAATATGTAAGTGGATACCCCAACAAATGAGAATCTGATTGAGATTATTGTTTGCTCCAATCTTGTTTAAGCATAGAAAATAAAAAGAGATCAATGAATTTATCGTTTACCAATTCTGCCTGTTGTAAAATGCCTTCCTGCTTAAAATGTAGCTTTTCTGCAATGGCTTTACTTTTATAATTTCCCGTCCCGCATTTTATTTCAATCCTGTTTAAATTAAGTACATCAAATCCGTAATTAATTAATGCTTTGCATGATTTTGTTATATTGCCATTACCTGCAAAAGCTTCACCCAACCAGTAACCAAGAGCTCCTGTTTTATTAGGGTGACTGATATGATGAATGCCGATACGTCCGGCAACCTGATTATTAAAAAGTATAACGCATCCAAAATCAGTGCCCTCCTGGTATAGCTTTTGGCAGTTGGCGATATAACTTTTAAAATGCTCCCCTGTTTGCATATTATCTACCCAGGGCAGCCATTCTTTTCAATAGGCTCTGTTAGTATTGATGAGGTTAAAACATGCTGATGCATGTTTATCAGCCAATACTTCCAGTGTAATGTTATCGTCAACTTTTATAATCATTATAAACTGAAGTTATATTTTTTTGATGAAAAAATAATATCCTTTCAGGTATAAAAAACTCCCGTTTTTATAACGGGAGTTGAAAATGATGAGTAATGTTAACCAGTTTTTTAACGAACTAATACTTCGCCTCTTTTAATTATTTTACCGCTTGCATCACTCAGTACAACATAATAAACACCGCTTCCATTTCTTCTCAAATCAATATCATGTAATTGGTATGCCTGCGAAATCGGGAATTCTTTATTGTACACCTTCTCGCCTTTACTGCTGTAAATAGTAACGATCTGTTTAGTGCTTGAGGCTCCCTGGTTATAATAAGCAACAGTAAACCTGCCGTTATTAGGGCTAGGATAGATAAACAATTTGCTACTTGCCGAATCACTAATTGTAATTGATGCAGGAACAGAAACACAAGAGCCGATTGTGGCTACTACTGTATAAAGTCCCAATTCGTTTACAGAAACATTTACAGCATTTCCTGTTACCGTTATAGGGCTGCCATTTCTTGTCCATACTGTTGTAAATCCTGTTGCTGGATTAACAGAGGCTGTAATAGTGGTAGTAAGTCCGGGTAATAGTTTAGTATAAGGTGCGGCGGTTAATGTTACAGTAGGTTGTGCACTTACTGTTAATGCTGCACTGGTAGTATTAACTGCACTACATACAGCGGTTCCACTAACAACTGCACGGTATAAGTAGCCATTCATACCAGCAGTAACTCCGGTTAAAGTTAAAGTAGTGGTGGTTGCGCCACTGTAGATACCGGCATTATTTATATTGGTCCATGTGGCACCGGCATTAGTACTTTCCTGCCATTGAAGTGTAGGAGAAGTGCCTGTTGCTGCGGCACTAAAGCTGGTAGTGCCTGTTGCACAAATGGTGGCATTGGCCGGCGCTGTGGTAATGCTGATTGGAGTGTTAACCGTTAATGTAGCAGCCAAGCTGTTTAAAGCAGGGGTACAGGTACCGCCGATCGTACAGCGGTAACGATAACTATTAATAGCAATAGTTGCAGCTGTAATGTTTAGTGTGAAAGTTGTTGCGCCGGCATAAAAACCTCCATTGGTTACATTATTCCATGTGCCACCATTATCAGTACTTAACTGCCATTGGTAAGTTAATGCAGTACCATTTGCAGTTACAGTGTAAGAAGTATTTTGACCCGAACAGATGGTAGTGCCTGCAACTGGTTGAACACTTATTGCAGGTGCAGTATTAACTGTTAAAACAGCCCCGGCTGAATTTACAGCAGCACAAGCCGTTGCACCCGAAACAATGCAACGGTATTGATAGGTATTCATAACCGCTGTAACTGCGGTAAGTGCTAGTGTATTGGTTGTTGCACCTCCATAAATACCGCCGTTGGTAATATTATTCCATGATGTACCACCATTGGTACTTTCCTGCCATTGATAAGTTGGTGCAGTACCGGTAGCAGCAACGCTGAATGTGGTATTAGCACCTGCACATAATATTGAGTTAACTGGCTGCGAAGTAATATTAACCGGCGTATTAACCGTTAAGCTGACACAACTGGAAGTTGCAGCAGGTGCACATGTGCCACTAATAATGCAATGGTATGCCGTGCCATTCATTGTAGCTGGAGCACCGGTTATGGTTAATGTTGAAGTGTTAACACCCGAATACACACCTCCATTTATAAGGTTAGTCCATGTGGTGCCTGTAGTACAACTTCCGTTACTCACCTGCCATTGATAACTGATACCAGTCCCTGTTGCAGCAACAGTGAATGAACTGCTTTGTGTTGCACAAATGGTATTGTTTACCGGTTGAGAGGTGATGTTAGGAGCAGTGTTTACCGTAAGTGTTGCTGCGTTTGAATTAAGTACAGGGCAACTTCCGGTAACTACACAGCGGTATTGGTTGTTATTCATTGCAGCTAATACCCCCGTTAATGTTAAATTAACTGTGGTGGCCCCACTGTAAATACCGCTATTGGTAATGTTGTTCCATGTACCCCCTCCGTTTGTACTTTCCTGCCATTGATAGCTTATAACAGTACCTGTTGTGGCTACTGAAAAGCTGGTAGTTGCACCGGCACAAATTATTGAACCAAGCGGTTGCGATGTAATAGACAATGCTGTACCTACGGTAAGCACACCTGCATTGGATGTAGCAGCACCAGGGCAGGCGCCGTTAACAATACAACGGTATTGATAAGCACTCATACCAACTGTTGTTGGGGTAATGGTTAATGTTGCTGTAAGTACGCCTGAGTAAGGTGCGCCATTAGTTAAATTATTCCATGCACCACCTCCATTGGTACTTTCCTGCCATTGATAAGTAAGACCACCACCGGTGGCTGTAACACTAAAGGTAGCCGTATTACCTGCACAAACAGAAGTGTTAGCAGGTTGAGTTGATACAGCCGGTGATGCATTTACTGTTAACACTGCAGCAGTTGAATTTAAAGGCGTACAGGCACTGCTTATCACACATCGGTATTGATAAGTGTTCATGTTTGCTAATACACCAGTTAATGTTAAGTTGATGGTAGTAGCTCCACTGTAAACACCCCCATTGGCAATATTGGTCCAGGAGCCACCGCTATTAGTGCTTTCCTGCCATTGGTAAGTTAGTGAAGCTCCGGTAGCTGTAACACTAAAGCTTGTAGTGGTGCCTGCACAAATAACACTGTTTAAAGGTTGGCTGGATATTGAAGTGGCTGCATTAACGGTTAAAACAGCTGCATTGGAGTTAGCAGATGTGGGGGCACATGCTGCAGTGGCCACACAACGATATTGATAGGTATTCATACCCGCTGTTACGCCGGTAAGCGTTAAAGTAATTGTTGTAGCTCCACTATAAATACCACCGTTGGTAACATTGGTCCATGAGCCACCACCATTGATGCTTTCCTGCCATTGATAGCCTGTACCCGTACCAGCAACAGTAAAAGTAGCATTGTTGGTTGCACACACTGTGCTGTTAGAAGGTTGTGTTGTAATTGATGCAGAAGTACAACCTGCAGGTATTGTTGCAGTCCATATACCACGGCCATGCGTACTTGCTGCAACAAGCCTGTCGCTGCTTCTGTATTTTAGCATTTCTGTTTTTACAGTAGGGAAGGTGGTTTCCGGTACCCACACTGTACTTGCTCCGTTAAGGGCATCGGTATACCATACTCCTGCTTCGGTAGCAATATATGCTTTGGTATTATCATCAGGGTGAAATAGTGACCAATATACTGGCACATCGGGCAGATTGCCGTCGCATGCTGTCCAGGTTGTGCCTCCATTGCCGGAAGCCCAAACATTACTAACTCCTGTACTGGTAACAGTGGCTATTAAATTTTGATCGCTGGAACCTACTACAACGCTGTTAACATAGCCAGACATACCTGCCGGGGTAATATTTATATCGGTTGGTGTTGCAGTGTGGGCATTATCTACCTGAACCACACGACCACTGCTGGTACCAAAGTAAACCCTGTTTGCTGTATAAGGAGAAACACATATTCCTGCAACTGAACCACCATTAAAACTGGCAATAGAAATTGTTGCTGTTGTAGCAGCAGCAACTGATGTTGCTGTTTGTGGGTCATCCCAACGGAAGTATTGGCCTGCTGCATAACTGCCATACATTCTGTTGCCGGCATCATCATAATCAAAAGGGTTAATAAACTGGCCAAGAGTACTGGAGAAATTAAATGATTGCCAGGTAGCACCACCATTAGTACTTCTTCTATACTGATTAAATACATATGCACCAAACTGATACTGTGGCTGATCCTGATCAATATCTACATAAGCACCATCGCCCCCAGTTACCTCTACCGAACTGGTTAAGCCCGGTCCGTTAAGCTGATGCGTACCATTATCCTGTGCTCCTGCTAAAAAATAATTAGTTAATGTAGGGTGAATGGCAACGGAATAAAATTGTTTTAATCTTAATCCATTATTTTTATCAGCAAAATTTGTTCCCTTGTTAGCTGAATAATGAAGGCCACCATCGCAGCCGATCAATAATTTATTACCATTGTCGTACCAGGTTACATTATGCTGATCGGCATGTACGTACTGCCCGGTGTTACCCACCCATTCACTGATCTTATTAAAAGTAACACCGCCATCGGTAGATTTTAAAAGATTCAAACTGCCTACAACAACGTTATTGGGATCGGAAGGATCAACACCTAGTGCCTGAGCATACCAGGCTTGTCCTCCTCCGTTTAAGGCGGTAATATTTGTTGCTGTAAGTGTAGATGTGGTCCAGTTTACACCACCATCAATTGATTTTGCAATAGCATCTATTTGAGAGCTGGTATTGCCTAATGCGGCATACACTGTGTTGCCTGCACAGGCAAGTTCTGTACGGGTATTATTTCCTGCCGGAAAAGTGAATAATGTTGTTGCAGAACTCCAGTTGGAAGCGGTGGCAGTTGCCGGATTGGTATTGAACCTGTAACCGCCAACTCCTGCACCAGAAGATAAACCTGCACTAACATGCATGGTACCTGTGCTGCTTATTTCAAAATCAACAATACGTGAAGTGGTGGAAAATGGGTTAATGCTTGTCCAGGTAGTTCCTCCATTAGAAGATCTTTGTAAACCAACTGCAACAGAAATTCCAATCGTACTCACATAAACATTTCCGGCTGCATCACATAAAATTTTAGAGCATCATGTTAAAGTGGTGGTGCTGGGCAAAAGCGTCCAGGTAACACCATGATCTGTACTTTTAAAAACACCATTGCCAAAAACAGCATCTCCGTTAAAAAAAGATTCACCTGTACAAAAATACATGGTGTTGGTATTGGTAGGATCCTGGCAAATACCAGAAACAGACAAATTACTTAAATAGTCGTTAGCTAAAGTCCAGGTGGCTGGAGAAGCAGTAACGTCTGTAGTTTTCCAGATACCGCCATCTACACCGCCTACCCAAACAGTATTACCTGTTGGATCAGCTAAGTCGGCCCATACGGCTCTAATACGGCCGGAGGTTACACCGCTGCCCGGCCTTGTATTACCATTTGACGGTCCAACAATATCTGTAAAGGATCCCCTCTCCGTCCAGGCCAATGCGGAAATAATATTTGAAGAGCCTGCATTTTGATCCTTTAACTGCTGTGTTTGCAAAATAGCCTCCCACATTTTTTGCCTGTCTACTTTTCCGGTAAAAGGATTTTTTGTGCGGTTGTATTGAAATTCGGCAGCCATTTCCGGGCCATCATATTCGTCATTCTCTTCATCTTCCTGTTCTGTTTTTTGAGAGCAGGAATTGATGAACAAGGAAAAAAAAGTAAGTAATAAAAAGGGTAAAATAAGAGCGTAAACTTTTTTCATAAATGTTTTTTAAGTTTTGATACTATTTTGAAAAGCGGTATTTGAATTTATTGATATTGAGTACACAGTACGATAGCATTTTACTTGTGGAAATAAATGACAGCATAAAAATATAAACTGGCAACCTCCAAAAACATACTTAATTTGAAGTATGCTTATAGCTGCTTTACAGTGCGTAATATTTCTGTCTCTTATACACAT
>JBEBJQ010000035.1:0-38688 GCA_040079795.1 Methylococcales bacterium
AAATATATCTGGGAAAGTATTTGGGAAGGTGTTTTCCATTTATTATGTCGTGCCTACCATAAGGGATTTAACAAAACAACAAAATGGAATTGCAGGCGAGAGGGAGCTTATCATTAAAAAAAAAAGCGAAGTCAATGCGGCAAATTGTCGCATTGACTTCGCTTTATTATAGTGTTTGGATTTGTTCTGCAGGAATTAACGACGCTGTAAAGCTTATATAAATTAATTGCTTATAAAAAACAAACAAAATAAATTGACATAATACTCTTAAACCAACAACTTAAACTCACTTAAGCCGCTCGGTTTTTTAGTCATTTCAATCTGGGTTTTAATGCGCTTACGTACGCCGTCAACATGTGAAATAACCCCTACTTTTTTACCTTGGGTTTGAAGGTTTTCCAATGTTGAAACTACAGTATATAGAGCCTCCGCATCTAAGTTGCCAAAGCCTTCATCTAAAAATAACGACTCTATTGCCTGACCGTTACTGGCCAGTTCTGACAGCCCAAGCGCTAAAGCTAAACTGACCACAAAACTTTCCCCGCCTGAGAGGGTTTTAGGTAAACGCCGGGTATTTTGTTGATAGGTGTCTTCAACTTCAAGGGCTAAACCCTGTTCATTGTCACCTTGCCGCACATAAAATCGGCCGCTGATTTTTTCGAGGATCTGATTGGTTCTTGTCAATAATTTATCTGCGGTTTTACGCTGGACTTTGCGCCTAAACGCATGACCTTGCTCAAGCAGAGCTTGTTGCAGTTCGGCGCACGCTTGTTCATAACGCACTTGTTGCTCTGCAATTTTATCAAGCGTCAACGTATATTTTTCCTGCCGACTATTTTGTTTGGTTAGTAACTCGTCCAAACGTTGTACTTCCAGTCGGGTGATCTCCATTTTTTCAAGCAGACTATGTTGCTCAGCTTCACAACTAGTTTGGTTTTGCTCGGGATTGACTAACACTTGCACTGATTGCTTTTCAGCCAGTACTTTTTCTAAGGCCTGCGCGTGTTGTTCAATTTGAAGGGTTAATGCCTGTTGTTCTTGCTGCAAAGCGGCTTGTTGCGGTAATAATTGAAATACCCGGAGCAATTCTGCATAGCTTGGGATACCAAATTCTTCCGCCTGCGCTTGCAATACTTGCTGCATTGACTGTTGCCGAGTTTTTAACTGCGCAATTTTTAATTCTTTCTCATTAATCAATTTTTGTTTTTCAATCAGCGCTAAATGTAAACCGCTGATCTGTTCTAACTGTAATTTAGTGGTGCATTCCTTCAATCGTTGCGATTGCGCAGCAATGCCGGCTTGATTCGTATTAATTTTTTGCTGCAACACCTCAATCTCTTCTAAAAGTTTCTTATCCCGTAATAAATAAGTTTGATAATCCTGACGACGTTTATTTAAACGGTCAAATAAAGCATCCTCTTTACTTTTAGAGGGCATTTTTTCGCCCAGTTGGGTTAATTGGGCAGCTACTTTCAGTGACAACTGCTTTTCTTCCGCCAAGCACTGTGCTAGCGATTGACTTAAAGCATTGCTCTCCTCAAGGGGATTAGAAATAACACCCATTTCTTGCACTTTGCCCTGCAGGCGAGCTAATGAAACTGCCTGGGTTTCAATTTGTGCTTTTACGCCAGCAATTTTTTTCTGATACTCGCTGACCGCTTTAATGACCCGCTCAATATCTTTCAAGTCCAGCAACTGTTTATTCAATAATTTTTTAATAGGTGCTATCTTGTCGATATTCAAATCCGAGGAGGCTACATTTAAACGATTACAGAGCGTCGCCCACTCAGACTGTATCCGAGTTAGCCGGTCTGCCCGTAATTGTTTATTGTCAATTTGTTTTTGTGCCGCCTTTAACTGTTGCTGCAATTTCGTAACATTAGCGTTAACGATCTGCACCCGCGCTGTTTGATCGGTCAACGCTTGTTTGGAATCGCCAATGCTCGGAGGATGGGTGAAAAAAGGGTGTTTTAAAGCACCACATAAAGGACAAGGCTCATGTTTCACCAAATGTATCCGGTCTGTTTGCATTTTTCGCAACAGGGATTCATTGAACACTGCGTGTTCCAAGGTTTTTTTTATATTCTCTTCAATAAACAAACGCTTACTAAGCTCATCCAATTGCTGGTTAATAACCGCCGTATCCAGTTCCTGCTGTGGGCGCACGAGTCCTAATCGAACCAGCCAGCTTTCTTTAAAACGACTCTGAATTTTCGCCAAAAGAATTAATTCTTTAAAGTCCTTAACCCGCTCCTGTTGCTCTCCCCTTAAGGCCAGCAACTCTTCCGGTTGATGGTCTTTTAATAAATTTTTTAATTCAGCTTCGTAAGCAGTTAATTGATTTTGTAACTCAGGGGTTTGTTTAAGTATTGCCTGAACCCCGGACTGATTGGTTTTTAGCTGGGCATTCTTTTGTTTCGAGGATTTTTGCTGTTGTTTCAAATCACCAATTTGAGCCGATAATTTTCTGAGTTGTCCTAGATCTGGAAATCCTTCCAAAAGTGAAGCATCCTGGTTATGCTTTTCCAACCAAGTCTTAACCGTTAATGTTTCAGCCCGTTTTTGATTGAGCTGGTTTTGTAAAATCTGGATAGACGTTTGCTCTGAATGATTTTCGGCATTTATTTGCTCCACTTGAAAACTAAGATCGGAAATCAACTGTTGTTGTTCAGTTACTGATCTATCCATAACCCGGTCTGCGGCGTTGGTAGTGGCCCCTAAATCTTCAAGTTGTGCCTTAAGTAGCGCAAGTTCTTCACGATAATGTGTTAAGGTTAATTGATCTTCGTCTAATACCGTCTGTTGACTTTCAACAGCTATTACTTCTTGCTGCAGAACCAATGCTGGCTGAGCGACCTCTATACGCTGAAGATCAGCCATTATCTGTTGCAAAGATCCTTGTAAAGTTTGATATTTAAGCTGCATTTGCTGCTGCTGCTCTTCAATCGCGGCCAAACTTTGTAAGCTGGACATCTGCTGGGTTAATGCCTGCAAATTTTGCTCAAAATCATACAACTGCGCTTTAAAATCAGCCAAATCATGTTCGCGGGCTTCTTGCGTAACCGCATCCAGTAAAGGGATAGCCGCTAAATCCGCTTGTAACGACGTTAATTTTGCTTGTTCCTGTTGTTCTTTCGAAATGACATCTTGTTTATATGCAACATAAATGTCGGTACTGACAATTTTTTCAAGAATATCTAAACGCTCACTGTCCAACGCGTTCAAAAAAGCCGCAAAGTCCCCCTGGGCTAATAAGGTTGACCGGGTGAAGCTACGAAAATCCAACCCCACAATTTCAGCTACCAAAGCCCTTACTTTTGCAAAATCCGTTGCCAAAACCGTTTCCCCATCCGCCAACCTGGTTAACACCATACTGGCAGGCAATATTGCGGCAGCCTCATTTTCCTGCTCGCGCTGAACTTGCCAACGGGACCGATAATCCATGTTATTCACCCTAAATTCAACCTCTGCAAAACATGCGGCAGTATGCCGTGTCATCACATGCTCTGCCGGCCGATCAAATTTAAAAGTTTCGCCATACAAGGCTAAGGTAATCACATCTAAAATACTTGACTTACCAGACCCATTTGGCCCTGTAATGGCAAACACCCCCGCATCTATCAAGGGTACCTGATTAAAGTCCAGCTGATTCTCACCCTCTAATGAGTTGATGTTTTTAAAATGCAGTCTAAGTATTTTCATTGACTAGAGTTCTCAGAGCAACAGCGGCTATAAAAGATTAAATTGTGCCATTATAACGCTGTCCGCAGCTTTTTTTCGGTTATCTGTAGACTGGTCTTTTGATTTTAAATTTCCAGCCAAAATACCTAAGGATGCTGGAACATAAGACCATTGCCCCAAATTTTGAAGCGTTAAAACCTACAACCACTATAACCAAGGTTACGGCAGAGTTTACTTTCCGACAGGCTCACTGACATTGGCTTAAATAAGGATAACCAGAGCGGCTAAAGATTGACAGAGGACTTTAGGCAGAGAAGCCGGTTCTTTGCTGATAGCCGCAACGTTATCCCCAAAAGTCGTTCTTTGATAAATCTTGATGTGATAGGCTTGAGTTCATAGCTGCTATGCTACAGGGCGTTGGCTGTTTTAGCGGAAACTGAGACTGCACCAGAATATGCTTTAAAACGAAATGTTCTCGCTCTGGTTAGCAATAAACTTATCCGCCCCAGGGCATATTCTAGGGTGGATTATAGCTTTTCAAACTTTAGGAAGTATTACATGGAGTTGCCGTGCGCTCGCGGGGAATAATAATTATTCGCTGGGTAGCTTGGCTTTTTTTCAGGCTGTTTTTTAACTGGCGCTTTAATTGGCAATACTTGAGGCACGGGGGAGATCAATGCCGAAGGGTCATTTGCCCTGATCGGAGTCCCTTGCTGCTCGGGTACATTTTGGCTCAACGGTGCTGTCGAATTTAATGGATCATCTGCATTAACAGACCCAATGTCTTCAACAGGCATAGGTATTCTTTCAAATAACGGAATAGGATCCCCGGTCAAATTCTTTAAAGCCTCATCTAAAGCAGCTTGATTAATATCGGGGACAACCTGATTATTGGCCTTTTGAATTAACTCCATGGCCAGACTATAACGCTCAACAGCTGTTAATTCTTCACCTTCCAAATCAGGATGCGCTTCAATGTAGAGTATATTATCTAACCAACCTACTTTAATCGGCTGCTTTACTATATAGACAGGCGTACCAACAGAAACTTGATTGTATAATTCTTCAACATCTTCCGGGTACATACGCACACATCCATGTGTAATTTGCATACCAATGCCGAATATTTTATCAATATCGGTACCGTGAATACGATAGTCACCGGGCAAATTTAAATACAAGGCATACGCGCCAAGGGGATTATGGGGTCCGGGTGGCACAATCTCAGGCAAAGGGTCACCCATCGCCGCATGTTCCCGTCGAATCGATTCCGGCGGATGCCAGGAAGGGTCTTTGACTTTTTTGGCGACGCTGGTTTTCCCCAACGGGGTTTTCCAGTCCTGACGTCCTACGCCATGAGCATAAGACATAATTTGACGGGGTTGGCCGGGTATCGCGGGGGGGTAATAATACATACGGTATTCTGATATATTCAAAGTTATACCATCATGCGGTGTATCAGGCAAAATCCGCTTATTGGAAATGCGCACAATTTCACCTTTTTTGACGTTCCAGCGATCCAGTTCAGGATTAAGCCTCAGTATCTCAGTTTGCCCCAAACTATAGCGGCGCGCAACATCCAACAAGGTTTCGTCTTTGTCTGCACGCGTTAACGGCACATCATCCGGAAACTCTGTGACTACCGTATCCGTGCTATTTTCTGGCAGCGTGTAATGTGCGGCATAAACATTGTTGGCAAGAGCCGACAATAGCGCTGAAAAAGCGAATAAAATCCTAATGTTCATTTCAATTTATTTGTTGGGGGGTAATACAAGTAAAAACAACTTTTAATATATGCGTTGCAGAGAATTTAATAACCAACACGAGGTTCAGCTTCGGCTATTTTTGAAGGGCGGCATTTTATCATATAACCTCTTAAGAATAGCGTGCTTTCTAAAGCCCATGCATTATAGATTAGTAAAAACATGAACCGCTTCACAAAATTTTATCGATCTTAATAGATAAGTGAATGGAATACGCTTAGATTAAGTTAAAAACACCCTCATTAAAATTGCATGGCTTTTTGTTCCGCTTTCTGGGCACCATCGGCATCATTCTGCATTCGTTTTGATTCAGCAATTAACAACCAGCTGCGTTTTTTCAGATCCCGATTATTACCAGCTAATAATGCTGCTTTTTTAGCAAGATCCTCTGCTAAACGCGGTTGTTCTTGTTTTAGCCTAACCAGAGCGAGCTTATAGGTTAACACGGCATTACGTGGATCAATGCGTAGCGCCCGCTCGATTTTGACCCCGGCTGACTCATATTGGCCTGACTGAATATTTTGATCGGCTTCCGTTGCTAAAGATAAAGTCGCCGGTGAAAAACCCGCCATAGAAACGGGCGGCATCAC
The DNA here is from genome assembly GCA_040079795.1 of Methylococcales bacterium. Classification (GTDB taxonomy): domain Bacteria; phylum Pseudomonadota; class Gammaproteobacteria; order Methylococcales; family Methylomonadaceae; genus SXIZ01. The sequence continues at coordinate 6,035 of JBEBJQ010000035.1, forward strand.
TGGCTCTTCAAGCTTTGGTGGAAGGCTAGCTACCTCAGGATCAGTAGTTGGAATTGCTTCGAAATTATCCGTTGCAGTTGCGTCGGGCACCGCTGTTTCTGAGGTAACATCAGGAAGCGGGTTATCGTTTATTGTCTCTTCTTTGATTTCCCGCTGTGGCTCCATAGCCGGTTCATCAGGATATTTATAAGTTTCTATAGTTTGAGGGGCTTTTCGAACCAAAACCGGGGGACGGCTACGGTGAATAGGCGCCGGTTCCTGATAAACATAACGTTCCGCGCACCCTATTTGAAAGATAGTAAGCATCAAAACAGGGATTATCTTTTTATACATAAGTGCAATTAAATAGTGATGCGAGACAGGTGGAAAGGTGAATACCCGCAATCACATTCACCGGCAACACCGTCCAATATTCTATAGAGGATAGCTTACCATAACTTTAAAAGTTAGTAGCCACCCCAGACAAGCATGATGATAACGCATTACTAACTTAACTAGGCGCTTTAGACATTCCCAAACGACGCGGCTTCTGCTATACGAGTAGTAGGGACAGTAGTGGGGGCATTTTGTTTAAAATAGCCTACAATGCCATTAAAGATCGCTCTGGCTACTTTCGCCTGATGTGCGCTACTGCGTAATTTTAACTCTTCTTCAGGATTGGAAATAAAGGCAGTCTCAACCAAAATAGAGGGTATATCCGGTGATTTCAACACCATAAAACCCGCTTTTTGCACGGCTGATTTATGTAAGGGATTAATACCTTTAAAGTTAGCCAATATTTTTCTGGCGACATTACCACTGGCCTCTGTCGTAGCGGTTTGCGACAAATCCAATAACACTGAAGCCAACATATCATCTTTATCGTCCAAACTTACCCCACCCACTAAATCAGCAGCATTTTCATTGTTCGCCAGCCATCGTGCAGCCTCACTGGTAGCGCCACGATTGGATAAAGTAAATACCGACGCGCCTTTAACATCCGAATTTTTAAACGCATCAGCATGAATAGAAACAAATAAATCTGCTTTAGCCGCCCGCGCAATTCTCATACGCTGTCTAAGCTTAATAAACTGGTCGCCCTTACGCACCATAACCGGGGTCATGCCAGGTTCTTGAGCAATCAATCTTTCCAATTTTTTAGCTATTTCAAACACCACCCGCTTTTCTTCAGTCCCAGCCGCACCATGAGATCCCGGATCCTTACCCCCATGACCTGCATCGATTGCAATAATAATTTCTTTTGATGGCTTTGAAGGACTTCTTCTAGCCACTAACAATTGATTATTACTGCCAATCATTACAGGTTTATCCTGTTTATTTGTCACATCCAACATATTTGGCGTAGCGGGATTACGAGGACTTACTGCTGAATTGGCCGCTGTTAGCCCAGTCAATTTTGTGCTGGCTTTAGAAGGGAATTCGACTGGGTAATTTTGCGTGACATTAACATTATAGTTATTGCTGCCTTTAACAATGGCATTTGTGGATGACTGGCTTTTGGCTGCAAGCAGCGCTGGATCAACATTGTATAAATCAATGACTAAGCGATGGCCATATAAATCGTTCGGCTTCAACGTCAGGCTTTTAAAAGTAACATTTTTTTTCAAGCCAACAATAATACTTAAGTTATCGTTACGATTTAAAGCTGTAGAAAATTTTGTAAAAAATGCGTTTGCACCTGAGGGCTGTCCCAGATCGCTCTGCAATCGTGCTTTTTTAAGATTAATAACCAAGCGCGCAGGATTTTGTAGCAAAACAATATTTTGTTCAGGAGCAGATGTCGTATCTAAAACTAATCGCGCCGTAGTAGGCTGAGTCCAATAACGTAAGGAATTAACCGCTAAAGTCTGCGCACAAACCCATCCAACAACACTTTGTAACCCAATAAAAACAAAAGCCAAGTATACATTCCGCATTTCAATACCCTCAAGAGCTATATTCCACTTTAAAGTATAGCAATATCTCTTTGTTTTATCACGCCACCAAACTAAATTTTTAACGACGGGTTGATAGTATTTACTGCCAGAGTGCGTCCAGCCTGCTCTGCGCAAAATTGCAATATTAAATCAGGCACCGGCAGTAACTCCATCCCTTGCTCCGGCCATTCGATAAAACAGATGCTCTCATGCTCAAAATAATCCCGAATACCAATTCCTTCCAATTCTTCAGGATCTACCAAACGGTATAAATCAAAATGCACTACCTGTCGTGCACCTACTGTGTATTCCTCGACCAATGCATAGGTAGGGCTTTTAACCGGCCCGGTATAGCCTGCGGCACGCAAAAAACCGCGCACTAACGTGGTTTTACCCATCCCTAAATCACCCTGCAGAAATATTAAACATTTATGGGGTAATGTTGCCCACAAACGCGCGCCGAACTGCTCGGTTGCTGAGGTATCTTTCAAAAAAAGCGTCATTAATTAACCCATTGCCGCAGATAAGGCAACAAATCACTTGCCACCAAGCCACGCTCGCCAGCCGCGAGGGCGGCGTTATCTGCCGCTGCACCATGAATATACACACCCTGCTGCACCGCTTCCGATAGATCCAACCCCTGTGCACATAACCCCGCAATCACGCCCGTTAATACGTCGCCCATACCGCCGCTCGCCATACCTGGATTTCCGGTAGTCGATAATGCGATAGTATCAGAATCCGCAATTAAGGTGCCCGCTCCTTTTAAAACAACCGTACCGCCATACTGCACCTGTAAAGCACGCACAGCAGCAAAGCGATCCTGTTGTATGAGTGAATTGGTAGTGTTCAACAAGCGCGCTGCCTCACCTGGATGGGGCGTTAGTACCCAGTTAGAATGACTTCCCGCTGTTACATTAGCGTCTTCCAATAAGTTTAAAGCATCAGCATCGATAATCAATGGTTTTGATATCCCCAATACTTCATCTAACAACCGTCTCGCCCAGTCCGTTTGACCTAGCCCAGGACCAATAACCACGACACTGGCTCTAGCCAATAATGGCGATAATTGCTCAGCTGCTTCTACAGCATGGCTCATTAATTCAGGCACATTAAGGTTAATAAATCCGGCATGTTCTAGACGCGTTGCCAAACTAACCAAACCACTGCCAACCCTTAAGGCCGCTTGCCCTGCCAACAAAATAGCCCCGGAATAACCGCAGGCACCACCAACAACCAAAACATGACCGTTTGAGCCTTTATGCGCACAACGGTGCCGTTTTAAAAGCGGTTTATGCTCAACACGGGTAAGGACATCCCTAAAACGCTCATAGAAAGCAGCAGGAATATCTAACCCTGCAACTGAAATATCACTGCAATATTCAGGCGCCTCTCCGGTAAATAAGCCCTTTTTTAAGCCTATAAAAGTTACTGTGCATTCTGCACGAACCGCTGTCCCCATTAGCGCACCGGTGTCCGCATTAATCCCCGAGGGAATATCAATGGCTAATACCGGCTTACCACTGGCATTAACAGACTGAATAGCATCTGCATATAAACCACTGACAGAACGGGACAAACCAGTGCCAAACAAAGCGTCAATCACAATATCGTCAACGATTTTTTCAGCTGCGTTATACCTTTGCACTTGCCCTTGCTCAATCAAAAAAGCTTGGTAAGCCAGTAAAGCATCCCCTTTTAAGTCTGCCAGTTCGGCAACAGTATAGACACGCACCGCTAACCTAGAGGCTTTTAACAGCCGGGCAACAATATAACCGTCCCCGGCATTATTTCCAGCCCCACAGAATACCGAAAAGGACCGGGCATTCGGCCACCGCTCCCGTAAAACTTTAAAAGCAGCTTCCCCAGCCCTTGTCATTAATTCAAAACCGGTCGTGCCCTCTAAAATAGCAAGCCGCTCCAACTCTCTGATTTGAGAAGTGCTATACAGTTTTAAGGGTAACTTTTGCAGCATGGCAACTTAATTCACTAAAATTTGCCCAGGTTTCAAGGGTTCGGCTTTTAATTCAAAGTCCATGCGAATGCGTTTAGCGACCGCTAAAACCTCGGCTTTGTTTTTAAAAGGCCCGGCGATCACCTGAAATTCATTATCCTTCAAAACCTTACGCGCAGGAATAATCGGCCCCTGATGGTTTAACATCGTCACTAATTGCTGCGCTTTCAATTCGTCCTTAAAATCAGCGACCCGTATAGCCCAATCATCCGCTTCTATCGCTTCTATGATCGGTTGATAATTCAAACGCTCAGGATGTTTTAGTAACAAAGCGTTTTTAGCAATCTCGCTGACATCCGGACTGTTTTCTAAAACAGGCGTTGGAATTCCATCGGCCTGCTCAATTACCCGTTCAACTTTTTGCCAATCAACCTTAGCATGTTGTTTAGCGCTTACCCGCCGTAATTGCTTAATTATCTGCTCTTTAGAGCGTTTTGCATTTTGTAAGGGTTTGTTTGCTTCAAGATACAACATATTTTCATGCCAGGCGGTCAAATAGGGTTGATGAATGATCTGGACAGGCGTCCCGACAGAGGTCTTTTCAAATAACGCCTCAATGTTCTCTGGATACAATTGCACACACCCATGACTAACCTGCATACCAATACCATAAGGTTTATTCGTGCCATGGATCAGGTAACGTGGAACGGTCAATCGCATGGCATATTCACCCAAAGGATTATTCGGGCCAGAGCGCACTACGGCAGGCAAAACATCCCCTTTTTGAGCATGTTCGCGTTGAATGGACTCTGGCACATTCCAACTGGGGTTAGCGGTTTTAGAAATAATTTTCAGTAAACCGGTAGGCGTATTCCATCCATCCCGACCAATGCCAACCGGATAGGTAAAAACTTTATCCGGCGTTTGTTTGGGATAATAAAACAGGCGCATATTTGCTAAATTAAGGGTAATTCCCATATGCGGAGTGTCCGGCAAAATAAACTGTAAAGGCAAAAGCACCTGACTACCAACCACTGGCGTCCAAGGAGAAATACCCGGATTAGCCATACTGATGTCGTTATACCCTAGGCCAAAATGCCGCGCAATATCGGGCAAAGTGTCATTTTCCTGTACGATCATGGTTGCCAGCTTACCCAGCAGCGCTTGATCTTTGGCAAGCGTAAATTCATGCTTATCAATTAAAGCTTGTTCACCGGTTGCTGGGCTAATAACTTTTGAATCCTCCGGAAACAGGGAAGGAAAATGTTGACAGCCACTGAGCATGCTACTCAGTAGCACCCAAGCTAAAACTGGCCTAACCTGTAAAGATAAACACAATCGCGGTAATAATTTTTTAATACTATTCATTAACATAAGTCCTGCAATTAATAACTTGGTTTTTGAAAACAAGCAGTGCTGTTCGGAATGAAACTACACGGAAAATAGATAACAGCTAGTGCGCCCTACTGAAATCTCTCGGAAATCATAGGCTTTGGGGGATTTAATCAAGGGGTATCAAAACATCCTCGTATCCATAATAACGCGATCAGCTTGACTAAAGCAAAGGTTTTCAGAGTTTTAGCAATCTGTAAATTGGCACCATTACTCCACTGAAACGATTAATTCAAACCTAGGTTAACAGAGTGAATTCAATCAATAACTCACTGTCGAAATATCGGCAATATCACTGATCGGCCAACGTGGCTTTGCGATAATTTCGAGGCTGCAATGCTTTCCGGCTAGAAAGCGCTGGCATCCAGCATACGCTATCATTGCGCCATTATCAGTGCAAAATTCAGGGCGTGGAAAATAAATTTTAGCGTTTATTTTATCGGTCATTTCAGTGAGCGTTGCCCTGATTCGTAGATTCGCACTCACCCCACCAGCTACCACTAAATTTTTAAGCTGCGTTGCCTCCAAAGCACGCCGACATTTTATACTGAGCGTTTCAGCAACCGCCTGTTGAAAGGCGTATGCGATATCAGCTTTATCTTGAGGGGTTTGGGCAGTTTCCTGTAATTTATTTAGGGTAAAGGTTTTTAAGCCGCTAAAGCTAAAATCCAGACCCGGCCGGTCAGTCATCGGGCGAGGAAATTTAAATCGTGCCACACCTTGGGTAGCTAATTTCGATAACATAGGGCCGCCGGGGTACTCCAATCCTAACATTTTAGCGGTTTTGTCAAATGCCTCTCCCGCAGCATCATCCAGCGACTCCCCTAAAATCTGGTAACAACCCACCCGAGTTACTTTAACCAGCAGCGTGTGCCCCCCTGAAATGAGTAAAGCAATAAACGGATAAGCAGGCGGATTATCTTCTAGCATAGGTGACAACAAATGACCTTCCATATGATGTACGGCAATCGCAGGAATATTCCAAGCCCAAGCTATGCTGCGGGCGGTTGCAGCACCCACCAAAAGTGCCCCAACTAATCCTGGGCCCGCCGTATAGGCAATGCCATTAATGTCAGAGGATTTTAAATGACTAATGGCTAACGTCTCTTTAATAAGCGGTATTAATTTACGAATATGGTCACGCGAGGCCAATTCAGGTACAACCCCGCCATATTCACGGTGCATACTGATTTGACTGTATAAAACATGATGAATTAAGCCTTTTTTTGCATGATAAATTGCCACGCCAGTTTCATCACAAGAGGTTTCTACGCCAAGAATGTACATTAAGTTTTTGAAAGTTTAAATAAGTAAAGGTATAATTAAGAGTTCTATTTGCTTTGGAATTTTAAAATTCCATATATTTTAAAGAGTTTATCAACATTTTAGGTCATTAACTATGCCGTCAGTAAAAGTAAAAGAAAACGAACCATTTGATATTGCTATTCGTCGTTTCAAACGTTCTTGTGAAAAAGCAGGTGTTTTGTCAGAAGTCCGTCGCCGTGAGTTTTATGAAAAACCAACCGCAGAACGTAAACGTAAAGGTGCGGCAGCGGTAAAACGTCATTTAAAAAAATTAGCGCGCGAACGTTATGCATTGAAAAACTTACGTCGTGGTCGCCCACAACTGTAATAAATAAAAGTTATGACGTTATTATTAGACCGTATCAAGGAAGATATGAAAATCGCCATGAAAAGTGGCGAAAAATTTCGTTTAGGTGTTATCCGTTTAATTCTGGCTGCCATAAAGCAAGTTGAGATAGATGAGCGCATTACGCTCGATACCGAGCGCGTGATTGTGGTGTTGGATAAAATGCTTAAACAGCGGCGCGAATCCATTCGTCAGTATCGGGACGCACAACGGGAGGATTTAGCCAAAGTGGAAGAAGCTGAAATTGCCGTTCTTTTGGATTATCTTCCGCAAGCCTTATCGGAGTCCGAAGTTGATTTAATGGTGCAAGCCGCAGTTCTGGAATCCGGTGCAACCTCGATTAAAGATATGGGTAAAGTCATGGCTTTATTGAAGTCGCCAATGCAAGGCCGTGCAGATATGTCAATAGTGAGTGCCAAGATCAAGGCTGCACTTCCCGCATAGCGTTGCTCGGGGCACTGCATGTCCGGTAAAATTCCACCTACTTTTATCGATGACCTGTTAGTACGGGTCGATATTGTCGAACTAATCGATGCACATGTCCCACTAAAAAAAACGGGTAGCAATTATGTTGCCCGCTGCCCCTTTCATACTGAAAAATCACCCAGCTTCTCGGTTAATCGCCACAAGCAATTTTATTATTGTTTCGGTTGCGGCGCTGGCGGTAATGCCATCAGTTTTTTGATGGATTTTAATCATCTGGATTTTGTTGAAGCTATAGAAGATCTTGCTGCTTTTGCGGGCATTCCGGTTGTCCGGGAAAACGCAACAGAGACTTCAAGTACCAACAAGCAAGATTTACAGGCCGTTTATACGGTGTTGCAACGGAGTGCTGAGTTTTACGCAGAGCAACTACATATTTCTGCGGCAGCTAGGAAAGCAGTGGCTTACTTGAAAAAACGCGGCATCGACGGGAATTTTGCCAAACGTTTTATGCTAGGTTATGCAAATGATGAATGGCAGGCTTTGGAAAGTCACTTTTCTAAAACCGCATTATTGGATGCCGGTTTAGTGATTGTTAAAGACGGCAAGCATTATGACCGCTTTCGCGGGCGCTTGATGTTTCCAATCAGAGACAAACGTGGACGAGTTGTGGGTTTTGGCGCCAGAGTGCTGGATGACAGCTTACCGAAATACCTGAACTCCCCTGAGACAAGCGTGTTCCAAAAAGGCAAAGAGGCTTATGGACTTTTTGAACTGCTAGCCAATAACGCCCGCCCAGCCCGAATCTTGATTGTGGAAGGCTATATGGATGTTATTGCTTTGGCGCAAGCAGGCATTGACTATGCCGTCGCAACCCTTGGCACCGCAACGTCAAAAGCTCATTTAGACTTACTGTTTCGATATACATCAGAAATAGTATTTTGCTTTGACGGCGATGACGCAGGTAGAAAAGCCGCTTGGCGAGCAATGGATATAGTCTTTGAAAGCTTGAAGGAAGGGCGGCAAGTAAGGGTTATGTTGCTACCTCAAGGGGTTGACCCTGATTCATTGGTCAGAGCAGAGGGGAAAAACTGCTTTACCGAACGGATTGCTTCATCCCAGCCACTTTCTGAGTATTTTTTCGAGCAATTGTCAGCATCGACAAGCTTAACCGACATTGAGGGGCGGGCAAAATTAGTCGAAACCGCCAAGCCGTTTTTGAATAAACTACCAGAGGGTGTTTTTCGAGACATGATGTTTACTCGACTTAAAGAGCTTTCCGGCCTGACTACTCAAAATAATCCACCCATTCCTGTTACCTCACCCAAAGTTTATGTAAATAGCACAAACAGACCCAAAAGCCACATAAGAACCCAAGATAAAGGCCGACTGTCAACAGCTCGCACTGTAATTGCTTTACTATTACAGAATCCAAGTTTGATAGGCATACTTGAACAACGCAACATAGAATGGGACACTCTGGATTTTCCAGGTTTAGATCTATTGCGAAAAATTATCCAAATCATCACAACAACGCAGGCCAGTAATTCGGCTAATGCAGCAATTCTAATTGAAGCCTTTCGTAACTCAGCAGACTACAAATCTGTTGTAACACTTGCTTCATTATCAGTATTAAACCCAGGTGATAATATTGAAAAAGTGTTTTGTGATGGCCTAAATGGTCTGCTTAAACAGGCACACGAAAATAAAGTAGCACAGCTCTTAGAAAAATCAAAAGTAATGCCGCTGAGCGACCTAGAGCGCGAAACATTAAAAAAAATGGATTTTAAACAGATCAAATGATGATTTTTTGAAAAAATAGACTATAATTAACTGTTCAGTGGGATTGTCGGCCTGAATAACAATACGAGAAAATCATGAGTCAAGAACAGCAATCACAGCTTAAACAATTGATCGCAAAAGGTAAGGTACAAGGCTACTTAACCTATGCCGAGGTCAATGATCATCTGCCAAGTGATATTGTCGATCCCGAACAAATAGAAGATATCATTGGCATGATCAATGATATGGGTATCCAGGTACATGAGGTTGCGCCTGATGAAGATACCTTGCTGGAAGATGCCGTCGCCTCCGGCGATGATGAGGACGCAGCAGAGGTAGCTGCGTTAGCTTCAGTGGACAGTGAGTTTGGTAGAACCACTGATCCAGTTAGAATGTACATGCGTGAAATGGGCTCTGTGGAGCTACTCACCCGCGAAGATGAATTAAAAATCGCAAAGCGTATTGAAAGCGGTTTGCAGCAGGTAGTTAAAGCCTTGGCGCGTTCGAACAATGTAGTTGCGACTTTTTTGGAAGCATTTGATGCGATTTCAGACGAGGAAGGCGGTATTCGCTTAAATGATTTAATTTCAGGCTTTGCCGATCTTGAAGATCCTGCGCAGTTTGTAGGTAGCTTGCCACCAACAGCGAACGAGACTGATGAAATTATAGAAGATAAAGGCCTTGATTACGAAGAGGTCAAAGAGAAAGTTGAAGGCCTACGGCGGCATTTTGATGCGGTATGTGCTGTCGTAAAAGAGCATGGCTACGCACACACGAAAGCAGATGATGCTTATGAAGCACTAGCAGATAGCTTTTTGGTGTTTAAATGGACACCGCAATACTTTAAACAAATGACCAGCATGATGGCAAATGTGCTTGTGGACATCCGCAAACAAGAGAAAATTTTGTTAGATGTCTGCGTTGAGCAATGCAAAATGCCGCGTCAGCAATTTATTAAGTCTTATACCGAAAATAGTTTAAGCTCCAAATGGTTAGAAGATTTACTAAAAGCTGGACATGAATTTTCTGCCAACTTGAAACTGCATGAGGCCGAGATAAAAAAGGCAGTCAACGTGTTACTGGAGATGGAGTCTTCGAACGCCCTAACGATCAATGCCCTAAAAGACATTAGCCGGCGTGTTTCTATTGGCGAAGCAAAAGCAAGACGCGCCAAAAAAGAAATGATTGAGGCGAACTTAAGGTTAGTGATTTCGATTGCAAAAAAATATACCAACCGTGGTTTACAGTTCCTTGACTTAATCCAGGAAGGCAATATTGGCTTGATGAAAGCGGTTGATAAATTTGAATATCGTCGCGGCTATAAATTTTCAACCTATGCAACCTGGTGGATAAGACAAGCAATTACCCGATCTATTGCAGACCAGGCACGGACTATCCGTATTCCTGTACATATGATTGAAACGATCAACAAGTTAAATCGTGTTTCTCGGCAGATCTTACAAGAATTGGGTCGTGAAGCAACACCGGAAGAGTTGGCCGAACGCATGGAGATGCCTGAAGATAAAGTGCGTAAAGTTTTAAAAATTGCCAAAGAACCGATTTCGATGGAAACGCCAATTGGTGATGATGAAGATTCACATTTAGGCGACTTCATCGAAGATGCTAAAGTGCTTTCCCCGGTTGAAGCGGCTACTTTTGCAGGTTTACGGGAATCAACCCAAAATGTGCTTGCAGGCTTGACAGCAAGAGAAGCAAAAGTATTAAGGATGCGCTTTGGTATTAATATGAATACCGATCACACCCTCGAAGAAGTAGGAAAACAATTTGATGTAACCCGTGAAAGGATTCGGCAAATTGAAGCAAAGGCTCTAAGAAAACTCAGGCACCCGTCACGTTCTGAACAATTGCGGTGTTTTCTGGATAATGATTAAGCCATAAAATTTAAGGGCCCTTAGCTCAGTTGGTTAGAGCGTCCGACTCATAATCGGCAGGTCGTAGGTTCGAGTCCTACAGGGCCCACCATCTTTACAAAAGGCTGCATTGGCAGCCTTTTTCATATCTGTTTATTTGATTGGAAAGGTAGGTATCGACGTGAGCAATAATTATAGTTTTACATCTGAATCAGTGTCAGAAGGTCATCCTGATAAAGTCGCAGATCAAATTTCCGATGCCGTTTTAGATGCATTATTATCTCAAGACCCTAAATCACGCGTAGCCTGTGAAACTTTGGTTAAAACCGGTATGGTGGTATTAGCTGGTGAAATAACCACCGACGCTTGGGTTGATACAGAAGCATTAGTGAGGAAAGTTGTCTGTGACATCGGCTATGACAACGGTGAGATTGGCTTTGACGGTAACAGCTGCGCGGTACTTAATGCAATTGGTAAACAATCTGCGGATATTGCCATGGGTGTTGATGACTCTGAAAATCACGAACAGGGCGCAGGTGATCAAGGTTTAATGTTTGGTTACGCGAGTAATGAAACCGATGTCTATATGCCTGCACCGATTACCTATTCGCATTTATTGGTAAAGCGTCAAGCGGAAGTACGCAAAAATAAAACCTTGCCATGGCTCCGTCCTGACGCTAAAAGCCAAATTACCTTCCGTTATGAAAACAGCAAACCGGTTGCGATTGATGCGGTGGTGCTATCTACACAACATTCACCAGATATCAGCACTAAAGCACTGCATGAAGCGGTGATGGATGAAATCATCTTGCCGGTACTGCCAAAAGAATGGTTACATAAAGGCACTAAATATTTCATTAATCCAACCGGGCAATTTATTATCGGCGGACCAGTTGGGGATTGCGGTTTAACCGGCCGTAAAATTATTGTTGACACATACGGCGGCATGGCAAGGCATGGCGGCGGGGCATTTTCCGGCAAAGATCCTTCAAAAGTGGATCGTTCTGCGGCCTATATGGCACGTTATGTTGCCAAAAATATTGTGGCTGCTGGCTTAGCTGAACGCTGCGAAATTCAGGTTTCCTATGCTATCGGCGTTGCGGAACCGACATCCATTACCGTAGAAACATTTGGTACCGGTAAAATTGGTGAAGACCGATTGGTAGAAATTATCAGGGATAATTTTGATTTAAGACCCAAAGGCTTAATTGCAATGTTAGGGTTATTAAAGCCTATTTATCAAACCACAGCAGCTTATGGTCATTTTGGGCGTACTGAAGACTCTTTCAGTTGGGAAAAACTTAATAAAGTGGACGCATTAAAAGATGCAGCTGGACTATAGCCAACCTTGGGTTATATTGAGTCCTTCTATAACACTTTAATAACATCTCACTATTAGGAAATTACCATGAGTCAACCAGATTATAGAGTTGCTGATATTGCACTGGCAACTTGGGGCCGTAAAGAAATTAACATCGCTGAAACTGAAATGCCTGGCCTTATGGCCTTGCGCAAAGAGTTTGGTGCAGAGCAGCCGCTTAAAGGTGCGCGCATTGCGGGCTGTTTACACATGACCATCCAAACAGCCGTTTTAATTGAAACCCTAACCAGCTTAGGTGCAGAAGTACGCTGGTCGTCTTGTAATATTTTTTCTACTCAAGATCATGCTGCCTCTGCGATTGCTGCTGCTGGGATTCCAGTTTTTGCCTGGAAAGGTGAAACAGAAGCTGAAGCGGATTGGTGTATCGAACAAACCATAGAAGGCTCCAATGGCTGGCGGCCTAACATGATTTTAGACGATGGCGGTGACCTGACCAATATGATGCATGATAAATTTCCTGCATTAATGGCGGATGTCAAAGGCTTATCAGAAGAAACCACAACAGGCGTGTTACGTTTACATGAACGCGTAACCAAAGGCACCTTAAAAGTTCCCGCCTTTAATGTAAACGATTCAGTAACCAAATCTAAGTTTGATAATTTGTATGGTTGCCGGGAATCTTTGGTCGACGGTATTAAACGTGCGACCGATGTAATGGTTGCCGGAAAAGTTGCGGTTGTGTGCGGTTATGGCGATGTCGGCAAAGGCTCTGCGCAATCCTTGCGCGGACTAGGTGCCACCGTGTGGATTACTGAAATTGATCCTATTTGTGCCTTACAAGCGGCAATGGAAGGTTATCGTGTGGTAACGATGGAAGAAGCCGCGCCAATTGCCAATATATTCGTCACCGCGACCGGTAACTTTGGTGTAATTACCCATGAGCATATGAAAGCCATGCGGGATCAGGCAATTGTCTGCAATATTGGTCACTTTGATGCTGAAATTGAAATTGCCTCCTTAAGGCAGTATCAATGGGAAAACATTAAGCCGCAGGTTGACCATGTTATTTTTCCTGACGGCAAACGCTTAATTATTTTGGCCGAAGGCCGCTTGGTAAACCTGGGTTGTGGTACCGGCCACCCCAGTTTTGTAATGTCTAATTCATTTTGCAATCAAGTTTTAGCACAAATTGAACTGTGGAAAAATGCGGCTAACTATAAAAATCAGGTTTACGTGTTGCCTAAAAAACTGGACGAAAAAGTCGCGGCCGCACACTTACAACAGCTTGGTGTGCATTTAACCGTACTAACCCAAGCACAGGCAAATTACATTAATGTTCCTGTGACAGGGCCATTTAAAGGCGATCATTACCGTTATTAATGCTTTTAAACACAATACCCTTGGTTCGATAGGGCTAGACGAAGGACACTTCGTTCTGGCCCTTAGTTTTAGGATCTACTGCAATTAATTCACACCACAAGTCGACACCCTTAAGATACAAGGGTAGTAGTGATAGGTCTATTTATGCAAAAACAACATTCCCAATTGTTCAGTTTTGAATTTTACCCCCCAAAAACGGAAGAAGGCGTGACCAGTCTACAAGTGGTACATAAAAAATTAGCGGAACTGAATCCGGATTTTTTCTCAGTGACTTTTGGCGCTGGTGGTTCAACCCGGGACAAAACCTTTGATACGGTTGTAGATATTCAATCTAAAGGCATAGCAGCGGCACCGCATTTATCCTGTGTTGCCTCAACAAAAGCCAATATCCGCAGTATCTTAAATGACTATCAAGCACATGGCATCAGCAAAATTGTGGCCTTAAGGGGAGATTTACCTTCCGGCATGATGTCAGCCGGTGAGTTTCGTTATGCGAATGAATTAGTGGCGTTCATCCGCCAAGAAACCGGTGATTATTTCGAGATTCATGTTGCCGCATACCCCGAAGTGCATCCTCAAGCTTTCAATGGTATTGAAGATTTTAAAAATTTCAAACGTAAAGTTGACGCAGGCGCCAATGCCGCGATTACGCAATACTTTTATAATGCCGAAGCATACTTTTACTTCGTAGATACCTGCGAGAAAAATGGCATCAACATTCCCATCGTACCAGGTATTATGCCCATTACCCAATATACCCAATTATTCCGATTTTCAGAAATGTGCGGCGCAGATATTCCACGCTGGATGCGCAAACGTCTGGAAGGCTTTGGAGATGATCGTGCCTCAATCCAGGCCTTTGGTTTGGATTTAGTCAGTAGCCTTTGCCAACGCTTATTAGAGGCTGGGGCACCTGGCTTGCATTTTTATACAATGAACCAATCAGCGCCTACATTGGCTATTTTAGAAAACTTAAGAAAATAAGCTGCAAGGGCTTATTGCTCAACCCCGCTTCCCGAAGCTCAATGAGCTATTTGAGGTAAACTTCAATTTTGGTATTTTTCAAGCGGTTTACTTACGATAAATGTACACAACTTTTTTTATTAGGTTATAAACTGAATAAACCCGTATTTAGTACAATGGAAACTGAGCAACCGACGTTAAGACTGTTATCTGTTATGACTTTTATACTCATTGTCATCGCAGCATACACTACTGTTTGGTTTGTGAGCGCACTTAAACCGATTAGTACTGGTGCCCTGGTGTTTTTTCTGATCTGGTTAATCTGTCCTTACACCATCATGAGTGCAGCCCTGATATTTTTACTCCGCAAAGGCATTGCATCAGATTATGCGCATGGCGTTACAATCTCAGTTGCCATCGGCGGCGTTTTATTTTTAGCGGACGTACTCTTTTGGCATCCGGATTCACAAGGGGCTATTTCCGTGCTGATTACCCCAATGCTCCAGATTAGCGCATTAGGGCTTTTGCTGCCGGTTCTATGGCGAGTATCCCGAAATACGCAGACAAAACAACGCAGCCATCCAGAAGCATAGTACCTTTTTTACTATTAACTTTACGACGCCACAAAACTAAAACGCCTAGCCAAGTCATCCTTGGGTAGCCTTAACATTTATGGCACGATCACAAAGTTCAATAAAATCATCCGCTACTTTTTTCCAACCGAATTTATCATGCACCGTCTTGGCCGCATTTTGCCCAACACGTTGCGCCAAGGCTTTATCAGATAACAAATTAACGACCATTTCTGCAAATTCTTCAGGCGTGTCCCGTAAAAACAACTCTTCGCCGTCTATAATCGGCAAACCTTCTGCACCCACTCGAGTCGAAACCATCGGTAATGCCATGGACATAGCTTCATAAATTTTCAGTCGAGTACCACTGCCAATACGCATCGGCACAATATACACGGAAGCTTTTTGCATAAATGGGCGGACATCAGGCACTCTTCCGGTAACCAAAATTGAAGGATCGTTTTGGCTTGACTCAATCAACAAGGGAAAAGGGTTTCGACCTACGATTGTTAAGGTAACAGCCGGAATGTGGCGCTTAACTAATGGGTAAATATCAGTAATAAACCAGCACATCGCATCTTCATTTGGCAACCAATCCATTGAACCGGTAAAAACCAAATTAAACGCATCCTTTTCCAAATCATTCCGTGCCTGAAAAAACTCGGTATCAACACCGGTAGGCACGTCGGCAACTTGTTTTAAAGCGTATTCTTCCCGCATTATATTTGCATCAACGCTTGAAACAGCGGCGACGTAATCAAAATTTTGACAAGCTGCGCGCTCATAAGCAATGGCTTTCTGCCATTGCTTTTTAAAAAATATTTTTTTAAACGCGTTTTGTTGGACTTCAAAATGTCTGCGCCATATCATAGCCTCAACATTATGCTGAAAAAGCAAGGTTGGCATTTCCATCTGCTTTGGAACATTGACGGCAGGCATCAAAAAATCGCAAACCACAATATCAAAATTTTGGGATTTAACCAGTTTTTCCACTTCTTGCAACATGGCGTTAGATACGTATTTCTGCATAAAATACGGTAAAGCCGAGGTCAAGTTAATGAATAACTCAATATAAAATTTCAGTGAAAATTTCGGTGCCGTTTTATGCGGAATCGTAATCACGGCATGTGCATATTCACTAGATTTAACCAACGCATCTGTATCCGCAGATCCATCATCTAAGGTTAAATAAGTAATGTGATGGTTTTTTTTGAGTTCCCGTAACATTTCATAAGAGCGGATTTTTCCGCCTTTATCTATAGGGTGGAGCAACTCGGTTTTAAGCCAGAGTATCCGCATGTGAGTGTTCAAAATAATATGAATGTGTTAAAAGTTACCAGCAAATGCCCTGATAATTGACGTCAGAGGTGCGTTTACCAAATATCCTAACTAAATCAACCACAACTTGACCTTTAGTTAATTTGGCTTCGATAGCCTTGAACTCTTGTGAGGGATTACCTACCAGAATAACTTCCGCGTGCTCAAGAATCGCATCAATACTCTCTACCATCAGGTTGGATATATGCGGCACTTCTTTTTCAATATACACCTTGTTAGCACCAACCAATTTCGCTACCGACACCTCTTTATCATAAAGTTTTAGGTTATAGCCTTTGCCAATCAGTCGCTCAATAATAGAAACCACTGGCGATTCGCGCAAATCGTCCGTGCCGGCCTTAAAAGCAAACCCCAATACACCGATTTTCTTTTTGCCCGTCCCCATAACCATTTGAATAGCACGTTCTATTTGCAATAAATTACTTTCTAAAACAGCTTCCAAAACCGGCACCTTGACATCCAACTCTTTCGCTTTATATTGTAATGCGCGTAAATCCTTCGGCAAACAAGAGCCACCAAAGGCAAACCCGGATTTTAGATAATACGGCGACAAATTCAACTTGGTATCTTTACAAAAAACATCCATAACTTCATGGCTATCAATACCCAGCTCTTTGCAAATATTGCCGATTTCATTAGCGAATGATACTTTTAAGCCATGAAAACAATTGCAGGAGTATTTCACCATTTCAGCTGCTTTAACACTGGTTATGTACAGCGGGGCATCAATTTTGGCATACAATTCTTTTAAAACGCTGCCAGATGCTTCTGAATCAGCGCCTATCAAGGTAAACGGTGGCGCATAAAAATCTTTAATCGAACTGCCTTCACGCAAAAATTCGGGATTAATACACACATCAAAATCGCGCCCAACCTTTTTACCAGAACATGCTTCGAGGGTTGGTGTTACTAAACTTTCGATAGTCCCGGGCAACATCGTGCTGCGAATGACCACAACGTGACGACTGCTTTTAACTGCAATAGCCGCACCGATTTGCTCACTCACCCGCTTTATATAGTCCAGCTTAAGCGAGCCATTATCATTACTGGGCGTGCCGACACAAATCAGTGAAATGTCTGAATTTGCAATCCCTTCAAAAACATCGGTGGTTGCCCGTAGACGCCCTGCGGTGACCATTTCTTTTATAAAATCGCCTATCCCTTCTTCAATAATTGGTGAATTTCCGGCATTAATAATATCAACTTTTGTTTGGCTAACATCTACACCGACAACATTGTGACCTTCTTTTGCAAAACACCCGGCTGAAACCGCACCCACATAACCCAGCCCAAACACACTAATTTTCACTACTATCCCCAACTAAATAAAATAAACTGATATAAATTAAAACCAATAAGCATTATTCTGCTACTAATTGCTCAATCCGATAACTTCCTGCGCCTGAAATCCCCAGGGTTACAGCGAGCCAAGGTAATGCTGTTTGCATTTCTGCCTTAAGTGTCCATGGTGGATTAACCACCAATAGCCCACTTGCGGTCATTCCAGGTAACACATTATCCGCAACAATACCCAATTCAAATAATTGAATATTCTTAATCCCTGTTGCTTTGATAGCCTGTTCTAAGGCGTTATTTCGTTTGCGGTCGACCACTGGATACCAGAGTGCAAAAATACCGGTCGCAAAGCGTTGATGCATTTTTTTGAGCGATTCTGCGACCAACAAATAATCAGCTTTAACTTCATAGGAAGGATCGATTAACACCAAGCCGCGTCGCTCAGCTGGTGGCAAACGTTTTAGACCTGCCTCCAAACCATCTGCATGTATGGCACTAACGCGCGGATCTCGCCTGATTGCATTGCTTAGAAATACAACATCCGTGCTATGTAATTCATAACAAATCAACCGATCTTTATTGCGCATTAATTTTTGTATCAACAAAGGTGAACCAGGATAACGGTTAAGTTTAGCACTATTATTAAAAAGTTTTATTAGCTGAACGTACTCAATCATGCTCTGCGGCAAATCATACCGGTGCCATAGTTTAGCAATACCCTGTTCGAACTCTTTATTTTTAAGCGCATAGTCATGGTTTAAATCATAACCACCGGCACCAGCGTGGGTATCAATGCAACAAAAAGGTGCCTCTTTTTTACTTAAATGTGCCAATATTCGTTGTAGGATCAAGTGTTTTAAAACATCCGCAAAATTACCGGCATGAAAACCGTGCCTATAACTAAGCATCCGCCACAAAACGCCTATAAAACATTGGCATAATCTTGTTCCAGCTGCCTGAAATTCATGGACGACATAAAACGGCTAAAACTAAACCATGCAGACAGCCCCATTAAATCAGTAAACTGTGGCGGCAAAAACCGTGGTTTAATCACAGTTCCTTCATCCACAAGATCAACCAGCACTTTCATATCATCAATCATGGTTTTACCGCAAAATAACAAAGGAATACGATCCGGCTTACCCTTACTGACCGCCAAACGCATAAAGTTATACGTAAGCACAAAGCCTTTGATATAAGTCAGATCTTTAGTAAACGGCAAGCCATCCGGACTGCTCCCGCGGAACACGCGGCTACTTAAATTATAACTTTCATCCTCAGAAAGCCCTTTATTTCTAAAAAAGCCAAAGATATCCAGAAAATCAGCCCCCTGCTCCACCAAGGTTATCGCACGCACCCGGTCAATCAAGCGGATCAGGCGCACAGGCGTTGAACTGAGTGTTAAAATTTCCATTAAAACCGCCAAACCTTCCTGGGTAATAGTCGCCGAAGGGGGGCCTTTGCCTAAAAATGAGCAATAGGGCTGCGCTAGGCCATTTAAAGTCGTCCCTAAATGTACCCAGATTTCATGCACCTCCAGCACCCGTAAATCCCGGGCATTAAACTTCGCATCAGCGCGTATTTTAATATAATCCGTACCCGCTGCGGCATCAGCTAGAATACCATCGCTGATCATAGCACGCAGGCCTTCACCTGGAAACGCACTTTGAATTTTTTCATTCAAAATAGCGACCGCTTCCTTGGCATTAATTGTTTTAGGTTCCTCCTGTAAACACGCCAATTTTGACAGTTCCGCCAAGGTTCCTTCCATCATACTGCCTAAATCGGCAATAGTCGGATCACCGGCATGAAACACGTCTTGCGATGAACCATAGAGACCCTGCGAAATGTCTGAAAATAAGGGCGTTCCCCGTGCCTCCAACATTCGCACTACCGACTGATATTCACGGCATATACGCCGCATAATCACGCTCAATGGATTCAGTTGCCCCAATTTACGCATTAAATCCCGCTCTATCAGATAAAATTCGTGTTTTTTATCTTCCGGTGAAAAATTAAGCGGACATTTTTGTTGATAATACTCTGTATGAACTTGCGGTAAAACCTTGCATTTTTGCTTTAAAAACGCCTGTTTGATGCTCTCTTCCCACTTAATGGCATCTAAAACCCGAATCGGCTGCTGCGCTTTTACAATCCGGTCTGAAAGCGCCTTTACCTCACTTAAATAGGCCGACGGTGCAATACTTTGCTTATTCATACTTATCATCCCTTAGTAACGGTTACCTTGAATACAGCGCTTTCAAGATACGAGTATACCTTTTATTCAGTCGGTTACACTACCAAAACATATTATTTTCGAGCGTTTTTGCATCAAACCTGTTACGACAAAAAAATTACTGCAATCAAATACTAACCACTACAAACTACTTATAGTAACAAAGTGAAATAAAACTAAAGATTCAATTTTTAGAATACGCTATATTGCGCACTGTCGTTTGTTATAAATCCTCTTAAACCCATGAAAATTCCAGAAGCCATTAGACAACTGCACCCACAAATGCTTGCTTGGCGCAGACACTTACACCGTCACCCTGAAACCGCTTATGAAGAAGTTCAAACCGCAGATTTTATAACTAAACAGTTACGCAGTTTCGGCTTAAATCCCCATACCGGTCTGGCTAAAACCGGTATCGTTGCTAGTTTAACCGTCGGCACCAGCCCGAGAACCATCGCCTTACGCGCAGACATGGATGCCCTGCCTATTGATGAACGCAACCTGTTCCCCTATAAATCCAGCGTACCAGGCAAAATGCACGCTTGTGGACATGATGGCCATTCTGCCATGCTATTAGGCGCAGCAAACTATCTGGTCGATACCCAGCAGTTTGATGGCACTGTGCATTTTATTTTTCAACCAGCAGAAGAAGGTCGGGCGGGCGCCCAACAGATGTTGGCGGAAGGCTTGTTTGAACAATTCCCCAGCGATTGTGTGTTTGGTCTGCATAATTTTCCGAATGTCCCAACTGGACATTTCGCCATCAAAGCAGGGCCGATGATGGCGGCACTCAATTGTTTTGAAATCACCCTGACCGGTCTTGCCTGCCACGCTGCTAAACCGCATTTAGGGCAAGATCCCATGATCGCCGCAGCGCAGTTAATTATGGCACTGCAAACCATTGTCAGCCGTAACGTTGACCCGCATGAACCCGCGGTAGTCACTGTCACCCAAATTCACAGTGGCCAGACTTGGAACGCCATCCCTGAACAAGTCATCCTGCGCGGCACTTATCGTTGTTTTAAAGAAAGCGTCCAACAATTGTTAGAACGGCGCTTACAGGAATTAACCGAAACCTTGAGCAGGGCGTTTAATGTAACGGGCCGGATTGTATTTAACCCCGAAAATCCAGGTTATCCGGTTACCAGTAACAGCACCAAGGAAACCGCCATTGCAGTGGCGGTGGCAACTGCTGTAGTAGGCGAGCACGCTGTAGATTTAAATCCGGTACCGAGTATGGGCTCGGAAGATTTTGCGTTTATGTTACAGCAAAAGCCCGGCTGTTATGTTTGGCTGGGTAACGGGAGCGAGCCAGGTTGCGGGCAATTACATAATCCGCATTTCGATTTTAATGATGACATTTTACCGATTGGTGCTGCCTATTGGGTTAAACTTGTAGAAACCGTATTAAGTAAATAGGGAATAGCGCATGAATAAAAAATTTACACCTCGTTTAACAATTGCTTTGTTGTTGCTGGCTTTTAGCCCAGTATTGTTGGCCAGTTCCTATAGGGTTGAAGTGTTGGTGTTTGCGCACAAACAACCCAGCACCGAAATTTTTACCCAAACCAGAAGCACTTTAAAACCACCGGCGCAAAGTGCCGAGATTGGTTCCAGCAACGATTCGGGCGAAATTGCACTGGCTGAAGAGCCCTTAAGTGGATTAAATGAGGCTTATCAGAAATTATCCCAGCAAGCCAATTATGAGATTTTGTTAAAAAAAGCCTGGGTGCAAACCATTACCGCCGACCAGCCGACACCTGCTGCACACATTCAAAATGCAGAGCTTACCATGAACGGTTATGTCAGCCTGATAACCAACGGCGCAATGACTATGCAAGTTGATGTTGAATACATGTCTACCCGAGACAGCCGTAACCAACAAGACTACGCAACCCCTATTATCTATCGACTAAACGAAAAACGCCCTTTGAAATTTAATGAAAGCCACTATTTTGACCACCCGGTGATTGGGGTGATTTTACTGGTTACGCCGTTGTAGAGTTTTTTTAATATCCTTTTAAGTGTGTAACCAAATAATTAAACAGAGTATGTAGAACGATTTACCCTAAGCAGAATACGGGTACATAGAAGCCAAACCGCCCCGTATTCCGTAAGCCCCATAAGGGCTATTGGTTAAAAATTAATGTTTCTAAAGTTCCCGACAAAATCTTTGGATGGACTTTGTTTTCTGAAATAAGGCTTGAAAGCCGATATGGATTTCGCACGAATATTAATATTTTTAAAAAGTATGCTGGCTTTGGTTGGTACGCCTTGGATGAGTGTCGGGCTTACATCACTTCCGCCAGAAGCATTAGCAAATTTGACCGAGTCGGCAGTATAGGCATTATTGAGATCATCATAAAGCATGCTTGAGTAAATGCTGTAATTGCCAAATAAACGTAACGGGCGATCCAACTCATTATTAACCACATTGAGATAACAGGTAATCTCATTAGTCCCGGAAGTCGCACATCCCAAAAAGCCAATGTCAAAACCTTCAGTACTCAAAGTATCCAAGGGAGTAGAAGAAACCTTACTGTCTTTCAGCTTAGCATTCACCACCGAGAACGTCCCTTTGGCTAAATCCAATTGCAAAGTGACACTATCATAAACTGCTGTGCCATTTACATTAACATCCGGTATTACCAAAATACCGCTGCTACCGGTAAAGTTACTGGTCGCAAAAGCCGTGCTACTCAACAAACTGGCAAAACAGAGCCATGCTAATTTTGTTTTGTTTTGTTTTGTTTCATAAAGTCTCCCTAAGCTATAAAAATAAGTAACCTTTCCAAAGGCATGCAGGATAGGCGTTTGCATTATAAATACAAAAAGTTAACCTTCACTAATTATGATGCTTATTTAGCAGGTTCTAAGCTAAGATTTCATTTTAACTAAATGATTGTAATAATAATTTATAAGTGAAGTATCTGCCGATGCGGTAGCAAATTATGCGCATTGAAAAAACTGAAACCATTGGAGTAAACTAAACATAACCGGAGTTACTAATGGTGGGCTTCATGCTGCTCAATCCAACCCACGAAAATATATTGCTGAATTTAGTTAATTTCGTCAATGACCAGCAGCTCGGTAGATCACCTTTATTCCAATAACGTTCGACCTTGTATTATCATCGGAATCAACTATACATTATGGGGTAATCACCATAATCTCTATAGGAGCACCGATTTATGCCCAAAAAAATCCTCTATTTTATAACCCCAGGCAATAACATTAGCCCATTTGATGTCACCATCGCTGCTGATGCAGGCTTCGATATGGTGGTGCCGTTTACTAACGTACAACCTGAATCGGTCTGCGCCATGGTACAGGACGCCATTTTTTGCCGCCCCCCTAAACGCTTTAATGATACCTGTGTTTTCATAGGCGGCCGGGACGTGCATCTGGCGACGGATATGTTTCAAGCAGCTAAAAAATCCATGGTTGGTGATTTTAAAGTCGGTGTTTTCGCTGATCCCAATGGTGCTTATACAACTTCCGCAAGCATTGTGGCATTAGTTGAACAACTGTTAAATGAACACTGTGGCGGCGGCATGAATGGACGAACCCTAGCCGTGCTTGGCGCAGGCCCGGTTGGATTGTGTACTGCCATTTTAGCCAGCCAGCAAGGGGCTAAAGTAAAATTATGCCAGTTAACTGCGGATGATGATGAAAAAGCGGCTATACGCTTTTGTGAGCGCTATAAGGCTGAAGTCGAATGGGTTTCCGGGCAAACACAGGAAGAAAAAATTGAAGCCCTTAAAGACGCTGAAATAGTCATTTGTGCCGCCCGTGCTGGCATTCGCGTGCTCAACGCTACAGAATTAAACCATGCCAGCAAATTGTTGGTCGCTGCGGATACGAATGCCGTGCCGCCAACCGGTATCGCCGGAATAGGTGTACAGGATATGGGCGTAAAAGTAGACTTTGCAGGCGGTAGCTTTCTCAGTATTGGGCCCCTTGCTATCGGTAACTTGAAGTACAAAGTACAATTTGGCTTATACCAAAAAGCGCATCAAGACTTTAAGGCCGCACTAATCGATTTTCCAGATGCCTATGACTTTGCTAGGTCGGTATTAATTGAGCGCACCAGTAAAAAAGTTGCATAACATTAACTGCAATCCTATCAATCAATCAGTTCGATAGAGTCGATAAACATCGTTCGAAATTAACCTGCTTCTATATTGGCACTGCCGCCGCGTGCCAATTAGCTTAAACATTTTATCGCGTAAGAAACACTCAATTCACTTTTTCACTTACATGCTGCCGCTATTCATCATCGCCATAAATGCTGCTTCATCCATTACAGTAACCCCTAAAGCGTTGGCCTCAGCTAATTTTGAGCCGGCGTTCTCACCGGCTACAACACAGGTGGTTTTTTTAGAAATCGAGCCAGCCACTTTAGCGCCTAGCTTTTCCAATAATGCTTTTGCTTCCTGCCTTGGTATTGTCAGGGTGCCGGTTAACACCCAGGTTTGACCGGATAACCTAGGGGTTTGACCAATAGCAGCTTCAGCGGGTTCTATAACCATGCCTGCATCAAGGATGACTTTAA
Organism: Methylococcales bacterium; assembly: GCA_040079795.1. GTDB lineage: Bacteria > Pseudomonadota > Gammaproteobacteria > Methylococcales > Methylomonadaceae > SXIZ01. The sequence continues at coordinate 30,685 of JBEBJQ010000035.1, forward strand.
TAATTGAACGGTTACGGCTATCTTTAAAAAAATGGACGACATTTTTAGACATCACCGGACCGACATTAGGGATGTTTTCTTGAAACTGCGCCAAGTCCGCGTCGGTGAAATCAGCGGGCAGTGCATCGACCACTCCCAATAACTCATCCAGGCTTTTGTAAGCCTGTGCAATATTTTTTGCACCCTCTTCCCCTACCCCTTGAATACCCAAAGCACCAAGGAAAGTTGAGAATTTGGCGGTTTTTGCAGCGGCGATAGAGTCAATTACATTCTGGGCTCTTTTTTCGCCATGCCCTTCCAAATTGGCAATGTCACTGGCTTTTAAGGTATACAAATCGGCAATGGTTTTAATAATGCCAAGGCTATACAGTAGCTCAATCAGTTTAGGCCCGAGGTTTTGAATATTCATGAACCTGCGCGACGCATAATGACGGATACGCTCAGCGCTTTGTGCCGGACACAGTAAGCCATTGGTACACACATAAGCCACCTGCCCTTCAATGCGCTCCACCACCGCGGTGCAAACGGGACATCGCTCAGGCATGATAATCGGCTTTTGAACCTTCCCTGGTTTAGCCACTTCTACAACTTTAGGGATAACATCGCCTGCGCGCTGGATAACAATGCTATCGCCAATGTGTAGCCCAAGCCGTTCGACCTCATCCATATTATGCAAAGTGGCATTGCTCACCGTCACGCCCCCCACAAAAACCGGCTCCAACCGCGCCACGGGGGTTAAAACACCCGTACGTCCTACTTGAAAATCAACGCCCAACAATTGGGTAACCACCTGTTCCGCTGGGAATTTACGGGCTATCGCCCATTTGGGATGGTGCGCCGTGAACCCTAATAATGCCTGCTGTTCCAATAGATCCAGCTTATAGACTATGCCATCAATTTCCATCTGCAAACGGGGCCTTTGCTGCGCCATTAAGCTATAGTTCTGGGTTAAGGTTTCTAAACCAGCCGCAAAAGCATAGCAGTGTGGATTTTGCTTAAACCCAAGCGATTGCAAATAAGCCATGATGTCTGAATGTTTGCTAAAGCGTTGTTCGTCAGAATAGCCGCCGATACCATAAGGAATAAATTGCAAATCCCGTTCAGAGGCAATTTTAGGGTTCATTTGCCGAACAGTTCCGGCGACGGCATTTCTGGGATTAACAAATTGTTTGCCGGCATTTTCTAAATTGACGCGGTTCAATTTTTCAAATGCGACTTTCGGCATAAAAACTTCACCACGTACCTCCAAAGTTTCCGGAGGATTTGCAGTTGCCAATTTAATCGGCACCGATTGAATGGTTTTGATATTGTGGGTAACGTCCTCCCCGACCTGTCCGTCCCCACGAGTTGCGGCAAATTTAAGGATTCCCTGATGGTAATGGATAGTAATCGCCAAACCATCCAGCTTAGGCTCGCTATACAGAGTGAGTTCGTTTAGATTTAAAGCCAACTCTTTTGCAGCTCGCTCAAAAAACGCCACAGTTTCATCCAGCGAAAAGGCGTTATCCAGCGAGAGCATTTTGACGCGGTGTTCAATTTTACGGAATTCATCAATCGGTTTTGCGCCGACCCGTTGCGAGGGTGATTCAGGGGTAATTAATGCCGGATTTTCAGCCTCCAGCGCTAATAATTGCCTGAAGGCCTGATCATATTCGGCGTCCGGCACTGTCGGATTATCCAGAACATGATAGGCAGTGTTCCATTGATTAATTTTGGCGACTAAATCGGAATAGGTGTTAGACATAACTCAGTGAAAACTATTCACGCTTTAAAAACAACAACCTTAAGTAAGTTAGTAAGTGTAAAGACCATTATCAAAGTAACGGCAAAGCTTCACACCTGTAAACTTTTTCTAATCGTTTTAAGGGCAGACTCGGTAAGCAGGTTTCGGGTGGCGTCCCAAACATCACCATCTAACTCCATTGCTAATAAATTAATGGTCCGCATTAAATCATCAAAAACAATAACGGGCTCGGGTAACTCTTGTGGCTGCATAAAGAAAGTAATACCGGGGGTAAAAAACGCTTCTAAATTTGTATCTGGAAAAGTACCGGGATTAATCATGCTGGCCACACAAAAATCTACTCTGCGCTCCATATCCAACCGTTCATAGATCTTTACACTGCCATATTGCAAACCCACTGCGTTAAAAAAGCTATCCAAATCCGCACCATTAAAACCTTGTTCGGTTTTAGCAACGATACTGAATTGTATCAACCTCGGCAAATGCTGTTTAGCGGCAGCTTTATCAGTGCCCTCAAGCTTTTTCCCCACTCCAGATGGCTGGGCTTGAGTTGGCTTAGGTTTTGCGTCTTCAACTGAGCGTGCTTGCTGGGTTGAATCGACAGCAGGTTTAGCAGCGGCCTTCAACTCATCTTCAAAATCATCAAAATCCCCTTCAAGACTGGATTCATACCGAAATTTAGGATAGTCGGCCTCAGTGTCAGTCTCGGTGGTTTTATTTGCCAATTTGGATTTGACAGTATTTCGAACATCCCGAAAAAAATTACTGTTTTCTTCGCTACGCTGGCTTTTAAAATACCCCCAAAGCAACATCCCCATGATGATCATCAAACCTGTTGCAATTATTACGATTCTTAATAGTTCTTTATCCATTAGTTTTCTGCCAAACTCACTGCTTCTTCAATATCAACCGCTACCATTCGGGAGACGCCGGGTTCTTTCATGGTAACACCTGCCAACTGTTTTGCTATTTCCATCGTAGCCTTATTATGCGAAATATACAGGAACTGTACGGTTTCGGACATTTCAGCCACCATTTGCGAAAATCGACCGACGTTCGCATCATCTAACGGTGCATCAACTTCATCTAACAAACAAAACGGTGCCGGATTCAGTTCAAAAATAGCGAACACTAACGCCACTGCGGTCAAGGCTTTTTCCCCGCCTGACAACAAGTGTATCGAACTGTTTCTTTTACCGGGCGGCTGCGCAATAATATTAACGCCCGCTTCCAATAAATCCTCATGGGTCAGTTCCAAATACGCTTTACCGCCACCAAACAGTTTGGGGAACTTTAATTGCAAACCGCTGTTTATTTTATCAAACGTTTCTTTAAAGCGTTGACGACTTTCTTTGTCTATTTGATTTATAGCTTGCGTCAAGGTTTCCAGGGCAGAGATTAAGTCAGCGTGTTGTTCATTCAGAAAATTTAACCGTTCTGATTGCGCCTGATATTCATCAATTGCGGTTAAGTTAATCGCACCCAGAGTACTAATCTGGGCGGTTAATTTTTCCAGCTTTGCTTTCCAGGCAGCTTCCGTGGTACTGGCATCTTGCACCAAACCCTTTAACACTTCGGTAACATCTGCTTCAAGCTCCTGCAACTGCTCGGTTACTGTCTGCTGTCTGACATCACACTCTTGCTGTTCAAAACGGATTTTATCCAATTGTTGTTTATGCGTTTCTAATGTTTGTTGCAATCTGGCATGTGCTTCAGTCAGCTCGCTAACGCCCTGCTCAGTTTGCTGAACCAATTGCCGCTGCCCCCGTAATTCTTGATCTAGGCGTTGTTTTTTAAGCGTTAATTGCTCTAAATCCATGCGACCATCATCCAAGGGTAGCAACAAATCCTGCAATTTTTGCTGCAACTGTGCGTGGCGTTCAACCGACTGTTGATGTTGTGATTTTAACCGTTCAATCTGCTTTACAGTTAAATTTTCAGAGGCTCGCAAGGATTCACGTTTCGCCATTTGCTGTTGCACCTCGCGGCGCGCTTCATGAAGGGCCTGTTCGGATGTCACTTGTTGTTGTTGCAAAAGCTGCCGGGTTTGCTCCAACTGCTCATGTTGCTGCACTAACGTTTCCAAAGCAGTCAACGCGGTGCTTAATACCGTTTCCGCCTGACTTACCGCTTCACTAACTTCCTGCGTTTCTGCGAGTGTATCATCAATTTCACTGTCAAGCTGCTCCAAACGATGACGTTGCTGCTGCATTTTAGACTGGCAAACTTTCAGTTGCGAACGTTCATGCGCAGCTTCGCTTACCGTAGTTTTTTCCTGTTGTTGCAAGTTATTACGCTGCAATTCCGCGGTTTTTAAAACCGTGTCAACAGACCCTAATTGCTCAGTCAACTCAGCAAGTTCAGCCTGTAATTCTATTTGTTGCTGCTTTAATTGCCGTAGTTGTTGTTCACGTTGCAACACCCCATGTTTGGCATCTTGGGTACGAATAACTTTTACCCAACCCGGACCCAACCAAATACCTTCCAGCGTGATAATGGATTCATGCGCCTGCAATTGCGGCACTAGCGCCCTTGCACTTACAAGGTCATCTGCACAGTAAATGCCCTCCAAAACACTGTTTAAAGACCAAGGTGCCTTGACTTTAAGTAGTAAAGGAATCATAGGATCTTGAGTCATTGAAACTTTAGACGCCACCTTGGAACCCGATGCAGTTTCAAAGAACGTTACCGATTGATCGGTTAGCTCCACCAATTCCGGTAATAATTCTTGCAGCTGTTCCACGCAAACCGCTTCCAAGCAATCCCCTAAGACAGTTTCCACAGCCGTTTCCCAGCCTGATTCAACTTCAATAAATTCTGCCAAGCGCTTCCGGTCACTGATCTGCATTTTTTGCAACCAAACCAGCAATTTTTGGTTGTCCTTTCCCATTGCATGTTGCTGCAACAACTCCAAAGAAGTTATCTTACCCATGACAGTATGCAATGTTGCCTGACGGTTTTGTATCTGTGCCTGCAACTCCTTATGCGATGCCTGCTGCTCACCGATCTGTTGCAAGGTCATCTGCAACTCTGCCTGTAATGCTGCTTGTTGCTGCTCAAGTTGCTCCAGCTGTTCTTCCAGCTGCATCTGCTCTTCTGCCAAACGACTGACTTTTAGCTCATCCCGTTCCGCGTACAATTTATCTAAACGCGTCTGTAACTGCCGGTTTTGCTGTTCATACTGCACGCAACTGACCCTTTGTACCTCCGCCCGTTCTTTATGCTGGGCGTTTTCGGTACGATAATGATCCCACTGTTGTTGCCAGTTTGCCTGTTGTTGCTGAAGTTGCTGCTGCGTTGCTAAGCAATCCGTTTCCTGCTGTTTTACGCTGATGATGGTCGTTTCAAGCTCAAGCAAATCCGTTTTGATTGCTTCCAATGCCTCTTGATCAATCTCCAAATCCTGCAATGCTTGTGCTGATTGTTGCTCCAACCGGGCAATATCCAACAGCGCCTGTTCATGATCTTTTTCATTATGCCGAATGTTCTGCTCCAGCTGCCCAACTTCCGCTGCTACCTGATAATAAGCGCCCTGATTCTGTTCATGAACTGTTTGCAAAGCTTTATACTCGGTGCGCTGCGTCAAGATAGCCTGTTCAGCCGTCCTTGCTTCGCTAAAAACCCGATTGTGTTCTGCCGCAACTGCCTGTAATTTCTGCTGTAATTGCACGGAGGCCTGTTGATAAGCATCCCAACGCATAGCGAGCAACTCTAATTTAGTGCGCCGCTCCTGCTGTTTTAATTGCGTATATTGCTCAGCTTTTACCGCTTGTTTTTGCAAAGTACCAAGCTGTTTATCCACTTCATCGCGGACATCAGTTAAACGTTCCAAGTTTTCGCGGGTGTTACGCATGCGCGTTTCCGTTTCCTGCCGACGCTCTTTATATTTTGAAATCCCTGCCGCTTCTTCAATATGAATACGCAAATCTTCAGGCTTTGACTCCACCATCCGCGAAATAGTACCCTGCTCAATAATCGCATAACTTCTGGCACCTAATCCCGTGCCTAAAAACAAATCAGTTACATCTTTGCGCCGACAGGTTTTACCATTAAACGTATACACTGAGGTGCCATCCCGGCTGACCTGACGCTTAATCGAGATCGTGTCATACTGGGCATAAGTACCGCCCAACTTTTGCGCAGTATTGTCAAAGACTAACTCAACCGTCGCGGTACTGACCGGTTTGCGGCCAGAAGAACCATTAAAAATAACATCTGCCATGCTACCGCCACGCAAATGCTTGGCTGAACTCTCGCCCATGACCCAACGGATAGCATCAATAATATTGGATTTACCGCAACCATTGGGCCCTACAATAGCCGTTAAGTTGCCATTTATTGGGATTGTGGTTGGATCAACAAATGATTTAAAACCCGAAAGTTTGATTTTTTCCAGTTGCATTACTGGTAGAATATCCTTTAGCCGGCGTCATAGTAACTGCGTATTATTCATGATATTGACCTGAACTTCGACTTTTTTATTTTATTTTAACTTTTAACAGCAATGACTACACAACCAAGCACAAATCTGGAAATTTTTCCTAACCCCCAACCCGGCCGGGATTACACCATCCGTATCGATATTCCAGAGTTTACCTGCTTATGCCCCAAAACAGGCCAGCCGGATTTCGCCAAAATTCTGATTGAATATGTTCCAGCCCAGCAATGTATTGAATTAAAGGCATTGAAATTATATATGTGGACATTTCGTGAACGCGGCGCTTTTCACGAAGCGGTCACCAACGAGATTCTTAACCATATCGTCAGTGCCATCAACCCCAACTTTATGCGTATCCACGCTGAATTTAATGTCCGCGGCGGCATTTATACCACCGTAGTCGTAGAACACAAAGCCAGCAACTGGCAAGCACCGCCTTTGGTGATGTTACCTTAAACTTCAACATGCCTAAAACTTTTTACCCAACTGATATTGCCGTCGCCTTAAAATATGATGGCCAAGGCGCACCTAAAGTAACGGCTAAAGGCGCTGGCTTTACTGCCGAAACAATCTTAAAAATTGCCGAACAACACGGCATCCCCTTACAAACCGATCCGGAACTGGTCAGTATCCTGGCGCAAATTCCCCTCGGCAATGAAATTCCCCGCGAGCTTTACCTAGCCGTTGCAGAAGTCATCGCCTTCGCATTCGGTTTAAGTGGGAAACGCCCCGACAACACTTGACTATGAACTTTAAAGAAGCCCTCACTACCTTACCGCAATATATTTTGCCGCATCATGCCTTATCCCGTTTAATGAGTGTATTCACCCATTGCGAAAACAAGACCTGGAAAAACCTGCTTATCCAACAAATCATTAAGCATTATGACGTCAACATGGCCGAGGCCGCAGAGCCAGACATCAATGCCTACCCCAGTTTCAACCATTTTTTTACCCGCGCCCTAAAGCCGGGTATCAGGCCGATCGCCAGTGCCGCCAATGCAGTCGCTTGCCCGGCCGATGGCGCTGTCAGCCAAGCCGGAACCATTACCGACGGCAATATTTTTCAAGCCAAAGGCAAAAGTTTCACTGCCACTGAATTATTAGGCGGCGATGCCAACCGCGCAGAAGCCTTTAACAACGGCGTATACACTACCATCTATTTATCCCCTAAAGATTACCATCGTCTGCATATGCCGCTAACGGGCACCTTAAAAGAAATGGTGCATATTCCTGGACGTTTATTCAGCGTCAATACTGCTACCACCAACAGCGTGCCCGGCTTATTTGCCCGCAACGAACGGGTCGCGTGTATCTTTGAAACCGAGGCCGGCCCAATGGCTTTAGTATTAGTGGGTGCTATTTTCGTTTCCAGCATCGAAACAGTTTGGCATGGCGTGGTAACCCCCCCGACCATTAACGAAGTGCGTAACTGGATTTACGAAAACAACGCCCCTACCCTGCAAAAAGGCGAAGAAATGGGACGCTTTAATATGGGCTCGACCATTATCGTACTCTTTGGTAAAGATGCCGTAAGCTGGCAAACAGATTTTAAAGCCGAAAAAGGGGTACGGCTGGGAGAAATGATTGGAAATTGCTGGTGATTAAAGTAGCTTTGCCGCGATAATAATCAATATCATTGCTATGCCACAGCTACTTTAGCCATGAATATCAACAGCACAATTTAATGCGGGATGCCCTTTTGAAACACTTATTTTTTGCACTCTAGATAGTGTCGTCATAAGATAGCAGCCCAAAGCGCGATGCATCGAATTTGCACGGCAGCTAAAAATGAACTCGTATTTTTAGCGTAACGCGTTGCA
>JBEBJQ010000036.1:0-38470 GCA_040079795.1 Methylococcales bacterium
CGCTAAGCTTCGGGAAAACACCGGTAGCAATCATGCTACTCAGGACTAAAATTCACGCCTCTCCCGACTCCGGTTCAAGGCATTCCCTGAATTTCAGCGAATGAGCATGGATCCCAAAAAACAACAGTTAATAAAAGTTGAACTGAAGACCCTGCGCCCGACCCAAATGACGGTGGGATATGCTGAGGTGCAAGCTAAAAAAGCGACCTGGCAGCACCTAAAACCTAAAGCAAGAAAGGCATTTCTTGCGGATCACTGGCTTCCTGGTGTGTTTGGGCCTAAAGAGCACCATTACATCCTTGATCATCATCATTTAGGCATGGCACTGCTTGAGGAAGAAGTTGAACATACCCGTTTAATTGTCCTGAAGGATTTTTCGCAATTGGATACTGATGAATTTTGGATCGTAATGGAACACCATCAATGGGCACATCCATATGATGAACAAGGTAAGCGACGAAACCTGAGTGATATTCCTAAAAAAATAATGCAGCTTAGTGATGATCCTTATCGTAGTTTAGCGGGGGCGGCTCGTCGGGCGGGTGCTTGTGTAAAAGATGCTACGCCCTTTGCAGAGTTTTTATGGGCAGATTTTTTTCGGCGGCGCATTAAGCTTTCGCTGGTGGAAAAGCAACCCGAGGATGCCCTTAAAAGTGCTTTGGAATTAGCGCACAGCCCGAGTGCAGCTCATTTACCGGGCTGGAGTGAGCACATCCAAAGTGGTGGTTAATTTACTGGGGACTAAACGATTTTTCCCCCAAAAATCGGGGTTGTTGCTTGTAGATTTGGTTGCCGGATTTTCGGTGGCCATTATTCTGTTGCCTGAAGCCATCGCTTATGCAGCGATTGCCCATCTGACAATTCAACATGCTATCACCGCCCTATTAGTAGGCTTATTGTGTTACGCCTGTTTAGGTGGAAGTCAATTTGCCATCGTTTCCCCAACCTCTTCCTCGGCCGCCCTGATGGCAGCGGTTGTGCTCTCGCTAGATCCGCTCGACCAAGCAGCAGCAGAGGGTTTTGGAGTTGCGTTAGTGATATTGACTGGTGTCGGGTTGTTGGTTTTTGCAAAAGCGAAACTGGGGAGGCTGTCGGCTTTTGTATCACGCCCGGTGTTGCATGGTTTTTCGTTTTCTTTAGCAATCACTATCATCATTAAACAATTGCCTATCCTGACGGGTATTAAGGCGGAAGCATCTGATCCTCTTGGAATTATTCAAGTATACGCCTGATATATCTTTCTGGAGCCTTACGATTGGGTGTTGCGCACTAATCCTGCTGGGCGCTCTGAAACGTTGGCCGGCAATACCGGGCGCTTTTGTCGTATTGTTATTGGGTACTGTTTTTAGCAACGCCGTGAATCTTGCAGACTTACAAGTAGCTAGCGTTGGCTCTATACCCTTCAAATCCCCGGGCTTGAATATACCGCAGTTACCCGTAGAAAAATGGCTACAGTTAGCGGAGTTAGCCTGTGGTTTAATGGTTATTATCGTCGCAGAGTCTTGGGGTAGTATTCGGAGCCTCTCCCTGCTTCATAGCAATACTGTGGAGCCTAACCGTGAGCTATTTGCCTTAGGGGCAGCCAATCTGGCTTCAGGGTTGTTACAAGGCATGCCGGTGGGTGCTGGCTTTTCAGTTAGCACCGCAAATGAGCAAGCGGGCGCGCAAAGTAAGGGCGCAGGTTTAATCGCGGCATTGCTATTGTTTTTAACAATTGTTTTTGGGCGAACCTGGGTAGCGCTTATCCCTGAACCGATTGTTGCGGCGGCGGTCATTAGCGCGTTAAGCCATGCCTTAAGCCCAAAATCGCTTATGACGCTTTGGCGTATGGATCGTGATCAATATCTGGCGCTGGCGGTTATATTGGCAGTTTTAATTCTGGGTGTTTTACATGGCATGTTGATCGGTGTCGGCTTGTCTTTAGCCTCTGCGATACGTACTTTTAGTTTGCCGTTGGTTAGGGAGCTGGCGGCGCTAGATCATTCGCGGGATTATGTGGACAGGGAAAATCACCCCAATGCCCTGCCCCAAGCCAAGCTATTAATTCTACGTCCTGAAGAGCCCCTGTTTTTTGCCAGCGTCGAAAGCATATTGATTAATGTGCAGCAGCGGCTGAAAGCCAGCCAAGATACCCAGATTCTTATTATAAGCCTTGAGCAAAGTGCAAATTTGGACAGTACGGCAGCGGAATGTTTAATTGAACTTGCGGATCATCTTCAGCGTCAAAGGGTAGTGTTGTTATTGGAGCGCGTTAAAGATCCCATTAGGCAGTTGTTATTAAAATTGGCACCGGAACACTTTCAGGACAAACTTTTTTGGAGTGTAGATGATGCGGTGGTCAATGCGCAAATACTGCTTCAATAAATTCATCATCGCTATTTCATGTTAAAAATTCCTACGTTTTAAGGGGCTGTATCATGAACAAAATACCCATCACGCAGATTGAAATAGAACACGTTCAACAGTAAATGCTGGCCTATTTGCAAAAGCATTGGCAATTGTTTTTGGCAGAAGGCGTTATCTTTATGTTACTGGGGATAGCGGCCATCGCCATTCCGCAATTATTTTCAGTGGCGATTATTCTCTTTTTAGGCTGGATATTTTTATTTGGTGGCTTTGTACATATTGCGCGGGCGATAAAGTTTTCTGCTATGCCTGGCTTTAGTTTATGGCTATTTATCGGGGCTTTGCAAGTTATCCTGGGGTACTGGTTTCTGACGCAACCCCTTTCAGGGGTGTTTACGGTAACATTGTTGATGACCCTGTTTTTTGCCTTTGAAGGGATTGCCAAAATTTCCCTTGCTTTGATGATGCGACCTTTAGCCAACTGGGGCTTTATTTTATTTAGCGGCGCAACAGCCTTGATTTTTGCGTTGGTTATCTGGTTGGGTTGGCCCGGCACTGCTGAATGGTTGTTAGGGTTATTTCTGGGTATCAATATGCTGCTATTGGGCTGGTCAATGGTTAAAATCAGTCTGCACCACAAGGATAATCCTTAAATGCCCTTGTGTTTGGTATCGTCCCATATGATTTTTTATAGGAGTTAGCTGTATGCAACCCAAGCGGAATAAAAGCTTAATTACCAAAGTACTCATCATTGGCCTTGTTATTGCCTTATTGAGTTATCTGTTCCATCCCGGCGTTGGTCAGTTTGCGCTCTCGTTGAATGGCGAACCAGTTGCAGAACCACTGGTGCGTTTTGCGGCATTCCCGTCATTTTTAGTAGTCTTGTTTTTGACCGGCTTACTGACATTATTGCTGTTTTTTGGGATCGGCGTGATGATGTTTATCGCCGCCCTTTTGTTCGCATTAGCCCTGAGCACGATTCTCTTGCCTTATTTTTGGCCGATGCTGGTGGTTATTTTTCTGATTATTGCCTTAACGTCAGTTAGTAAGGGGTAGGGGCTGTTGATTGAATACACTGTGCTATATTAAAACGGTATCGGTGGGCTTAAACTGCGATAGTTTCATCAGGGGAATCATGTATGCTTATTAACTGCGTAGCGTATCAGGAAGGAAAAAAGCTTAAAGACATTTCAATTGCAGAAATCAGCGATTATTTGCTTATACCCGACTGTTTCGTTTGGGTTGCCTTACAGGATGCCGGGTTAGCTGAACTGGAAACTATGCGTGAGGAGTTTGATTTTCATGTCCTTGCTGTTGAAGATGCCTGGCACAGCCATCACCGCCCTAAGATAGAAGAGTATGGCGAGGCAGTGTTTGCCGTGATGCATTTAATTGAAATGGAAGAGAACCTGTTGAATGTCGGTGAGGTGGATATTTTCGTTGGTTTGAATTATGTGCTTTCGGTGCGTAACCGCAGTCATGTGGACTTTCTTGGTGTACGCGCACGTTGTGAGCGGGAACCGCATTTATTAAGCCAAGGTGCGGGGTTTGTTTTCTATGCACTTATGGATGCAGTGGTGGATCGTTATTTTCCTGTGCTTGATGCGCTGGAAACCGAACTTGAAAATATTGAAGAGCATATCTTCGTAAAAGGTTCCGCGCGTTCCAATATTGAACGCCTCTATGTTTTGAAACGCAAGGTTATGGTTCTTAAGCATGCGGTTGCTCCCATGATGGAAACTTCAGGTAAATTGTACCGGGGCCGTGTCCCGAAAGTCTGTACGAACACTCAGGAATATTTTCGGGATGTCTATGATCATCTTAACCATATTAATGCCTCAATAGATACGATACGTGACACTATTGGTACGGCGATTCAAGTCAATTTGTCGATGGTGACTATTGAGGAAAGTGAAGTAACCAAAAGGCTTGCTGCTTGGGCAGGTATCTTCGGCGTTGCAACGGCCTTTGCCGGAATCTGGGGGATGAATTTTGAAGTGATGCCGGAACTTCACTGGCAATATGGTTATCCGTCGGCACTGATTTTGATTATGCTGGTATGCGTGATTTTGTATCGCCGCTCAAAAAAAGCGGGATGGCTGTAAAACGGTTGGTTTATTTAAAAAATTAACAAAAAGGCAGAATAGATTTATTTAATTTGTTTCTGCCCTTTTGTAGCTTGAGATTGTAACACTTAATTAAAAACCTAAATTTACTGCGCTGCTACTTTAACCAGCCAACCATCACGGCTCATACAACCTAATTCAGTTTTGACAATCACATCCAAACGCACAAATTTTCCGGTTACTTCCGCAGGTAATTTACCCTTAATTAAGGTAAAGCTGGTGTTGGATTTAATATTGACGGGAAGTAGCTTTTGTTTGGCAAATACCTGAATGTTTTCAGCAGGGGTACCGCCTGAAAGCTTAAACGAAAATTCTGATTCCGGTGCAACTTCAAGGCGTTCAGGTTGACTATATTCCTTTAATGAAAACTCCAGCATCTTGGGCGGCTTACACACTTCTTTTTTATCGGCATCATTACTGTATGCAAAAATGTTACTACTCAAGAGCAGTGTTGCAGCAAAAAAGGCATACTTTAGTTTTAAGGTTAGTTTCATAATCACTCTCCGCATTATTATCATTATTATTAGAAACTGGTTTAGCTTACCACGCCTTTACCGAATGTAACACTATGACACTGAAAAGCTTTCACCGCAGCCGCAGGTAGCAACAACGTTCGGATTATTAAATTTAAAGGCTTCGTTAATGCCTTCCCGTCGATAATCAAGCTCAATCCCGGTTAAAAATTCAATATCACTATGGGTGATAATGACTTTAACGCCTTTTTGCTCAAAAATCGCATCTTGTTCCTCAAGGGTATCCGCATAATCAAGCGTATACGCAAAACCAGAACAACCGGATTTTTTTACACCTAATTTTAAACCCAAACCTTGCCCACGTTTTTCTAATTGTTTTTTGATTTGCTTTGCAGCAGATTCGGTAATTGAAATCGTCATACTTTTCCTCTTTGTATTGATTAGGCAGTCACTAAGGACTTTATATTATGAATTAAGGCGTCAACATCGGCAGCGGTATTTTGTTGTCCTAAACTGATCCGAACAGCGCTTTTGGCTAATGCTTCAGGGATGCCCATGGCCGTTAAAGTATCACTGGGTTTGCTAGCGCCGCTGGCACAGGCTGAGCCGCTGGAGACTGCTATGCCTTTTCGGTCCAGTTGCATCAATAGCATCTCTCCATCCAGACCGTGTAGCCCCCATTGCACCGTATTAGGCAAACGATCGGCCTGTTCAGAGAAAATCACAACGCCGGGAATGCTTTTTAAAGCTTGCTCCAAGCGTTTACGTAATGCCAATAAATGCGCCTGTCTTGGTATTAACTCAGAGAATGCCAGCTCTGCTGCTTTACCAAATCCCACCAGTCCGGCAATGTTCTCGGTGCCGGAGCGCCAATCTTGTTCCTGACCGCCACCGCGTATTAAAGGGGTAATATTAAAACCACTTTCAACAATTAAAGCACCGCAGCCTTTAGGACCATAAATTTTATGGCTGGAAAGCGACATTAAGTGCATCCGGGATTGTTCAAAATTAACCGGTATTTTACCTACAGCCTGTACGGCATCGGTGTGCGTTAGGACGTTTTTTGCACGTAATTGTTCTGCATAAAAGCCAATATTTTGTAACACACCCGTTTCATTATTCGCCATCTGTAAGGATAACAGGTCGCCTTTCATCCAGGCAATCTGTTCAATAAAGGCCGGATTAATGCGTCCATTTGAATCAACTTTGGCAACCGTTAATGCCTGTCCCTGAGCTTGCCAATGCGATGCAGGTGACATCATTGAGGGATGTTCGATAGCCGAAACCACTAAGCGGTTACCCGCTTTTAATTGCTGTAAAGCTAAATTATTCGCTTCAGTACCGCCGCTGGTAAAAATGACTTGTTCCGCCGACACGCCGACGAGTTGCGCGACCTGAGCCCGGGCAGTTTCCAGGGCACTACAGCTAACTCTGCCTAAGCGATATAATGCTGATGCGTTGCCATAGAATTGTTTTAGAAAAGGCAACATGGCTTCCAAAACCCTTTCATCTATAGGGGTAGTGGCATTATGATCGAAATAGAGCATTACATCCTGACAATGACATCCCGACGCAACTCAATCACCTGTTGCACATCCAGCTCTTGCCGATTGGCAACTTCTTGAATTGGTTTGCGTTCCAGTAAATCACCTAGACTGATATTAGATAAATAGTGGTGAATTTGTTCACTCAATCCCATCCATAAATCATGTGTTAGACAGGCTTTGTGATTTTGACAATTACTTTCGCCGCCGCATTGGGTTGAGTCAATTTGCTCATCCACGGCTCTAATAATTTCGGCGATACTGATTTCAGCGACCGGTTTGTTTATTTGATAACCGCCACCGGGTCCCCTGACACCAATAACCATATCGGCGCGCCGTAGACGGGCAAACAACTGCTCCAAGTAAGACAGCGAAATGGTTTGCCGGGTTGCAATATCCGTTAAGGTAACGGGGGCATGTTGACTATGAAAAGCTAAATCCAGCATTGCAGTCACTGCATAGCGGCCTTTGGTTGTTAAACGCACAAAAAATCCCTAACATATTAATTTAATAACGGCAACTATATACTTAACCCAGTAAATCGGTCAACTATATCTTTTCTGCTGAGGCATTTTTCATTGCTTAGCGTCGTTGGCCTCCGCTATTCGATGGGTGTTGATCCGGAAACTATAGCCGTGGCGTTCGAATTCTAATGATTCGTAGAAAGCATGCGCACGGGTGCGTTTTAAATTTGAGGAAAGTGCAATTTTGTAGCAGCCATTGTTGGCGGCTAGTTGCATTGCGTATTGCATCATTTCCTTGCCAATACCTTGTCCATGGATTGTTGGATCAACAGCAACGTCTTCGATAATTGCTGATGGTGCGCCTAAGTGACCTAAGTTATCCATAATTAGAATCGCGAATGTCCCCACGATGCGGGCATATCTGGTTGCCACATAGATCCGGTAGGACGGATAGCGTGCCATGCGCTCAAAGATGTGCTCCGCTTCCTTGACAGAAAGAATCTTGCCATCATCTAAATCAGGCTGGGCGTAGAGGCGTAATATATCAGACAAGTCCGATTTTGATGCTTCACGAAAGCAAAGCGAGTTACTCACTGATGTGTCCTATTTGAATTCTGGCTTAATGGTAACTATTTTACCGGTTAGCTTCATTGGGTGAATCCAGTTCACTCACATCCAGCTCAGGTACGGATTTTTCAGGGCATGCTAAACCGGCTTCCTGCAACACTTTGCGCATACATTCAACATGTTGGTCTAAAAGATGGATATGATCCAGCATCCGGTTGATGGCATGGGCAACCGGATCAGGCATATCGGCGGTTGCGCCATAGGGATCAAAACCCATTTTAAAGGCAATCTCGTTCCTGCCGAAGTTAGCTTCAGGCTTAGCACTGACCACTCGGCCTGGAATGCCGACAACGGTGGCATTGGCGGCAACTGATTTTAATACCACTGAGTTTGAACCAATTCGTGAATTTGCGCCGATTTCAATCGGCCCCAATATTTTGGCACCAGCACCGACCACAACCCC
The DNA here is from genome assembly GCA_040079795.1 of Methylococcales bacterium. Lineage (GTDB taxonomy): Bacteria > Pseudomonadota > Gammaproteobacteria > Methylococcales > Methylomonadaceae > SXIZ01. The sequence goes on from JBEBJQ010000036.1 coordinate 7,984, forward strand.
GTCGTGTAAAGTGGGATGCCGTTTACCTTTGTTCCAACTGGTTCCGCCCAGGGTTACGCCATGATATAACGTGCAGTTATCGCCAATCACGGCGGTTTCACCGATCACTACGCCCATGCCATGGTCAATAAAAAAACGTCGGCCGATAACTGCACCGGGATGAATTTCAATGCCGGTTAGCCAGCGCCCGATATGCGCGATAAAGCGACCGGCCCATCTAAAGCCATGCACCCAACAAGTATGGCTAAGACGGTAAAACAGCACGGCATGAAATCCAGGATAGGTGGTGAGTACTTCAAATACCGATTGCGCTGCCGGATCACGCTCAAATACACAGGCAACATCTTCTTTTATTCGTGCAAACATAGTTTCTTTACTTATTGTGATTTTGAGAAAACCGTAAAATACCGCGCAGAATATCCAGCTCTTTGGTATCCAAATGAATCCGGTTAAAAATGCGTCGCAAACGACGCATAATTGATTTAGATTTATCAGGATGCAAAAAGCCGATATCCCCAATGGTTTCGAGCAGATGGGTATAAAAAGATTCCATTTGCTCAGCCGTTGCTAATGGGTCAGCGCCTGCATCACCAATGGAAATGGGTGTTTGCTCTCCAAAGGCTAAAAATAATTCATAGCCGACTACTTGTACTGCTGCGGCTAAATTTAAGGAACTAAATGCGGCATTGCAGGGAATGCGCAGCAGATACTGACATAAGTCCAGTTCATGATTTTTCAAGCCGGAATTTTCACGTCCGAACACGATGGCTACCGAGGTGTCGGGTGGAAGTGTTTGCAACAGTTGGATACAGGCTCTGGGTTCTACTTCTGGCCAACTGATGGTTCTCGGTCTTGCGCTGGCGCCAAATACCACTGTACAGCCCTGCACCGCTTCCGCTAAACTTTCGCATACCACCGCTTTTGCTAATAGCTCATCTGCACCGGATGCCCGGGCGGTTGCATCAGCACTGGGGAAAATTTTAGGTGTAACTAAATATAATTGGCTGAGCGCCATATTCTTCATTGCGCGCGCTACACCGCCTATATTGCCAGGATGGGAGGTTTCAACTAATACTATTCGAATATTGGATAACAAGATTTGACTGCTTTTGTAGGGGGCTTTTCTGTGAAAAATAGTTTTAACTGAGGGAGGAATGTTAGTCCAAGTTATTTTTTAAGGGTGGCAGACAAACACAGTGTGGGTGTCAGTTAAGAAGCTTTATTCTGGTTAGTCGCCTAAAATAAAGCAACTATAACAAAATATTTGTTATTCTATTCGCTTTTATCGCTGCTCTTAACTCAATTAAAATTCTATGCATCCCATGCTTACTATTGCCGTCCGCGCTGCCAGAAGTGCCGGCGACATTATTTTACGCTCAGCCGGTAATATTGACCGGCTGCAAGTTGATCAAAAAAGTAAAAACGATTTTACCTCGGAAGTTGATCGTGCAGCTGAATATGAAATTATCAAAATTATTAAAACGGCGTTTCCTGAGCATAGTTTTTTAGCAGAAGAGAGTGGTGCGCATGCTGGAAATGACTTTGTTTGGGTGATCGATCCTTTAGACGGGACGACGAATTTTTTACACGGCTTTCCGCAATACGCAGTATCCATAGCCCTTAAAATCAAGGGTAAGCTGGAAGTTGCGGTGGTGTTTGATCCTTTACGTGACGAATTATTTACGGCCAGTAAAGGTGGCGGCGCAATGCTTAACAATCGCCGTATTCGGGTTACGCCACAGAATAGTTTAAAAGGGGCGTTGATTGGGACGGGTTTTCCCTTTAAACAGCAGCAGCATTTAGATGCCTATTTGCAAATGTTTCGTGCTATTTGTATTGATTCTGCTGGTATTCGCCGGGCGGGTGCAGCAGCGCTTGATTTAGCTTATGTAGCTGCTGGCCGTTTGGATGGTTTTTGGGAAATTGGCTTGCATGAATGGGATATGGCTGCGGGCGTTTTGCTGGTGCAAGAAGCAGGGGGCGTTGCTACCGATTTTTCTTTTAATGACAATTATCTGGAATCCGGTAACCTGATTGTAGGCAACCCAAAAATGCAGCAAGTGATCTATCAGGCAATTCAGCCATACGTAGGTGATAGTTTGAAGTAACTGCTTGTCGGTAACGTAAGGTTGATGCGGGGTTTTCGATATTTTCCGACTGTTTTGTTAAAACGCGTTGCGCGTCATTTATACCAATTCCAGTGCCAACATGAGCGCATCTTCGCGACCATTTTCAGCCGGATAATAACCTTTACGTACGCCAATTTCATTAAAGCCCATTGAGTCGTACAGCGCAATGGCGCCCAGATTGGTCGGCCGTACCTCTAAAAAAATGGTTTCAGCGTTTTTACTGCGGGCAACGTCAATCATATTGACCAGCATTTTTCGGCCCACGCCCTGCTTTTGTTCGTCAGGATGCACATTAATATTCAAAATATGGGCTTCACCAACTGCTATCGAAACAATGCTGAAGCCGAGTATTTTGTCTGACTCCACACAGACCCAGCAGCTATAGTTGACCCTTAAACAGTCCTGAAAAATTGCTTCATTCCAGGGGAATTGATAATTGGCATTTTCAATAGCCAGAACCGCAGGCAGGTCGCTGGGGCGCATCTTGCGGAGGCGCATTAAATCCTGCCGTGATACAGACCCTGGAAATACTTTTGCGTAAAAATCACGATCAGCATCATAAACGACTAATTCTTTCACTCGATCTAAAAATTCCATCACCATTATGGTTCAGTCTCCGCGGCTGGTTTTTGGGTTAAACATAGACATAGCCAATTGTAAATCTTGCCAAGCCAAGCGTTTATCCAAATTTGAATGCAATAAATCGGCGGGATGATAAGTCACCACCGTCGCTATGGAAGCGAAATTATGCTTAAATCCGCGTAATTCAGCAATAGTAGCCTGTGTTTGTAATAACTGTTTAGCGGCTACTGTGCCTAATACCAAAATAATTTTTGGCTGTAGCAATTCAATTTGTCGTGTTAAAAACCCTATGTAATTTGGCAGTTTGTTTGTCGCTACTTCAATTTCTGCCTGCGCGTAATCCAAAACACAGGTCATAAAAATTTGCGCACGATCTAAGCCTATCGCTGACAGCATGTCTGTCAGGATTAACTCTGTTTCGTGCGCAATAGTAGCTTTTTTAACCGGGGCATCTATAAGCAAAAGCCAATCAGCTTGTTGACTTTTATTAGTCGGGTCATAGCGCTTACAGTTCTCTGCTATAACACAACCGGTTTCATCAGTTGGGATACGCTTTAATGTTTCCCAATTTAACTGTGCGTAGGGGGAAGTGTTTTCGGTAATAGCTTCATGTTCAAGGGTTACCCCTTGCGCGCCCTCACCCACGGCTGCTTTAGCTAACCAAACCTCAATACCCATTGCCTGTAGGTATTTTAGCTTTAGCGAGTTATCCAACAGTAAAACCCAAGCAGTTATTAAGATAAACAGCTAAACATCACCTTTTTGTGGGTGGCGACGTTGATTAGGGATTTGTAGCTTATTGACCGCATGAATGTAAGCTTTTGCAGAGGCGATCACAATGTCGGTATCGGCACCGGAACCATTAACAATGCGCCCGGCTTTTTCAAGTCTCACTGTAACTTCGCCTTGGGCATCGGTGCCGTTGGTAATATTATTAACCGAATATAACTCCAGGGTCGCTTTGGTTTTTACTAAACTTTCAATCGCTTTTAAGCTGGCATCGACGGCGCCACTGCCGGATGCCACGCCTGTGACTTCTTTGCCATCAAGGCGTAAAGTCACTGTGGCGTTGGGTACTTCGCCGGTTTCAGAACAGACTTTTAAAGCAATCAATTTAGTGTGTTCTTCTTCTAATTCAATGCCAATTTCCGAAATGATGGTTTGTAAATCCTCATCGAAAATTTCATGTTTTTTATCCGCTAATTGCTTGAAGCGAAAGAACGCATCATTCAGCTCCTCTTCGGAAGCAAATTCAGAGCCTAATTCAGCGACACGGCTTTTAAACGCATTGCGCCCGGAATGCTTGCCGAGTACCATGCGGTTCGCGGCCCAGCCTACATCTTCGGCACGCATAATTTCGTAGGTTTCGCGGTTTTTTAACACCCCGTCCTGATGTATGCCTGCTTCATGCGCGAAAGCATTTGCACCGACAATGGCTTTGTTGGGCTGTACGGGGAAACCGGTAATAGAAGACACTAAGCGTGAGCAGGTCATAATTTCACGGGTATCTAAGGTCGTTTGGCATTGAAACACATCTTTACGTGTCCGAATCGCCATGACCACTTCTTCTAAAGAGGCATTGCCTGCGCGTTCGCCCAAACCATTAATGGTACATTCAACTTGTCTGGCGCCATTCATCACGGCTGCCAATGAATTGGCTACTGCCAAGCCTAAATCATTATGACAATGTACCGAAAAAATAGCTTTATCAGCATTTGGAATGCGTTGTATTAAATTGGCAATGGTTGCGCCAAATTGTTGCGGTAAGCTATAGCCGACAGTATCGGGAATATTTAAGGTGGTTGCGCCAGCATTAATAACCGCCTCTAAAATACGGCATAAGAAATCTTCTTCCGAACGCCCTGCATCTTCCGGTGAAAACTCGACATCATCGGTAAATTGCCGGGCGCGTTTTACCGCGCGTACGGCGTGTTCAATGACTTCATCGGGCTGCATTTGCAATTTCATTTGCATATGAATAGGGGAGGTGGCTATAAAGGTATGGATACGTGAGCGTTGGGCTAATTTTAACGCAGCTCCGGCTTTATCAATATCTTTATCCAGTGCGCGCGCCAATCCGCACACGACACTGTCTTTAATGGTTTTTGCAACTGCGCCGACGGCTTCAAAGTCGCCTGCGCTGGCAGCTGGAAAGCCAGCTTCAATCACATCAACTTTTAAGCGTTCCAATGCTTTTGCAATTCTTACTTTTTCGTCACGCGTCATGGACGCGCCGGGACTTTGCTCACCATCGCGCAAAGTGGTATCGAATATAATTAATTTGTCATTCATGTCAAAATCACCATTCAAGTGGGAATATCAACGCTCAGGTTGATTATAAAAACGGTTTGAAACTTGCGAAGAAAAATATATGAGAGCCCCTTAGGGCAGCAGAGTGCTGAGGCCGATGAGGCGAAAGGCGATATTTGAAAGAGGATGTTGATTGGTGTTCATGGTGGGCACTATACGCGATTATGGCGGCTTGCTCAAGTGGTTCAGGTATTGCGGGTTTGGCGTTTACGTTTGCGCATAACCAGCGTAATGATGGGGCCGGATGCGGCGTAGCCTAAAAAAAACAAAAACAACATGGTTTGAGGTTGCGCCATTACAAAAGCAGTGGCTAACATGATTGAAATAGCGACGAAAAAAGGCACCCGTCCTTTTAAATCAATTTCTTTAAAACTGGAATAGCGAAAATTACTGACCATTAATAAGCCGGTACTAATTGTTAGTAGCAAAGCAAGATATTTCATAGATTGCACGTCATAGTGATATTCTGCGCTAATCCAGATAAAACCTGCCAAAATGGCCGCCGCAGCAGGGCTTGGGAGACCTTGAAAGTAACGTTTATCAGCCGTAGTGAGTTGTGTATTGAAGCGTGCTAAACGTAATGCGCCGCCGGCAGTATGCACGAATGCCGCAAAAAGGCCTAGCTGTCCCATAGTCGATAATATCCACAGGTACATCACCAAGCCAGGTGCCAGTCCAAAGGAGACCATATCCGATAAACTGTCGTATTGTGCGCCAAATTCACTTTGGGTGTTGGTTAATCTTGCCACGCGCCCATCCAGGCCATCCAAAACCATCGCTACAAAAATGGCGATTGCGGCGGTTTCAAAATGGCTGTTTATTGCAGAAGTGATTGCATAAAAACCTGCAAACATAGCGCCAGTGGTAAATAAATTCGGTAGTAAATAAATCCCCCGAGGTCGTTGCCGTACCGTTTTATCATTCATAACAATAAAATTTTATTATTCAGGCCCAATATACTTAAGACGGTCGGCGCTGCCAGTAGTTATGCAGTGAAAGGCACGAGAGTAGTATCTTGTGCCTTTCGTAAACGTAGCTTTAAATAGTAGCGTTTATTAACACTGATTGGGATTGGCTTCGCCGGAATCGGGATTAACCTGCATACATTCAGAATTGACGGCTTCAAAGTCGCTGCCTTTAACGTTGCGCAAAGCTGCCAGTATGTCGTTATTCCAGCGCTCATCAGGGGTGCCGCTTAAATATAACGCGGATCCATCATCAGCAAGAACAATGCCGTAGGTTTTCATCGCTTGTAAAATAACTTTAAGCTCAGGCGCAAAGTTATTGATATCAAAACTCCCTCTTAAGCGAAGGCGCGCACCCATTGGCAGGGTATCGTTTACTGGAACTTCTGCCCCAACTACGTGGCGCGCAGGCCATATGCGGGTATTGGGTTTGGTAAAAGTAAAGCGCAGGGCATGGTTGATAGTGCCGGAGGCGACTTCATCGTAACGTACCAATCCGGGTACAGTTGGAAATCCACCTTTGTCTGCAGAACGTTTGCCATCTGGGCGCAGGGCGTTCGATCTTAAATCCCATGTGGCAACGCTTTCGGCATGGAAGGCATTATTTTCGTATCTGGCGTAGAAAGCTTCGTATAATCGACAGGCTTCGGTGTCAATAGTGAAAAGGCGGGGAAATTCGGTATTTTCTAATACAAAATTACTGGGAATAGGGAAGCCAACTTGATCAGATTCACTGGGGACATCGGCAACAAAATTGTATTTGGGGGCTTGTGAGGCTGCAGCAATATTATAGGGTTGTCCGAAGGGGCCAGAGCCATAATCGGCACCAAAGTCGGTACGTATGCCTGCGGTCCGGATGGTGTTAATCCAAGCCCCAGAACGTGGATGCAAAGGTAAGGAATCAATTCGGGTGTTCCAATAGTTATTGGCTGGGAATATGGGGCAGCCCGCTATGACAGGGGAGCCGGAAGAGCTGGGGGGCGTTGCACTGTTGACAGCGGTTAATTTAAAAATATTTCCATTTAATTGCAAGGTGGCGGTGTAAGTGCCATTGGAAGTATTCACGGTTGGTAGCTTAAGTACACCACTATTAAAATCAAAACTGGGCGGGTTGGTAGTATCGCTGGCAACAGCGGTAGCGCCCACTTGGGATATTGTAAAAGAGGTTGCGGGTAGGTTGGGATCTATTTGGAGCGTAGCTGTATAGTTACCTTGTGAGGTACTGACGAAAGGCATTGAAAGTATGCCCGTCGTAAAGTCGAAGGTAGGTGTATTGTCTGCGTAACTTGCGGCGCTAAGCAGCATAAAAGAGGAAAGAAATACTTTGTACATAGTGTGTTCCGTAATCAAATAATTTTATAAGCTTCGAAAAGTATAGCATTTATCGATCATGAAATGATCAAATTACTTGCGTAGTCCGACCAGATTCAAAAATTCGAAGCGGCTTTGCACAAATCCTAAGCAAGGGGGGCAAATAATTAATTAGCAATGCTTTTTTAACCAGGCGCTTTTTCTTTAAGGTGATCTGCAAGTCTGATGGACAGTGCAACTATTGTTAAAGTAGGGTTCACACCCGCCCCAGTGGGAAAACAGGATGAACCTGCTATGTATAAGTTTTGGATATTATGCACCCTGCAGTTTGAGTCTACCACCCCGTTTTTAGGGTCGTTACTCATTCGGGTAGTTCCCATATGATGCACTCCACCAGCAACCATAGAATCAGGAAAAGAGCCATTTTTTAGATCCAGAAATTCCTCAGAAAGTCTAAGCCTCCCGATTCCCGTCATCCCAAACTGTTGGGCTGCTAATTCATATATTTTCCTGATACTTTTCATCTCAAGTGGGCTAAGTACCCAATTTAGTTGTGCCCTGGGAACACCAAGTTCATCTTTTTCATCAGCCAATGTAACCCGTGATAAAGGATTGGGTGCTTGCTCCAATCTAATGATAAGCTCAAAGGCATTATGAAGTTTCCTATTAAATTTCCTTTTTATAAGCTTAGTAAGCTTATCTAAATAGCCTGTATGTCCTGTATCTAAAACTTGAAAAGAAGTGTTCCCGATCAATATTCCATATTCAGCTTGTTTATTTGGCATGATTGCTAATTCTGCCCTTGGTCTTTTGCCCTCCTGAAGATAGAGGCTAAATTCATTGTATTCTTTAAGCCATAACTCAGCGAACCGGACATCTAAATGATCCATAAAATACCGGCCAATAAGGCCATTATTATTTCCCAATCCATTCGGGCACTGTTTATTTGCTGCCAGTAAAACTCTGGCGTTCTGGATGCCAGAGCAGGCCAAAACAAAGTACTTTGCCCTTACCTTATGCGTTTTCCCCGTATAATTCTTAAAGGTTATTTCATCAACTTTGGATATATTGTCATTAGCATGAATATCAACTACATTGGCATAAGTATACAAATGTATGTTTTTCGCCTTAATGATTATATTTTTGTATTTATCCCCACAATGGGTTGGGGGGGAGCTGAATCTCCAGATTTTATTCCAAAATACTTCCTTGTCTAACGGTAGTTCAATTGAAGAGGGGTATTGTGTTTGCCAGTATTTTAAATCAAAGGAATAGATGCCCAAATCAAGGTAAGGAGTAGCCCTTTCATAATAGGGTAAAAGATCCGCTTGGCTAATTGGCCATCCACTTTTGTCGACCCATGCCCTTTTTTCAAAAACTATAGGATCAAAAATTGAGCACATACCAGCCCAACCCCCTTGGCTGGATGACCCTCCAAATTTGTGTAGGGCTGCTGACTTTAAGGGGAGATACGGTAGTCCGGTTGTTTTGCCATCGTAAAGTTGTTGAATCCGCTCTTCAAATTCAAAGCCCCCACCTTCCAGAAGAATGACTTTAAAAGGTGCATCAATCAATTCAACAGCAATACTGATACCTGCTGGCCCTGCCCCCACAATACAAATATCACCTTCAATTAAGGCATTTTCATCTAAGCTTCGTGCATCAATGTACATAGTATAAATAGTGGTTCAATGGAATGACAAAAGCGCGCATTGGCGTGCCTCAGTTACTGACAATACCCATCCATTAACAATAATTGTTTTTTTATCACTAAAATCTTTTTGAACTTCCAGCTTTAGTTGTTCAGCGCTCAAAGGTGAATTAGCTGATTGTGCTGTATTAAAAGCTTTAGCGTGGACAAGCAATGCTAGCAACTGGCTTTCTGAATTTTCTTTCGGAAATAAAGCCCTGTAAGAAATACCAATTTGTCTTAACATTTGCTCAGAACAAATATGCGACAGGACACTCGGGTGAAAGATTGGATTACCCGACAAAAAGCTGAAGTATTTTCGATATAATAGCGGCACAGAGACAGCCGCCCCCGCTAAAACTATAAATCCGAGGAATCTCCTTCTATTCATAGACAAATTTACCAGTTACGTAAGCGTTGTTGGGAAAACCACCTTTAAGTGGCAGTGTTAAATAAATCAAAACTTGGCCCAAGACCCGTTTAGCTCTTAATGCCCCGGTATCCCGAGGTTATAGGAAAGCGTCGGTCACGCCCAAAAGCCCGCGTAGTGATTTTTATGCCGGGTGGCGCTTGTCGGCGTTTATATTCATTGCGATCAACCAGACTGATTGCGCGTCTTACTTCTTCAGGTTTAAATCCTGCCGCAATAATTTCATCGGCAGACTGATCAAGCTCAATATAACGCTCCAAAATAGGATCCAGGTTCTCGTAAGCCGGTAATGAATCCGCATCCACTTGATTTGGGGCTAACTCAGCCGATGGTGGGCGTTCAATGACGCGCAATGGAATTACCTCAGACTGGCTGTTTCGGTAGCGGGATAAGCCATATACTAATAGTTTAGGGACATCCTTTATGGGGGCAAAACCTCCTGCCATATCCCCGTAAAGGGTTGCATAACCGACGCTCATTTCACTTTTATTACCGGTGGTCAGTAAAATTTTACCTTGCTTATTAGAGAGCGCCATTAAAATTACACCCCGGCAGCGTGCTTGAATATTTTCTTCCGTCGTATCCGGTTTGGTATTCGCAAACACTTCCGCCAACATGCCGGTAAACTCATTAACGGCGGGCATGATTGGGATTATGTGATAGCGTACCCCTAGCGTTTTCGCTTGGGTTATAGCATCTTCTGAGCTCATATCTTGCGTATAACAAGACGGCATTAACACTACTTCAACTTTATCGGCACCCAGCGCATCAACCGCTAATGCTAGAACTAAGGCAGAATCTATACCGCCGGATAGCCCCAGCAAAGCCCCTTGAAAGCCGTTTTTAGAAACATAATCACGGATACCTAAAACCAGCGCTTGATAGATGCTCGATACTTCATTGAAAAATGGCGCACAAAGTGTTGGCTGAGGCTGGTTGTTGATAAAGTCTACAACACTCAACTGCTCCTTAAATTCTGCAGCACGCATAACGCAGTTGGCCTGCTGGTCAAGCACAAATGATGCACCATCAAAAATGAGCTCATCTTGACCACCCACTTGATTCACATAAACCAGCGGGACTGCGGCTTGTTTAACCTGCTTTTGGACTATGTCTTCCCGTAACTGCATTTTGCCGGCATGGAAGGGCGATGCATTAAGGGTTAAGATAATATCGGCACCTGCCTGACGGTTTTTCAGTAACATCCCATCGCGCCAAATATCTTCACAGATGGTTAATGCTAAAGTGCTGCCTTTGAGGGTAAATAGGGTAACGTCATGTCCTGCCTTAAAATAACGTTGCTCGTCAAAAACCCCATAATTGGGTAAGCAATTTTTGCGGTAAACGCACAACATCGCGCCGTCCCTCAGCACTGCCGCGCTATTGTATAAGCCTTCCTCGGTTGATTCTGGAAAGCCTAGCACCACGTCAATCCCTTGCGTATGCCTAGCAAGCTCCGCGACTGCTTCTGCTGCCTGCGAAATAAAATCAGGGCGAAACAATAAATCTTCAGGGGGATATCCCGTTATGGCCAGCTCAGAAAACACACAGATGTCGGCACCCAATTGATCGCGTGCACTAATTGCAGCTTGAATGATTTTTTGACTATTAGCGGCAATATCGCCCACCAGGAAATTAAGTTGTGCGAGGGCTATTTTTAAGGGCATGGATAAAGGGTTTATATTTTTAATTGTAAAGTGTCGTTTAGCGTCACTGCCAGTAAATAAGCCTTCTACTACATTGTTGGCAGCAGCGGTATCCAATCTACGGAATAGGGAATCTTGCCTTTCCAACTGTCGGGCGGTAACACCTTAGGGGTGCATAGTTCTTAATGATTTTAACCATCACAACGCCATTGTGGGCGAAAATTGCCTCGTCATCCCATTATTAAGTCGGACAAATTGTTTTTGGCTTCGAACATTTTGCTTGTGTGAGGCGCAACATTTTTCATAGGCAGTGTTAGCTAACCTTAAGCAGTGTTGTAATTCTTGTCAAGCCGTTAATAATAGGAAGCATTGTATGGTGTTACCTTTATCGTTAGAATCCAGGTTCTTTTTAACACATGCGAGTGTGCCATAATGTTATCCAAAATTTCTGCACCACACCAGTTGCAATCGACTAGCCGTAACCGATTTTTTGCCTATAGTTTGCTGATTTTAAATGGAGGACTCCTGCTTCCAACATGCTCACAAGCCGTCACCTTCACAAAACTGGTTGACTCATCAGATCAAGTGCCAGGTGCTACTGTAGGGGAAAAATTCAAGCTGGGATATGCCGCTTTAAACGGCAATATTGTGGTATTTAGTGATATTAACAACCAAACTCTATGGTCGATTAATATTTCTAAAGGCTTACCTTCATTGATTAAATTGGTCGATACTCATACGCCTATTCCTCAAGGTATGGGTAACTTTAAATCGGTTAGCGTACAAAATAGCGGTGACAAGGTTATTTTTAAAGGCGTAGGGGATGCTGGTCAGATTGGCGTTTATGCAGTATCGGCGACGGGTGGCGATATTACTATGCTGATTAATCAAAGTACCATTCCGCCGTCTCTGATGATTACGTCTGGTTTTGGAGGTAGCCCATATTTTACGATAGCGATTAATGACGGCCTTACAAATGCCGTGCTTATTCCTCGCGGTATATTTTCGTGGCCAAGCTCCGAAGATACGTATTCGATAGATTCTACTAAAAATACCTTAACACCACTTTTCAAAACAAAGGAAAATGCCTGTGACACCCGCGTCAGTATTTGGGGGGATTTTGATGTTAGCAACAGTCTTGCTGCATTTAGTTTTTTTATAAGCAATCCAAATGAACCGTCGATTCCAGTTGAGGGTAGTGGTGGCATGGTTTCTAGGCCGCCAACGCCTGAATCAGTGGTTGTCGCTGGGACATTCAGTGAAATGAATAATTTTAACCCAAGTTGTTTAAAACCATTTTCGGAACACGGCAGCATGGTTATCGCTTCAGGCCAGGATATTGTTCCTGGCACCGAGCCAAACCTGAAGACGTTCGATTCAAAAAATGCTTTTTTTGGAACACCACTCGTTGATGGTGATACAGTTGTATTCGCCGGAACAGCAAAATCCAGTAATAATACTGAGTCGGTAACTATTTGCTCTGATAGTTCTTGTTCTAATCGTGCAAAACCTGAGCATTTTGGGTTATACAGTTCTATGCTTGGCTCAGGAAGAAAAATTCACAAGCTTGCAGATACTAAAACTGCCGTTCCCGGTGGCACTGGTAATTTTTCTGCCTTCGGTTCTTATGTAGGAAATAATGGGGACAATCGTAACGCCGCCTATTGTTCATTAAGTGGTAATAAGACGGCGTTTATGGGGGAAGATATCGTCGGTAAAAAAGGGTTGTATTTAAGTTCTACGACAGACGATAGCTTGGTTAAAATCATTGCGGCTGGCGATAATTTGGGTGATGGTCGAATTGTCGGTAAGACAAGCATTAACAAAGACTCACTTCAGGGGGATCATTTATTATTTACGGTCAATTTTAGCGGTAAAGACACTGGTGTCGGTCTTTACTTAGCTTCGCTCTCAGCTAATTCCAATGTTGATCCTAAAACTTGCCTAATGAATTGGGCAGAAGTCACATACCCCGGTTTATTTGCGCCCGCAAGCGCAGCGACAAGGAGCGCAGCACCATATACTTACCGCTATTATCAACAGTCCAATGCGTATCTAGGCATTTCTTCTGCCGATAATCATGTGCATTACTTAGGTGCAGATCGCGTATTAAAAGACGCGGGCGATTTGGCGGGGTGGTTGGCTAAGGCTAACTGTCAGTAACCTGTAGCTGGATTGTTTACTTTAAAAACCGCCTGCAGGTAACTGAAGGCGGTTTTTTTATGGCAAGGATATATTAAGCGCCGAGAAAAGTTTAAACAATCATCTATTGCTAGAAGCCTTTGCCTGCTATAGTTAATGTTACTAAATCACTTATATATTTATTAACGGCTGTGCGACTTAATCATTTGAATTTCTCATTAATCGAAATCTTCTGTTTTTTTGTGGTTCGTGCCGCTTTGCCGGTTGTGATTATGTTGCTCGTTGGTTGTGCCAGCACGCCGGTTATTGATCGTGAAGTGAAAGCTTATCCCCCGGTGATTACTTATGCGCTGAGTTTGCAGGGCGTGCCTTATCGGTGGGGTAAGGCTTCGCCAGAAGAAGGATTTGATTGCAGCGGTTTTGTGCAACATGTTTACAAAAAGCAAGGCGTTTTTTTGCCAAGAACTGTTGGCGAAATGGCCGCTACGCTCCCGCAAGTGCCAAAAAGCCAACTCCATGCGGGTGATTTGGTTATATTTAATACGATTCGTAATAAAGCATCGCATGTCGGACTGTATATAGAGGACAGGAAATTTATCCATGCGCCAAGTAGCCGCGCGGGAAAGGTGCAAGTGTCCAGTTTAGAAAATAAATATTGGAGCAAACGCTTTATTGGGGTACGTCGACCTACTGTCCTTGAGGATTAGGTTTAATAATTAGGTGTAAGCGCTTAATTTTTTATGTGACTATTTTTGTCCTAAAGGCTTGCATACTGTATGATGTAAGCTATTCTTAATTGTACCCAGCAGGTTATTTTTAACATATTGTTCAGCCTGCAAAAGCATTACAAAGTGACTATGCCAACACCTTCAATTAGAGGACGACTGTTCATTATTTCAGCCCCTTCCGGTGCCGGTAAAACCAGCTTGGTCAAGCATCTGGTGGCGCATACCCGCGAGTTGAGTGTATCCATTTCACACACGACGCGTCCGATGCGTCCGGGTGAAATAAACGGGCAGGATTATTTTTTTGTATCAGACCAAGTGTTTGTTGAGATGCTGGAACAACAAGCTTTTCTGGAGCATGCAAAAGTCTATGATAATTTTTATGGCACCGCGCAGCATAACGTTGACGTATTGCTTAATGATGGTCAGGATGTGATTTTGGAAATTGATTGGCAGGGTGCAGAGCAAGTTAAAAAGGCGCTACCTGATAGCGTCGCAATTTTTATTTTTCCACCCTCTATTGATGTCTTGCAAAAACGCTTGCTTGCACGCGGACAAGACAGCGAAGCGGTTATTGCCCGGCGGATGCGTGATGCTATTGCTGAGATGAGCCATTACCGGCAGTTTGATTATTTGATTGTGAATGATGATTTTCAACAGGCTTTTTTTGAAATTCAAAGCATCATTACGGCTTATCGATTAAGACGGGAACGGCAACAGCATAACTTGCAGCCGCTGTTAGCTAATTTATTTGCTTAACGACTTACGCTTTTATTTTTACTATTTTTAACGTTTAGCCAACTTTATGAAATCATTACATGTCGTTTTAGTGTTCGTACTTTATGTACTTATTCCACTTGTTTTTGGTCCGACCATTAGGGCTGCGGAGAACAGTTTATTTTTAAAGTCGTCTGCGGCCATGGTAATGGATCAGGCAACTGGTGCGGTGCTTTACGAAAAAAATTCGCATTTGCAAATGCCCATAGCATCGATTACTAAATTGATGACGGCTATGGTCCTATTGGATTCGAAACCCTTTATGGATAGGCCGCTAATAGTAACTGAACAGGATATTGACACTTTGCGTAACAGTTCTTCACGCCTACCAGTTGGTACCGTTATGTCGGTTGAAGAAATGTTGCGCCTGGCTTTGATGGCGTCAGAAAATCGTGCGGCTTCTGCTTTAGCCAGAAGTTTTCCGGGCGGAACATATGCTTTTGTTAAGGCAATGAACTTAAAAGCGCGTTCTTTGGGTTTGAAATACACGCGCTTCCTTGACCCTACAGGCCTTAATTCCTCAAATGTCTCCAGTCCTCGGGATTTGTCAAAAATGGTGGCTGCTGCTGCAAGATACCCATTGATTAGAGCCATGACGACTACAGCATCGTATGGGCAACAGGTGGGAAACCGCTGGGTCACTTTTAGAAATACCAATGCGTTGGTTAGAGATGAAGAATGGCGGATTGATGTGTCTAAAACGGGTTACATTAAAGAGGCGGGCAAATGTTTGGTAATGCAAACCTGGATAAATGATCGTCCTACAATCATTGTGTTACTGGATGCATTGGGACGTTATACACCGATTGGCGATTCCAATCGCATCAAAGAGTGGATGGATAATGGCTATTATCGGGAAGGGCTTTATACTGCGGCTGCCAGGATGTAAACCCAGAACATAAAAAAGTGACGTTAGCCGTTACTATTAGGCATTAAAGTATTTTTTATCACATCATTTTATTAAGATCGGTTATGGTAGAGAAGGTTAAGTTACCCAGACCAATGCGTTGGTTTTGGGGCAGCTTAGGGGCGTACTGGCTCGCAGATATGATTAATCCAGGATTTTTTTCTGTTGCGGTTATGGCATTAATTATGATTCTTATCCTAATTGCGGATCTTTATTTTCCACCGCCGGTACCAGGGTCGGCTTCAGCGGATAAGCAGCAGCTTTAGTATAGTTAACGAGGGTAAGGACTTTTAAATACGCAAAGTGAATTACCCTTCCCCTGAGTTTTAAATATAAAAATAAAGCTAACGGCTGCTTTCCCTAAAAAAGCACGGCAATTGTTTATTGGAATAATGTGTTCTACCGCGATTGCGATTATCATGTGAACTGTTTTAAACTATTCTCTTAGCCGATAGCTCAGCCTTAATTTTTAAACCCAAATGAACAGCAAGCGTTACCTTCTTATTTTACTCTTAACCACTTTTTTTGCGGGCTGTGGACAAATTGGGCCACTTTATTTGCCTGACGATTCGCAAGCCACAAAAAAGCCTACTGAACAATAATGGATCACTTTAATTATCGCGGATCTCAGCTTTATGCTGAAGATGTTGCTGTGCAGACTATTGCCCGGAAATATGGCACGCCTTGTTATGTCTACTCTAAAGCAACCTTGCAACGGCACTGGCATGCATTTGACAACGCTTTTGGTAAGCAGCCGCATCTTATTTGTTATGCGGTTAAAGCCAACTCTAATCTGGCGATTTTAAACCTGTTGGCACGTTTAGGCTCAGGGTTCGACATCGTTTCCTTGGGTGAGTTGCAGCGCGTTCTAGCGGCGGGCGGTGATCCTAAAAAAATCGTGTTTTCAGGCGTTGGTAAACGCGCCGATGAAATTGTTGCAGCACTTAAAATTGGTATCCGTTGTTTTAATGTGGAGGTTAGTGGCGAGCTTGATAGAATCAATCAATTGGCTGGTGAGCTGAAGGTTATTGCGCCTATTTCATTTCGCGTTAATCCCGATGTCGATGCTAAAACTCACCCTTATATTTCAACCGGTTTAAAAGAAAATAAATTTGGGATTGATTTTAAATCGGCACTTAGTGAATATCAACGGGCTGCCGCCCTTCCAAATATCAAGATTGTTGGTATTGATTGCCATATCGGCTCACAATTGACTGAAACCAGGCCGTTTCTGGATGCGTTGGAGCGGGTATTAAGCATTGTCGATTTGCTTAAAGCGCAAGGGATCAGTTTACAGCACCTTGATCTGGGTGGTGGTTTAGGTATCCGTTATGACGAGGAAACACCGCCAGAACCGGCTGATTATATAACTGCCCTGCTCCAGCGGCTGAATGACCCCGCTATGGAAATTGTATTGGAACCGGGACGTGCGATTGTCGGCAACGCCGGGATTTTGGTCACCCAGGTGGATTATTTAAAACAAACCCCGGATAAGAATTTTGCGATTGTAGACGCGGCGATGAATGATTTGCTGCGCCCCGCCTTATACAACGCCTGGCAGAATATTATTCCGGTGGATAATGAGAGTACGGCAGAAATGAAGTGCTGGGATATTGTTGGCCCGGTGTGTGAAACCGGTGATTTTTTGGGTAAACAACGTAATCTTCAGTTGCAACAAGGGGATTGCTTGGCGATCCGTTCTGCAGGTGCCTATGGCTTTAGTATGAGTTCTAATTATAACTCCAGGCCAAGAGCTGTGGAGATTATGGTCGATGGTGAAAACACCTATGTCATCCGTGAGCGGGAAACACTTGCCCAGCTTTGGCAAGGTGAAAAGGTAGTGCCCGAATGACGATGATTAACTTTACCAAAATGCATGGCTTGGGCAATGACTTCGTGGTGATAGACGCCGTTACCCAAGCAATTGATTTAACCCTGGCACAAATACGCTTCATTGCGGATCGTCACCTCGGCATTGGTTGCGATCAGTTATTATTGATTGAGAAACCAGATGTCGGTAGTCATGCGGATTTTAAATATCGTATTTTTAATGCGGATGGTAGTGAAGTTGGGCAGTGTGGCAATGGTGTAAGGTGTTTGGCACGTTTTGTCCGCGATAAGCAGCTTAGCCAAAAACAGGACATATTGGTTGATACTAATGCACGGCAATTATTGCTGCGCTTTGATGATAATGATTTAATTACCGTAAATATGGGGGTGCCTTTACATGCACCTGCCGACATTCCTTTGCTAACCGATACCGAAGCACTTTCTTACCATATTAGTGTTAATGACCATGAGTGGGCTTTTGGTGCGGTATCAATGGGTAACCCACATGCCGTTATACAGGTTGATAACCTTAGCATTGCGCCAGTAAACGAAGTAGGCAAAGCGCTTGAAAGTCACCGTTTTTTTCCTGAAAAGGCAAATATTGGTTTTATGCAAATTCTTAATCGTCAGCAGATTAAACTGCGAGTGTTTGAGCGCGGTGCAGGGGAGACCAGAGCCTGTGGCAGTGGCGCTTGTGCCGCTGCGGTGGTAGGCATAGAGCAAAAGTTACTGGATAGTACGGTTAAAGTAGCACTCCCTGGTGGCGACCTTACGATTCAATGGCAAGGGCGTGGGCAGCCGGTATTTATGACTGGTCCTGCCGTTTCGGTATTCGATGGACAAATCATGTTATGACAGAATTTAATCAACCCCCTATAGCTGAATATGACGTTGTCAATTATTTACAGCAACATCCTGAGTTTTTCCAAGGGCATTTAGACCTGTTGGCGGCGATGTACATCCCCCATCCCACGGGCAATGCGATTTCGCTGATTTCCAAACAACTGGAACTCTTTAGAGTTAAGCATCGTGAGTTGGAAAATCAGCTGACCTCCTTGATAGATATAGCCCGTGAAAACGATAATTCCTTTAATCGCTTGCATCAATTAACCTTGAGTTTACTGAAGGCTACTACTTTAGAGCAAGTCATTATTAATCTGGAACAGGCGTTAGCCGAATTTTTTCTCACCGATTTAATTGCTATACGGTTGATTCAAGAGCCACAGACAACTTCGGCGTTGGCGCATTTATATGTCGCCCCTGATGATGGCCGTCTGCAACACTTTGCTAAAGAGCTGGCTAGTGTTCAGCCTTTTTGTGGTACGCCCACTGACGCCCAAGCGGAATTTTTATTTGGTGAGCGGGCATCCCTGGTTAAATCCTGCGCGATTATACCGATGGTTTATCCACAGGTTAAAGCCGTTTTAGCGGTTGGACATGCCGATGTAACGGGCTTTCATGCCGATATGGGGGGGATATTTCTAATGCAAATCAGTGAAATTACCGCTACGCGGCTTATTTCATTAAATCCGGCGCCTGATTCTGCCCCTGCTGTTGCTGCTGTGTCGGCCCCTGTTACTGTTTGACCGCCACAATATGGACGCGCAAGCACTGCAAGCGTTGGCTGATTTTTATGAACATTTGCACACTGAACGCCGTCTTTCTAAATATACCACTGCCAGTTACCAGCACGATTTACAGTTACTGATGACCTATTGTCAGACCCAGAAAATTAAGCGCTGGGATGCACTTAGCGTCGTTCATATTCGCGCGCACATTGGTAGTAGACATCGCCAGGGCATGAGCAGTAAAAGTTTACAGCGTGAACTGTCTGCTATACGCAGTTTTTATAAATTTTTACAGAAAAGACACGCTGTCGTTGTTAATCCCGCCCAACAGGTAAAGGCCCCTAAACAAGGCAGGAAGCTACCCAAAACCTTGGATGTTGATCAGGTAGCCGGATTACTTGAAGCAGGAACTGATTCCCTGTTGGAGATACGTGATCTAGCAATCTTTGAATTATGTTACTCATCCGGGTTACGTCTCAGCGAATTAACTGCCCTGAATCTCAACGATTTTGATCTAAATGATCATTCCTTGATAGTTCGTCACGGCAAAGGCAATAAATCCCGCTTTTTACCCATTGGTAGTAAAGCCGTTAGTGCCTTGCAACATTGGCTTCAGCATCGGTCGGTTGCAAGCGCCGATGAATTAGCGATGTTTACTTCAAAATCTGGTAAACGCTTAACCCAGCGTAGCGTCCAGCTACGCTTGGAACAATGGTGTAAGAAAAAAGGTATAACCGAACATGTACATCCGCATATGCTTAGGCACTCCTTCGCCAGTCACTTATTGGAATCCAGTCAGGATTTAAGGGCAGTCCAAGAGTTGCTGGGGCATAGCAATATCAGTACTACCCAGATTTATACGCACTTGGATTTTCAGCATTTGGCGCGTGTTTATGATCAAGCTCACCCACGAGCCAAGAAAAAAACCGATGAATAGTATTTTGCGGGCTTATGTCGCCTTCGAGAAAATAGAGATGCGTTAGTTTCTGCTTAGCCGGAGTATAATTGCCGTGCAAATTCGCCGCCAGGCAGTTTGCAATGATAAGTAGTCTCGAACTTGACCGGTAACGGGTAGTAACAGTTTATTAAGGTGGCGTTACACCGTTATTTTTTAATCTTTCATTTTTATTAAGTTCATACGGAGATAGATATGCTTCACTCAAAGTTTCATTTCAACCTGTTAACCGCTGCTTTATTGGTTTTGGGTTCAAGGTCGGTATTTGCAGCGCCAGAAAGTGGTTTGGCTGCCGTTTATACCAACCGTTTGCATGGACACACCACGGCTTGCGGTGAGGTGTACAACAAAAATAAATTGACTACTGCGCATAAGAGCTTACCTTGCGGCAGTAAAGTAAGAATTACCAACACTGAAAACGGTAAAAAAGTAGTGGTGCGTGTTAATGATCGCGGCCCGACCCAGGCAGGCCGTGTTGTTGATATTTCTTTACGTGCCGCAAAAGCATTGGGCATGCATCAGGTTGATATGGCTCCGGTTGAACTTAAAGTTGTCAGCAAAGGCAAGGGCTAAACCGTTTGGTATCGTTATTTGCAGTGCTGTATAAAAGTGCGTTGATCTTCGCGGCGCATTGATCCTCGCTGGTTGATGGGCTTGCCTTAGGTTAGCCCATCACATCTATTTTTCAAAGCCGCTATTTATCCTGCTTAGGTACGTTGGTTAATCTGCACGGCTCAGATACTCTACTTTAACCTTGGCTAGTCCGCGCATGCCTATTCTTCTCGCTGCCGCATGTGAGAGGTCAATTATCCGGTCTTTCTTAAAAGGTCCCCTATCGGTTACAACGACAACAACTGATTTACCATTATGCAGGTTAGTAACGCGCACTTTACTGGGCAGTGGCAAGGTTTTATGTGCTGCTGAAATGGCTTTTGGCGAGAAATGTGTGCCCATGGCCGTTTTTGATCCAGACTCATACCCGTACCATGATGCTGTCCCGGTTTCGCTGTAACCTTCCGCAGAAGTCATTGGGTAGTAGGTCTTGCCTTTGACCCGGTAAGGGCGATTGTAAGCCCGTTTATGCTGATAATCGCGATGCTGGGCTTGGGGGGGGCTTGAGTCTAATTGCGGCGGAGTCGAAGCGCAGCCATTGAGTAGGCTAATCGCCAATAACAGGGAGCCGATTCTGAACCTATGAAAATTTTGAACCATCGTAATATATAAACCAGGACGTTGGATGTAAGCAAACGACTATGCGTCAGGCAGGGCTTGACATTTCCCGCAGGACGCTATTATTTCGTACTATTTAAAACTTTGCGTAGCTTAACATTATTTGCGTTTGATGGATTCAGCTTAAAGCTATTACTGCGTTAATTATTGGAGTATGCAAAATCCCTACTTTCGTTGGATATACAAAGCTTAAAAAATATATAAAATACACACAATTACGTAACTTTATAATTTTTTGGGAAACAGCCAGTAAAACATATGACTATTAACAGACGCGATTTTTTAAAATTCAGCACCCTTTTAAGCACCAGTAGCTTATTACCATTCATGCTTGATTCCTCTGCTGAAGCTGCCATAGCTGCAAGCAATCCATTAATTACCAATAAGGGCATTAAGGTCGCTGATTTTACTGGAGCCAAATGGAAGGATCCCTGGCAAACCGGCGCACGATTGACGAGAAATTTTAATTCATTAGCCTTACCTGCCCGAACACCCGTGACTGGAATGTTACGTTGGGGCCCTATCACAGCAGCCTACGAAACTATTCAGCTTAATACCAGTGATTTACCGGGTGGGGCGCCCTTGGTATTAAGGGGACGCTTTGGCCTTTGGATGTATTGTGCCAATCAACGGGGGTATGGTCCAGGGCAGGAGCCTGACACTACCTTTCATATAGTAATGACTACTGCCGTAGATCTTTCTTTTGACAATGCCGTAGACATTTCCTTTAATGCAAACCAAATAAGGGAAGGCTGGAATTTTTTAAAATATGTTGATAATCCAAAAGGCCATCCAATGGGCATAGATAAAGCTTTCTGGGGGGACGGATCCGGCGGGGATATTGTCAATAATCCGGTTACTGCCATTCAAATCTATTGTGATGCGCCAGATATCGGGGCTACCTGGTATTTCGATTCTTTATGGACAGGCTTTACTACAAAACCGCAAATTGTATTAGGTTGTGACGATGCCAATGACTCTTTACTTAATTATTGTATTCCCCAGTTTAAACAAGTGGGCTGGATAGGGTACATCGCTACGCCCTATCGCGTCTGGGAAAGTGGGTCTTATAAAGTTACCCGGTGGGTGAACAATCCGTACATTGCCCGTGCACTTAATGAAGCGCCACAGTGGGATATAATCAATCATACTGTAAATCATCTAAGAGTCGGTGACTTAACCAGAAAAGCTGATATTACTTACGAGCTAACCGCGCAAACAACTTGGTTGCGTTCGCAAGGCGTCCCTGATAAAGGACTGATGTTTTATGCATCACCGCAATCTTCAAGTTCGCGCCTTTCAGATAAAACAATTAAAAGTTTGGGTTTTACTGTGCAACGGCATTATAGAAAACAGAACACCTGCTTAACCCAGTTCGGTATTGATAATCCCCAGCATATTGGTGCATTTGCTTTAGATGACCAGTATGAAGCCCAGTCTTTCGATAAGATTAAGGCTGCGATTGATATTGTTATTGCCTATGAAGACACGTCTAATTTATATTGGCATGACATTATTGATGATTCAAATAATCCGCAAGACGGCATTTCCACCACAGGTAATTCATATAGTATCTATAAGTCAACCTGGGATAAAGTGATGCATTATATTCGGACACTGGAGCTGGATGGTAAAGTCACTATTGCTAAAGGGATGACCGGTTTTGTGCAGGGCAATATTTAACTAAAAATTGATAGTGTGATTCGTTTATAGATGGCGGTTTGCCACAAATAATGATTTAAATGGAACCTTGCCCGGATTTTTCCTGATGAGGTTCTTTATTTATAAGGTCGATAAAGTTGCGCTTGTTAAGCAGCAGCCCAGGATTCCTTATTTTTTGGTAACCGATTGAGATCATCAATCACTTGAATTGTTGCTGTTGACCATTGCCATAGTACCAGATTACGGTTGTCCTCGTCGCAGCCAGGAGCAAAACTTCTGACCATGACGCCAGAAATATCTTCAGCTAACAGTTGCTCGGCCAGTAACCAGGTGGGTGGAACCTGGTTATTTAATGCCAACATTTCCCAGGCACACGCTAAATCGTTAGTTGTGATGCCTAAAAGTTGTTGTATGACGGGTTCGCATAAGTCAATAATGTTTGTACAATCGACTTGATAGGCAACCAAGGTCATTGGTTGCGGCTTAAAGGGAAAACCTTGCTGCGCCTCCAGCCAGGCGGTGGTGAAATCTAAAGAGGTGTAAAGGGTCGCGAGACCCGGACGATTAAAGCGTCCGCCGTATTGTTTTGCGCCTTCGCCAGAGAGCTGTGTATATGCCCACATCGGGTGATGGGCGCGATAGACAATGTCTCTAAAATGAACTCTGGGTATCAAGCATAACCGCCCGCAGCGATTCGGTTTAGATAAGCTTTAACGGCATCTGCATGGCCTGCTTTAACGAGCTCTTCTGCCGTTTTGTCTCCAAAAGAAGGTAACGGTTGTGATCGAAACCAGGCAAAAGCCCGTCCCACGCCGCCTGACCATTGTGCAACGCGATTGATAATGTCTACGGTATCTTTGAGCCGTGCTTGGGTGGTGCGGCTTTTGACGCGCGCACTTTTGGATACTGAATCCAAAGATAAACCGGTGACTTCTGCTAAGTCGGTTTGGGTGATGTGCAAAACTTTCGCCAGTGAGCCGGCGAGTATTAGCCCATCATCATTCATAACTTGATGTAAAAAATCGATACTGAGCATAATGCCCCCTAATATGCACTAGATATGGGTCTAATTATACGGCAAGAATTGGTAATTACAAAGTTTGGGGATTAAAATTTTAAGGTAATGGTTTTTTTACCGCAAAAATCACAAGGAGCAGCCAAGCGCCTAAAAATGCCAGTCCACCAAAGGGAGTAATCATCCCTAGCCATTTGATATTCAGCAGCGCCAGTAAATATAAGCTGCCGGAAAATAGCACAATGCCAGCCACCATCATCCAACCCGCCCAGTTAAGTAGTTTAGACGCAGCCGTTTGTTTCTGAATGAAAGCTATGATCATTAAACCTAACGCGTGCCACATTTGGTAAGTAACTCCGGTTTTGTATACATCCAGCATTTCAGGGCTTAGGACGGATTTTAAGCCATGCGCTCCAAAAGCGCCCAGGCCGACACTGGCAAAGGCGGCGAGTGCACCCAGTAATAAAAAAAGCAAATTCATTATCTCTCCATTAAACGTGGCATAAGTTGCACTAAATTGCAGGGATGGGTGCGATAATCCAATTGTGCTTGAATGATGCTATCCCAGGCAGTGCGGCAGGCTCCGGAAGAGCCTGGTAAGCAAAAAATATAGGTGCCGTTAGCGACACCCGCAAGTGCGCGCGACTGGATAGTAGAGGTTTTGATGCCTTCAAAGGAAAGCATTCTGAAAATTTCCCCGAAACCGTCGAGTTGTTTATCAAGCAAAGGAGCGACGGCTTCCGGTGTGCCGTCACGACCAGTTACGCCAGTGCCGCCGGTGGTCAGGATTGTATTTATTTGCTCCTCTGCTATCCATTGTGAGATAACGGCTCTGATTTGATAAATATTATCCGGCACTATTCTTTTTTCACAGACCCGGTGACCGGCTTGGATTACCCGTTCGTATAGTGTTGCGCCGGAAGCATCATTTTGTTCGGTGCGGGTGTCTGAGATGGTCAGGATTGCGACCGCTAAAGGGATAAAGGATTTGTCTGTCATGGGTGTGCGCCTAAGTGCAAGTGATTTGGGTAGGATTATCGCGTAGTGATTTTTAGGGTATGGTTTGTCGATAATCAACAGAATTTTGCCCTTGCACCTGCTGGCGTTGCTGGTTTTTCCATGCACGGTGTGCCAGCATGATGCGTAAAACTTCCTGGGGATCATCGGTTAAGGTAATGTAACTTAAGTCCTCTGTGGTAATGGTGGAATAACCTAGCATCTGGGTTTTGATCCAGTCCAGTAATCCACCCCAAAATTCGGTGCCAAATAAGATTAACGGCATGGGATAGATTTTATGGGTCTGCATTAAGGTTAATGCCTCAAAAAACTCATCCAAGGTTCCAAAGCCGCCAGGCATACACACATACCCCATTGAATAGCGGACAAACATGACTTTGCGTACAAAAAAATAGCGGAAATCGAGGGAAATATTTTGATAAAGATTGGGGCGTTGTTCGGTAGGTAATTGAATATTTAAGCCGACGGAAGGACGTTTTTGCAGGTAAGCGCCTTTGTTGGCAGCCTCCATAATGCCGGGGCCTCCACCGCTGATAATTGCAAAATCGTTTTGTCCTAATAGTTCTGCGATTTCAATGGTCTTTTGATAATAAGGATGATCCGGTTGTAAACGTGCCGAACCAAAAATGGATATGGCGTCGCACAGATTGGATAGCTTATCGAAGCCTTCAGTAAATTCGCTGATAATCCTAAAAATGCGCCAAGACTGATCGCCTTTGACATCGTCGATGATACTTGCCGAGGCTAAGTTTGAATCTTTACAGTTCATGTGCGGTTAGTACTGCGCTCAAGCAGGCGTCGGTTGGGGCGGACACTATGCGTGGTGCTGAAAATGAGGCTCCCATTTTGAATCGTGTGCGACACTTTTCCGGTCATGGTTTGATCCCAGTAAGGCGTATTTTTGCCTTGGCTGCGCCAATGTTGTTCATTGACTTGCCAGACAGCGTGAGGATCGAATACGCAAATATCGGCACTTGTTCCGACGCTAAGGGAGCCTTTGGGCTGCCGGATAATTGCAGCAGGTCTTTGGGTTAAAGCGGCTATACCCTGAGAAAGCGAAAAAACGCCCTTTTCGACAAGTTTTAGCATTAAGGGCAGTAAAGTTTCCAGCGCTGAAATACCCGGTTCGGTTTCGGGAAATGCACCTAATTTGGCATCAATGTCATGCGGTTGATGGTCAGAACAAATGGCCTCAATAATGTTGTTGGCTATAGCCTCGCGGAGCGCCTGACGGTCACGGCTGGAGCGGAACGGTGGGATAACATGATAGGCACTGTTGAAAGGCTCAATGTCATCTTCGGTTAAAAGTAACTGATGTATGGCCACATCGGCACTGACTTTTAAGCCGTATTTTTTCGCCTGCTGAATTTTAATGATCGAACGCCAGCCGCTGATTTGGCTGAAATGTATCCTGCAACCGGTTAGTTCCGCCAATTCTAAACATTGCGCCAAGGCGATGGTTTCGGCAGCTTCGGGGATACCGGGCAAGCCATAACGGGTTGATACTGCGCCTTCATGAACGCAGCCCTGATTTGATAAGCTGAGGTCTTGTGGGCGAAACATCAGCAGCAAATCATGGCTGGCGGCATATTCCATGGCGCGCCGCAAAACCAACAGATTTTGTATCGGTTGGTTAGCGTTGCTCACTGCAATACAACCGGCTTGTTTAAGCCCTAGCATAGCGCTTAGCTCCTGCCCCGCCAGTTTTTGGGTTAGCGCGGCAATGGGATAAATGTTTGTGTAAGCGCATTGTTCAGCAAGCCCTTTGATAAGCTCAACGACCGCAGGCGTATCTATCACGGGTTGCGTGTCTGGTTGCAGGCACATGGTGGTGATACCCGCACTGGCTGCCGCAGTGACCTCACTGTTAAAGGTGGCTTTGCGGCTTTGTCCAGGCTCCCGCAAGCGGGTGCTTAAATCAATAAAACCCGGGCAGACAATTTGTCCTTTGGCGTCAATTATCTGGTCTGGCGTAAAGTTAGAAGGGATTTTATCGGTGACAGCAATAACTTTGCCCTCGGCGATAGCGACAACGCCAAGGCGATCAATCTGATTGGCGGGGTCAATGATCTGTCCGCCTTGAATGAGTATTTTGCTCACCGCGTCTCTCCCGTGCTTTGCATTGCCATTGACAATACCGCCATGCGTACGGCAATACCGTTGCTGACTTGTTGTAAGATCACTGATTGTGGCCCGTCGGCAACGCTGGAATCAATTTCTACACCACGATTAATCGGGCCTGGGTGCATGACAATGGCGTCCGGTTTTGCCAGTTTGAGCTTGGACTGCGTTAAGCCGAAGCATTTGTAATACTCATTTTCACTTGGCAATAAGGCCGAGGTCATACGTTCTTTTTGCAGGCGCAGGGTGATGATGACATCAATATCCTGTAAACCGGCCTGTAAATCATGGCAGACGGTAACCCCCAGAGTTTCTACTTTGGCAGGTAATAATGTCCTTGGGGCTATGACGCGCACTTCCGCAACACCTAACGTGTTGAGTGCTAAAATCTGGGAGCGGGCAACACGTGAATGCAGGATGTCGCCAATAATCGCAACCCTTAAGCGGCTCAGGTCCGGTTTTTTTTGCCGGATGGTAAACATGTCCAGCATGGCTTGGGTAGGATGCGCATGCTGTCCATCGCCGGCATTGATGACGCTGATATGTGGTGCGGTATTCTGTGCCATAAAATGGGCGGCACCACTGAGCGCATGACGGACAACAAACATGTCTACGTGCATGGCCTCCAGGTTACGGATCGTATCCAATAAACTTTCGCCTTTGGAGGTTGAGGAGGTGGCAATATTCATATTTAACACGTCTGCAGACAGGCGTTTAGCAGCCAACTCAAAGGTAGTGCGGGTGCGGGTGCTGTTTTCAAAAAATAAATTGACGATGGTTTTGCCGCGCAATAAAGGCACTTTTTTGACTTGATTGCCTGCCATTGCAGCGAAAGATTCGGCGGTATCAAGGATTTCGGTCAACAAAGCGCGACTAAGCCCATCAATGGTTAAAAAATGTTTAAGTTTACCTTCAGCATTTAATTGCACATTAGTCGTCATAACCTTATCCGATTGTTGGAACTGTTTCCACATGCAGTGTTAAGGGTTGGGGGCCTATTAATTTAATGCGTTGACCGGGTTCCAGATAACAGCTGGCACCGCAACAATCCGGTCTGAGGGGGATTTGCCTTCCATCACGTTCCAGTAAAACCGCCAAAATCACTTGTGCAGGGCGACCATAATCAAAAATTTCATTTAGTGCCGCGCGGATGGTGCGGCCGGTATAAAACACGTCATCAATTAAAATCACATCACGTCCGTCAATTTGGTGCGGCAAATGGCTGGGTTTTACATTGGGGTGGATGCCAATTTGTGAAAAGTCATCCCGGTAAAATGAAATATCCAGTAAGCCAAGCGGTTCAGAAAGCGCAAGACGGGCGTGGAGCTGTTCTGCAACCCAAACCCCGCCGGTACGGATGCCGATCATTAATGGGTTATTCAGGTGACGATCAAGGATTAATTTTTTTAAATTAATTTCCAGGGCATTCAGTAAAGAAGGTACGTCTAAAAAGTTATTGGGCATGTTATTTATTTTGGTTGTCATCGTGCTTGGCACGCTGATCGTTAAGCCAGGTTTGTAAAATTAATTGCGCTGCTAATTGATCCTGTACCGCCCATAATTTACCGGCACTGACATGCAGCTCATCAAATAATAATTGTTTGGCTTCATAAGTCGTTAAGGCTTCATCTATTTTGTATACCGGCAATTGATAACGGCCTTCCAGCTGCCTACAAAATTTTTGCATACGTGGCGTGACCGGATTATCAGTACCATCAGCTTGTTTGGAAATACCGACAACCAAACCTTTAGGCAGCCATTCTGCACAGAGCTGGCTGATGATAGTCCAATTGGGTTGGTCATTGGGTGAGCGAATGGTTTGTAAGGGGCTCGCCATGCCCGTGGTTGTTTGTCCTACTGCAACACCTATTTTTTTAGTGCCGAAATCAAAACCTAAATACGTATCCTGTCTAAGTTTAGCGGCAAGCGGGTCTATTTTAGGCATGACCGGCGTGCATCGTGAGTAAGTTTATATCTACGCCTAGTTGTTTTGCGGCGAGATTCCAGCGTTGCGTGAAGGGAGTGGTAAATAATATATCTGTTGCGCAGGGCGCGGTTAGCCAGGCGTTGCTTACGAATTCCTGTTCCAGTTGACCTGCGCCCCAACCGGCATAGCCTAATGCGACTAAATAATGTTTTGGGCCGGTGCCGTTGGCAATGGCTTCCAAAACATCGCGGGAGGTAGTCAAAGCGATACCTTCGGAAATGAGAATGGAGGAGTCCCATTCACCCCCCGCATCATGTATTACAAAGCCGCGCTCCTGCTGGACCGGGCCGCCGGAAAAAATATCGACATCCAGGGTTTCAATGGCCGTCACCGGTATGCCCATTTGCTTATAAATATCACCCAGTTTCATGCCTGCCGGACGGTTAATCATAATACCCAACGCGCCTTCGGTGTTGTGTTGGCACAAGTAGGTGACAGTATGAAAAAAACCGGGGTCGGCTAAATTCGGCATAGCAATTAAAAACTGGTTGTTTAAAAAAGTTGATTCGGTCATAACGGACTTTTTCTGGTATGTAGGGTTTTATCGTGCATGTTGGTATTACATTGTTTTAAAAGTTTTCTATTACCACAATCATAAAGCTAATCTTTGTCACAAATAGTTAGCCCCGCTATGACTGCTATAGCAAATTCACAATTAACAGAAGGGTCGCGCTTAATTTAATAGCCGTAATATTTAAACTTGGGAATGGCGAAATTCCCTACCTTAATAGTAGCGAGATTAAGTATAGCTAAATTTACATTCCGCAACTATTTTACGCGTTATAAATTTTTAAGCAGCGGTTTTGTGGTGTATGAAAATGCAAAATAATTACTAGAAGCAGTTATTTTTGCAGGTAATTTTTTAGTTGGCGGACATGCGCGATTTATCTGAAAATTCCCACTCGCGGCTTATGACCAGTATATCCAGTTCATTTAACAATGCTTTTGGTAAGCGTGGAAAAGGCGCGCTCATACTGACGATTTTTTTTGCCGCCATATCTAAAGCGGGGTAACCGGAGGATTTTTTGATATGGATACTGTAAATACTGCCGTCTGCTTTAATACCTACGTCGATGCTTACATGTGCTACTGCGATATTTTTCATTGCGGCTTCAGGAAAGTTCCTTGAACCAATGCGTTCAACTTTTTGTATAAAATCACTTTTGTATTGGGCTGCAAGATTTTTGTGTGCGCTTACGCCATTGGTATATTTGATGCGGGAAGATTCTTCGCCCGGTTCTTCACGGGTTACGATTTTTTTGCCCAGGTCTGCAATTTGCGCACGTAAGTCTTCGAGTGATAATTGTGGTTGTGGTTGTGGTTGTGGTTGTGGTTCTGAGGTTTGAGGCAGGGGTGTTTGATCGGTTTTTTTAGTGATGGCCGGTAATTTTTTTTCTGCTACTTTTTGGGTGATGATTTTTGGGGCGGTCTTTAACTTTAAGGGTTCTGGGGGGGGTATCGGGGCTTTTTTTTCTGGTTGCGCTACGC
>JBEBJQ010000037.1:0-38347 GCA_040079795.1 Methylococcales bacterium
GATTTCAGTCATAATAAGACCCGCCGCAATTTGTGCTAGCATCCTTATTTTGACGCCCAGACCTTTATAATCATCCATCAATCCGACGGCTACCAAAAGTGTAGCAGCTTGCATATAAGCAATTTTATTGGGAAATTGCAGGTCTGTTATCAGTAGGGTTACGCCTACCGCTAAATAGATGGCTAGGCCTCCGATTAAAGGTGTTGGTGTGTCATGTTGTTTTCTATGGCAGGGGGGGTCTGTTAAGCCTATTTTTACGGCTAACGGACATAATCCTAGAACAAAAGCCAATGTGACAAGCAACGAAGGTAAAAAATGGCTGGCTAGCATAATTTCAATTGATGATCCATATAAATCATGTCGGATATAGACGGGACGGTTCTAACACAACATAATTTGTGTTAGAACGATTGAGTATCTTTATGTAGGTTAAAGCACAAGTCTTATCTTACAATATCGCGGGGTTAATGGGGCTTCAAATAAAACCGCCAGTGCTAACATATAAACTAAAGGGCTGCTAACATGATGTGTAGCCTTGGGGATTGTTAATCTGCCAGCGCCAGGTGTCGGCAATCATATCTGCTAAGGATTTTTCAGCCCGCCAATCCAGTGTTTGTTGTGCAAACAGTGCGTCAGCATAGCAAGCAGCCACATCGCCTGTTCTGCGTGGGGCAAGCGTATAGTTAACCGGTTTTCCGGTAATCTGTTCAAAAGTTTTTAGCATTTGCAATACGCTATAACCGTTACCAGTCCCTAAGTTAAAAGCTTTGCAGCCGCCTGCTTGGTATAAGGTTTTATCCAGCGCAGCTAAGGCTTTTAAATGTCCTTTGGCGAGGTCAACCACATGAATATAATCACGTACGCCGGTACCATCCTGGGTTGGGTAGTCATTACCATAGACTGATAATTGTTGTAATTTCCCTATTGCAACTTGGGTAATATAAGGCATGAGATTGTTTGGGATGCCATTTGGGTCTTCACCAATTAAACCACTAACATGCGCACCGATCGGATTAAAATAACGCAATAAGGCAATTTTCCAAGGATTTTGAGTATGGGTGGAAAGTTCATCTGCCGCAGAAAAATCCCGCAGAATATCTTCTATCATTAATTTCGAACGGCCATAGGGATTCGTTGCTGATAGCGGAAAATCCTCCGTAATCGGTACCGTGTGCGGATCACCATAAACCGTCGCCGAGGAACTGAATACCAGTTTTTTGACGTCAGCCTGAGCCATAACTTCGGCAAGCACCAGGGTGCCATAGACATTATTCTGATAGTATTTTGCAGGTTGTGCACAGGATTCCCCGACTGCTTTTAAACCGGCAAAATGAATCACTGCGTCGATGGCTTGCTCATTAAATGCTGCTTGCAGTGCAGGTTTATCGCAAATATCCAGTTGATAAAATTTAACTGTTTTGCCGGTTATTTTATTAATCCGCAGCAGCGATTCTGGCTTGCTGTTCGATAAATTATCAACGATAACGACTTGATAGCCGGCATTTAACAATTCAACACAGGTGTGGCTGCCGATATAGCCGGCACCGCCAGTTACTAAAATTGTGGTTGGTTGCATCTTAAAAAATCCATGAGGGCAGGGTAAACATTATCTATCAGTGCTAAATCTTCTAATTTATTCAGGCCTTGGAAAACGTCGAAAGTTGTAATTAAGCATAAACTAACATCTTTAATTATCCAGCTTATTGCTTTTCATCTTTAATTTTAATAAATGCACGCGCCTGCTATCTGCGCGAATCACTTCAAAGCGCAAATTATCAACTTCAACGTGTTCGCCTTTTTTAGGCATATGTTGCAGTTCATGCAAGATAAAACCACCAATGGTATCGGCTGCCTCATCACTCAGATGCGTAGAAAAATAGGCATTGAATTCTTCAATGGGCGTCAACGCTTGGACAGTATATTCATGGTCATTTCGTTGACGAATATATATTTCATCATCGGAGTCATCATGCTCATCCTCAATTTCGCCAACAATTTGCTCTAACACATCTTCGATCGTAACCAATCCGGCAGTTGCACCGTATTCATCCACCACAATAGCCATATGGTTACGGTTAGATCGGAATTCTTTTAGTAATACATTTAGCCGCTTACTTTCAGGTACAACGCTTGCCGGGCGCATAATATCTTCAACTTTTACAACTTTATGATCCAGCGCGTGGGTGAGTAAATCTTTAGCGAGCAAAATGCCGACTACTTTGCTGCGATCTTCGGCAATAACCGGAAACCGAGAATGGGCTGATTCAATGACCAAAGGAAAAATGCTTTCAAGATTATCATCTTTAGAAACAACCACCATTTGTACCCGCGGGATCATAATATCCCTGACCCGCATTTCAGCAACCCTGAGCACACCTTCAATCATGGAAAGGGCATAAGAATCCAGCAAATGGTTCTCTTGCGCTTCCCTTAAAATGTCTAATAATTCTTCCTGGTCTTGAGGTTCACCGCTTAATAATTGACTTAATTTGCCAATCCAGCTTTTATGCGGTGAATGACTACTCGGAGGTTGATCGTCGTTCATTGAATTTAGTGTTCCTCATAAGGGTTGTTAATGTGTAATTTTTTTAAGGCATTAATTTCCAAGGCTTCCATTATGGTAGCCTCGGCTTCGTTGTTATGATCATAGCCCAATAAATGAAAAAGTCCATGGATTACAATATGCGCCCAATGCTGCTCCAACAGTTTATCTTGTGCCAATGCTTCCCGTTGAATGACCGGTGCACACACCACTAAATCTCCCAGTAAGTTTAATTCTACACCCGCAGAAGCTTCAAAGGGGAAACTTAAAATGTTGGTTGCACCGGTTTTATGCCGGTAAGTTTGGTTTAATTCGGTCATTTCAGGTTCATCGACAATGCGTATCACTACTTCTAACGGGCTTGATAAGTCGGATAAAGCCGTATCAAGCCAAAGTTGAAAAAGCGCAGTGCTAGGCAGTTCTTCAGCACTTGATGCAAGCTGAATATCCAGTAGGTGCATCATTGGATGGGGCTTACTGAGCGAGTTGTTTTTGTTCATAGGCTTCATAAGCCGTTACGATGCGTTGAACTAAAGGATGCCGCACCACATCGCGGGCATTAAAAAATGTAAAACTAATGCCATCGACGTCTTTTAATACCTCTAGCACATGGGTTAATCCTGATAGCTTGGCGGATGGTAAATCAACCTGGGTTATATCGCCGGTAACTACAGCTGTTGAACCAAAACCAATGCGGGTTAAAAACATTTTAATTTGTTCGGTAGTGGTATTTTGGGCTTCATCCAGAATAATAAAGGCGTCGCTTAAAGTCCGGCCTCGCATAAAAGCAAGGGGAGCCACTTCAATAACGCCTTGCTCAAGCAGTTTTTCAACCCGTTCAAACCCCAGCATTTCATATAATGCATCGTACAGGGGACGTAGATATGGGTCGACTTTTTGTGCCATATCTCCCGGTAAAAAACCTAGCTTTTCACCCGCTTCAACCGCTGGCCGCACGAGGATTATCCGGCTGACTTTTTCATTCTGTAACGCATCTACCGCACAGGCGACGGCCAGATAAGTTTTACCGGTACCGGCAGGGCCGACACCAAAATTGATGTCATGCTGCATTATTTTGGTTAAATAATTCTGCTGATTAGCCCCGCGACCCCGGATCACGGCCTGTTTAGTTTTAATGAAAACTGTGTTATTGACGGTTGTGGCTTCCTGTTGGCTAACCAGTTCATCCAGCGAAGCATCTTGCATGGCTAGATGAATATGTTCAGGTGATAACCGTTGGGTGGCGGTAGATTCAAATAATTGCTGCATAATCGTGCAGGCAGCATTTATGGTTTCACTGGCGCCAGTGACCGTAAATTGATTACCTCGATTGGCAATTTCGACCTTCAGGCGCTGCTCAATTTGGCGTAAATGACTGTTAAATTGCCCGGAAAAATTAGCTAGACGTTTGTTATCAGCAGGTTGCAGGACAATTTCCTGCGTAACTATTGGGGTAGTCAAAATATAAGAAATAGGTAATTAATGAGTTTTAAGTGTTAATAATAAAAAATGATTTGCTTGATATAGTGGCGATATCAACTTTGTCAAGTTACGCATAAAATCGTTATTTTATTTAATTGCAGTTAAAGGCGATTCTACCACTCGTCCGCGTAAAGAGTTGGGTTGTACATCGTTAATCATAACATCGACAAATTGCCCGATCAGTTTCGGATGTGCCGCAAAATTAACCACCCGGTTATTTTCTGTGCGTCCTGTCAGGTGCAACGGGTTTTTCTTGGAAATACCTTCAATAAGAACGGGTTGTACGGTGCCTAACATTTGCTTGGAAAGCGCAAGGGTCATATCATTATTACGTGCTTTAAACCGTTGCAGACGCAGTTTTTTAGTTTCTTCCGGCACGTCGTCAGGTAGATCTGCCGCAGGCGTACCTGGCCTGGCGCTATAAACAAAACTAAAGGACAAGTCGTAGCCTACTTCATCTAATAAGGACAAGGTTTCTTCAAATTCTGCTTCGGTTTCACCCGGAAAGCCGATAATAAAATCTGATGATAAACTAATCCCAGGACGAACCGCTTTTAATTTATTAATTTTCTCAACATATTGGGCACGCGTATGTCCGCGTTTCATCATGGCTAAAATATGGTCGCTGCCGCTTTGAACCGGTAAATGCAGATGGTTGACCAATTTAGGGATTTCAGCAAATGCCTCAATTAAAGTGTCACTAAACTCAAGCGGGTGGGAGGTTGTAAACCGAATGCGCTTAATGCCATCAATGGCAGCAACATAATGTAGCAATAACGGAAAGTCGGCAATATCGCCATCTGGCATTTCACCACGGTAAGCGTTGACATTTTGTCCCAGCAAATTGACTTCACGAACGCCTTGCCCTGCCAGATGGGATATTTCGTTGAGTACATCCTGCAGGGGGCGGCTGATCTCTTCGCCACGGGTATAGGGCACAACACAAAAACTGCAATATTTACTACAGCCTTCCATGATGGAAACAAATGCTTTAGGGCCTTCGGCGCGGGGTTCCGGCAGGACGTCAAATTTTTCAATTTCAGGGAAAGAGATATCCACCACAGGCTTTTGTTCAGTGCGGGCCTGATTTAACAAGTCCGGTAAGCGATGCAGGGTTTGCGGGCCAAACACGATATCTACAAATGGCGCACGCGTTTGGATGGCAGCACCTTCTTGGCTGGCAACACAGCCACCAACACCAATAATAACCTCAGGCCGTTTTTTTTTAAGTTTGCGCCAGCGACCTAAAGCAGAAAAGACTTTTTCTTGGGCTTTTTCTCGAATTGAACAGGTGTTTAATAATAAAACATCGGCTTCTTCCGGGTTCTCGGTAATAACCATGCCGTGAGAAGCTTGAAGTACATCCCGCATTTTGTCGGAATCGTATTCGTTCATTTGGCAACCGTTGGTTTGGATATAAAGTTTTTGGGTCATATCGAATAAAGGCACATCAGCGTAGAACTAAACATACTCGTAAAATGTTAAAGATTATTTGGTGTTCATTATAACCTGAATTTAAATGTGTCAAACAAATCGAAAGTAGCGCACGCAACATTTTGATTTCTATTTTATGTTTTTGGGCGCTTGAATTATCGATTAATGAATTTCTTGAGCAAGTGCTGTTCTAGTTGACCTTGTTGTTTTCAGCTTAGCCGGGATAATACCCGAACCATACTGAAAATTCTGAAGGTTTCATCGCTATGCCCGCCATGAGTTTATATTTTCGATAGGCTATGGAAAAAATTCATTTCAACGTTTAGCGTAGATATAGCCAAAATTAACGTTTGAGTTTGAACCACAACAATCCACCGATTTCACCTGCTAATATACCTTGATCGTCAGGTGCAGGGCGGAGCAAAGCTTCCAGTAATTTATCCACCGGCGACCAGTATGGGGGATACCATTCCCGATCCACATCCATGATTAACACTTGTTGGCTATTGGGGTCATAAGCACCTATGGGGGAAATATGCGGACCATCCCAGTCGCTGGTTAATACACCCTGATTAAAATAGGCAAGTACTAAATCATTTGCAGAGCGCTCATTTTCCGAGAGTACGCGTTTTAGCAGTTCGAGACCTTCTGAATTATTGGCTGGGCGAATAACTTCAAGCGTGTATCTTTTAAGCTTGTAGGAATCTAAACCAGCATTAACTAATGTAACCAGTTCATCAAACTTGAGGCCATCACCGCCCTCTGCAACTCTATTAGCCCAATCACCTGTAAAAACAGTTTCCAATAACGCTGGTTGGGTAATTAAGGTTTGATTGGCATATTTCGGTACGCCAAGGAGAAAGTTTAGGGCCATTGTTGTTGAGGCAAGGCCGCAGGCGCTGGAGGTTTGTTGTGGTATATAAAATTGACTTGAGCTCCAATAATCCGGTGCAGGCGTTTGCCGCAAGAAAGTGGTTTGCTGAGTGATTGGTATTGCATAAGGCCCAAATTTGGACTGCTTGGCAAGTCCCCAGGCCGACTGAAAACAACATAAGCTTAAGCACAGTGCGGCAGTTGCAATAAAATGATATTTTCTACGGTTTTGAATCGGTGGTTTCATGGCTGACCTTTTATGATTATCTGTCTAGTTCAAATAGTAAGCTGTAAAAACTTAATCGGTTGCTTTATGCGGCGCAACAATATGACGATTGAAACAAGTTAGACAAGTATAGTTGTGAAAGTAAATTTTTCAAATAAATCTGGCAACTAGGCATGAATAGCTTGATTTATAACGTTCTGTAAACGTTCTTTATCTAATCGTTGATTGTCCACCTTTAGATAAGCAACACCTTCATTATAATGCAAGGTAACATCCTCAACACCTTGGATGGTAAGCATGGTATCTGCCAATTTATCAGCTTCCGATGTGCTTAATTTTTCCAGTGAAATAAGTAGGTTAGCCCAATAACGGGGTGGGTTCATGCGTATTGTCACCAATAGCCAACTGACGGCAGCAAGAATACAAAACAAAAATACTGCTTTTGCGCCCCATTGACCGTAACTCCATCCACCTACTGCGCCGCCAATAAAAGCCCCCAGGAACTGTGAAGTTGAATAAACCCCCATGGCCGTGCCTTTTAAATCAGCTGGTGCGGTTTTGGAAATTAATGACGGCAAAGTAGCCTCTAGCAAATTAAAACCACAGAAAAATACGCCCAGAGAGATAATGAGGCCAGTCAGATTAGTGTTGAATAACATCAAGCCTAAATCTGCGACAATTAAAGTTACTATAGCCCCCATAAAAACTGCTTTCATTTGGCGCTTTTTTTCCGCCAAAATGATAAACGGAATCATGATGATGATGGCGCTTACCATGACCCCAAGATAAACTTTCCAGTGTTCTGCGGCTAATAAACCGGCATCGCGCATTAGCAAAGGCACCACTACAAAGGTTGCGGTTAACAGTAAGTGTAAAACGAAAATGCCGTAATTTAAACGCAGTAAATCCGGATTTTTTAAGGCATAAGACATTTGTTCGGGCATGACTTCAGCATCACGGTGCTTTTTAGACTTCGGCGGATCTGGTACGACCGTTATTATCGCTATAATGGCTAATACAGCTAACGCTGCCGTCACCCAAAAAATACCCTGCACCCCGACCCAACTGGCAATGATAGGCCCTATAGTGACTGCCACCCCAAAAGCCATCCCAATACTTGCGCCAATGGTTGCCATCGCCTTGGTACGATGCACCTCCTGGGTTAAATCCGCAGCCAAAGCCATAACCGCAGCTGCAATAGCACCACTGCCTTGCAACGCGCGTCCGGCCAATACGCCATAAATCGTGGTTGACAGTGCTGCGACAATACTCCCGGCAATAAATAACAACAAACCGGCGATAATGATTTTTTTACGTCCAAAGCGATCTGACCATAAGCCAAAGGGTATTTGCAACACTGCTTGGGTTAAACCATAAATACTCACGGATAAACCAATTAAAAAGGGGGTTGAACCTTCAAGCTTTTCCGCAAACAGCGAGAGAACGGGTAACATCATAAACAAGCCTAACATCCGTAGCGCATAGATACCGGCTAGCGCCAGGGTTGCGCGTCGCTCGTGGGGTGTCATCGGGCTGGTAATATCTTGAATGGGGTTCAAATTGCTGCTCCTTGTGCGATTAAAAAATACCAACGATT
Organism: Methylococcales bacterium; assembly: GCA_040079795.1. Lineage (GTDB taxonomy): Bacteria > Pseudomonadota > Gammaproteobacteria > Methylococcales > Methylomonadaceae > SXIZ01. The sequence continues at coordinate 8,155 of JBEBJQ010000037.1, forward strand.
AACATTATTGTGTTGATTTACTAAAACTAATTTATTATAACAACATCTATACACCCTGTGAAAACCCCTTAACCCCTGTTATCCGTTATTTGAGAGCCTAAGTATTTAAATTTATTTGAAAACTAACAATTTGGCAGCTTTGTACATTATTTTTAGATTGAAAATTCGTTGATTTTAATTGCAGGTTTTTTGTTTTTAAAGATGCTCCTATATCAAATCAAGCGTCAGGTGTTTAATCATTTTCTGGGGTATTAATATTCTGTATTTAAGGTGTATTAAGTTACCAAGTTTATTATGGGTCGTTTGAAGCTATAACGTTAAATAGGTTTTTATATTCGTGAATTAGGGAAGGGGAAAAATGAAAAAGATAATTTATAGTGTTTTAACGTGTTTAGTTCTATTACCGAGTCCAGCGATTTTTGCAGAAACAAATGCTATTACGCTTAATTTGGTTAGTGAGGCTGGTCCACTTGATTTGGTCGCTTTAGGTTCCGCGCGTAAACTTATTGGTGCCGCAATTGCGGATGGTATTCTTGATGCTTTTTTGGTTAATCCGTTAAGTACCCATGTTGTTACGACTAAAAAGACCGTTTTTTCAGCTTGCCTGGAGTCAGCCGCTGATTCAACACCGCAGGCTTTTGAGACATTTGTTAAAAGCCTAAGGGGCATTCATCCGAAGTCCGGCACTGCTGTTAAGATAGTTGTTACGGTGGGTTGCCAAAAAAAACATGAGGTAGTTGCAATCACATGCGGCGGTATTACTGATAAATTATGCCCAGATAACCTGATTTGTATTGATGACCCAAAGGATGATTGTGATCCGATGCTGGGGGGTAAGGATTGTGCGGGTGTTTGTAATGGCAATTAATTTATGTGGGGCATAAAATTTAACTTTAATGCTAAAAATTATGGCTTTATAACGGCGCAAAAAAACCGCGCATTCAGGTCAAGAATCGACTATCCTGTTAGCATTGTTCACTACGACATTTAAAAAAATGAATACCTTTACTTATATTTTTCTGTTTGCCTTGGTTGTTTCTTTTGGTATTGAGTTCTGGTTGTCACAGCGACAAGCACGCCATGTGTCAGACCATCGTGATGCAGTGCCACAGGCGTTTAAAGAGGTTATCCCATTAGCAGCCCATCAGAAGGCAGCCGATTACACGCTGGATAAAATAAAGCTTAGCCATATTGATAGTATAGTTGGTCTGATTATGTTGCTATTGGTGACGTTGGGTGGCGTTATGAGTTACGTATTTAATTTTTGGAGTAGTTTTGGCTATTCATCCTTAATAACCGGCGTGTGTGCAATGGGTAGCTTATTCTTGGTGATGAGCTTGATTGAAGTGCCCAGCAGCCTTTATCAAACTTTTGTTATTGAAGAAAAATATGGCTTTAACAAAAGTAACTACCTGCAATTTTTTAAAGACCACATGCTGCAATTGGGCTTAGCAGCCGTTATCGGAATGCCGTTATTGGCACTCATTTTATGGGTGATGGACAGTGTTGGCTCACTCTGGTGGCTATATGCCTGGGCTATTTTAATGAGTTTCTCATTGTTGATGAGCTGGTTATATCCTACGGTAATTTCGCCCTTGTTTAATAAGTTTACGCCTATGCAAGACGGGTCGTTGAAAGAACGTATCCAAGGTTTGCTGGCACGTTGCGGTTTTAACAGCCAGGGTATCTTTATCATGGATGGTTCAAAGCGTTCCGGGCATGGCAATGCTTATTTTACTGGTTTGGGCAATAATAAACGCATTGTGTTTTTTGACACCTTGGTTGAATCGTTAGACGATGAAGAGTTAGAAGCGGTTCTGGCGCATGAATTAGGTCATTTTAAATGTAAACATACCATTAAAATGTTGATTGCCTCTTCGGTGATTACACTAATCAGCTTTGGTGTTTTAGGTTGGATTATTGATAAAGAGTGGTTTTTTAGTGGCTTAGGGGTAAACAATACCTCACATGCTGCTGCGTTATTATTATTTATGCTGGTATCACCGGTATTTACGTTGTTTATGCAACCGATCAATGCTTACTTTCAACGTAAATTTGAATTTGAAGCGGATAGTTTTGCGGCAAATAATGCAAAAGCCTCTAAATTAATCAGTGGTTTGGTTAAACTTTATGAAGAAAATGCCAACACCCTGACGCCTGATCCTTTATATTCCTCTTTTCATTACAGTCATCCACCTGCCGCCATACGGATTGCACATTTAGAATCCACGATGCAGTCAGCTTGATGTCGGCGCTCTGTACGGGACAAGTTATTGCGCATTTGGGTCAGGGCATTGCGGTAGAAATCGATCAGCACATTATCTTGTGTCAAACCCTGCGGAAACTGGAAACAGTAGCCGTAGGGGATAATGTAACTTGTTCAATTGTTGGGCCAGAGCAAGGCCGAATTGAAGCTATTTTACCACGGCGCTCGTTATTGCTCCGTCCAAGCCGTGATGGCAAAACCCGTCCGGTCGCTGCCAATATTGATTTTATTTACGTAGTATTTGCGGTTGAACCGGTTTGCGATTTTTTGTTGCTCGATCAGTATCTTGCCATTTGTGAAAATCAGTCTATCTCTGCAAAATTAATTTTAAACAAGACCGATTTAAGCGCAGTTACAGCGATCTCTGACGAATTAAAAGTGTATGCGGCGTTAGGTTACGATCTTCATTATGTGAGCGCCAATCAGCACAGTGGTATAGAAGAATTGCAAAAAGCTTTGCAGGGTCATGTCAATATTTTTGTGGGTCAATCTGGGGTGGGGAAATCTTCGCTCACCAATATCTTGATTCCTGACAAAGCAATTAAAACCAATACTATTTCAGCTACGACCAAACATGGTCGACATACTACTACCTCGGCGACCTTATACCATCTTCCCGAGGGGGGGGATTTAATTGATAGTCCCGGGGTGGCAATTTTTGGACTGGCTGACTTGACTGAAAATCAATTGGCGCATGGGTATCGTGAATTTCAACCACTTATAGACCAATGCCGTTTCAAAAACTGTCGTCATGTAAGTGACGCGGGTTGTGCCGTAAGAACTGCTGCTGACAGGGGTGATATTGCGATGAGCCGTTATCAGCGTTTTTTGAAATTACGTGAGAAAATGCCGATGCATTAACCTTTTTTAAGGTTTAACGTTTAAGGTAATTCCTGCACCATCCAAGGTTTTACGTTTTTCCGCTTCCAGTTCTTGCGTCATTAAGACATTACCATCCAAGCGAATAGACTGTGGTTTCTTAGTCGTGTTTGGGGCGAAAATATTGGACTTTAGGTTTTGGGGCGCGTTGTTTTGACCAGCGGGTAAAGCAGTGCTGCTATCGGTGGAGAATGGTACGGATAGATTTAATGATTTTTGAGTAGCATTGTTGGAGACAGGTTTTAAATCAAGCGATTTATCAATTGGGGTTATCTCAGGTTGCGATGGTTGAGTGTTTGCAGGAGGGTTTTGTTGGCTTGTGGCTACCTCTGGTTCAGTTACTACGTTGACTTTTAGGGGTATCTCCAGGTTTGGCGGTTTTTCAAGATCAGTAACGTCAGGTACGCTTTCTGTTGACGTTGCTGTGGGCTTTATTCCTGCGTCAGTAGCGGAGGAATTAACGCTGGTTAGTATCAGGTACAAAAAAATACCAACACTTAAAAACAATAAACGGATAGTTTTCATCATGATATTTTTACTCAAAATCAGATAAGGGTACTGAGGCTGCTTACCGTTTCCTTCCAAAACGACTCAAAAAATAAGTGCGTTTATTTAGCGTTTTAAATCAAGCATTATTTAGTCGAGATATTCCGTGGGTAATTTTTTTTGCGTGGTTTTTTGTTGTTCTGAAATCGTGGTGCCAATAACAATAAACGCCATAATCAGAATATAAATCACTGAAGCAATCCGCCTCACTTTCTTGTTTTTATTGTAATTGTTCATACTTAATATCTCAAGAACTTTAGTAAAAAATACCAATAATCTAAATTTCCACTCAGGCTTTTTAAACCCTTGCTATTATACGGTTATTCTTTTTGGAAATAAGCAGAAAAATTTGCCGCTTGTATTGTATGGTCAATTTTTATAACTCTGGCGTTTGCTCAATGCCCGCTGGTTTCGGCTGGCTTTCTACTTGAATGACAATATTAACGCGCCGATTTTTTTCTCGACCCAATTGTGTTGTATTGTCCGCAACCGGTTTAGTATCTGCGTAACTAATGGCCCGCAAACGTTCCGGATCGAGCTGTTGCGAAGTGAGATAATGTAAAACACTGTTGGCTCTAGCCGCACTTAGCTCCCAGTTTGATTGGAATTGGCTGGTTTTAATCGGCCGATTATCCGTGTGCCCTTCGATAGTAATGAGTCCAATTGATTCTTTCAGTAACGGAGTTAAGCGCAATAATAATCCTTTACCGGTATCAGTCAATTCCGCTGCAGAAGATTGAAATAACACTTTATCTTGAATATCCAGTTGTGCAAAGCCTTTGCTAACGGTCATTTGGATAGATTCTTGAAGACCTAAACGTTTAATTTTATCGTTGAGTTCAAGCTGCATCTGCTCTTCAACGCCAACTGGGCTTGCAGTAGGTAAAATTGTGGTTGGGGAGGGCGTTGGCAAAATGGCCGCTACTGGAGGCTCTTTTTGGGTAACAGAAGGGATTGGGGGGGTAACTGTAGGGATAATCTTGCTGGACTTATGTGGCTTTACTTTAACTTTAGCCTCTTGTGCTTTGGATTGGCTGTCAAACTCACTCATAGAAAGTAATGAAACCATGAGCATTACGACTAACACAAAGACATCCAAATAGCTCAGTAACCAAATATTGCTATTATGTTTACGCTCTGAATTGAGTAAATCATCCAGGGCGTCACTTGCAAAAATTTTTTTATGCTCGGGTTCAGACATTTTTAAAGCTATCGCCCCTATTTAGCGCTGCAATTCATCTTCATGATGCACTATAAAAGAATATAAGGTTTCACGAATATAAGAAGGGGAACGGCGTTCGGCAATTAAGGAAATGCCGGCCATGACCATGCTCATAATCATAACCCGCTGCTCGGTGCGTCGCTCAAGCTTAATAGCGATAGGATTAAAAATTAAATTGGCGAACATTAATCCATAAAAAGTGGTAATCAAGGCAACCCCCATATTAAAACCGATTGCGCTGATGTCTTTTTGGGCAAGAATTTCAAGCATATTGACTAAGCCGATGAGTGTACCCAGCATACCAAAAGCAGGTGCATAATTGGCCATGCTGTGAAATATATTCGATGCCACTTGTTCTTTAGCACGTAAACGGACGATGCGCCATTTTAGTAAGGAGAGCATATCGTCCATGGGGGTATTATCAATGATAAGTTGAAAGCCGATTTTAAGATAAGGGTTATTAATACTGTCGATGATATTTTCAACGCCTAACAGGTCTCGATTAGACCAAAGCTGCGCAACCCGGGTAATTTCTTCCGCCTCTCGGCGAGGATCTAGGCTTTCGTAAAATATGATTAAATGAATGGATTTAAGGCTTTGTTTAATGTCCCTTAAGGGATAGCTAAAACAAAGTGCGGCTAAAGTTCCAAATATAACAATAAACAAGCCGGGGACATTGATAAACGCCAGGGGATCGGTAGCGGCATATAGGATTATAAAACCCAGTAACACCGCGCTAAAAGCAATCCCTAAAAGGGTGGAATAATTAAATGGGCGTATTTTGATATTCATGGCGAAATCATAGCAAACCAGATGCATTAAGTGGAGTGATTTGTTTTAGAATCTAAATGTTAAGTAGATTTTGTCATGCTGAATATTAGCTTTTATTAAAGAATCTATTCAAGCTATTGATAATAAGGATATATTTAAAAAATTCGACTTGTGTCGCTTTCGTTGCCGTTAAAAATTTTTAACACATTTTTAATGTATTGAAAGTACCCGTGCGGCAATAATTCCGAAAGACTGAAAAAGACAATCATGCACTAGAGCATCAGCCTCATCGTACTACGCCAATAAGTTTGGATTGATGAGTTCCAATACGGCAATTTCTGGATAACAGTTGAACCTTATCGGCAAAATTGCCCAGCCGATGCCTTTGCTTATAAACAGCGGCGCTTTGGGTGTGGCAATGAGTCCACTCGAATAAAGCGGATTTTCTACCGGCAATCTAATGGGTCCCCAAAACGGAACGACCACTTGACCACCATGGGTATGACCACTCAGCACCAAGGATAAGGGGGTTGTAAACTCGGTATCTACAGAGTCCGGGTTATGTGCCAGCAGTATTTTGCAGTCGTGTGGATCTGTACCGGAAAAAGCGCCATCTATTTTTAGTTGGTCACCCCAGAAATCACCTGCGCCTCCCAATACAATGTGTTCCTTGCCCTTATAGATAGGATGGCATTTATGCCGAAGGTTTTGTCCCGACCTTTCCAACCAATATAAAGACCGATTTGTGTCCGCCCAGTGATCGTGGTTGCCTAAAACAGAATAGACGCCATGCCTGGCATGTAATTTCGATAAAATTGGCCAAACTTTTTCGATTTCTTCAGTAGTGTTGCGCTCATGCACATAATCACCGGTGCAAACGATAATATCCGGGTTTAAGCGATTGGTTCGCTGCACGACTTCTTCTACAAATGCCTCTGAAACCAAGTAACCCAGATGGATGTCGGTCAGCTGCGCCAGGGTAAAGCCGTGAAAAGCCGGTGGCAGGCTGTTGATGGGGATTTTATAACGGTTTATTTGTACCAGGACTCGCTCAATAAAAACCGAATAACCACCGACTAGAGTGAAAGCACTGCTGGCAAGGCCGAATTGTAGGAAAATTCTTCTATTCATGAGGGAGCGTTAAGCGTGAATGATAGTTTTGATGTAGCGAGGTTTCTGCTATTTAAATTGCTTGCCTCGAAACGGCATTATGTCATAACGCATTCCATCCTATGATCAATGTATTCGTAAGAAAAAGCGCATGGTCATCAATTCTAAACAACTCCTCAGTATTTTGCAGGGTATCATAATCAGCTAAGAAACATTAATTGATTAAAACTTAACTACATGCTGCCTTCGTCCCACATTTTTTACACCTATTGCTCACCTTTGTTGGGAATATTGCTCGCATTGGCGTTTGCGCCTTTTAATTTTGGGTATTTGGCAGTTATTGCATTAAGCGTTTTGTTTTGGTCGTGGGAACATGTGTCAGCAAGTAAAGCCGCGCTGCGTGGTTATTTATTTGGCTTAGGCTTATTCGGTTTTGGAGTTTCCTGGGTGTATGTGAGTGTTCACGATTTTGGTAAGGCTTCTGTAATTGGAGCTGGCTTATTGACCGCTTTTTTTGTTGGGTTCTGGGCACTATTTCCGGCTCTGGTGGGTTATTTAGCGGTTAAAGCTAGATTTGGATCAAGGACAGTTTTAAATATTTTAATCGTGCCGTTACTCTGGATATTGGTTGAGAATCTAAGGGGGTATTGGTTTTTAAATGGTTTTCCCTGGCTACAAATTGCTTATGCCCAAATAGATACTCCCTTAAGCGGTTATATACCGGTAGTAGGGGTTTATGGTACGGGCTTTTTAGTCGCCCTAAGTGCAGCGCTTATGGTATTTGCGCTGAAGTCTCATCATAAAGCAGCTGTTTTAATGGCGGTATTGGCGGTAATATGGTTAGGCGGGGCGATCTTAAAAACCGTCAGCTGGACACATGCTATTGGTCCTGCTTTTCAGGTGTCTTTGATCCAGGGCAATATTCGGCAAGATCAAAAATGGCTTCCGAATAATAAAATAAAGACCTTAGTGAAATATAAATTATTGACTGAACAGCACTGGGATTCAAACGTCATTATCTGGCCGGAAAGTTCCATCCCGGCTTACTTATCAGAGGTAGATGCTTTTTTTCTTACGCCCTTGGAAGCGGCAGTAAAACAACACAATATTGATTTAATAGTCAGTTTGCCCTTGGAGGATACAGATTCAGATGCAATCTATAATGGCGTGCTCAGTTTAGGTAAGGAGCGGATGACTTACAAAAAAAATCATTTATTGCCGTTCGGTGAATTTTTGCCCCTGCAACCATTGTCGGGTTTTGTGTTGGAGTTGCTTGGGATTAAGTTGGGTAGTTTTACGCCGGGTGGGGCAAAGCAGACTTTTTTGAATGCGGGGGGGTATGCTTTTTCCACTTCCATTTGTTATGAAGATGCGTTTGGCGGGGAAGTAATAAACGGGATTGAAAAGGCGGCTTTTTTGGTGAATGTCACTAATGACGCTTGGTTTGGACATTCTATTGAGCCGTATCAGCATCTGCAAATCGCGAGGTTGCGGGCATTGGAGACCGGCCGTTATCTGCTACGTGCGACAAATACCGGAGTAACGGCGATTGTTGATGCGGGCGGTAATATAGTCAAACAAGCGCCGCTATTCGAAACAGCGGTCGTAACCGCTAAGGTCATACCAATGGGGGGGATGACGCCTTATGCAAGAGTCGGCGATACTTTCATCATGGGGGTTTTGACGGTTTTAATGCTTGGTTTACTATGGCTTAAATTTAAGGGGTTACCCCTCCCTTGGTCGAGAGGGGGTTGAAACCGCTTTGTAAAGGGCAGGTTAGTTTATTTATGCAGCTCGGCATAAAGGGCGCGAAACTCATCGGTTAGTTTGTGCGATGGCATGTAATGCACTAATGGCTGAGAAGCTGAATGTGATTCTCTGATTTTGACCGAAGGTGAAATTTTGGTTTCCAAAACAGGGTGACCTTCTGCAATAAGCTCGTCAACCAATTGTTTAGGCAAATTCATATTTTTTTGATATTGGTTAACAATAATCCCTTCAATTTCTAAATTGTGATTATGGTCGGCTTTAACCTCTTTTAGCGCGTGCATTAAGGTGTACAAGGCTTCCCTTGAAAAGGCATCACAGTCAAACGGAATCAAGCATTTATCAGCTGCAATTAAGGCTGATTGGCTGTAAAAGTTTAAAATTGGCGGCGTATCAATATAGATAGCGTCAAATCCAGTTAGTTTATCGAGCGCTTCTTTCAGTTTTAAAATTTTAAAACGCGATTCAAGCCGACTTTGTAATGGTTCGAGATCAGGGTGTGATGGCAGTATAAACAGATTCGGAAAAGGCGTTTCATGGATTAGATTTTCCAGCCCGGAATTATTGCCGCCAAATAAGTTTAAACTTAAGGCCTCTTTGAAAAAATGCGCAATGGTACGTTCAGATTGTGCGACTTTAGCCCCCAGCAAATATTGGGTGGCATTGCCTTGAATATCCAGGTCTACAACTAGAGTCCGCTTCCCTTCAACGGCGCTGATTGCAGCTAAATTACAGGTTATGGTTGATTTGCCAACCCCGCCTTTTTGATTGAAAATGACTCTGCGCATAGAATTCTCGTTAAATTCAGGTAGATAAAGCCGATATTATGAAAGAGTCTGAGCTTAATATCAACTATCTCCACGGATTAACCTTGAATATGCAGTGATTATCGACTGGCTGGCGCAGTTAGGGAAGAAGGTTTGGCGCGTTGGATTGAAAAAGCTTTATTGTCTTTAAATTCAATTGTCACGATACGGGTATTTTCGGTTCCTGTTTGGGCTGGCTGTGGGGTGCTTTCATCCCCGGCGTTGCTTGCATTGTAAACTTGTGACCCGATACTGGTTGCCACGCCCGCAATTGGGCTAAAAATGCCGACTGTTGTGGCAACGATACTGCCGATTTTACTGAAAAAGCCACTGTTGCTTTTGGATTCTGGAGGAGTGGCTTTTGTAGCGCCCGGATCGAATACCCAGATAGCTGTTGTCCCGTTTGCAGTCTCGGTGACTGACGTTGCTTCGCCTAAAATAGCGTCGACTTCCTCACGGCTCATACCAAGCTTAAGGGTTTCGAGATTTGAGGTTTGGGCTTTCACGGATATGGCTTGTTGGTCAGCGGCTGAAGGCGCTGGTTCACTGGCACAGCTAACACAAAATAAACAAATGCACAGTACGGCTAAATTTTTCATAAGCAAAAATAATTTTTTTAAATTGCCACAGAGGGCATATATCAACTATTGTTTAGCGGTTTCACTGCCCTAATAATACCGAAAGTTTCGAGTAAGCGGGTATAAAGCGACTGTATCAAATCCAAGTATCATGTTAAGTTATTATAATAAACGTTTAAAAATCAATAATAACAACACCTTAAAAAAATCCTCTTAACTATTGAGCTGGATTATAATTGCTTGGTTTTAAAAATAATGACATTGTCATAATATTGTCATATGCTTTTTGTAATCTTGTTCTGTCAAATCTTATTCACCGATTTATATTTCCTATTAGAGATGTTAGCAATGAAATTCACCTTAAAATCAAAAGCATTATTAGCCTTGCTTGGCGTAGCGTCTTCTGCGTTCATAGGCAGTGATGTGGTTATAGCCGCTGCTAAAGTACAAAAAGTAGACCCCGCTTTACCTGCTTACGCTAAAGCTGAAGGCGTGTCGGGCAACTTATCCAGTGTCGGTTCCGATACTTTGGCTAATTTAATGACTTTATGGGCGGAAACATTTAACAAAAGTTATCCTAACGTCAATATCCAAATTCAAGCGGCAGGTTCTTCTACAGCACCTCCTGCACTAACAGAAGGCACTTCTAATTTGGGGCCGATGAGCCGTGAAATGAAAGAAGATGAACTGGAGGCGTTCGAGTCAAAATACGGTTATAAGCCAACTGCTGTACCCGTTGCAATTGATGCCTTAGCCGTATTTGTGCACAAAGATAACCCCATTAAAGGGATGACTTTGGCGCAAGTGGATGCAATTATGTCTTCAACCCGTAAATGCGGTGGGGAAGCTGATATTGAAAACTGGGGTCAAGTCGGTTTAACGGGGGCATGGCAAAGCAGAAGTATCCAATTATATGGCCGTAATTCTGTTTCTGGAACCTATGGTTACTTTAAAGAATATGGGTTGTGTAAAGGTGACTTCAAAAGTAACGTGAATGAGCAACCAGGTTCTGCTTCAGTAGTGCAATCAGTAACGTCTTCTGTCAATGGCATTGGTTATTCGGGTATCGGCTATAAAACCTCTGGCGTTAAAGCAGTACCATTGGCTAAAAAAGCTGGTCAACCCTTTAGCGATGCGACGCCTGAAAATGCCTTATCAGGTGCGTACCCGTTATCGCGTTATTTGTATGTTTATGTGAATAAAGCCCCTAACAAGCCATTAGCGCCGCTGGAAGCTGAATTTATTAAAATGGTGTTATCAAAAGAAGGTCAGGAAGTGGTCATTAAAGATGGTTATATTCCATTGCCTGCCACTATTGCACAAAAAGTCTTAGCTACAATTCAATAATTTGATCATTAAGGCCTGTTCAGATTGCGCAAAGGATGCGCTGACAGGGATGTTTAGGAAAGGTTAGTCTTTTTCGAAAGTGAAAAAGACTAACCGGTTAAATCGTAGCCAGTTGAGGTTTGCAAATGGTGAATCTCAACACCCTTAATTTTATGTTTATAAAAGTTATTTCGTAGGGCAAATGAATTTTCCTTACACAACCCTTCCCAGAATGTGCGTATGCCTGAAATAAGTTCAAATAAAGCTGTAAAATTGGATTCAGCGATGCAGGTCTCAGATGCAAGCCTGCACCAACGCTGGCGGTTATTAAAAGATCGTCTGGCGCGTTACGGTATCGTAATCGGCGGTTGGGGCGTTATTGTCGCGATAATACTGATTTTTTTCTATTTATTGTATGTGGTTGTGCCGTTATTTATTCCCGCCAGTGCAAAATCGCTAGCGGAGTACCAAATGCCCGCTAAGGATAAAGGCAAGACCTTGCTTTTGGCGCTCGAAGAGCAAAACGAGGTTGCGGTCAGGTTTACCGATCAGGCACAGGCGGTTTTTTTTAAGGCGCAGACCGGACAGCCGGTTTTGACTGAGGCGCTTAAAGTGCCGCAAGATATGAAAATAACCAGTTTCGCGCCTCAGAGCAGTGGGGAGGGCGTGGTTGCGTATGGTTTAAGTAATGGCAGTTTGTTAATTGCGAAGCATAGCTATCGCGTGACTTACCCAAAAGATGTCCGGGTTATTACGCCAATGATTAGCTACCCTTTAGGTGAGCAGCCCTTGGCACTGGACGCGGAGGGCGGTGTCTTAGGCATGATTGCTCTACAGGTTGGCGAGGGCAATACCACGGTGGTTGCAAAGACCGCCAGCAATAAGCTTAAATTATTGAACATTACCCAGGAAAAAACCTTGTTTGGCGAAGCAACACTGCAACGGACTGAAGCGTTATTAGAGTTGGCCGCAGATAATGTGGCATTTATGCTGATTGATAAAGAACAACGGTATCTGTATGCGGCCAGCAGTGATGGTAATTTAAGCTTTTATGATATTAGCGATAAAAGCGCGCCGGTTTTGAAAGAGTTGGTTAATGTCTCTCCTGGACAAAAAATTAATAGTATCGATTTCGTCAATGGTGGCTTATCGTTATTGGTCGCTGATTCATCAGGGTTGGTTTCGCAGTGGTCAGTGGTGCGGGATGCTAAAAATAATCCGGGTTTACAGAAAATACGCAGCTTTAAAGTGTCGGATGTGGCGTTGATGAAGGTTTCGGCTGAACAGCGCCGAAAAGGCTTTCTGACGGTAGATACACAAGGGGTGATTGGCGCTTATAACACCACCGCTGAACGTGAATTACTTAAGCTGCCTGCCGCAAAAGCATTGCCAGCGGCATTTGCGTTATCGCCCAGAGCCAATGCGTTTTTATTACAGTCAGCGAATGGCACGCTTAATTTCTGGAAGGTGTCAAATGAACACCCCGAAGTGTCCATGAAATCCCTATGGGGTAAGGTATGGTATGAAAGTTATCCAAAACCGGATTATATCTGGCAGTCTTCCTCATCCAGTAATGACTTTGAACCTAAATACAGCCTGACGCCGTTAGTCTTTGGAACCTTGAAGGCGGCTTTTTATGCCATGCTGTTTGCGGTGCCCTTGTCTTTAATGGGCGCTACTTATGCGGCTTATTTTATGGCACCCTCAATGCGCAGCCTAGTTAAGCCAACTATTGAATTGATGGGCGCATTACCCACGGTTATTTTAGGTTTTCTGGCCGGTTTATGGTTAGCGCCGTTTTTAGAAGAACATTTGTTAGGCGTTTTCGTGTTGCTGCTTATGCTCCCGTTTGCGGTATTGGGTTTTGGAATGGCCTGGCAATTTTTGCCTAAAGCCTACCGCCAAAAAGTACCTGAAGGCATGGAAGCGATGTTGCTTATTCCGGTAATTATCGGGGTGAGCTGGTTGGCTTTTGCAGTCAGTCCAACGATGGAAGCGCTATTTTTTCAGGGTGACTTGCGTATCTGGATGAAGGATTCCTTTGGGATTAACTATGATCAGCGCAACTCGCTTGTTGTAGGTATTGCCATGGGCTTTGCGGTGATACCGAGTATTTTTACGATCGCAGAAGACGCTATCTTTAGTGTGCCGAAACATTTAACCATTGGTTCTTTGGCGTTAGGGGCAACACCATGGCAAACCATGATCAAAGTGGTGTTGTTAACTGCCAGTCCGGGTATTTTTTCGGCAGTTATGATCGGTTTAGGCCGCGCTATCGGTGAGACCATGATTGTATTAATGGCAACGGGAAATACCCCAGTAATGGATTTAAGTGTATTTCAGGGCATGCGCACTTTAGCGGCAAATGTCGCGGTGGAAATGCCGGAGTCTGAAGTGGATAGTACCCATTATCGTGTGCTGTTTTTAGCTGCACTGGTATTGTTTATGTTTACTTTTGTTTTTAACACCTTGGCGGAGTTGATTCGTCAGCATTTACGTGAAAAATACAGTTCCTTATGATCATTAAACAATGGGTTAAAAGCGGCTCTCCCTGGATTTGGCTGAATGCTGCCGCAGTCAGTACTTGTCTTATTCTGGTGTTGGGCGTTCTGGGTTTGGTGGCAATGCGTGGCTTAGGGCATTATTGGCCGTCCGATGTTGCACAAATTCAGTACCATGATAAAGACGGTTCTCAGCAAAACATTACGGGGGAAGTGGTTGACAGCAACACTATTTCTGCGCAACGTGCCAAAGATGCCGGTTATCTGGATGCTGACATTGGCAACGACAGTACTGTTGAGCAAAAGCTGATTAAAGTTGGCAATCGTGATGTCAGTGGTATGGATTTTCGTTGGATATTAGCGAATAACATCCAGAAAATTACCTATCCGGAGCCACTGATTGTTTTAGAACGGCGGGAGTGGGGTAATTTCTACGGCACATTACAAGCGGTTAAGGTCGACGGAAAGGTTGTTGCTGAAGGTGCAGCTACTATGGACAGCGCGCAACAGCGCATTGCGGCGGCACTTGAGACGTTTGATGAAATCAAACATCTGGAAAAAAAAGAGATTGGTGGGATTAATTACAGCCTTGATCGTTTACGTTTAAAACAGCGTAAACTGGAATTGCAGAATCAATTGACGGATGCCGCGAAACAGCAAATGGCTACCGAAAAAGCGGCTTATCAGGTTGACTATAAACGCTATCAAGAACAGTTAAAATCCTTGTATGCCAAAGTTAATCAGGAAAGTTTGGTGGTTAAAACCGGAGAAGGCGTCGAACGCGATATTCCGATTGGTAAAATTGTAAAAATGTACCAACCGAACGGTATGGGCATTGTTACTAAAATCGGACATTATTTTGCGAAATTGGGTGAGTTCTTAAGTGAAGATCCGCGTGAAGCTAATACGGAAGGCGGTATTTTTCCAGCTATTTTCGGTACGGTACTGATGGTTATGTTGATGGCGGTTGTTGTGACCCCGTTTGGTGTGATCGCAGCGGTGTACTTGCGCGAATACGCCAAGCAAGGTTTTACTACCCGTTTAATCAGGATTGCGGTGAACAACCTGGCGGGTGTGCCATCCATTGTTTATGGCGTGTTTGGTTTGGGTTTTTTTGTCTATATTTTAGGCGGCAATATCGATCAACTGTTTTTTCCGGAATCTGCTCCAGCACCTGTTTTCGGTACGCCTGGTTTGATGTGGTCTTCGATTACGCTGGCCTTGTTAACGCTTCCGGTTGTGATTGTTGCCACGGAAGAGGGGTTATCTAGAATTCCTTCCGCCATTCGTGAAGGCAGTTTGGCATTAGGTGCGACCAAGCTGGAAACCCTATGGCTTACTGTTCTCCCGATGGCCAGTCCGGCAATGATGACGGGATTAATTTTAGCGGTGGCGCGCGCTGCTGGTGAAGTGGCACCCCTGATGTTAGTCGGGGTTGTGAAGCTAGCGCCAACCCTACCGTTAGATGGCAATTTCCCTTTCTTGCATTTAGACCGGAAGTTTATGCACTTGGGCTTCCATATTTACGATGTCGGTTTTCAGAGTCCCAATGTTGAAGCGGCACGTCCCTTAGTTTATGCAACCTCATTGTTGTTAGTGATCGTGATTGTGGGTCTTAATTTAACGGCAGTAACCATTAGAAATCATTTGCGCGAAAAATATCGGGCACTGGAAGGATAATCAATGACAACACAAAACGTTCGATCGCATGCAATTGATATGAGTTCGGTATTTAACGGGCAACCGAATAAAATAGCTGAAGAGAATGAAACCTGCCTGAAAGTGGAAAATCTGAATTTATTCTATGGCGAAAAGCAGGCGTTACATAACATCAGTATGGAAATGCCTAAAAAGCGGGTAACGGCTTATATCGGTCCCAGTGGTTGCGGCAAATCAACCCTGTTACGCTGTATTAACCGGATGAATGATCTGGTGGACAGTGCCCGAATTGACGGTAAGATTTTACTGGATGGTGCAAATATTTACGATAAATCCGTCAACGTTGCTGCGTTACGGAGGCGGGTGGGTATGGTATTCCAAAAACCCAATCCCTTTCCCAAGTCGATTTTTGAAAACGTCGCTTATGGCCTGCGTATTCAAGGCGTTAATGACAAACGTACCCTGGAGGAAACGGTTGAGCGTTCTCTAAGAGGTGCCGCGCTATGGGACGAAATGAAAGACCGTTTGAATGATAATGCGTTAGGTATGTCCGGCGGTCAGCAACAACGGCTGGTGATTGCCCGTGCGATTGCCATCGAGCCGGAAGTGCTACTGCTGGATGAACCGGCATCCGCTTTGGATCCGATTTCTACGCTGAAAATTGAAGAGTTAATCAATGAGCTTAAAGAGCAATACACCATTGTCATCGTAACCCACAATATGCAGCAGGCGGCGCGCGTTTCAGACTACACCGCATTTATGTATATGGGCGAACTCATTGAAATGGGTAATACTAAAGATTTGTTTACCAATCCCGTTAAAAAACAGACGGAAGATTATATTACCGGCCGTTATGGGTAAATCAGGAGCATACAATGGATAACAGTAAAATAGGACAGCATATTTCCGGTAAATTCAACTCTGAATTGGAAGACATCCGTAATAAAGTGTTAACCATGGGTGGATTGGTTGAACAGCAAATTGATCAGGCGGTTAAGGCGTTTACCACCGGTGATGAAGAGCTGGCCGAGTTTGTGATTAAACAGGATGACCCGATTGATGCCCTGGAAATGATTATCGACCAGGAATGTATGCAGATTTTAGCGTTGCGTCAGCCGGCTGCTTTTGATTTACGCTTAATTATTACGGTCATTAAGATTATAAATGAACTGGAAAGGGTTGGAGATCTTGCAGAGCGTATTGCAAAAAATGCGCTACAGGTAACCACTGCGGCCACTAAAAATGATGAATACTACGAATTGCAACATATTGCCGAATTGGTTAAAGATATGCTGCATGATGCTTTAGACGCCTTTGCGCGTATGAGTATAGAGGGAATTACTGATATTACCGCACAGGATGACAAAGTGGATCGTGAGTATGCCAGTATCATCCGGCAGTTGATTACGCACATGATGGAAGATCCTAGAAACATTACCCGTAGTCTCGAGATTCTTTGGACGGCGCGTTCCTTGGAAAGAATTGGCGATCATGCCTGTAATATTGTTGCCCATATCATTTATATGGTAAATGGTGAAGATGTTCGGCATATCAGTCAAGAAGAACTAGAAATAAAGTTTAATAAACGGGCTACCGATAAAATAGATATTACTGCTGAGCCTCCTGTGTAGTTGATCTCTTTTACACACGTCGGAGCTATCGGATTCTTAATACATGGTAAGAAATATCTACCATGCTCGGCTTTATATAAAAACATCTTGGGTAAAATCTAAATGTCACACTTTAAAATTTTAGTTGTCGAAGATGACGATGCCATCAGAGGCATGTTAGTGATGGTGCTTGAACAGGCTGGCTTTATGCCGATTGCGGCTGCGGATGCTGATAAGGCGCAGAAGTTATTGGATGATAATTTTCCTGACTTGATTCTACTGGACTGGATGTTGCCGGGCATTACCGGTGTTGAATGGGCTAGACGCTTAAAAAAAGACACGGTTACGCGCGAGATCCCGATCATTTTACTGACCGCGCGTGGTGAGGAAGAGGACAAAATAAAAGGTTTGGAAGTGGGCGCAGATGATTATATGACCAAACCTTTTTCACCTAAAGAACTGGTTGCGAGAATTCGGGCGGTGTTGCGCAGAAGCGGTAAGATGCAGGATTTAGCTCAAATAAGCCATGGCGATTTGATCCTGGATATTGTCCAACATCGTTTAAGTATTGGCGATAATCAGTTAGATGTTAGTCCCACCGAATTTCGGTTAATCAACTTTTTTATGACCCATCCTGATAAGGTCTACAGTCGCACGCAATTGCTGGATCAGGTTTGGGGGCGCAGTGTTTACATCGAAGAGCGCACGGTTGATGTGCATATTCGTCGGTTACGCAAAATTCTTGGGAAGTATGGGCGGGAAGATATGGTTCAGACTGTCCGGGGCTTTGGCTATCGCTTTTCTTTGCTGGATACGATTTCACCTGCAAGTGGCAATATGGCATCCGCTGCCCTGCACGTATAGCCTTAAGTGCAATCACTATGTATAAAGAGTAAACGCCAAGGTTATGGATAGTTGGCAAAAAGAAATTATCACGGTGGTTTTATTGTTTTTCATAACCGCGATAATAGGGGCGAGCACCGGGTTATTTCTACCCTTAATGTTGTTGCTGGTATCGGTGTTGTTAAGTTATCAGGTTTTTCAAATCAATCGCTTTGAACA
This sequence comes from Methylococcales bacterium, assembly GCA_040079795.1. Classification (GTDB taxonomy): domain Bacteria; phylum Pseudomonadota; class Gammaproteobacteria; order Methylococcales; family Methylomonadaceae; genus SXIZ01. Next base: position 26,258 of record JBEBJQ010000037.1, read on the forward strand.
TTGGTTGAGGCGGGGCGGGAGCGGACAATACCCCAAAGCCAGTGGGATCTGGGAAGATATTTATTATCACCAGTATCGCCTAAAAAAAGCCGAAAAAAAACGTAAAAAGAAATTGGGGAAAATGATTGACCAATTTCGAAAATCAACTGAAGCCTTACCGGACGCCGCAGTTGTTTTAGGTGTTCACGATGAGATTGAGTGGGTCAATAAAATAGCCGGGGATGTTTTAGGCTTGCGCCAAGCTGATAAAGGTCAACGCATCCCCAATTTAATCCGTTTTCCAGAGTTTATTCGTTACCTTAAAATCGGTGATTACCATGAACCGATTAGCATACCTTCTCCCGTAAATAAGAATATTACCTTGGCAGTGCGCATTATTGCTTATGGTGCTGGCCTGAGGCTGCTGCTTGCACAAGATGTTACGCAGTTAAAGCAAATGGAGCTGATGCGTAAAGATTTTGTCGCCAATGTCTCACATGAACTCAGGACCCCTTTGACAGTCCTGAAAGGGTATCTGGAAACCTTGCAGGAGGGGGGGGAGCCTAGCTCAGCCTTATTAAATAGCGCCTTACAGCAAATGCATAAACAAACCGAACGCATGCAGCATTTGGTGGATGATTTGTTGCTCCTAACCCGCCTCGAAACCAAACCTAAAAAAGCCGAAGCAGTCAATGTTCCGCTTTTGCTGAGTCAAATCTGTGGGGAAAGTGATGCGTTTAAACAAAATAGCAGCAGAATCGAACTTACGCTTGCTACTGATGCCCATCTTGAGGGGGATGAGCAAGAATTACGCAGTGCCTTTACCAATCTAATTGAAAATGCGCTTAAATATTCGCCGGATGATTCGGTGGTCAAAGTGCGTTGGTATCAAGAAAATACCAATGCCCTATTAGCTGTTGAGGATTTTGGTGAGGGTATTGCCGCCGCAAATATTTCAAGGGTGACTGAGCGTTTTTATCGTTGTGATGTTAAACGGGACAAGGCTGTTTCAGGTACCGGTCTAGGATTATCTATTGTTAAACACGTATTAATGCGGCATGATGCCCGCTTACAGATTGATAGCACTTTACACAAAGGGAGTTGTTTTAAATGTTATTTTCCTGCTGGACGGCTGGTTCAATAGGCCATTGCACAAAGTAAAGCTGGTGTTTCCTAATAAATTGACTAAATCAATGATTTTACTGCTTGAGACTTGCTATGCAATCCCGGGGTAACTTATAGCTTTTGATTTGCACATTCCACTGCTTTTTCTCAAATTGTGTTGTATATTTGCAAAGGACTATAAATCTATATGGTTCTTTTGGGAGTGGCAATGAAGAGTATTCAGGGTAAATGATGACATCTGCAACTAATCTGATAACCCGTGAAGGGAGGGATGAGTTGGAAAAGGAGCTCAATTTTCTGTGGAGGATAGAGCGAAGACAAGTAACAGAGGCCGTTTCAGATGCGGCGGCGCTGGGGGATCGATCAGAAAATGCGGAGTATAAAGAAGGAAAACGCCGGTTAAGGGAGATCGACAGGCGTGTACGGTTTTTGAGGAAGCGCTTGGAAGAAGTACGCATCGTTGAGTATTCACCCCAACAAGAAGGAAAAGTATACTTTGGTGCGTGGGTTGAGCTTGAAAATGAACAGGGTGATATTGTGCATTATCGAATAGTCGGGTCCGATGAATTTAATCCTCAAAATAATGCCATTAGTATTAATTCCCCGATGGCAAAAGCACTTATCGGAAAATCCGTAGATGATGAAATAAACGTCGTTACTCCAGAAGGCAAAAAACAGTGGTCTATTAATGCCATTCAATACAAGCCTTTTGATTGAGTCGCTCAGGTAGTCTGGGGGTGTAAGAATTTTTGTGTAAATGGTCATTTAGTAGGAAACTAAAATTTTCCGAATAGGACAAAAAATGACCACACAAAAACCACTACCCAATGACTTAATCGGCAGCCTGCTCTCTAACGATCAAAAGCCAGAAGACATTCTGGGTGAAAATGGCATTCTGAAGCAGCCCACAAAAGCATTGATAGGGCGGGCGCTACAGGCTGAAATGACAGAACATCTAGGCCATAGCAAGCATGATAACGTCATCAATAACTTAGGTAATACCCGTAATGATAAAAGCCGCAAGGCCTTGAAAGGTGACTTTGGTGAATTGCCGATAAAAATTCCCCCGTGATCGCCTTGCAGGCTTTGGCGGTAAGACCATCTCGCTTTATTCACATGGCATGAGTTACGGGAAGCCCAAAGCCATCTCATGGAAATGTATGGCACTGAAGTTTCTTCATCGCTTATCCCGTCAGTGACCGATGCCGCTGTCGACGATATTAAACAATGGCAATCACGTTCCCTGGATGCGATTTATCCCGTCGTTTATCTCGGCCGCACCCATATCAAAGTGCGTGATGTAGGGGGCGTCCGTAGCAAAGCCATTTTCCTTGCAACCGGCATTAATAGGGAAGGCTAAAAGGAAGTTTTAGGGCTTTGGATTGCCCAGACGGAGGGCGCTAAGTTTTGGCTCCCTGTAGCCACTGAACTCAAAAAACCGCGGGGTATAGGATATTTTCATTCGCTGAAAAACATGGAAACGTAGCGTGAGCGAAGTGATAATGGAATGGACGCCCACTACCCAAAATAGTATTAATATGCCAATTTGATTGGTTGTTAATCACTTAGTTTAGATAGAGGCATCCGACATGAATATTAGAACAATAGGTATTGATATCGCTAAAGAAGTATTTCAAATTCATGGAGTTGATTCACAGGGTAAGGTTCTGGTTAAAAAGCAGATTCGAAGACATGGGATGCTTAAATTTTTTGCCAATCTGCAGCCGTGTTGTGTGGCATGGAGGCCTGTGGCGGGGTCCATTACTGGGTAAGAGAGCTCCGCAAGTTTGGGCACACTATCAAATTGATGTCACCTCAGTTTGTTAAGCCTTATGTTAAAACTAACAAGAACGACATGGCGGATGCTGAGGCAATTTGTGAAGCCGTTGCCCGCCCTAATATGCGCTTTGTGAGTGTAAAAACAGTTGAGCAGCAAGCGATATTGTCAATTCATAGGGCAAGACAGGGTTTTGTGAAAGCCAGAACGGCGCAAGCAAATCAAATTCGAGGCTTACTGGCAGAGCTAGGAATAGTAATTCCCAAAGGTATTCATATTTTGACTAATCGAATGCCTGAAATTTTAGAAAACGCCGAAAATGGAATACCGGGCCTTCAGAGGCAACTATTACAGCGATTAATCGATCATCTCAAAGAATTGGATCGCCAAGTTGATGGGTTAGAAATCCAGATTAACCATTGGCATAAAGAGAATGAAAGCAGCCAAAAGTTGGCTACTATACCCGGCATCGGACCTATTACCGCTAGTGCTATTGTGGCAACCATTGGTAACGCATTTGACTTCAAAAATGGTCGTCAATTGGCAGCGTGGCTTGGATTAGTGCCAAAACAAAGCTCAAGTGGTGGAAAACAAAATTTGTTGGGCATTAGCAAGCGCGGAGACAGTTATTTGCACACACTGTTAATTCATGGGTCCCGTTCCGTTATTCGTTACGCAGATACCTCGGATAATAGTTGGTTAAAGTCTCTATCAGAGCGGCGCAACAAAAATATTGTGGCTGTTGCATTAGCAAACAAAAATACACGGATAGCATGGGCATTGTTGACAAAAAATACCCGATTTGAAGCTAGTCATGTTTTAAGCGGATGTTAAACGAATGGTCGCAATGAGTAGGTCATAACGATTGCATAGGCAATTATAAAGTGATGGCAAGACAGGACGAACCGTAATCAGATAATTCCGATAAAAATCTCGATTATTAAAATCGCAGTGATGATGGGGGTCTGGTTAGCTTATTCCATCAGGGATTGGAGGTTTACCCTCTAAAATCCGGATATATGGCAGCAATCGATTCCTTTCTTGAAATATCATGGGTTAAATGCTTGGCAAAACAGTGGGCGTCCATATAAGATTTTTAGTCCCCCGATAGCCGCACAGGGCCGGGTGTTGAGCCGTATTAGAATGGCTTGACGTTGACAGAGGCTTCCCGAATAGCCGTCAAGTCATTGTCGGAGCAAGCGGACGCAGGACGAATCGGGGCTTGCGCAGCAAAATAAACCGTCGCGTTAAGTTTTTGCCGATTTTTCAAGCAGGGTGCCCGGAAAAATCTTTAGCAAAAATGAGCGACTCTCCAATGGCTTTTAGGCGGTTTATAATTACTATTAGGTGATCCCGCGTAATTTCGTTCATTGAAATATCACCGATAAACGGCAAAATATGGTTTGTTACGCACGCACGCACGTCTTCCCTGTATTTATCCCCCCATTTTTGGTTTACAGCCAGCCAGCGCTCAAAAACCAAATTAAAAGCATTGTTTTGTTTGGTGACAATTTCTTGACGTTTGGTTTTTTTAAACTCGGCTGGGTCTATACCATCCGCTAGTTGCTTTCTGGCAATGTCCCGTTTGTCACGGGCTGCTTTTAAGGAGGTCTCTGGGTATACGCCAAGTGGTAATGTTTTACGTTTTCCAGCGAATCTATAATTCAGCCGAAAATATTTTGAACCATTCTGATGAATTAAAACGTACATGCCCTTTTCACCGGGTAGCTTGTAAGCCTTGTCAGGGTTAGTTTTAGCGCTTCTAGTTGTGGTATCTGAGAGCATCTGGCGGTATAAAAAAAATTAATATTTGAATATACCGCCAACTTTGTTGACTTTCATAGCTATTTATTGTTCTTTATTGGACAATAAAAAACCCGCTAAGCCTTATGTCTTGCGGGTTTTGGTGCTTCGTTGAGCTACATTAAATCATTAATTGGTGTCCCGAGGCGGATTCGAACCACCGGCCTGTCCCTTAGGAGGGGACCGCTCTATCCTACTGAGCTATCGGGACACATCTGGGCATTTTAGCATAACCTTATGCTTAGCCAACTTGAATTTATATGGTTTTATGAGGTTCTTACGGACTAGCAGCGTTAATGTGTGTTGAGGGGGTTATGCGGATGTTAGTTTACGGGAATGGAAATCACTTTGTGTTGTGCCATCTTTTCGATAGGTATTGGGGCTTTGCGTATGGCCTTTAATAACCAGTAAAGAACGATGGGTATATCGACGGAGTATGTCGATACTGCCGCCATTTTGTTCGTTTAGACGTTTGCAGGTTTTGGTTATTTTGATAATTTCTGACCAATTATTGCGCATGGCTTCAGCGGCGAGGCCTGTTGCTTTGGCTTTTTCAAGGTATTGCAGCATACCGTTCTGGTCATTTGGCAGGGTTTCAGTGGTTAGCACTTGTGCCATTTGCCGCGAAAATTGGTTAATTTCATTAATTAGCGGTTGTTTTTTTTCAACAATTAAGTTGAGCGGTGCAATTTGGTCATTTTTTTTTAATAAATCCGCTTCATCCAGCAGTAATTGCTGGAGCTGGCGAATCAGGTTTAAACCATTGGCTGTTAATTTCTCTGCAATGGGAAATGTTTTGCTAATCATTTAGAAATTATTTCAGGGTAAAGTCTTTTCAAATTGTAATATTTTAGCGGCCACACGCTCAGCATCAACTTTATAGCTGCCGTCTTCAATGGCTTGTTTGATGCCGGCGATGCGCGCACTATTGTCTGCTGACGAGGCTAATGCTGTTTTGATCCGGTCAGCACTGGGTGTTGCAACTTTATCAAGCTCGCTGGTTTGGGCTGCTTCCGCCTTATTAATTGCAGGGCTGGGCAGTTTAGTACCGGCGGGTTTAACGGGTATTCTGTGGTTAATTCTGTCGATGGCCATAATAGGTGTCCTCTGAAAATCGTTTTAGTCTACTATCAAATATCGGCATTTTTAAAGAAACTTTAATTTATTTTCATTTACTGGTTAATGGAAACAAACCCTTGCTTGGTAACGGTACCTGAAATAATTCGACCGGACGAGGTATTTTTTACCCGGATTGTTTGGTTGTGGGCGCCATCCATCAATGCAATCCCTTGCATTTCAATGGCAAGGTAAGGGTTTGCAGAGGATATGGTGACATTTTCTCCTCGTTTTATGAGTATTGCGCGGGTTATATCCCTTTCGCTAAGTATAGCGCCTTGTAACAAATTGTTAGCAGCTTGTTTATGAATGGCTAGATTTATATCTTGAATAGCCGGGGTGCTGAGTTGCGAAATATCCATATGTTTAATACTAAGCTGATTTTCAGTCAGTATTTCGCCACGCTTTACCGGCTGGGTTAGGGTGATGACATCCCGGTATATTTTGACTTGTGCCGAAACATAGAGTGACCAGCCGTTTACCGAATTACATTTCACTGCAATAGCGTTACGGCCAGGTTTAATTGTTTGGCTGGCAATGGAAGTTTCTAAGGGTTGCTCGCACGCATTCAGTTGTAGCCGCGAATCAAGTGGCGCAAAAGTTGTTTCATGCTCAGTGCTTGGTTCCAGTGTTTTATCGATTAATTCCCGTGCAGCGGCATAAATGGTGTCATGCGCCTGAAATTCACTGGCGAAAGTGTTTTTGCTAAAAGTGAAAAAAACCAGAAGGGTGATGAAAAGTAATTGCATGTTCGAAATAAATACCGTAATGAGTTATTCTTCAATTTAAGCATAATTAATGCCAAAATATTCCCTTTAAATATACTTATTATGAATGGTCTATTTTTTTGCTAAAGTTTTAATTTTAAATGGTTAGTTAGAGTGTATTTAAAAGTGGAGGTTGTAGGCGGGTAGGATTTTTAAGCTTGAAGATAGTCAAAAAATTGACATTGAAGTGTTTAACAGTAGTTGATCGTAGAGACGCAAAATCTTGCGTCTCTACATACAGTAAGATCACAAAATATCCGACGCATAATCCGCGAGCCGTGAACGTTCACCACGCTTCAAGGTAATGTGCGCACCATGCTCCCAGGTTTTAAAGCGGTCGACAACATAGGTTAAGCCTGAAGTCGTTGGCGCGAGATAAGGCGTATCAATTTGGGTCAGGTTGCCGATACAGATGATTTTAGTGCCCGGGCCTGCCCGGGTAATCAGGGTTTTCATCTGTTTCGGGGTGAGGTTTTGGGCTTCGTCAATAATAAGGAAACGGTTTAAAAACGTGCGCCCGCGCATAAAATTGAGCGATCTGATTTTAACGCGGTTCATCAGTAAGGTATGGGTTGCATTTTGTTCCCACTGGGTTTGCTTGGATAGATCGCTGAGCAGCTCCAGGTTATCTATTAAAGCGCCCATCCAGGGTGCCATTTTTTCTTCTTCGCTACCGGGTAAGAAGCCAATATCTTCACCAACCGGAATGGTTTCCCGGGTCATGATGATTTCGTGATAGGTTTTGCGCTCCAGGGTTTGGGTTAATCCTGCGGCCAGCGCCAGCAAAGTTTTGCCGGTGCCTGCTGTGCCTAATAGCGTAACAAAATCGACTTCGGGGTCCAATAAGACATTTAAGGCGAAGTTTTGCTCACGGTTACGGGCAGTAATGCCCCAAACATTGTTGTGCTGAGAACGGTAATCTTTTGCCAGTTCGATAGTCGCATTTACACCATCACAACTGCGCACGATGGCTTCAAAATTGTCGTTATTATCGACATAAATATACTGGTTGGGATACCACTCAGCCACTAATGGGCCCCTTACTTTATAAAAGGTACGCTCTTTTTCTTGCCAGGATTGCATCTGGCTGCCGTGGGTTTCCCAAAAGTCATTGGGCAACGCGCTGGCACCGCTATATAGCAGGTCTATATCGTCCAGGGTTTGATCATTATGATAGTCTTCAGCCGGTATCTCTAACGCGGCGGCCTTAATACGCATATTAATATCTTTGGATACTAATATAATGTTGGTGTCAGGAAATTCTTTATTTAAGGCCAACACGATGCCGAGAATGGAATTATCGGCTAGCTGTCCCGGCATGTTGTCAGGGAGCAATGAGGTGAGCTGGCGGGTTTGAAAATACAGCCGCCCATCCAGTTTGGTTTCACCTTTTGGGGCATGTTCAATCCGCGATAAGGGAATGCCATCGTTGATGGTTTGCTGATTAACGCCCCGGATTAATTCATCCAAAAAGCGGCTAACTTGCCGCACGTTACGGGAAACATCGGAAATGCCTTTTTTGGCATGATCCAGTTCTTCCAGCACGATCATCGGGATAAATAAGTTATGCTCCTGAAAATGAAAAATAGCCGCAGGATCATGCATTAAGACGTTAGTGTCCAGAACGAAGAGTTTCTTGTTGGGATTATCTTGTAGTGTCATGCCGATTATGAATTTATGAATTAAGGGTGGTTAAGGTAGCTAACAGTTCGTCGATATGGCCTTTCACTTTTACGGGACGCCAGGCTTTAACCAATAAACCTCCGGTATTGATTAAAAAGGTACTGCGTTCTATGCCGCGCACTTGTTTACCGTACATATTTTTCAGCTTAATGACATCAAATAATTGGCATAATCTTTCATCGGTATCTGCCAGTAATTCAAAAGGAAAGGCTTGTTTACATTTGAAGTTTTCATGAGCACGCAAGGTGTCACGGGACACGCCAACAATCTCACAATTTAACGCTTTAAATTGTTCGTAGTTATCCCGAAAATCCTGACCTTCCTGGGTGCAGCCGGGGGTGCTATCTTTAGGATAAAAATACAGTATTAGATTCTGACCACGATAATCTGACAATTTAAAAGTCTTGCCGCTGGTGGCGGTAGCTTCAAAATCCGGTACGGGGTTGTCAATGTTCAGTTCGGTCATGTTCATCTCCCAAGTTAAGAACAAGTATTATATACCTACAAATGTGACGCGTTGCTTATGCAACTGGCTGGGCTTGTTTTCTGCTCTTGCATGCTGTTAAAAACCACTAAAAGTGCTACCCTTTAAAGATACAAAGACATTTTCGCTAATTAATTTTTTGCTATGGAGCAATCATGGGTCCTCATTATCTTAGTCGCTTTTTTACCCCGCAAACAGTCGCCATTGTCGGTGCATCCGAACGCGCAGACAGCGTGGGTTACCGCTTATTGCTGAATATGCAGGAAGCAGGGTTTAAAGGCGGTTTATACCCCGTTAATCATAAACGGGAGCAATTATTAGGCTTAAAAGCTTATCCTGATTTAATCTCGATACCGGAAGACCTGGAGTTAGTGGTCATTGCCACGCCAGCAGCCAGTGTGCCCGGCATTGTAAGGCAATGCGGCGAGAAAGGTGTGAACGCTATTGTTATTATCAGCGCCGGTTTTGGAGAGTTGGGCGCTGAGGGTAAGCGTTTGCAACAGGAAGTGTTGGATATTGCCAAGCGCTACAGTATTCGGATTATCGGCCCCAATTGTTTGGGGGTAATTCGCCCGAGCGGGCATTTAAATGCCACTTTTGGCGATGGCATAGTGAAAGACGGCAGCCTGGCACTGTTATCACAATCCGGTGCGGTGTGTACTGCGATATTAGATTGGGCAAATGCACAGGACATTGGTTTTTCTACCGTGGTGTCTATGGGGGCAGCAGCAGATATTGATTTTGGCGAGGTACTGGATTACTTGGCCACCGACAGTAAAACCACTGGCATCTTGATGTATGTGGAAGGCATCCGTGATGCGCGGCGGTTCTTAAGCGGCCTTAAGGCCGCAGCGCGGTTAAAGCCGGTGATTTTAATAAAATCCGGCCGACATGAAGCCGGTAGTAAAGCCGCGATGTCACACACGGGGGCGATGGTGGGTGGTGATGATGTTTTTGATGCCGCGATAGCCAGAGCCGGGGTGGTCAGGGTATACAGCATTAATGAATTGTTTTCGGCGGCGCGTATTTTAGCCAATAATTATGGGGTTAAAAAAGACCGTTTGGCTATTATTACCAATGCTGGGGGGCCCGGCGTTATGAGTACTGACCGCGCGGAAGATGTCGGGGTGCAAATGGCGACATTAAGCGACAGCAGCATTAGCGCTTTAAATGCTGTTTTGCCCGTGCATTGGTCGCATGCCAATCCGGTCGACATTCTGGGCGATGCAACTTCGGAACGTTATCAGCAGGCGCTGGAAGTGTGTTTAAAAGATGACAACATTGATGGCATCCTGGTTATATTAACCCCGCAGGCGATGACCGATCCGACGCAAGTTGCCAAGTGTATTGTCGCCGGTGCTAAAACCAGTAAAAAACCGGTGCTCGCCTCCTGGACTGGTGGCTCTCGGGTACAGGCCGGGCGCAGTTTGTTTGCAAACAGTAAAGTAGCGCACTTTATGACCCCCGAAGTGGCGGTGGATGCGTTTTCTTTTCTCGCCAAATACACGCAAAACCAGATCTTGGTTAAGCAAATTCCTTCTCCGATCGCGGAAGCCGATGCGCCGGATGTGCATGGCGCGCGGTTGATTATCGAACGGGTGCTGGCAGAAGGGCGGCATGTCTTAACCGCGCAAGAAGCGAAAGCGATTCTGGCGGCGTTTCATATTCCGGTTACCCAAACCATTAAAGTTGCTAGCGCCAAAGATGCCATGATTGCAGCTGAAACCTTGCGATTTCCAGTGGTGTTAAAAGTAAATATGGCAGAATTCAGCCATAAATCCGACATCGGCGGTGTACGATTAAATATCAACAGCGTACAAGAAATCTCCCGGCATTTTGTGGAAATGGAAAATGCCATCAAGCAAAAATACCCCGAGATTAAAGAAGTGGGTATGACTGTTGAGCCAATGTTCCGCTCCAATAGCGGCAGGGAACTGATGATCGGCGTGGTGCGCGATCCGGTTTTTGGGCCTGCGATCAGTGTCGGGTTAGGTGGAACCCTGGTTGAAATACTACAGGATAATGCCGTCGCCCTGCCGCCGCTGAATGCTTACATGGTTGAACAAATGTTGTCTAAAACCAAAGCTGCTAAATACCTGCAAGCCTTCCGGCATTTACCGCCAGCCAATGTTGACGCATTGATCGAAGTGCTGCTGAATGTTTCCAATATGGTCAGCGAATTACCCGAAATCCTGGAGCTGGATATTAATCCCCTGATTGTCGATGAACACGGCGTAATGGCGGTGGATGCCCGCATTAAAGCCGAGCTTTCGCATCAACTTAGCCCGTACGCACACATGGCGATTCATCCCTATCCGCATGAACTGACCCAATATCATCAACTCACCAACGGCAGCAATATTTGTATCCGCCCGATTCGCCCTGAAGATGCGGGGATGGAAAAAGACTTTGTGCACCGTTTGTCTGAGCGCACCAAATATTTCCGTTATATGCAGGCGCTACAGGAATTAACCCCGGAAATGATTGTACGTTTTACCCAAATTGACTACGACCGCGAAATGGCTTTTGTCGCAGTGACCGAGGATAAACGTATGCCGAATGAACTGGGTGTCGGCCGCTATGTCATTAATCCTGATGGACATTCGGTAGAATTTGCCCTGGTGGTGTCGGATGATTGCCAACGCTTGGGGGTCGGTTCAAAACTCATGAAAACCCTTATGCAATCCGCTAAAAACAAAGGCATGACCTTTTTTGAAGGCGAAGTGTTAGCGATCAATATCCCGATGTTATCACTGGTTAAAAAACTGGGCTTTAGTATTGAAGCCATTGCCGATGATCATGAAATTGTGCGGGTGGTTAAGGATTTGCGGCAGTAGGGTTATTATTAAAAATGTGAGCTGGTTCACAGTTTATTTTTCAAAATGTGAAAAAGTTCACAGTTTGTTAAAAATAGATGTTTTAGACTGATTCGAGTTCTTAGATGCGTTTGGTTTAAGCTTGCTTTAAGAAGGTGTATTTACTTATTTCAGTATTAGCATTTTGGGCGTGCTAAAATCCGGCAATATCTTGATACCGCTTAATCTTTTGCTTTATCAATTGTTTTACAAACCAGCCCTTATAAAAGATTAGATCCTTTATTGGGGTCTATTTATAGTTAGGAATAAAACCATGCAGTATATTAGCAGGTTGTTGATTTATTTGGTTTCAAGGTCAAAAAATGTCAAGAGTACAAGCTGATTTGGATATTTATGAACTTGCTTATTTAACGGGTGGAAAAACTCGTGTCATATCAACAGTAATTGTTAGTTTGATTGAGCGTGGATTGCTGGTCTGGGATGCTGAGCAACAAAAAATTGTACCTATTGCAGCGAACTCTATGCTATTAACTAATATGG
>JBEBJQ010000038.1:0-38012 GCA_040079795.1 Methylococcales bacterium
TGGTGTTTCCTTTTGTTAGTAAGATGATCTGGCGAGATCTTTACCAACAGGTTACACCGCTTTCTTTTTTCCTCATACACCAGAAATGATCATAGCTCTTTTAATGCCCGTTTAAGCTGACCATAAGATTTTATACGATATGGACGCCCCTTAAACTAAGTATAATTTATTCAATTAGTTAAGGTCGGCTTGAATTATCTAAAAAAAAAATTACGAAATATCTGTTGAATTCATTGCATCCATACTTTAATTCTGGTATTTTTCCAAGTGCTGGACCATAAACATTAAAATAAAAATTTTAGGAGTATAAAATGAAAAAAATATTATCTCTGTTAGCTATGACACTTATGATTGTTGGTTTGACTGGCTGTCTGGATGATCCAGATGGTTCTAAAGAAAAAGTTTCCAGTTCTACTTCAAGCATCCAGCTTTAAGTTTCACTGAAGAAAAGCCCAGCATAGTTTCTATGCTGGGCTTTTTTTTGTTCAAAATTCAGCCAGTAAGCGGTTGCTGACACTGATTGCCGTGTTATTTTTTAGTAGATGGGCTTTAGGCGGTTAATCGTTGATAAGAAATAGACTTTTAGGAGGAACCGGGAATATTGAGTTATTAAGTTAAATTTTTTGGGTAAGGTCACTTTTGCTCAATATAACCTATGGGGGCAATGTGAACAGAAGACTACTGCACCTTAATTATGAAATGTATGAGTAAATACTATATTGGTCTGTCGGTCACTTTTCATGATCCGGCAATAGCGATCATAGACCATCAGGGCGAAGTTCTCTTTGCTGAAGCCACTGAACGCCCCTTACAAAATAAGCGTGCCTTAAATTGTGCACCTGATCAATTAGTGTACATAGCTGATTTATTAACGCAGTATTGTCCTGATCTTCGTGAGGTTGTTATTGCGATTAACTGGAATAAAAAACGCCCTTTCTATGAAACCCTGGTTGCTAATCTGGGGGTATTGACGGCACCCGGACTATTAAAAACCGGCCTTAAAAAACTGCGCACACCCTTAGAAAATTATCAGTTACACCACATGATGGCTTGCCAGCGTAGCAGTATTGTTACAGCGGGTATTAATCTAGTGCGTATTATCTGCGAACATTATCCTGAATGTTGTATTACGTTTAAAGATTACGATCATCACCTAACCCACGCTGCCGCTGCTTGTTATAGCAGCCCGTTTGCAGAGGCGTCCTGTGCGGTGATTGATTCTTATGGAGAAAACGGCTCGATGGCTTTTTACCGCTATCAGAATCGAAAGCTGGAACGTTTGTATGAAGCAAAGGGGCTTAGCTTGGGCAGCCTGGGGTTTTATTACATGAAAATAACCGAGCTGTGCGGGTTTGATTGGCTAAAAGGCGAGGAATGGAAAGTCATGGGCTTGGCTGCTTACGGCAAGCTTGATCAGGCTTTTTATGATGCCTTAAATGCCACCCTTACCATTGAGGGCTTTGTGTGTAAACATCCTGGTAAAGGCTTGTTCCAAAACCTCGCCAAGTTAAATGAATTTAAACAACAAGCTGCTGACCCCATCAGCCAAAAAGCGGATTTAGCCTATACCGGCCAAGCATTTTTTGCGGATAAGGTAACACAATTACTCTGCCATCTTTATGGCGTAAATCCCGGTGATAACTTGGCGATGGCGGGTGGCTGCGCGCTTAATTCTTCATTTAATGGGCAAATAACCAGCCGTACCCCTTTTAAACAAGTGCATATCCCCTCGGCACCCGCAGATGATGGTTGTGCGCTCGGTGCTGCGTGGCTGGCGTTCCATGCGGAGCATCCGGAGTACTTTGCCCCGCCCAAACTGCAATCGCCGTATACCGGTTCTGAGATTAGTCAGGATGCGCTGGAGCGGCTGTTAAAATTTAACCATACTTTACAGGTTGAACACCTACCCGAGCGTATTTGCGAGCATACTGCGGGATTGTTAGCACAAGGCAAACTAATTGCTTGGGTGCAGGGCAAAGCTGAATTTGGCCCCAGGGCATTAGGTAACCGTTCGATTCTGGCGGATCCCAGAAACGCTAAAACCCAGGATGAGATTAATCAAAAGATTAAATTTCGGGAGCAATTTCGTCCGTTTGCCCCTGCGATTTTGCATGAGCATGGCAAGGCTTATTTTGAACAGTATCATGAGTCGTCGTATATGGATAAAACCTTGCGCATCAAAGAATCCAAGCGTAGCGAGATAGCGGCGGTGTGTCATGTGGACGGCACCGGTCGCCTGCAAACGGTTAAGCAGGAATGGAATCCGCGTTTTCATCAACTAATCACTTGTTTTTATCAACTTACGCAGATCCCTTTACTGCTCAATACCAGTTTTAATGTCATGGGTAAGCCTCTGGTGCATAGCCTTGAAGATGCTATTGCCGTGTTTTTAACCACGGGTCTGGATGCGTTGGTGATCAATGATTATTTAATCACTAAAACCCGCAATGATTAAGTATCCGCATTCCCTTCTGCCGACCTTAACACCCTTATTCGCCAGCGATTCACTGACGCTTGCGCAGGATAGCCGGATTTTATTTTATCAACTGCTTCATGTCAGCGAGCATCCGGCGGTTTTAGAAAGCGCGTATGCCTTTATAAAGCAACAGTTACAAGCTGTTAAACAATACCCTGACGCCGATTTCTCACTGGCTTATCATCCTGATGCGCTTGATAAAGATAGCTTTCATGCTTATAGCGGCCAGTTAAACCCACAGGGTGTGCAAGATTGTTTACAGCTTATATCACCCATCGTATTCACTGAGCTGGGTTGGCTGAATACTATTGTCCAGGCCAACACCAATCAAACACCTTTGGCGATGGCTATGTTCTCCGTGATGCTAAACTTAAATCAAGGCGTTCAAGCTGGCGCTTTTATCAAGGCAGAGTTGTTAAGCGCAGGAATAGCTTTGCCGGAACTGCATACTTGGGCGTTTGCACAGCAAAGCGCTATTCCTGATAGCCTGTTTGACTTTGGCGCCTTGCAACTGGCTTTGGGGCAGTTTTCGAGCGAGTTTTTTCCGGAAATACTGGGTTTTAACTACGCTTATTGCAGAGCGATGGGGATACTGGAACAGCTTAATCTTAGTCGGCAGGATAACCACAATTTTAGCCAGTTTTTGAATGCCCGGCAGCAGCGTTTACAGGCAGAATTGCCGAAATTGCTTAATATTATTCAAGAGTATCTTAAGTTATTTGAAGGACAACAGGTCGAGTTGTGGTTGCGCATCCAAACTGGCTATTGCTTGTATCGGCAACAAAATGAGCGTTGTTATCAGCAGCTAAAAGAACAGCTGGATTGTTCACTATCGCCCAAACAATTATTAATACGGCTTTTGCAACGAATAACACCGCAAGCGATTGGGCATCACGCTAAAATTAAATTGGCCGGGCAATCCTTAGATACCTGGTTTGCTGCATCGCTTTTTGATAGTGAAGGTTTTTTGGAGGCGCTAAAGCAATCGCCTTATATCGACCAGCAAAATCCCGCTGATAGCCCATTGCTTAAGTTATTTGAATTTAAAGGCCCGATGTTCGGGGTGTTGAATCCCACAGAAAAAAATACTTTAAAAGCATGGGTTTGTGCTGTGCAGACTGATTTGCCGTTCAAGGTCTACAGCCCAAATGCGGATACTGATTGTGAAATTTCGGCATCACTCAAAACAGAAGGGTTACCGGACGAACAAATCAGCCGAAGGGAGAAGGCTATTAACTTTTCCAAGCTTAATCAAAGAGCCTGGTTTCACACACTGGTCAATATTGAACATTTCCCGGCGGCTTTAAGGGTTGCCAAACAAAAAGTACATAAAGTATTAACCCTGACCCGGTTATTGCGTCGCTTGCCCTTTAAACGCTATACGCATCCCGCCTTTAATACCTATATTAGCGATGTGTATCAACACGAAGTTAAAACCTATCAACCACTGCTAGCTCCACCCGGATTATCCAAGCAAACTTATATTTGGGGGATTGAACAACTTGCGCCCGCGATTTTGACCGACGGCTGCTGGCTGCAAAACATTAACCAGTTGCAGTATCATCCCACGCATGCAATAGGTGCGACGTTATTTAAAATATACGCAGATGAATTGGGTAGCGGCATTATGGCGCAAAATCATCCCGCCATTTATCAACAATTGCTCGACAGCACCGGCGTGAATCTACCGCCAATTCATACCAAAGAATTTAGTCAACACGCGGGGTTTATAGCCAGCGCTTTTGATATACCCTGCTATTTAATGGCTATTTCCAAATTCCCCTGCGCTTTTTTGCCTGAGTTGTTAGGCTTAAATATGGCTATCGAGTTAAGCGGACTGGGTAAAGGCTATTTGCGCCTGGCGCAAGCCTTGACCTTTTATGGTCTCGATGCAAGCATTGTGAACGTACATATTTCCATTGATAATGTCGCTACCGGACATGCTGCACTGGCGAAGCAGGCGATCCAAAGCTATTTGGATGAAATTCTGGCCTGCTCCGGGGAACAGGTTATGCAACAGCATTGGCGGAGGATATATACCGGCTATTGTTCTCTGGCATCGGTGAGCAGAGGGTTCAAGGTTGCGCTGGTAAGTCATGTTTTATTAAAACGTCTGGCAATGCCGTTTAAAAGGCATTTTAAAACCAACCTGACCGCATTTTCATAATGACCAGTCCTCTTAACTATTTAGTCTGCTTTTTTTTACCGATCAGCACCTGTTGGTTTTTAAGTAGCGGGTTGCATAGCATAGGTGGTGCTTTGGCCTGGACTTTGCCTTGTTGGATTATGGTATTGGCGGATTGGCTTAGCCCAAAACTAACTTCCCAGCCGGAGGCCTCAGTGCCCAAAGGCTTTTATGATGCGATTATAGTCAGCTTGGCTTGTTTGCAGTTGGCGAATATCGTCCTGATGCTTGATTATGTCAGCCGGTTATCCTGGCTAACCCCTTCGGATTTCATCACCGGCGTGACTAATATTATTGTCATCCGCTTTCTGCTTGGCACCTGTTCTGGTATTTCAGGCATTGTGGTCGCACATGAACTGTTGCATCGTCAAACTGGCTTTATGCAGCAATTGGGGCGGGTCTTATTATGCAGCTTATGCCATGAGCATTTTGTGGTTGCCCATAAACAAGGCCATCATCTGGGGGTTAAGCTTCAGGATGATTTCACCACGGCGCGTTTGGGAGAAAGTTTTCGATGCTACTGGCGACGGGTTTATCGTAGTCATTTGCAATACGCATGGCGTTCCGAGCAAATGCGTTTAGGGATAACTAACGCTGCATTTTCGCCCAGGTTGAGTTTGCAAAATCGGGTACTACAGGGATTAGGGATTGAACTGCTCTTGGTAGCCGCCATATTGTATATTTATGGCTGGGTGGCGACGGGCATGTTCTTATATCAAGCCTTCATAGCTGTCCGTATCCTGGAGGCGATTAATTATGTGCAACACTGGGGGCTGACCGATGCCCGCTACAGCAACAGCTTTGGTTGGGTGAATAATGCCTGGTTTACCCATTATTTGTTATTAGGTTTAGCCAACCATATCGGTCATCATCAAGATGAGCATAAGCATTTTTATGAAATTGCTTATTCCGATCAGGGGCCTAAAATGCCCTACGGCTATTTGATCATGAACCTTTGGGCTAAATTGCACAATGCGTCTTATCAACAAATGGCGCTGCGGGAATTAGAACAGTATCGCGCTATTTATACGGCTAAAAGCAGAGAGCTAGAGCCTTACGCTAGACTAAAAATAACTATAAATTAATTTATTCAAATTTTAATTGGATTATGGCTTTGCATCACGCTGCAAACGCTCCATTTGGCGGTCATGGACACCTGAAAACAGCAATAAAGCTAAGTTGGCCCCAATAAGCGCGAAGAACATATCAGATTGGGTGTCCCATGAGTAGCCTTGCGTTCCCAGAAATTCGTCCGCTCCTTGACCAAGCGCCAGCGCCACGCCCCATTCAATGAGTTCGTAAGTTGCGCTGATTGCTAACACAATGCACACAACGATAAAAGCGAGCATGTTTCGCCCATTTACATAATCACCGCGGATAAGGATCTCGCGGGCGACTAACGCGGGGACAAAGCCTTGAAAAAAGTGACCGATCTTGTCATAAGGGTTTCGATTTAACCCCAAGACCTCAGCGATTTCAAAGCCTAGCGGAACCCGGGCATAGGTGTACGTGCCGCCGACTATTAGGACAAGGGCGTGTAGGAAAATGCAGCAATACAACAGAGATGTAAGGGGAAAACGACGATAGGTCGTCCAGAGGATAGGGAAGGCAATCATAACGGGAAATGTTTCCAGCGCCCAAGTTGGGCGGTCATAGGGGTTGACGCCAGACAAAACAAGGATTGCTAAAAGCAAGGCCGAAGCGATTAATAGGAGCTGGGTGCGTTGGGTCGGCATATTAGGAATAACCTAAAGGTAAGAAAAAGTATGCACCCGAGTGCGTTGTTAGGCAGCATCGGGTTGAATCGCTAGTGTAGGTTGCTCCTTACTGCGTTTTAAAAGGCTTACATGTTTTGCAGTTCAGAAAATGATATTAAATTGGCATGGATGCCGAGGTTGTTCATTGTTTCAGTATGTGTTGTAAGATCATCATCGTCAAGGTAGCTAATACGCCACTTCGTGTTTTGTGAGATTATTGATTTAGCTAATTCCTGAAAGTAGATAATGTCAACATTTGATATTGAATGCCCAAGGACATAAATTTCTTCGATGGGATGCAAGCTGCTGAAAAATGCACGATTTGCCTTAATGATTTCTTCTGCTGGTTTGTATGTCGCCTTGAAGTATTCGTCAATTATTGCATCCCCTTCGGCAAGGCGAACATCCTGGTTTTCAAGGTCTTCTGGGCTCATTAGTGAATTCCTGTTAACAGGTTTCCACGCATGCCCCAACACCAAGTTGGATTTTTCGCTTTCGGCTTTGCCATGAATGTGAAGTACGTTACTTTCATGAATTGAGTATGCGACCTGAAGGGTTTCTGTGTAATTGAAGGTCAAAAAAATTGCATTTTCATCAACGTAATTTAGTCGCTTATTGCTAATATCCAATGCTGAAGGAATTGTGAGTTTTAGTATCCATTCGGTAAGCCTAGACTTCAATGTTTCCGAAAAGGCGGTAACAATTTTATTTATCTCATACTGAAAGTCATAGTGGTAGGAGTCACTCCAATCGTCTTCTTCGTATGAAGCGAGAAATACCGAGGCATTATCAACCAAATAATCTCCATCAAAGTCGGCTAAAGATTGCTCAAAATCGCTCCAAAAATCTTCATAACTGAAATATTGCTCAAGCTTTCGGCAAAGTTCTCTGTCTGCATTTTCAAGATATTTCCTAAAATCTGAA
This sequence comes from Methylococcales bacterium, assembly GCA_040079795.1. Taxonomy (GTDB): domain Bacteria; phylum Pseudomonadota; class Gammaproteobacteria; order Methylococcales; family Methylomonadaceae; genus SXIZ01. Next base: position 7,343 of record JBEBJQ010000038.1, read on the forward strand.
AAACTTGATGGTATGCCATGGTAAATGTCGAAGCCATTGCCAACAACGAATAATTTCTTTGCGCACATTTGTTTGCGTTTCCAATAAAGATGGATAACTTAATGCTATGATATAAAAAGTGTTTTTTATTATTAACTTTTCTTGTGGCGTGATTCTACACCCATTGCCCCACTCAAATTGTTAATTATTGGAAAATAAGAGTACTTGCTAGGGGTTTTTACTGAAGGCTTATTCGAAGAATAGGAAAATGAGCTTTGTCCCTTTTTTAGTTTTAATCAGGGGATATCTAAAGGATTTTTATTTCTCAACCTCAGTTTTCCAGCCACCCCCCAGCGCTTTATATAACGCAACCTGCGTAGTAGACAATTTGGCAACACTGCTCGCTAAGCTCAATTCGGTTTGATACAACGTTTGTTGATTTTGCAGGACGTTGATAAAGCCGCTTAAGCCTTTCTGGTAAAGTTCATCGGCGAGCTGCACCGCCAGACGGTTAGCAGTCACTTGTTGTGTTAAGGCGGTATGGCGCTGCTGTTCTTTTACCCCTGCGACCAGTGCATCTTCAACTTCTTTAAAGGCATTTAAAATAGTCAATTGATAGGCTATATAGCTTTGTTCGGATTGCGCTTGTTTACTTTTAATGTTGGCATTGAGTTTGCCCCAGTTAAAGATGGGCATGGTGATAGAAGAGGAGGCTGACCAGGATTTACCGATGGGTGTAAAGCCGGTTATGCTCATATTTTGTAAGCCTATAAAAGCAGCCAGGTTTATTTTTGGATAAAGTTCTGCCGTGGCGATACCGATCTGTGCGGTGGCGACCGCCATTTGCCGTTCGGCACGGCGAATATCCGGGCGGCGTTTTAATAATTCTGAGGGTAAATTAGCAAACACTGTGCCGGTTAATACCGGAATTTTACTCGGTTGCTCAAGTCGCTTGAGCAGGACGGCAGGCTCCCGGCCGACCAACACGCTGATGGCATAGATGGCTTGTTGAATGGCGCGTTCATAATCCGGGAGTTGGGCTTGGATTGCCGCAACTTGCGCTTGCGCTTCGGTTACCTCTAGTTGGGTTGCCAATCCTGCTTGTTGGCGGACTTTAGTCAGTTGTTCGGTGTCTTGTTGTGCCGCCAGATTTTTATGGCTAATGTCCAGTAATTGCTGCTTGGTGCGTAAGTCAATGTAGTTACGGGCAACATCACCCAATAGCGTAACCAGGACATCGCGGCTGTTTTCCACTTCCGCTTCCAGGGTGGCATCTGCGGCTTCAATCGCCCGTCTGACGCCACCAAAAAAATCCAGTTCCCATTGCGCATCAAAACCTAATTGAAAAATATTGATGGTTTGATTGCCAATGCCAAACCCTCCCCCTGAACTGGTACCCCCACCTTGGCTGGCGCCTGCGGTGTTGTTAAAGCGTCGGCTTAAGGTGCTGTGGGAATCCAGGGTCGGCAAACCGGCTGCCATGGTTGCAGCATGTTGTGCGCGCAGGTCTTTAATTCTGGCAAGCGCCAGACGATAATCCAAGTTGCTGGCTAGCGCATCGGTCATGAGTCGGTTAAGGATTGGGTCTTGAAAATTTTTCCACCATTGTAGTTGGATGGTTTGTACTGCCCCGGGTTTTTGACCTTGCCAGATTTCTGGAACCGGTAGTTTAGGGCTTTTATAATCAGGGCCAACCGCGCAACTGGAGAGGGAAAGCATAATCGCGAATCTTAACGCTAGGCGAATCATGACGGTGCGCCTGTTGCTACCGGGAGGGTTTTGGGTTCCTGCGGTGGGCTGTAATCTTGCGCTTCGATGAATACATCCATTTGTTGACCGACAAAGAGCGGCAGTTGTTTCCGCTCAAACCGGTACAACGCTTGTAATACCCGGGTATCAACCCGCTCGGTGCTATCCCCGGTTAAGGACTTTTTAGGGATAACGTAGGGCTCAACATAGGCCACAGTCAGGTCAACTTTAAAGTCACGGTTACCCCGCAGATAGGCGATCGCTTTGCTGTTTTTGTTAAAGCGCCAGGCATCGTTTTCGTCAATGTCTACCCGGACATGCAGCTCATCTAAATTACCCAGTACCAGTATGGGTGTACTTAAAGCCCCTGCTTGGGCGAATTCCCCCGGACGAATATTTACCTGTAAAACTTCACCAGCAATCGGCGCGCGAATAACCAATTGCGCTAAAGTTGTTTTGGTATTATTGATGCCCGCCTCCGCCTGCATGACTAAAGCTTTGGCGCTGTCTAATCGGGTTTTGTTAATTTGTAAGGCGTTGCGTCGTTTTAATAGTTCTTCAGCACTGATCGCGCGTTTATCGGTAATCGATTCAGCAAGATTACTTAAGCTTTGCGTGTCGCTTAAGGACGCTTTGGCGACATTGAGATCGGCTTTGGCTTTGGCTAAATCAGCGGTTTTGACGGCTAATTCAGAACGGCTATCGCGATCATCCAAATAAAATAGCGGGGCTTCGGCTTTAACCTTATCGCCCACTTTGACGGCGACCGTGGTGACGATGCGGGATAAGGGGGTACCGATAGCAATATTCTGGCTTTGCGGTTCGATAATCCCGGCACCGGCAATAAAGCTTTTAAACGGTGCTGAAGCGGGCTCTGCAACCGCTGGTGCAATCGGCGTGGGTTTGTTGCTGTTGACGACGGTATAGGCGGCAAACAGAAAACCTAAAGCAGCGAGTAAGGGAAGTAGGTATTTGGTTAGCATATTGTCTCGTCAGAGTATTGTGGTAGAGACACCTCTACCTATCGAATTAACGGTCGTCGATTAATTAAGCTGTGTTGACGCGGAAACATTAATAATATGCCCATCATCCATTTTAGCAATGCGGTCTGCAAACTCAAAAATCCGGGCATCATGGGTGACAATTACCAAGGTGCGGTCTTTATGTAACGCAACTTCTTTAAGCAAAGTCATGACCTTGCGTCCACTTTCATGATCCAAGGCGCTGGTCGGCTCGTCGCAGACGATTAAGCGCGGGTTATGTACCAGCGCCCGGGCAATCGCAACCCGTTGTTGTTGCCCGCCAGACAGTTCCGAAGGTAAGGATTTAGTTCGCGCACCCAGGCCGACCTGTTCCAGTAGGGTAACCGCTTTACGCTCAGCCTCCTGGCGCTTAACGCCGTTGATGATTAGGGGCACCGAGACATTTTCCGCTGCATTTAATGCCGGTAACAGGTTAAAAGCCTGGAACACAAAGCCAATGTTTTGCGCGCGAAACTTTAATTTTTCAGAGCTGCGCATGGTCAGTAGATTATGGCCAAACAATTCACAAGTGCCTTCATCCTGATCGAGAATGCCTGCAATAACCGAAATTAAGGTAGTTTTGCCGCAGCCGGAAGGCCCTACCAGCATCATTAATTCACCCAGGGCAATATCCAGATTAATACCATTGAGCGCGGTAACTTTTTGATCGCCGGTGGCATATACTTTCACCAAGTTTTCACAATGTACTGCGATTGTGCTGGCATTCATGCACTATCCTTTGAAAACAATAGCAGGCTCCAGTCGGATTACTTTTACAATGCTCAGTAGCGCCGCAAATACACAAATCACACTTACGCCCGCACCGCTGAATATCAATAACTGCCACGGAAACCTGAAGGCCAGAATGGTATTGCGCATGCTGTATCCGAATAATGCCGTTAAGCCAACACCCAGTCCGTAACCGATAGTACCGACCAGAATGGCTTGTAACAAAATCATCCGCAATAACGTCCAGTTGCTGGTGCCCATGGCTTTTAACACCCCAAACTGGCGGAGATTTTCCAGGGTAAAATTGTAGAAGGTTTGCCCCGCGATGGCTGCACCGACAATAAAGCCTAAGAGCACCGAAATTCCGAAATTAATGGGTATGCCGGTATTCTTAATAAAATACTGATAAGTCAATTCTTTGAATTCATCGCTTGTGTAAGCCGCCAAGCCGGTGCTATCGCGAATGCGCTTAGCCAGTTCGGTCAGGTTTTGCCCTGATTTTGCCTTAACCAGTACAAACGATAAGAGCTTGCGTTCTTTGGGGGCATAGCTTTTCGCCCGGGAATAGGTGGTATAAACCACCGGCTGCGATTGAAAGGTGCGGGTCACTTTGGCAATGCCTACAATGATGGCGCGGTGATCGTTTAACTCAAGGCTATCGCCAATTTTGAGTTGAATCGATTTGCCTTTGGCTGTGCCTGAAGGTTTAGTGAGCTTTTCTTTGATTCCATCAATATCAACAATAATACTGTCACTGCGGCGCAAGTCTTCAAGTCGTCCCGCTAACATGAGCGGTGGCCCCCCAATTAAGGTGGTGTCGTCCAGGCCAACAACATTGCAGGTTTGAAAGGTGCCGTCGGTCAGGCGCGCTTTTAAGAGACCTTTGTACAGCGGCATAGCCCATTCCACGCCTGAAATACCGCGCACCCGATATAACTCGGTATCCTGCAAGGGTTTAATATCATCAACAAATTGCACTTTGGCATCCATAACCCAGATGTCCGGTAAGCCTACGTCCGAAATAAAACTGAAAGTACGGGTCATTAAACCCACAAAAATAGCGGGTTGCTGGGTCATAATTAAGGACGCGAAAGTTAAGCCCATCACAATCCCGAAGTATTTGCCCCGATCACCCATCAACATTTTTAAGGCTATTCTATTCATGCTTTCATTCTTCGTCAGCCGGATCGATTGAAGGAAAGATTGGCAATAAAAACCATCGAAATAAAACCCCGCCTGCAATAAATCCGCCTAAATGCGACCACCAGGCCGTAGTCACTTCGGCGCTATGAAAGACGATGATGGTGGTTGCCTGATACAACTGCCAAATAACCCAACCCCCTAAAAAGGCGATGGCAGGCACATTGACAAAAATCGGCAACAATAAAATGGGTATCCAAATAACTACCCGGGCATACGGATATAGGAAAAAATACGCGGCTAAAACGCCTGCAATAGCGCCGGACGCGCCCACAACCGGAACCGAATATTCCGGGACAAAATACCATTGCATCGCCATCGACGCCAAACCACAGAGCACGTAAAACACAATGAAACGGAGGTGCCCCATGCGCGCTTCAACATTATCCGCAAATATCCACAAAAAACAGACATTAATCAGGATATGCAGCCAGCCATCATGTAAAAAAAGTCCGGTCAGCGCTGATAAATAACCATCAGGGTTTAAACCGTATTCGGCTGCTAATTGCGGGTTTGAATAACGCACCGGCACCATGCCGTAATGCAGCATTATCCATTGTTGTAATTCAAGAGGGATGAGCCGCATGATGATAAAAATGCTGACACAAACCACAATAATGCCCCAGGTAACCCAAGGGGTAATATTACAGGGGGCGGTATCTCTAATCGGTATCATGATTTATCCTGGTTGGGAAAATGGGCGTGTTTTAAGAGGGCTCTATAAATCCAATTAATATAAGGCACTCGGAAAATACCAATGAGGCTGCGTGTTATAATTTAATTTTGACACTATGCCATGTTTTATAGCATTCCCTAAAAATACCTAACCCTGCTTAGAAGCGTTTACCCATTAAAGTTTCAAAACATGCCCTTAAATGTACAAAAAAACCGCTATTCTGCAATCTAATTACATCCCCTGGAAAGGCTATTTTGATCTTATTAACAGCGTCGATGAATTTATTTTATTTGACGAAGTGCAATATACAAAAAATGATTGGCGCAACCGAAATCTGATAAAAACCGGGCAAGGCTTACAATGGCTGAGTATCCCCGTAAAACAGACAAGCCTACACACGCAAAGGGTTTGTGATACCCAGGTAGCCAATGCTGTTTGGCGCAAAAAACATTGGCAGAGCCTCGTGACGAATTATAGCAAAGCACCCTGTTTTAAAAACTTTAGTGAACCCTTCAAAGCGCTTTACTTAGGGCAAACTACCAGCGAATTAAGCCAAATTAATTATCAGTTTATTACAGCAATCAATAACATTTTGAATATTAAAACAAAACTTTCCTGGTCTTCGGATTACACCTTGGCAGCCGGTAAAACCGCGCGCTTGGTTAAATTATGTCAGGACAGTTCAGCGCAGGAATATATTTCAGGCCCTTCTGCTAAAAATTATATTGAAGCAGATTTGTTCGCTCAAGCCAACATCAAGCTGACCTGGATGGATTATGCAGGCTATCCTGAATACCCGCAGTTGCATCCCCCTTTTCAACACACCGTCTCAATTTTAGATTTGATCTTTAATGTCGGTGCGGATGCGCCAGCCTACATGCACTCTTTTCATTCGGCCTGATTCCTTAACGCATGCAACTTTCAATTGTAACGACTTTATATCAATCTGCCCCTTATCTGGATGAATTTCTTGAACGTATGGGCAGCAGTGCGCAGCAGATAACTCACGATTATGAAATTATTTTAGTCAATGATGGCTCACCCGATCAGTCTTTACAAAAAGCCTTGGCGGCGCAGGCGCAAGATGCGCACCTTAAAATTATCGAGCTATCGCGAAACTTCGGGCATCATGAAGCCGGTATGGTAGGCCTTGAAGCGGCTCTGGGAAATTATGTTTTTTTGATTGATTCCGATCTTGAAGAAGCACCGGAATTAATTTTGGCATTTTGGCAGGACATGCAGTCCAACCAAGAGCTTGATGTAGTATATGGCGTTCAAGAGCAACGTAAAGGCAATTGGTCGGAACAGCTGTTCGGTAATCTCTTTTACCGTATTTTTAATCAGCTGAGCAGCATCAAGTTAGTACCCAATTTATTAACTGTCAGGTTAATGAAAAGAGCGTTTGTTGACGCTATAACCCAATATCAGGAGCGAAATTTGTTTGTTGCCGGTATTATGGCGCACGCTGGTTTTAATCAACAAGCAAAAGTTGTCACCAAAAAATCCAAGCCACACAGCACTTATACATTGGGTCGGCAACTGAAGCTGTTCATCACCTGCATCACTTCTTTTTCCTCCAAACCTTTGGAATATTGTTTTATAGTGGGTTGTTGCATTTGGTTTTTTTTATTACTATCCAGCGTTTATTTTGGTGTACAGGTTTTAGTGTTTAGTGTTAACCCATCTACACTACAGGCTATTACCCTGGCAACCGGCTTTATCACTGGCAGTGTGTTAACTTGCACTGGCTTGCTGGGTTTATATGTAGCCAGCATGACTACCGAAATAAAACAAAGACCGCGTGCAATTATTAAAACTATTTATTCAAAACTAGACCAATAATAATGAACACTAAAATTATTATCTATGGCGCCGGTCCGCTTGCAGAACTTATGCTGTACCACTTTCAGGAAGACGGTCAGTATGATGTCGTGGCATTTTGTTTGGACAAAGCGTATATAACGGCTGAGCAATTTTGCCATTTGCCACTGGTTGATTTTGAAGCGGTCACAGAGCTTTATCCACCCAGCGACTTTAAAATGTTTGTCGCAATTGGCTACAGTAAAATGCGTAATCGCCCACTACTGTTTAATAAAGCCAAACAAAAAGGCTATCAATTGGTTAACTTTATCAGTAAAAAAGCGGTCATTAGAGAAAACCTAAAGCTGGGTGAAAACAATGTGATTATGTCCAGTTGCGATTTTGAGCCCTTTGTCAGGGTTGGCGATAACAACGTCTTTTGGACCGGCTCTATCATTGGGCATCATGCCGTAATCGGGAATCATAATTACATTTCCGGCGGCGGTGGTATTGGCGGCAATTGTCGCGTGGGTGATTTGTGCTTTTTAGGTAACGCGGCGTTGACCGTCAATAATGTCAACATTAGGGATGAAACCTATATGATCTCCGGTACCATTATTTTGCGGGATACCGAAACGGCCAGCAAATATCACGGCAACCCGGCGAAATTGATTGGCCGCCATGCTGATACGGGTATTATCATTTCATGATCGGATATTTCTATATTGCCGGTACGGTTTTCTTTACTGTCTACGGGCAACTGATTTTAAAGTGGCGGATTACCCATTACGGCCAACTACCTGTAGACGCTTGGGATAAGTTCTATTTTTTGGCTAAATTGGTGCTTGATCCTTTTTTGCTGTCAGGTTTTGCGTCTACGCTTGTCGCTGCGGTTTTTTGGATTGCGGCGATGACTAAATTTGATATTAGCTATGCGTATCCCTTTATGAGTCTGGCGTTTGTCCTAGTCTTGCTATTATCGGCATGGTTGTTTAAAGAACCCGTTACACTCAATAAAATCATAGGGATGGCTTTTATTGTTATAGGCATAATTATTACCAGCCGATCAACTTAACTTTTAAGGTAAAACCGTTAAGCACTCAATACGCTGATTAGCTTATTGTTGCCGCAAAACCCCCACATTTTTATCATTAACACGCCTTATTCGGTTGCTGGAAAATCCTAAGACGGGTTGGGTGCGCGGAAAATTTAGGGGCATTTTGACAATATTTGCCGACGCTTTTAGCAAAAATATCGAATGATTGAGTGCCCTTATAGGTAATCTCACTAATTGGCAACGCCTTAAATTGTTCAACTACAAAACATCCCATCCGGTCTTTTTTGCTGAAGACCGCATGATAACTACGGTTGTACTTCGGAGTTGAATCCGCCCCTGTATTACAAGCTATAATTATTTGCTATAGGTCATTGATTTATAGTGTTATGAGATAGTAAGATACGTCAGATTAGTTTAAGTGTATAAGCTAATTTTTTCGTTTATATTTTTGTCTTTTTATGAGGTAGTTATGCAAAAAATAGGTTTGTTTGTTTGTTTGTTTCGGCTCGGCTAATGCGACTATTTTAAATTTTGATGATCTCGAAAGTCTTTCGGGTGACGACAATCAGCTGTTTCATACCTACACTAAAGATGGATATACTTTAAGTGCCGATCTGTATAGCCCCGCTGACGGAACAGTGTATAGCCCTGAAGATTTTTTAGTCCACACTATTAGTTGCTGTGATTATCAGGGTAGCGCAGCGATAGAAGCTCAGGGCGCTGGCACCACGACTACTTTAAAAAGAACTGATGGAGGTACTTTTAATTTAAATTCCATGGATTTATCCTCTGTAACCCTTGACTACTGGGGAACTCCACCTGCTTTAGAATACGCTTTTATAGGCACATTATTGGGTGGTGGGACGATTTCGCAAACTTTCACGGTAGATCATGGATTTCAAACTGCTAATTTCACAGGATTTACTAATGTAACACAGGTTCAATGGGGTCGATATTTGCTGAATGCTCCGCAAATTGACAATATAAATGTTTCTACTGTGCCTTTGCCTGCTTCCTTTTGGTTAATGGGTACGGGATTATTGGGGCTTGTACGTGCGAAAGAAAGAAATCGCAAGACCGCTTAACCGAGTCCGCGCCTGGGTTGGATTGTCTGCTGTCGGCAACCCAACCTCTTGCTTTTCGCCTTACGGATAGGTGGCGCCAGTGCAGAGTTAAATTTAGCGCGATGCTGGTCGGTCTCGTACCTTGGGGGGCTACTAGCACAGCCACAGAACCGATCTTCACCTGGTTTCGCAAACCCAAAAAGAATAAGAGATTGCCTCTCTAGGCAAAAGCCTGATTCAACTCCAATCGAAATACGATTATTACAAACCTTTTTCTCAATACATAAAATGTTTTTAAGTGGCTTAACGTGCTATGAAATTCGCAGTGCCACTTGAAATTTTTTTCAGCCAATTCTGTGCGGATACGTATTCTGTAAGCAACGCAAAAAATAATAGCCTAGTGCTTTACTCGGGAATTAAATAGGACTAAAATAGTCCCCTATGAATTGGAGGGAAGATGCTGCGTTTAAGTAAACTAACCGATTACGCCACGGTAATTCTAAGTTACATGGCAAATAATTATGGTGCCTTGCGCGCAGCGGTCGAAATCGCAGATGCTACGGCGATTGCCTTGCCAACTGTAGCGAAGATTTTAAAATTACTCGTGAATGCCAATATTGTTACTTCAGCACGCGGCGCGAAGGGCGGTTACATTTTGGCGCGTAACCCTGAAAAAATTACGGTTGCCACAATTATCAACGCGTTGGAAGGGCCTATTGCTATCACTGAATGTAGTATGTCTGATCATCATTGTGAGCAGGCTGGGGGCTGTAAAATCCGTGCTAATTGGGGCTTGATTAACCAAACTATTTATAATGCTCTGGAAGCGATTACCTTAGCTGATATGATACTGCCAGTCGCCTTACCAAAAGAAATTCATATACCGGTTGCACAATTGTTTCGGTAACCTTGGAGAATAACGATGTCCGCAAGTACAAAAGAAATTCAGAATCTGATTGATAAAGATTATAAACAAGGTTTTGTTACGGAGCTGGAAACCGATACCTTTCCGCCCGGATTGGATGAAGCGGTCATTCATAGGCTTTCAAAAGTTAAAAATGAACCGGAGTTTATGCTCGAATACCGCCTAAAAGCTTTTCGGCATTGGCAGACCATGAAATCACCCGAGTGGGCGTTTGTTAAATTTGACCCGATTGATTATCAGGCGATCAGTTACTATTCCGCACCCAAACGAAAAGAAGACGGCCCCAAAAGTCTGGATGAAATCGACCCACAAGTCTTGGAAGCCTATAAAAAGTTGGGCATTCCACTGGATGAGCAGGAGCGCTTAGCGGGTGTAGCGGTCGATGCGGTATTCGATAGCGTTTCAGTTGCGACTACTTTCAAGGGCAAATTAAAAGACGCCGGGGTGATTTTTTGCCCGATTTCAGAAGCCTTGCGTGAGCATCCCGACTTAATTAAACAATATCTGGGTTCAGTGGTGCCGCATACCGATAACTACTTTGCAGCCTTAAATGCTGCAGTTTTTACTGACGGATCGTTTGTGTACATTCCCAAAGGCGTGCGTTGCCCGATGGAATTATCGACTTATTTCAGGATCAACGCGGCTAACACTGGACAGTTTGAACGCACCTTGATAATTGCCGATGCGGACAGTCATGTCAGTTATTTGGAAGGCTGTACTGCCCCGATGCGTGATGAAAACCAACTGCATGCTGCCGTAGTCGAACTGGTTGCTTTGGATAATGCCGTCATTAAGTATTCCACGGTACAAAATTGGTATCCCGGCGATAAAAACGGCTTAGGGGGAATCTATAACTTTGTTACCAAACGCGCGGATTGTCGCGGTGCAAACTCCAAAGTATCGTGGACGCAAGTGGAAACCGGTTCGGCGATTACCTGGAAATACCCCAGTTGCGTGTTGACGGGCGATAATTCGGTGGGCGAATTTTATTCCGTCGCGCTCACCAATAATTACCAGCAAGCTGATACCGGCACCAAAATGATCCACATCGGTAAAAATACCCGCAGTACTATTGTTTCTAAGGGTATCTCGGCAGGCCGCGCGCAAAATACCTACCGCGGCTTGGTGAAGGTCTTAAAAAGCGCCGAAAATGCGCGCAACTATACCCAATGTGATTCCCTGTTAATTGGTGATCAATGTGGTGCTCATACGTTTCCTTATGTGGAGGTTAAGCAACCGTCTGCGGTAGTGGAGCATGAAGCGACCACCTCTAAAATCAGCGAAGACCAGTTGTTTTTCTGCCAACAACGTGGGCTTTCAGCGGAAGATGCGGTGTCGATGATTGTAAATGGTTTTTGTAAGCAGGTGTTTAAAGAATTGCCGATGGAGTTTGCAGTGGAAGCGCAGGCGTTGTTGGGGTTGAGTTTGGAAGGGTCGGTGGGTTAATGCTTTATAAAAGAGGTTTTTATAGTGTCCTATTCAATGCTAATTAAACATATTTCAAGTCTAAAACCCTTCCGCTCCCTGACGCTGTTGACCCTTGGATCGGTCACAGGCTGTCTATTGCTGGCTTGTGTTAATCAAATTAAGGTTGATGCCTATGAGAATATCCAGAAACCCCCTGATTTACAGATAACATCTAGCCATGATACCCAGCCAAGTAAAAATGACACGCTACTTATAAAAGGATTAAGCGAGCAAATAAAACTGAATGAAAATACGCTAGGGCCAATCTTATTACTGTCTCTCGATAAAAATACTGCGTTACAGGTTTTAGTAAGTGCGCTTGAATACCATCACATTGAGATTATCGATCAAAACCATGAACAGGATTATGTATTAATCCAAATCAAGAATGAAAAGTCTGCTTCTGCTAGAGCAGATTCAGCTGATGAGCATTACGGTTCAGATGGCATTTATTCATCAGGCGAAGGTTTTCTCGATAATGTCAGTAGCCTATGGACATCAAAAACAGAAACTGCTAACGAAGACATTATCCGCTATAAATTATCAGCAAAGCAAAAAGAGAGTACCACTTTTATTTCAGCGCATCAGTTAGCCACCGGGGCATCTTTTAAAAAACCTAACGTTGAGCATCAAAAGCAACTGTTTTTAATGCTTTATAAATCGTTGCGTGAGGGATTTGCAACAAAATAGCCATGTAAGGGAAGCATCACGTACCATTTTTCGAAAACTTTTGGGGACACCGTCTTGTAAAAATTACGCGAAAAGCGCTATATGATGGAGTTTTTGGTAGAAGCGCAGTTGTTTGTTGGGGCTGAATTTGGAAAGGCTGGCTGGTTAGTTTGTGATTGATTCGGGATTTTATTACTATGAAAAATAAGACAGTGTTGCATAGCAATAAAGATGAGTCGCCAGGATTTTTGCGTGGCGCCCTGATGTGGCAAGGTTCTGTTACGCCAAGGATTTTACCATCGCTACTGCTAATGTCTTGCTATCCAATATTGTTAGTGTTGCTAGAAAATTACTGGCAACCTTTGCCACATTTGGATGTGACGCCTTTCGAATACACGGGTGCGGTACTGGGTTTGGTGTTGGTATTTCGAACCAATGCTGGTCATGAACGCTGGTGGGAGGCACGTAAACTGTGGGGTGGAATCAATAATCAAAGCAGAAATCTTATTATAGGCGCTTTAAATTATGGACCTAAAGAAATTGCTTGGCGGGAAGCTTTCGTGAAGTGGACCATAGCCTTTGCTTTTGCAACCAAAGAATCGTTGCGTAAAAGCAAAAACTTTGATTCCTTGGCTGATTTACTAGGCGAACAAGAGCTTGGGTCGCTAAAAGACGCGGTTCATATGCCGCTGTTTGTTGCGAATACTATCGCAGCATTGTTACAAAAATCCCGGTCTGGGCATCAAAATAGTGATTGCTTCGAATTGGATGGTTTTGAATTTAGTGTTTTAGAAGGCCAGCGAATTTTGTTGGTTGATTATCTAGGGGGCTGTGAGCGGATATTAAAAACTCCCATGCCGTTGGTCTATGCGATCAAAACTCGAAGATTCATATTGACGTTTTTGTTGTTATTGCCCTTTTCATTATTAGAAAAGGCAGGCTTCAATACGGTTACTATTTTTTTTCTGGTGGCTTACCCTCTGCTTTCACTGGATAGAATCGGTATTGAATTACAAAATCCTTTTGATATTGATAGTTTAAGCCATTTGCCACTAGATACTATTTGCGGCACGATAAAACTGCAGTGTTTGGGATTGCTGGAACAATCAAGAAATCATGCGCTTAAGGATGGGTAGGCATAGTGCTATACCAAAACTATGAAATGCAACTATCCTATTTCATAGAACAGACATAAACACCAACAATAGGCGTATTCGCACTTTAAACTCTCATTGGAACTTTCATGCTCAGCATTAAAAATTTAACCGTCAATGTTGGCGATAAACAAATTCTCAAAGGCATTAACCTTGAAATCAAAGCAGGGGAAATCCACGCCATTATGGGGCCGAACGGTTCTGGTAAAAGTACCTTGTCGCATATTTTATCCGGCAAATCCGGTTATGAGGTGACGGGCGGTTCGGTGACTTATCAGGGTAAAGATTTACTGGCTTTGCCGCCTGAAATCCGTTCGCGGGAAGGGGTATTTTTGGCATTTCAGTATCCGGTGGAAATTCCGGGCGTGAGTAATATTTATTTGCTGAAAGCCGCGCTGAATGCCGTGCGGAAATATCACGGACAACCCGAAGTGGATGCCATGGATTTTTTAACCTTGGTGAAACACAAGGTTAAACTGCTTGAAATGGATGAGAAATTCTTATATCGCGCGGTGAATGAAGGCTTTTCCGGTGGCGAGAAAAAACGTAATGAAATCTTGCAGATGGCGATTCTTGAGCCCAAGTTGTGCATTTTAGATGAAACCGATTCTGGCTTAGATATTGATGCGCTAAAGATTGTTTCTGAAGGCGTTAATTCGCTGCGTTCGCCGGAGCGCGCATTTGTGATGGTGACGCATTATCAACGCTTGCTCGATTACATTAAACCGGACTTTGTACATGTGTTGGCGCATGGACAAATTGTGAAATCCGGCGGGGCGGAGTTGGCGCTGGAGCTGGAAGAAAAAGGCTATAGTTGGGTTGAAGGTCAGGCATGAACATGACAACCCCAAGCCATTACGTGGCGGAGTATGCCACCCTAAAAGATAAATTGCCAGGACAAGCTTTAGATTGGTTGGCGGCATACCGCACAGATGCTTTTATGCAGTTTGCTGCGCAGGGTTTTCCCTCTGCGCGCGAGGAGGAATGGCGCTACACCAACTTTTCTATACTGGATAAAAAAACCTTCACTCCTGCTGAAAGTACTTTCGATAAGTCAGCGGCGCAAGCCTGTTTAAATACTTATAAGCTGCCGGATGCCTGGGTGGTGGTATTGGTTAATGGGCACTTTTCGGCGGAACTATCTACGCTGGCGGAGTTGCCGGAAAACGTGCTAGTAATGGGTATGGCGCAGGCTTTAACCACCAAAGCGGACTGGCTGCAACCTTACTTGGGACAGGCCGTGCCATCCTCGGATGCACATGGTTTTATTGCGTTTAACGCTGCTTGGTTTACCGATGGCGTGTTTATCCATGTACCAACCAAACAAGTATTGGCGAAACCCATCCAGATTTTGCACGTCGTGAACCAAGCAGATGGGTTGGCAACAACCCGGAATGTCATCGTGGCTGATTGCTTTGCCGAAGTGACTTTGATTGATACATTTGTGGCGACGACAAATGATGCCTATTTGTCTACGGCGGTAACGGAAGTTTTTGCCGGTGAAGGCGCTGCATTAACCCGTTATAAATTGCAGGCAGAATCAGATAAAGCCTACCATTTTGGCGGCATTTACGTTAAACAAGCGCGGGATGCGCGTTTTACCCAGCATGATTTTGAGTTTGGTGGGCTGATAGCGCGCAGTGAATCGTTCAACGATTTAGGGCTGGCGGCGGAATGTACCTTAAATGGTTTATATTCCGGCATTAACCGCCAGCATATCGATAACCACACGCGGATTATTCACGGCCAACCACACGCGACTAGCCGTGAGTTATATAAAGGCATTTTAGATGATCGTGCGCGCGGCGTGTTTCAGGGGCGGGTGATTGTCGCTGAACAAGCGCAAAAAACCGATTCGCAGATGAACAACCGCAATTTATTGCTGTCGAATGACGCTGAAGTGGATACCAAACCGCAATTAGAAATCTATGCCGATGATGTGAAATGCGCACACGGCATGACGGTTGGGCAGTTGGATGAAAAGTCGGTGTTTTATTTGCAATCCCGTGGTGTGGATATGGAAACGGCGCGGAATATGCTGACCTTTGCGTTTGCCAATGAAATGGTGGACAAAATCACCATTAAAAGTTTGCACGATTTAGTGTTGACACTCTTGTTGGCGCGCTTCCCGCAAGAAGGCGTGGATAAGGAATGGTTATAAAATACTGCTGACTTGGATGGTTATTTCGGGTAACTGCGTTAAAGTGACCGAATCACCGGAGCGTAACGTACTTTTTTGAGCGTAGGTTTCACCGTGGGGTTCGCGATAAACTTCTAAGCACTTATCGTTTACGTTAAGCAGCCAATATTCAGCCACACCATGCAGGGCATATAAACGTAATTTTTTATTTTGATCGTAGGCGAGTGAACTTTCTGCAACCTCTATCAATAAAATGACATCTTTAGCGGTGGGATGGTTAGCATAATAAAAATCTGCAACGGGACGTAATAGCATAAAGTCTGGTTCTGGCTCGGAGAGATCGCCCAGTTGTAATGGATCCTGCACAGCGGTAATTGCGGTATTCTGAACCAACGTGGTAAATAATTTATTGATACGTTTCAAGTGACTGGAATGAGGCGGGCCAATAGGTGCCATTTCTAAAATTTCTCCTTCAATCAATTCAATGCGAGTTCCTGGCGGAAAAATATTAGCTTCACCCATTCTTTGCCATTCGTGGATGTCAGTTAAATGCTTGCGTACTGGGGCGATAACTGAATTCATAAGACTTATACGACCAAAAATAAGGACTGTCCAAAATATAACGCGTTATGCTGGAATAATCAACAAACCGGATAATGCCAAGAGTAACCATTTGAAATGAATATGACAAATTTCCCCATAGAAAAAATCCGCGCGGACTTCCCCATATTGGCTGAAAAAATCCGTAATAAACCCTTGGTTTATCTGGATAACGCAGCATCTTGCCAAAAGCCGCAAGCGGTTATTGATAGCTTGGTGCATGTGTATACCTATGAATATGCCAATATCCATCGCGGCGTCCATACCTTAAGCGTACGTGCTACCGACAAATATGAAGGCGCACGGGAAAAGGTCAAAGACTTTATCAATGCTGCCAGTCACAAAGAAATTATTTTTGTGCGCGGCGCGACCGAAGCGATTAACTTGGTGTCGCAAACGTATGGCAAAGCCAATATTAAGGCTGGTGATGAGATTGTCATTAGCGCGATGGAACACCATTCCAACATCGTGCCGTGGCAAATGCTTTGCGAACAAACGGGCGCGGTGTTAAAAGTTGTGCCGATGAATCATGCTGGTGAACTCGTCTACAGTGAGTTTGAGGCGTTACTCAACGCGAACACCAAATTAGTCGCTATCACGCACATGTCCAATGCGTTAGGCACGATTAATCCGGTTGAAAAAATCATAGCCAGCGTCCACGCTAAAAACATCCCCGTATTGCTGGATGGCGCGCAAGCGATCCCGCATATGGCGGTGGATGTGCAAGCGTTGGATTGTGATTTTTATGTATTTTCAGGGCATAAGCTCTATGCCCCGTCCGGTATTGGCGTTTTATATGGCAAACAAGCTTTGCTGGAGGCCATGCCGCCTTACCAAGGTGGTGGGGACATGATTAAAACCGTCGCGTTTGATAAAAGCACTTACGCCGGATTGCCGCATAAATTTGAAGCCGGTACACCGAGCATTGCTGATACCATTGCGTTAGGTGCGGCGATTGATTATTTGCAGACGATAGGAATGGAGGCAGTCGCCGCGTATGAAGCGGAATTGTTAGCCTATGCCACAGAGCAAGCGCAACAAATTAAGGGTTTACGCATCATTGGTGAAGCCGCCCACAAAGGCGCGATTCTCTCCTTTGCACTGGATAAAATTCATCCACATGACATCGGCACGATGCTGGATAGTTTAGGGATTGCCATTCGCGCTGGCCATCATTGTGCGATGCCCGTGATGGATTTCTATGGCGTACCAGCAACCGCAAGGGCTTCGTTTGCCATGTATAATACCAAGCAAGAAATTGATGTACTTATGCAAGGGATTAAATCTTTAATAGAGGTGTTTGGCTAATGTTTCTTATCGCAGTTTTATATTATGTATGACCCATTAGATAAAAGAGATATTGAAAGCGAGTTAAGCTATGCTTATTTGCACGCCGTTGCCTCTGCCAAAGGTATAAATTGCCAACCGCTAAATAGGCATGCAGACAATCGCTGTAGGGATGCTTTATTGACCTGTTATGAGCATTTCGAAGGCAGCTATAAAGAAGAAATTGATCTAAAAGTACAATTAAAAGCCACAATTCATGAGCCATCCAATTCGGAATCGCATCTATCCTATTTTTTCAAAGGATTAAATCAATATGATTTTTTGCGGCAAGAAACTAAAGGTCAATATCGACTATTAATTGTATTGTTTTTACCTTCCAATAAGGAGGAATGGTTAAATGTCAGCCCAGATCAATTAATATTAAAAAATTGTGCCTACTGGGTTAGCCTACGTGGAGCAGGTGCTTCTGAAAATTTAACAGGCACAACAGTTTATTTGCCTAAAAAACAAACATTAACACCTGATAACCTACTCAGTATATTCGAAAAATTATCCAGAAATGATTCATTAAATTATCTGCTGCCATGAATAATATTTCCGACATAATCGCTCCTACCGATTTAAAGGATTTTTTGAAATCGAGAGGGTGGCGTCTA
This sequence comes from Methylococcales bacterium, assembly GCA_040079795.1. Taxonomy (GTDB): domain Bacteria; phylum Pseudomonadota; class Gammaproteobacteria; order Methylococcales; family Methylomonadaceae; genus SXIZ01. The sequence continues at coordinate 25,517 of JBEBJQ010000038.1, forward strand.
ATTGATGAAGCTATTAAAGACGGTTTATATGCGTTTAACAATAATCTATATGATCGTAGGCAATTAATTTTCCCTATTGATGATAGCGTGGTTGATTACACGGATTGTGTGGAAACTGTTATTGGTAAATTGATGGAAATTGAAAATGTTTCTTTTCGCACACTGATGACAGAGTTATCAGAAATGAAAGATGATACTATCGGTTTCCGCATCGTCGATCATCGTAATGAAACAGCTTTTATCCCACTCAATTATGCCGTAAAAGCAATTAATGGTGCTAAAGACATGTTATTGTCCGCGGCTTGCAGTGCGTTAAAGCCGCAAATTAATCATCCAAAAATGAATCGGCGAGAAGCCTTACAATTGATAGATAAATCACGGTTTAGGCATACAGAATCAGGAAGCTTTATTATTAACGTTTCAACTCCTGTAAAGGCAATGGATTTACATGGAGATGTATTTGAATCTACACCATTTGTACGTCAAGCAACACTAATTATTAACCATTCTATTTCTCAGATAATTGAAGCCATTCAAGCTGATAAAATGGAGGAACTTGTAACATCTGTAAAAGAAAAGCCAACACCATTCTTGTCATCAAATATATGTAAGGCCCTAATAAACTTCCAAGATGAAAATGATCAAACTGATTTATATTTAAATTTCAAATGGGCAAGTGTTATTGATAAGCCATTCGATACTAAAAACTCAATAAAAATACAACATGATTATTTCAGTCGTATTGAAGATATTCGGCAAGAACTAAAAAATCAAGAAAGAGATAAGGATGATACTTTTTTTGGTACAGTTGAAGCACTTGCAGGTGATTTAGACGAACACGAACAAAGGGCAGGCGATGTATTATTAGACCTTTATCAACAAGAAGGGAATATCCGCGCAAGAGTAAATTTGAATGCCGAATGGCATAATGCAGCAATTGAAGCATATAAAAATGCTGGGCATATTATTGAAGTCAAAGGAAAGCTTGTGGCTGGCAATCAACCCAGAATAATGAAGGATGTTACTTCGTTTAAGATTATGAAGTAACTCAAAAGTTTTAGTTGGTAACTGATTTTTGGCATCAACGTAAATAAAAATTTTCTCGGAATAAACCATGTTTGAAGACTTACGCGACTTATACCAAGAGGTCATATTTGACCACAACCGCAACCCGCGTAACTTTCGGGTAATGGACAATGCCGACCGCAAAGTGGAGGGTTTTAACCCCTTATGCGGCGACCGCTTGACGCTGTATTTAAAAATGCAGGGTGACACTATTGAAGATGCCAGCTTTCAAGGATCTGGCTGCGCGATTTCTACCGCCTCGGTATCGTTGATGACGGAAATCATCAAAGGTAAAACGGAAGCGGAAGCAGGGCAGCTGTTTAAACAGTTTCATGAAATGACAACTGGCAAGGCAGAAAATATTCAACTGGAAGCCATTGGTAAATTGGCGGTGTTGGCGGGTGTGCGGGAATATCCAGCGCGGGTTAAATGTGCGACTCTGGCTTGGCATACTTTGGATGCGGCGTTGAAAAATGAATCTAACGCCATTTCAACCGAATAACCAGTATGATTGGCGCTTTTCTTTTACGTTAAGTGCTATTGCGGCTTCTTGTGTATGCCCACAGAAAATAAAAATGCCCGCTATAGTGGTAGACTCGCGGTTTTTTATGCACAAAGCGGCGATATAGCCGCCTATCAACAACTTGCAGACAGATTATCCGTCCCGCTATATCAGGCTATTGATAATAGTGTTGAAGAAACATTCTTTCTAACCTGGCGCGATGGCTGTTTAAAACTCCTAGATATAGATCTGCTCAAAAAAGGCGGTTTAACGGTTGAAATTGAACCGCGCCCCGGCGAGCAGCGCTCTTGGCCTGCACCGAAAGAAGGTGCTTTGGCACAGGCCATAGGCCGTAAAACCAAAACTGTGATTGATGCGACTACCGGCTGGGGTCAGGATAGCCTGCATATTTTTCGCATGGGTTATGATTTGCAGTGTATTGAGCGTTCGCCGATTATGCTGGAATTATTAAGTGATGCTTATTTACGCCTATCGAAACTACCGTGGATGCAGAATTTAGCACTGACACCCCCAGCATTATTAGCCGGTAATGCTATAGAAATATTAGCCAATATCAGCCAAGTGCCGGACTGCATTTACATTGATCCGATGTTCCCCCAAAAACGCAAAAAATCAGCGCTCGCTAAAAAATCCATGTTAGTGCTGCGCGATCTTTTGGGCGATGATGAGGATAAAACGTTGCTATTTTCTGCTGCCCTTAAAGCTACCGGTAAAAAAGTAGTTGTTAAAAGTCCCGATTATGCCGAGCCTTTAGGGGGTAAGCCAGCAGAAAGTTTTCACGGCAAATTGTGCCGGTATGATGTGTATTTAAAAACTTAACGTTTAAATTTAAAAGGATAAAATATGAGTGGCTGGGTAGATGCGATTGATCAGAATAGTTTGGCGGAAGGTGAAAATGTCGTTATTGATGTGGATGGCACAGAGGTTGCGCTATTTAACGTTGCTGGTGAATTTTACGCGATTGAAGACGTATGCTCGCATGATGGCGCTGAAATTGCCAGTGGCGAACTGGACGGGGATGAAATTATTTGCCCACGCCACGGCGCACGTTTTTGTGTGAAAACTGGCGAGGTAAAATGTGCGCCAGCCTACGAAAATATCGCCACCTTCCCGATACGCATTGAAAACGGCAGGATACAGGTCAGGGATAGTCGCTGGGATTAAAGGCTATTATGCGCTAATAATTTCTACCCGCTTATTAACTTTAGGAAATTAACATGGCTTTTAAAACGCGCTTGGTAAAAATTTTATCTGGATTTTGTTTATTGACTGCGTTGTCTATGCCAGTCTACGCGCAACAAAGGCCGTTTGATTATTACTTGATGAGTTTATCCTGGTCGCCTGAGTTTTGCGCCACCCGTCCCGAAGACCGCCAGTGCGGACGTGGTTATGGTTTGGTATTGCATGGTGTATGGCCGCAATATAACAAAGGTTATCCTAGTTCTTGTTCAAACCAACGCATTTCAGCCCAGTTGCTACGGCAATTCCCGGATTTGTATCCCAGCCAGAAATTAGCGTTTCATGAATGGCAAAAACATGGCACTTGCTCAAGCTTGTCTCCTGAGGGCTATTTACAGCTTTCCCAAAGCCTTAAACAATCGTTTATAGCCCCCACTGAATTGCAAAACCTTAACCAACCGTTGCGCGTAACATCCGCACAATTAACCAAGATGATTTTGACAGCTAACCCGAAACTTAATGAACAGGCTATAGCCCTTACTTGTAAAGACAGTGGCCGTTTCCTGCAAGAAATTCTGGTTTGTTATGATAATGCTGGCGCAAACGCAATTGCGTGTGGCGCAGATGTTCAGCGTCGTAGCCAAAAGAGTTGTGGGCAGAACAATTTTTTAGTGCGGAATATTCGTTAGTTTTTTCGGAGGTATTGTGGAGAAATCTTGGAAGTCAGCCATAAATAAGGTGCTCGCAGAATCGGAAACTCCTTTACATTACACTGAAATATCCGAACAGATACTGTCTCGTGGTTATTACGAAACCGATGGTGCAACACCTGCGGCAACAGTGAATGCCCAGTTAGCGTCATCGATAAAACATGATGGCGATAAGTCGCCATTTATGCGTGTTGGTAAGGGTATTTTTACGCTAAAAAATCCTCCCCTTACCGCAAACATTGAGCCACCGCCTACTTTAAAATTAAAGGAATTGGAAGCACTTGCGGAGCTGAATGATGATTCGTCTGACTCTATTATTCATTCCTTCGGCATGTATTGGCAACGCGATCTTGTTGTCTGGCGTAATGATCCAAAAATGTATGGAAAACAACAGGCGCTTTCAAAGCCTGTAGATTTTGGCAAACAGAAAGGCATTTACATTCTCTATGACCAGCATACCGTAGTGTATGTAGGGCGGTCAATTGACCGCCCGCTGGGCAGACGCCTTTTTGAGCACACCATTGATCGCTTGGGCAGTCGTTGGAATCGGTTTTCGTGGTTTGGATTGCTTGACGTAACTCAGGAGGGCAATCTTCGAGAAATAGTTTTTAACACATCCCTTGCAGGACTTGTTGCAACATTCGAAGCCTTGCTTATCGAGACACTTGAACCACCACAGAACAGAAGACGCGGCGATGATTTTTCTGCAATCGAGTATATTCAAGACATTGATTCAGAAATTAAAGAAAGAGAGATTCAAAATACACTTAGGGCTATTGAGCAAAAAATGCGCGGTGGTTCATAAAAAGTTTCACTAAAACCAACCCCAATTTTCCGGTATAATCCAAGCATTTTTAACTTATTGCGATTAGGGTGTTATGTCGGACATTAAAAAAGTGGTGCTGGCTTATTCGGGCGGTTTGGACACGTCAGTCATTCTTAAATGGTTACAGGATGTGTATGCCTGTGAAGTGGTCACGTTCACTGCCGATATAGGTCAAGGTGAGGAAGTTGAACCAGCGCGGGCTAAAGCCTTGGCGATGGGCATTAAAGATATTTATATTGATGACTTGCGCGAAGAATTCGCTAAAGATTTCGTATTCCCGATGTTCCGCGCCAATACGGTGTATGAAGGTGAATATTTGCTGGGTACGTCTATTGCCCGCCCCTTAATTGCTAAGCGTTTGATTGAAATTGCCAATGAAACCGGCGCGCAGGCGATTTCACATGGCGCAACCGGTAAAGGCAACGATCAGGTGCGTTTTGAACTGGGTGCTTATGCACTACGTCCTGATATTCATGTGATTGCGCCCTGGCGTGAATGGGACTTAACCTCACGGGAAACCCTGCTGGCTTATGCCGAAAAGCATAATATCCCGGTGGAAATGAAAAAAGGCAAATCTTCGCCGTATTCGATGGATGCCAATTTGCTACATATTTCCTATGAAGGCCGCATTCTGGAAAATCCCTGGACAGAGCCGGAAGAAGAGATGTGGCGCTGGTCTGTTTCACCTGAAAACGCACCGGATAAAGCGACTTATCTTGAGTTGAGCTTTAAACAGGGTGATATTGTTGCGATTGATGATGTGGCTTGTTCGCCCGCAACCGTTCTGGAAAAATTGAACCAATTAGCAGGCGCCAATGGTATTGGACGCTTGGATTTAGTTGAAAACCGCTATGTCGGAATGAAGTCGCGCGGTTGTTATGAAACGCCTGCGGGAACGGTGATGCTGAAAGCGCATCGCGCGATTGAATCTTTAACATTAGACCGGGAAGTCGCGCATTTGAAGGATGAGTTAATGCCGCGTTACGCGTCGTTAATTTACAATGGCTATTGGTGGAGTCCTGAGCGTAAAATGTTGCAGCAGATGATTGATGCATCACAAGCACATGTAAACGGCAAAGTACGGGTGAAACTGTATAAAGGCAATGTGATCGTGGTAGGCAGGGAGTCTGCTACCGATAGCTTGTTTGATGAAAGCATTGCGACTTTTGAAGATGATGGCGGTGCATATAATCAAAAAGATGCGGAAGGTTTTATTAAACTGAATGCCCTCAGGATGCGGATTGCGGCGAAAAAAAATCGCTAACTTAAAAGTTGTAGGTTAGCGTGTTGGAATTCTATAATCCTTGATGCTTATAATGAAAGAGTGACCAAAATGCGCGAGATAAATCCCAAAGGGACTAATACCAAAAACCGGGCTGTTGTAATTTTGCACGAAGAGCCCCGACAGCAACATTTGGTTAAGGTTAACCGGTATCTGGTGTATTTGGTGATGTCGCTCATGACACTGGTGGTGCTGTTAGGTTGGTTGTTGTGGCCGAGCACAAATCCTTTAGATGAGGTGAAAGCATCTGCCGCTCAGCTTCGGCAAGTAAGCCCCGCGTTATCTGCTGAAGTTGATCTATTAAAAGGGCAGGTTGCAGGCTTGGTTGGCGGCTCAATTGAAAGTAAATTGAGAATGTTGGAAGAAAGCGTGCGCGCAGGCAGCGTTAATAATGCCCTGGGGACTATTCAGGATTTAAAGCGGGATGTTAAGGTTCTGCAAGCGTCTTCAGAACCTGTAACACTAAAAGAGCCTCCTAAAGCGACCAATGAAATCTTGCTTGAAGAAGTATCGCATTTAAAGAATTTGATTTACTTGACCATAGCCTCTATAAGCCTGATGTTTGCAGCGCTGGCGGGTATTTGGATCAACAAGCGGTACCGCTTGGCCCATCAGCGAAAAGCGTTGCTGCAACGGGAAAAAAGTCATTTACCTTAGTCTAAACCTAAAAAAGCCTCAACACAAATTGAGGCTTTTTTTATATCAAACTTCAGTTAGCTTAATTTACTCAATTCAATAACAGCTGAATACAAGGGTATATTGAATCAATTGCTTGATTTTCAATTAAACCTTCAGTGCTCGCTGACTTTGGCACCAGCAAAAAATTGCGCTTAAAGCATTAAAGCAACAGTTGCAAATGTAGCCTGTGCTTTAGGCCTGGTCAGCCTTTATTTTTTTAGATGTGTAGTTTAATCAAACCATATGAGGTTGCATCGAGTGTCAATGTGACGGATGATATAGGGGCAATCTATTAAAGGGCAAAATCCTCATAAGCCAAGCAGCGGCCTATCGGTTCGATAAAATCAGGCTTTAGTAAGTGGAGCGCCCCCTATGGGATTAAATAACTAAGGCTATGTCAATCCAACAAGAATCCCAATTTTTTATTGGGCAGATTATTAAGCACAATCTGCTGCATTATCGTGGCGTGATTATTGATGTTGATTTTCAGTTTTTAGGCACTGCACACTGGTACCGAAAAATTTCTTTGGATCGACCAGATAAAAAACAGCCTTGGTATCATATTTTGGTAGATAACGCATCGCATCAAGCTTATGCGCCTGAAAATCAGTTAGAAGCGTGTACGGTTAGAGAGCCGATTAACCATCCCTTGATAGAGCTTTACTTTTTGCAGTTTGATAACGGTATTTACGAACATAGACGTAATAAAAATTAAACAGCGGCTTTAATGTTTACTGAGTTAGGCATTGTATTGGCTCAATAATTTGTTTTTGCCATCTTCTTAAGGATATAGCATGACTACACTGACATTTTTAGGCGGCACCGGCCAGGTTACGGGGTCTTGTTATTTACTGGAAACCAAAACCAGCCGGATTTTATTGGATTGTGGTTTATTTCAGGGTGGCAAAAAAACCGAAGAACAAAACATTCTGGACTTCGCGTTTGATCCCGCCAAGATTGATGCCGTGGTCTTATCCCATGCCCACTTGGATCATTGTGGACGCTTGCCGAAATTAGCCAAAGAAGGTTTTCGCGGGATGGTATTTTTAACGGATGCCAGTTTTTCATTGCTGGAGCTGATGCTAAAAGATTCAGCGCATTTAATGTTAAAAGATACCGAATGGGAAAATAAACGCCGGGAACGTGCCGGCAAAAAATTACTGGAACCCTTATATACGCTAGAGGATGTTGAGCGGCTATTAACTTTACGGCACGCCGTTTCCTATCAGGAAACGGTGGATATCTTACCCGGAATCAGCATGAGCTTTCATGAAGCGGGGCATATTTTGGGTTCCTCTATCGTTCGATTGCAAATTACAGAACAAGGGCAGACCAAAACATTGGTCTTTTCGGGGGACTTAGGCAATCTAAATGCACCGTTATTACGTGACCCAGAAATATTGACTGAAGCTGATGTGTTATTGCTGGAATCGACTTACGGTGATCGGGACCACAAGCCTCTGTTAAATACGCTGGACGAATTTCGCACTGCGTTAGCAGAAGCAGTTGCATCCGGTGGTAATGTGATTATTCCGGCTTTTGCGGTAGGCCGTACTCAGGATTTAATTTACTGGTTAGGGAAGTTACAACGGCTGGGCGATTTACCGCAGCAACAAATTTATCTGGATAGCCCGATGGCTATTAGTGCCAGCAGAATTTACGCGGAACATAGCAACTTGTTTAACCTGGATGACCCTGAGTTTACCAAAGTGGCCCCGCACGGCTGGCAGGCCTGGCTTCCTGGGTTGATTTTTTCAGAAACCGCCGAAGAATCTATGGCAATCAACCGTATTGCTGGCGGCGTCATTGTAATAGCGGGCAGTGGCATGTGTAATGGTGGGCGTATTCGGCATCATTTGAAATACAATCTGTGGCGCAGAAATGCGCATATAATCATCGCGGGTTATCAAGCGGAAGGGACGTTAGGGCGGATGATTGTTGACGGAAAAAAGCAAAGCTTGAAGATTTTAGGGGCTGAAGTCAATGTCGCTGCTAAAGTTTGGACTTTAGGAGCATTGAGCGCTCATGCCGATCAAAGCCAGTTATTGTCTTGGGCGGGGCATTTTAAGCAGTCGAAACCGCAGTTGTTTCTGGTGCATGGCGAACATAATGCGACGTTATCGTTGCAAACCTGTTTTAAACGTAACGGTTGGCCTGCCAATATTCCAGTGCCGGGGCAAAGCATAACGTTTTAAAAATTTGGCAATTGCAAGTTGTTGTCATATTTTAAGCCTGTAGAGACGCAAAATTTTGCGTCCCTACTCTGAAGCAAGCTGATTATCACCTTACCGTATTTCAACTATTTTCCCAGCCGATATGTTTATCTACCCATTTCAGGCTTAGCCAATACCAGAGCGACATCGGCAGCATCATTGCAAACCAGCTCCAATCATCAATTAAAAATAGCTTACTAATCCAGGCATTATTCGGAGGAATAATTGCCACCCACGGAATACAGTAAAGCGTAAAGATCAAACAACTCCAAATTAAGATTAAAGCCGCTTTTCGGGTGTTAATGCTGGAGAAGGCCAGAAATACCCACATCGGCATAGTATCGCTTTTAATCATGGTTTTTCCTATTTGAAGGGCTAATCAACAGTCCAATTGACTAAACCGCTGTATGAGGTTGCGATCACCAGTAAGCCAAAGACAATGCGGTACCAGGCAAAAATGATGAAATCATGGCGACTGATATAACGCAACAAGCCTTTAATGGCAAAGATGGCACTGATAAACGCAGCAAACAGGCCAACGCCGAATAAGGGTGCATCCGTTGCCAAATCTAATAAATCACGGTGTTTATAGAGGTCATAAAGGCTTGCAATGATTAGGGTTGGAATAGCCAGAAAAAACGAAAATTCCGTCGCGGCTTTGCGTGATAATCCAAATAACAAACCGCCGATGATTGTAGCACCGGAGCGGGAAGTTCCCGGTATTAATGCGAACGCTTGGGCGAAGCCCAGCTTTAAAGCATCCAATGCGCTTAGATCCTCTATTTCCTGCACGCGGACTTTATGTTCCCGTTTTTCGGCCCACATGATCACAAACGCCCCAATAATGAACGCGAGTGCGACTGGGATAGGCTTAAACAATACGGCTTTAATGTGTTTACCAAATAGCAAGCCTAGGCTGGCTAGCGGGATAAAAGCAATGACTAAATTTAAGGCAAATTTCTGTGCGGGCCATTGCGAGGGTAAGCCAATAATCACCGAGGCTATTTTGGTACGGTATTCCCAGCAAACCGCTAATATTGCGCCGACTTGAATAACGATTTCAAAAACTTTGCCTTTGTCATCGTTAAAGTTTAATAAATCTCCTGCCAAAATTAAATGTCCGGTACTGGATACGGGTAAGAATTCGGTCAAGCCTTCAACGACCCCTAGAATGATCGCTTTAAATATTAATATAAAATCCATGTTGCTATGATTAAGTTAAAAAATAGAGGGCAATAATAGAGCATTAACCTTTAAATGGGTGAAGATTTTTTTGTAGGTTTTTTTAGGTGAGGCGTAGGGACGCAAAATTTTACGTCTCTACAATAGTTGCCGGTAATCGTTAAATTAGCGCCAATCCTTCTGTGCCATACGCATGCTCAATCACCGAAGCAGTGTTAATACCGATTAGAGCCAATTCCGCCAAGCCGTGCGTTTGCAAATAGGCTTCGCTAAATTGAATCGCGTCGGCGTCGCTATTGCCCAAGCCATTGTTGACCAATAAGGTTGCCAACTCATGGTTACTCAGTGAACCGATTTGGGTTTTGACACTGGCATTTGCCAGAAATTGATTGATTGAAGCAGCCGTATCATTAGCAACCGGTTCGAGGCTGGCAAGCATTTCCGCACCTGGTGCTTTACCCAAGATCAACTGTGAGAGTAGCGCAAGCTTTTCCAGTTGGGTGCCGGGTTGCCCCAAATATTGTATGTCATAAGGATTGCCATTTAAATTCGCAGTTTCGATATTGCGGAAGGTGGTACGCTCACCAGCGGCTTCATTGACAACTACCGTATCAAATGGCTGCGCTGTGTCATTGATATTGTGATTCAGAAATACATGCACCGGATCAGCCGCTTTAAAATCAAGTACCAGTGTATCTGTGCCTGCCCCGCCGTCTAGGACATTATTGCCGCTACCGCCATTTAATCGGTCATCACCCAAGCCACCGATTAGGGTATCGTTACTTGCACCGGTAGATAACACTTGTGTGTTGTCATCGGCAATAATGAAGTGGCTGCCTTGGCCGCCAATGACTTTTACATCCCCGATGACCAGCGCAAATTCAACATTCTCCAGTTGGATGGTGCTTCCAGGTGCCAGGGTATGCGCATCGATAATCAATGCCTCTTGGCGTAAAGGATGTGTAGTATCGCCTTCCCCTTTGTCTAATGCACCTTGGATGATGATTGGTTCATGAAGTAAGGTTTGGGTATCCTGATTAAAGACAATCGTCCGAACCGATACTTGGCTTTGATCGGTAACGGTCGCGAGGTACGCCAAAATGCCTTGTATAACGGTGTCATCTAAGACCGTTAACGGTTCAATCAAGGGATCAGCAGCAGCGATTAATAAATCCTTTAAAGGTAGGGTATGCCCAGATTCACTGGCAAGCTCTTCCGCAGTAAAGCCGACCCCTATGGGGATACTGACTTGTAGAATGACCCCGTTAGCGTTTTTGATTACTGGAATATCCGTCAGGGTTTTGTTGGCTGTTGTGGCATCTTCAAGGCGTGCCGGAGTGACTACCGGCACCACCAGCCGATTGATATGCCTATCGTTTACAGTAGTACCATCCAACAGGTGTGCAGCATGCATATGCTCACCATTAACCAGCGCTGTTAAACTGACCTTATCGGCCGGTTTAAGCAGCGTAGCTTCGGTTATTAAATCAACCTTGCTATGCTCATTGGCAATAATCGCCAACCCGCCAAAGCTATAGGCGTAGGCAATGACGGCAGGCGCCTTAAGCGCAAGGGCAATTAAATCCGCGCGGCTATGGCTTTGCAAATAATTTTCCACAAACTGGATAGACCCGGTATCGCTGGAACCTAAAGCGTTATGTACCATCAGGGTGGCAAATTGCGTGTCACTCAACGCAGTAAACTGGGTTTTAAGGGTATCCGTAGCCAGAACCTGAGTTACCAGCGCACTCGGATTTTTGGATAACACCCCCCATTTTGCAACAAACGCAACACTGGACGCCTTATCAAACAACACTTGTGATAACACCCCCAAGGTTTGAAGCTGATCGCCCGGCAGGTTTAAGAACCCCAGATCATAACGGTTACCGTTAATGTCGACCTGTTCAATATTGCGGTATAGTGTTTGTTCACCGGTTGCCATATTGACGGCTACTTGATCATAAGGGTTGGTCATATTGGTGGGATTGTGTGTCAGATAAACGCGCAAATCGCCGCTAGTCTGTAATGCTAAAGTATCATTACCAGAACCACCATCCACTAAATTATGCCCCGCACCGGCAGCCAGTTGGTCGTCGCCACTATTACCCAGCAGGACAGCGTTTTTTTCACCAGTTGAAAGCGCCTGTGCATTATCATCTCCGACGATAAAGTGGCTGTCTGCAACTCCAATAACGTTTACATCACCAATCACAATTGCAAATTCAATATTATCCAGATGAATTACCGTACCTGCGGCTAAGGTATGTGCATCAATCACCACCGCTTCATGGCGCAAGGGATGGTTAATATCCCCTTCACCCGTTCCGCTGCTGCCTTTAATAATAATCGCTTCACTTGGGGGGGTCGTATTATCTTGGTTCAAAACAATCGTCCTGACCAACACCTGTTTTTCATCGGCCACGGTCGGCAAGTATTGATCAATCCCTTGCAGGATGGCATTAAAAGCAGTTATGGGTTCAACCCGCGGTTCAGCGGCTGCTATTAGTAACTCCCGCAATGTGAAATCAGCACACGGAATAATTACCTCCTCTGCCGTAAAGCCGACATGTTCAGGGACGCTCACCTGTAACAGCACCTCTCCGACATTGCTGGTAACGACCGGAATGTCAGCCAGTAGCTTATTAGCGGAAGCCGCATTTTCCAGACGCGTAGCGGTTACAATCGGTACAACCAACGTGTTGACCTGTATGCTTTCGACAATTACGCCGTCTATTAAGGTGTCATTGGCACAGGTTTCAGGAACAGGTGCAGGAGTAGGTGTAGGTGTAGGTGTAGGTGTAGGTGTAGGTGTAGGTGTAGGTGTAGGTGTAGGTGTAG
>JBEBJQ010000039.1:0-37805 GCA_040079795.1 Methylococcales bacterium
TCCTAAATGAGCTGTTATTTTCGATCTGCTAAATCTAAATTTCAGCAGGATACGCCACCTAATTCAACTTCGGCATACACCAGATTTATTTATAACTCGGGTATAACGCCATGCGGGGAGATGGTGGCGTGACTGCGCGAGTCTTAAAATCGGGTCTTATAAAAGTTGGAGATAAGTTAACTGCTTGTCCGGTTTAGGGTATTGCAGGCTTAGTAAATTCATGAATTTAACGGCTTAACCAATTGGTTAAGCCGTTAAATCAATTTTGAAAGGATTTATATGGGGCGATCTTTTTTCCATAATGTCCATGCACCATAACCCAAGCCAATCCAGGCTGCATATTTGATCAAAGGCGATGCAATCAAAGCCATTACGCTGATCACAATAATGGTTAAGCCATCCCATGAGGTGCGTTCTTTTAAACGAAGCTGTAGCCAATCAATCACATAGTTTATTGTTGTTGTTATAGTTGTTTCCGGCATTGATTTATCTCCCAAGTTGGAAAGTTTAAGGCTTAACGGTCAGGATACTACTATTAATTAAGCGCCAGCTCAACCCAAATTTATTTTCATAGTGGTAAAGGCTAGCGGTTAGGTTTTATTTTCAAAGACTACAATACTACGCGATTGTAGGGAGTAAAAATAACCATTGACTGGTTGTTGAGCTTCGGGTGGGATAATGTCAAATGGTGAATTTAAAGCAGTATCGATACTCAGGCACCATTGCTTGCCCTTAAGGAAAGGTAATTCTACCTGAACTTCTTGCTCAGACATGTTCATGGCAATATGCAGATCCACTTCACTATGATTGAGACCGGCTAAGGTAAAAGCCAATACGCTGGTTTCAGAGTCATTCCATAATGGCGTATTTAATTGTGCCCCATGCCAGGAAATGTCGGTTAGATCTTTTCCCTCGATGAGCTTTCCAGTTAAAAATCGCCGACGCATGATCGACGCATGCCGTTTGCGGAGTGCAATCATCAACTGAACAAAGCGCAGTATGTCGGCATTTTTACGGGTCAACATCCAATCAAGCCAGCTGATTTCATTATCCTGACAATAGCCGTTATTGTTGCCATATTGCGTATTTAAAAACTCGTCTCCGGCCAATAACATGGGTACGCCCTGACTCAGCAACAAAATGGTAAACACGTTTTTTGCCTGGCGTTTACGTAACGCAAGGATTTCTGGATTGTCGGTTTCGCCTTCGATACCGTAGTTGTAACTTAAATTATTATTACAACCATCGCGGCTGTCTTCGCCGTTGGCACTGTTGTGTTTTTCGTTGTAGCTTAATAAATCATGGAGTGTAAAGCCATCATGACAGGTAACAAAATTGATGCTGCTGATAGGTAAGCGCCCCTGGTGTTCATAAAGGTCGCTGCTGCCGCACATGCGTGTTGCTACCTGGGTTATTAAGCCTTTATCGCCACGGATAAACCTACGGATGACGTCCCGATAGATGCCATTCCATTCAGCCCAGCGATAACCGGGAAAGCTGCCTACCTGGTAGAGTCCGGCGGCATCCCAGGCTTCTGCAATCAGCTTGGTTTTTGCCAATGGTTTAGACAGTTCGATCCCCCACAATACCGGAGGATCATGTAATACTTCACCGTTTTCGCCCCGCGCCAGGGCGCTGGCTAAATCGAATCTAAAGCCATCAATGTGCATTTCCCGTACCCAGTATTCGAGGCAACTGATGATAAAACGCGAAACCAGAGGGTGATTAGCGTTAACGGTGTTACCACAACCAGTGTAGTCATGCAGGATGCTTTTATTAAATTGGTCATGATGATAAAAAATATTATCTCCAATACCCCTGAAATTAATGATCGGCCCGTCTGTGCCTGCTTCTGAAGTGTGGTTGAAAACCACATCCATAATCACACCTATACCGGCCTTATGTAAGGCTTTGACCAAATCTTTAAATTCTATTAAATGGGTTCCTTGCTCTGGTGTAACGCAATAACCAGGATGTGGGCTGAAAAAACTGTGGGTACTGTAGCCCCAATAGTTTTTTAGGCCAAGATCGGCCGTGTTAACAGGCACATCCTGCTCGTCAAAAGCCATGATTGGTAAAAGCTCAACGTGGGTAATACCCAATTGTTGCAGGTACGGAATTTTTTCAATTAAACCTGCAAAAGTGCCTGGATGGGTTACTTTTGAGCTATGGTGCTTGGTAAAGCCACCTACATGCAGTTCGTAAATAACACATTTTTCGCTGCTGATACGTAGTGGAATGTCGCCTTCCCAGTTATAGTGATCATTGACAACCACACAGCGCATAGCTGTGAGGCCGTTATCGCCGGGTTTACAGGCAGCTTTGCGGCTCCATAGCTTATCGCTGATGGCGTGTGCCCAAGGATCCAATAATTGTTTGTCTTTATCGAAACGAAGCCCCGATTCGTAGGGATCAAAAGGGCCGTCCATACGCCAGGTGTACCAAGTACCCACTGGTAAGTCGAGTACGTAGACATGCCAGACGAAAAAAGTTCGGTCAGATTCTTTATTTAACGTAATGATTTGAAATGGTTTTTCGCAGGTCGCGGTTTTGAAGAGTAACAGTTCTACTCTCGTGGCATGACGACTGAAAATTGAAAAATTAACGCCCCCTTCATTACTTTTGGCGCCAGATGGGTAGGGATTGCCATGTTTGACGGCGTATGCTTTAGTTTGCATATCTTATTCTCATGTCTTAATAAATATACTAAGCTTTTTTGTTTTTTATCGCGCTGTTTTGACCAGCAAGAAGTCGTTTGGGTTTAAATGTTCAACTTTACTTTTTTCTAAGAATACCTACGTTTGTTAAGAGAGAATTAAGGCGATGCGTAAAAATATGTGCTATAGGAATTGAAAGCTTGATACGTTGATTAAAAACGCCCGTCAACGGGCGTTTTTTGGTCATGGCGATCAAAATTCTTCGCATTAATCATTTTTTTGAGGATTTTTCACTGTCGCTGCGTTTAGTTGAGGTTGAACTCATCCGCTTTTTAGCCTTTTCTTTTTTTCGCTCCGGATCGTCGCTACTTGCTACCATTGCACCCATTCTTGAAATCTTCAATTGTTGGCCTGCTACGCGAATTTTTTTTAATTCTTCAATTAAATCTTTTGGCATGCCGGCAGGAAGTTCAACAGTGCTGTAGTTTTCTTCAATTTTGATGCGCGCAATATGATCACCGTCAATGCCGGTTTCATTGGCAATAGCGCCAACGATATTGCCCGGCTTTACACCGTGGGCGTGACCGACTTCGATACGGAATAACTCCATTTCGATATCGGCACCGCTTCGACGGGAGGAGCGGGCGGGTTTGTCGCCAAATTTCTTATCATTTGATTTTCTATCGGCAGAGGATCTATCCCTAGGTGCTGTATCGCGATCTCTGGGCGGGCGTTCAGATTGAGTTGCTTTTGGCGGATTTTTAAGCAGTAGCGGGGTATCCCCTTCTAATAGTTTCGCCAACGCCGCAGCAATTTCAAGGGCTGTGACATCATGTTCCTGCTGATATTGTTCCATTAATTGCGTAAAAAAACCTAATTCTTCCGCAGCCAGGGTATCGGTAATGCTTTGTTTGAAGCGGGCGATCCGTTTATTGTTAATCAATTCCGTTGACGGCAAGCCCATTTCCACTACTTTCTGGCGGGTGGCATGTTCTATGTTAGCTAACAGCCGACGCTCACGGGGGGCAACAAACAGGATAGCATCACCGGTGCGGCCAGCGCGTCCGGTGCGGCCAATACGATGGATATAGGATTCGGTATCGTAGGGAATATCGTAGTTTACGACATGCGTAATGCGGTCAACATCCAAGCCGCGGGCGGCAACATCGGTGGCAATTAAAATATCCAGTTTACCGCTTTTTAAATTGGCAATCGCGCGTTCCCTGAGCATTTGGGACATGTCACCGTTAATGGCCGCCGCCGAATGTCCTCGCGCTTCCAGTTTTTCGGCCAATTCGACAGTTGCTGTTTTGGTCCTGACGAAGATGATCATGCCATCGAAAGTTTCAAGTTCCAGAATGCGGGTCAACGCATCGAGTTTGTGAACCCCACTGACCAGCCAATAACGCTGCCGGATATTTTCGGCACTGGCGTTGGTTACTTTGATGGTGATTTCTTCAGGTTTGCTCAGGTATTTTTGGGCGATTTTACGGATAACCGAGGGCATGGTTGCTGAAAATAACGCAATTTGCCTTTTCGCGGGAATTTGTTCAAGAATCCATTCGACATCGTCAATAAAACCCATGCGTAGCATTTCATCAGCTTCATCTAGCACCAAATTGCTGAGTGAGGCCAGGGAAAGCGTGCCGCGACGCATATGGTCCATAACCCGGCCCGGGGTGCCGACAACGACGTGAGCACCACGTTTTAGCTGTTTTAATTGGGTGGTGTAGTCTTGGCCGCCATAGATAGGCAGCACATGAAAACCTTTGATATGCGCGGCATAGCGCTGAAATGCTTCAGCCACTTGAATGGCTAGTTCACGGGTAGGGGCTAAGACTAAAACTTGCGGATCTTGCTGTTTAATGTTGATGCGGGACAATATCGGTAACGCAAAAGCTGCGGTTTTGCCGGTACCGGTTTGCGCCTGCCCCAGAACGTCTCTTCCGTCCAGGATAAAGGGGATAATTTGTGCTTGAATAGGGGAGGGTGTTTCGTAACCAACATCTTTCAGTGCTTTGAGAACGGGTTCTGATAAAGCTAAATTATTGAAAGAGGGGATGATTAACTCATCATTGGACATGCTTTTACCTGTTGAATGGGGGGATTTGGATTGCTACTGTGTAGATAGATAGCGTATTAGTAGAGAATTATACAACACTTTGTTGTTATTGCAGTAATATAATAAAATTTGAATTTGTAACTGACTGAAATTTAAAAAGCTCCCTAAACTTGATTTAAAGCGAGGACGCAATCCCATCAATACTTCGGTTGCTGCGTTTTGCATAATAAAACCATTCATTTCCCGGCTGGGCATTGGGATTTGGAAACAGAATAAAACCCGAACGGCTTGCTTTGACCTCCGTATGATCGTGACGGACACCGATACAGTCGTTTTGTGTTAAAGGATCAAAACTTACCCAGGCTTTATTAAATTTATCCTCCGTATGAGCTTTATCTATGACTTCGTCGATACGTAATATTTCTAATTTGCGTTGTATTACTGGTGCAGGTAAGTCAATCAGTTTTAAATGCGCTAAGGTATTCAGGATTGCCTGATACGCGACTTGGGGTGCATTAGGGTCGTTATGTTGCCCGCATTCCAAAGTCAGCGCATAGCCGCCGTTAGCCCGCATAAACTCAGTTGTGCCAATGCCATAGCGGGGGTCAGTATTAAGCAAATGTGCGCGTTCACTCACGGCTGTGTTGCGTAAACGATTATGTACGCCACGCGCATAGGTATCCAGCCAGCCATCCACAATCCGGCTAGGGCCTAGGCGGACTGCCAGGGCTTCTTCCGCTGCGGCCAAGGCAAATGGCTCTAACGTATCGGTATTATTTTCTGGCCCAAGCATGATAAACGGTTCGCCTTCCGAGTGAAAAGAATGCAGATCCAGTAACACATCATGTGCCGCCAACAGGGGGCAAAGGGCGTTGGCAATGTGATCTTCAAAATCTAAGGGATTGTCGGTAGGGCCAAGGTTGCGGTTAAGATTACGCTCCCCTGCACGTTGACCCAGCTGATAGGCAAGGGGATTGGTAATGGGGACGAAAGTCACTTGGCCGGCCTGGATTTCTAGCTGCCTCGCATCCAGTTCTGCTATAACACGGTGTATGCCTTGCGTGCCGCAGGTTTCGTTACCATGTACTGCACCTAAGATGATTAAGTGGATACCTGGGTTAAGTCCAGTATAGGTTACCGATTTTAAGGACTGCGGGAGCGTTGCCGAATTATTATTCATAGATTATGGTAAGTTAAAAGAAGAGCTTATAAGAGCTTATAAGAGCTTATATTAGTTGCTGCCAAGCGATGCGCTATTGTAATCCGAGGGCGTCGGTGAATAAATAGGATTGTGTGAAAAATTAAGCATGTTAAGAGCGGATGGATATTATTTTGCCAAGCTCATAGGGTTAATAGCCAGCCCTTCTGGCCTTTCGCCTAAATCATCTACTAAATAGGCTGTGATGGTAAACTATGGCAGTTAAATTAGACAGGTATGTCATGCTGTATTAACTAAAATCAGGTAAAAAACGTCAACTTATTTCCGTCTATATGCCAATTCCAAGCTGCTTTAAACCGCCTTTGCGTATTTCTACTGTAACTGTCCTCCTCGCGCTATTTTTAAGTACAGCGGATAATCTGGCCTTTTTACGTAGCGCCTTTGCCGTTGTGGATAAAACCACGAGCATAGGCACTGATTTTAAAATCGCGCTGGGTTTATGTTTACCGGCTTTATTCAGTTTATTGATTTCAGTTTTTGGGTTTAAATACCTTTTTAAGCCGATCGCGATCAGCATACTTCTGTGTGCCAGTGTGATTAGTTATTTTATGGGCACCTACGGGGTTATTATTGATGCCCCGATGATTCAAAATGCGGCAGAGACTGATACTAAGGAGGTATTGGAATTGCTAAATGCGGGTATTGTTGGGCATGTGGCACTATTCGGTGTATTGCCCGCCTATCTGTTGTATCGCTGTCCTCTACAGTATCAACCGTTTCCTAAAGAACTACTTAGCCGCTTAATGGTAATGGGCATAGCGGGTATGGTTCTTGGGGGATTGATTTTTAGCTATTACAAAGATTTTTCGCTCACCATGCGTGAAAATCGTGAATTGCGATTTTTAATTAACCCCACTTATCCGATTTATGCGCTGTTTAAGTACGTAAAACAAGTCAATGCGGCCGAAATCAAGTTAACCGCCATCGGGCTGGATGCAAAACAACAGCCGCTTGATGTTGGAAATGCTAAAAAAACCTTAGTTGTGCTGGTTGTTGGTGAAACCGCGCGTGCGCAGAATTTTGCTTTGAACGGTTATGCGCGCGAAACCAACCCTTATTTAAGCAAGCTGGACATTATAAATTATCCAAATGCGTATTCTTGTGGAACTGCTACGGCTGAATCCGTGCCGTGTATGTTTTCGCATTTGGGTAAAGCAAATTATACGGATACCAAAGCCAAACAACATGAAAACTTGCTGGATGTTTTGCTGCGTGCAGGGGTTTCGGTGCTCTGGCGGGATAATAATTCCGGCTGTAAGGGGGTATGCAATCGGGTTAAAACGGAAGCCCTGGAAAATCTGAAAATACCGGACTCATGTAATTCTGAAGAATGTTTTGACGAAATATTATTGCATGACTTGCAAACCAAGCTGGATCAGCTGAATGGCGATGCAGTTATCGTATTACATCAAAAAGGCAGTCACGGCCCTGCTTATTTCAAACGCCACCCTGCCAATTTTACAAAATTCAGCCCTGAATGTGTGACCGGGCAAGTTCAAGATTGCTCGCAAGAGCAGCTTACCAATGCTTATGACAACACTATTCTCTACACCGATTATTTTTTAGCTAAGGCTATTACGTTACTGTCTAAAAATGCCGCCAATTTTAATACTGCGCTTTGGTATATGTCCGATCATGGCGAATCTTTGGGGGAAAATGGCATTTATTTACATGGATTGCCGTATTTTCTTGCCCCAGATCAACAGATCCATATCCCTTTTGTACTTTGGCTGTCGCCGGAAATCCGAGATAATTTGAAAATAAATGCTGAATGTTTAAAGCAACATGGGGAAGCGCGTTATTCACATGATAATATTTTTCACTCACTGTTGGGGTTAATGCGGGTGCAAACCAGTATTTATCAAGCGTCAGCCGATATATTTGCTGAGTGTAGGGGGAAATAGAAAAGTTTAGTTGATATGCATTTTTTAAAGGTATGCAAGTAGCGTGGCGGAAAAATTGTAGTATCAGATTTAGTTTGTAGCAGGCGAAAATTACTCGTTTATTTCTGAAAGTTTTAATAATTCCATATGCGTCACAGCAGCACTGATTTGTAAGGTTTTATTTAAACGAAATTGTAGATGGTTTTGCTTGCCACGGATATTCACAGTGTCCCCCTGTTTAAAAGCACTGTTGTTGTAGATAAGGCTATCCAGTTGTTTAAGGGATTTGACTCCGGGCAGAAATATTGCCCAAAAGCCCTGGGTTGGTTGCAGTGGGTTGGATACAAAAACCAGCTCTGACTCAAAACTGATCACTTCAACGCCTAAGTGTAATTGTTGGTCGGGTAATTGGTTGATTCTACGGATTAGACCGACCTCTGTGCGTTCAGATTTATGGATGATGATTGCAATAATGTCCCCAATCTTAACTTGGGTGGTCGGTAGTTTTGCGATTAAGCCATAGCCCTTGGCACAGCTATCCTGCATTTCAAATTGAGAGACAACGGTTTTAGTTGTATGGGGGGCGTTGGGAGGCTGCGCTGTTGCTGTATGCGTGGGTTGTTCAGGTTCAAAATTGAATAATTTGGTAAGCGGCTCGTTCTGCTTAAGTTCATGCTTAAGTTCATGCTTAACGGCATTCCGCATTTGATATGCAATTTCTTCGCCGATGGGTATTAAATCAAATTGGGTTTTTTGGGCATTGTTGAATAATCCGCTATCAGGTTTAGTTTTTATGGCTCCTTCTGCTATTGTTTTGTTTTTTGATTGGGATTGTAAATAATCAATTAAGTTTTTTAAACCCACTATGCCCTTAAATTTAGCCTGTTCGGAAATGCGGGTAAATTTTCTTTTGCGTGCCAGGCCCAGGTTATTTAAAGCCCGTAAGAATGCCTCATGATTGATTGAGCGTATGGCATTATCTCCAAAGGATTGTTCTGAGGCATTAAGGGTCTGCTGTAAACTGTCATACATATTTTTGGCAATGCTAACCGTTGTGATAAACCGTTCTGATAAGTCGTCCCGGACGTCGGCGGGATTGATTTTTTGTGGCGGCAAATCTTGGTTTAAATTAAACATGCACACGACGGGTTGCCATTTTTCCTGATAATTGGCGAGAATGCGGGCTGCCGCTGAGGCATCCGATAAATAATTAAACAACATCAGGATGTCGCGGCACCGAAATTGCTGGGTATCGCATAGATTAAAAATCAAAAGATGCTTAAATAATTTGGTAATACTTTCGTTACTACGTCCATTCCAGGTTATTAAAATATCAGTTAGATTGGCCTGTTCTGCGCGTGCATAAAGTTCATAGCAGATGGCCCAAAAACCGTGCATGGGCAATTTGTAACTTAAGGATATATGTAGTAAGGCTTGTAGCAGCGCATCCAAGCTTAAATACAATAATCCGGCTTGCTGCTTTTTATTTAAGTTGCCCGATTTTAATTTGCATTGCCGCAATGATCGTGCCAGATGCATGAAAGTCCATACGATCAGCTCAACATTCCGGGTTGCCTGATTATCAAGGGGTAAGCTCGAATCTATATAGGTTTTTTGTAGGGTTTTTACGATTAGTGGAAAAAACTGCCGGATTTTATCTAATAACTTAATTTTTAATGCTATTTTAATGTCGGCTTGGTTAAAAGCATCAATTGCTTGTAGAATTTTTTCAGCCGCAAGTGCAGGATCTAATGCAGGTAATGAATTTAACCAGTCTTCCAATTGCTTTTCGTCAGGGACAAAATGCAAGGGGACGATTTCTCTGATAGGTAAATCTCTAAATCTCTGATTTTTCATTTTTATTACATCTAGTTTAATGTGCGGTAGCCTTCATTTTAGCCATTAAAATATTATTTTACAGTCCATCCCAGATGTTAGTGTAGCCTAACAAGCAGATTTTATGTAGGGTGTATTTTCAAATAGTTCAAAATAGTAAAAGCACAAAATCACAACGTTACCAAGCCATTACAGGTTATTGTAGGATTGTTCATTATAAAAAAACTATTTTAATGCGTCAGGGGGTAGGTACTGGGTGTGCCGATGTTTTTAGTTTAAGGCTGATTTGGCAATATCTGAAAAGTGTTTAATTTAGCATAGGCTATTGTCGTCTTATTGTTTTTAAGGGTAAACAAACGTAAAATGCCCGGTTGATTTAGGGTCGGATCTCCCGAGATATAAACCTAAAATATAAAATCTATTATTAACATTTAAGTAACAAGGAATAAACGTGAGTCACACACTTTATCAAGCGAACGTGCAACGGGTTCAACGTTGTGAACTGGCTGTTCCCGGATCTAACCCTGATATGTTTGAAAAAGCCCTGAAAAGTGGTGTGGATTTCATTTTTCTTGATCTCGAAGATGCGGTTGCTCCAGATGATAAGTTGCAAGCGCGTAAAAATATCATCCAGGCCATTAACGATTTGGATTGGGAGGGGCATGGCATTACTATTTCTGTGCGTATCAATGGCTTGGATACTCAATACATGGTGCGTGATGTGGTAGATTTGGTTGAGCAATGCGGTGCTAAATTAAAAACAGTGTTGATTCCAAAAGTTGGGGTTTATGCGGATGTTTACATGGTTGAAGCGATGCTTAACCAACTGGAAATGCAGCAAGGCTTGAAAAATAAAATTGGTATTGAATGCCTGATCGAAACTGCTCTAGGCATGGCGAATGTGGAAGATATAGCAAAACAGGGTGCATTAGGCGGTCGCTTGGAAGCTTTACATTTTGGGGTTGCGGATTATGCGGCCAGCAATCGTGCGCGGACCACCAATATCGGCGGTTTAAATCCTGATTATCCCGGTGATCAATGGCATGCTGCCATCAGTCGTATGACGGTTGCTTGCCGTGCCTATGGCTTACGCCCTATCGATGGGCCTTTTGGAGATTTTAAAGATCCGGAAGGCTATAAACAAGCGGCTAGAAGGGCTGCTGCATTGGGTTGTGAAGGTAAATGGGCGATTCATCCCAGCCAGGTTGAATTAGCCAATGAAGTATTTACACCGCCGGAAGCTGAAGTCAATAAAGCCAAGCGTATTCTGGAAGCTTTAAAGGAAGCCGCAGCACAGGGTAAAGGTGCCGCTGCGTTAGATGGCCGATTAATTGATGCTGCTTCTGAAAAAATGGCCAGTAATGTGGTTAAAGCCAGCGAAGCGATTGCTGCAAAAACTAAAAAATAAGATGGGTAAGTTGGGGGTGTTTAGCTAATCCCATCTACAATACTTTTTTAATATAGTCACTAGAGGTGCTATGGATATTCATGAGTATCAGGCAAAAGAAATTTTAAGCGGTTACGGCGTAAAAATTGCCGAAGGCGGTTTGGCTTATAGCCCATCCGATGCGGTGCAGCGGGCGCGTGAAATCGGCGGGCATATCTGGGCGGTTAAAGCACAGATCCATTCGGGTGCGCGTGGTAAGGCGGGAGGCATTAAAATTTGTAAAACCCATGATGAAGTCGAAGCTGCTGCTGAAGCCCTACTCGGTAAGCGTTTGGTTACGCATCAAACCGGTGCTGCGGGGAAGGTCTGCGCCAGATTGTACGTGGAAGCCGGGACTGAGATCGCCCAGGAATTGTATTTTTGTTTTTTAGTGGACCGTAGCTCGGAGCGTATTGTGATGGTCGGCTCAGCAGAAGGCGGCATGGATATTGAAGATTTAGCCCTGAATAGACCGGAAGCGATTACCAAAATATACATTGAGCCGGCGGTCGGTTTGCAAGATTATCAAGCGCGTGAAATGGCTTTTGCTTTGGGTTTAAGCACAGAAATCATGAGCCATGCGGTTAAAACCATTCGGGGGTGTTATCGCGCTTTACGTGACCTGGATGTCAGTATGTTGGAGATTAACCCTTTAGTCGTTACCAAAAGTGGCGAGTTGATGGCGCTGGATGCCAAAATGGGTTTTGATGACAATGCTTTATTCCGGCAGCAAAAAATTTCGGAATTACGCGATAAAACCCAGGAAGATCCCCGCGAAATGGCTGCTGCTGATCGTGGCTTAAGTTATGTTGGCTTGGATGGTGACATTGGCTGCATGATCAATGGCGCTGGTTTGGCGATGGCGACTATGGACATGATTAAGCTGGCAGGCGGCGAACCCGCTAACTTTTTGGATGTCGGTGGCGGCGCTTCGGCTGAACGTACCGAAAAAGCCTTTCGTTTAGTATTGGCGGACAAAGGCGTAAAAGCCATGTTAGTCAATATCTTTGCCGGTATTAACCGCTGCGATTGGATTGCCGAAGGGGTCGTGCAAGCGGTCAGAAAAATTGACCTGCAAATTCCATTGATAGTGAGATTGTCAGGAACAAACGTGGAAGAAGGGCGGCGCATTATTGCGGAAAGCGGTTTACCGATTATTACTGCCGATACACTCGCTGAAGCCGCTGAAAAAGCCGTGCAGGCGCGTAATGAAGTTGTGGCAAGAGAACAAGGCTAAAGGGTTATCAATGGCAATTTTAATTAACGAAACAACACGCATTGTCGTACAAGGCTTTACCGGTAAAATCGGCAGTTTTCATGCCCAGGATATGATCAATTACGGCTCTAAAGTCGTTGGCGGGATCACCCCTGGTAAGGGTGGGCAAACCCATTTGGGCTTACCGGTTTTTAATACCGTCAAAGAAGCGGTTAATCAGGCAGGCGCAGAAGCCAGCATTATTTTTGTACCCCCGGCCTTTGCAGCCGATTCGATTATGGAAGCCGCCGATGCGGGTATCAAATATTGTGTGGCGATTACGGACGGCATTCCGACCCAAGACATGATGACCGTGAAAAATTTTTTACGGCGCTTTCCCAAAGAAAAACGGATGGTTCTAACCGGCCCTAACTGTGCGGGAACGATTAGTCCGGGCCGTTCTATGCTTGGTATTATGCCGGGCCATATTTATAAGCAGGGACATGTTGGTATCGTCGGACGTTCAGGCACATTGGGCTATGAAGCCGCTGATCAGCTGAAAGCCTTGGGGATTGGTATTTCAACTTCAGTGGGTATTGGTGGTGATCCGATTAACGGCAGCTCGCACCGGGACATTCTGGAAAAATTTGAACAAGATCCCGAGACTAAAATAGTGGTGATGATCGGTGAAATCGGCGGCCCGCAAGAAGTTGAAGCTGGCATGTATGCAAAAGAGCATATGACCAAGCCCTTAGTAGCTTACATTGCAGGCTTGACTGCGCCAGAAGGCCGTCGTATGGGTCATGCAGGGGCTATTATCTCTTCTGCGGGAGAAAGTGCTGCTGAAAAAGTAGCCATACTCAAATCTTTGGGTGTACATATATGTCCTACACCTTCTGCCTTTGGCGAAACCGTAGCCGCTGTTTTGGCTAAGTTGTAAACTCCCGGAATCCGTTAAAAAAGCCGCTGCCTGTACCTCGGGTAAGCGGCTTTTTTGTGCTTGGATTAAGTTGAAATTTTATTGATCCTACGTCCGGCGAGTGGTACAGAAGAAAAGGATTATATAAACCTTTATGCCTAAAATCATTACCGTAACGGCCAATACTGCTATTGACCATGTTATTACAGTTGATAACTTTGCCTTAGGCGGTAATTTTATTGCGCACAGCAGCAGGGAATTCGCCGCAGGCAAAGGTGTTAATGTCGCTAAAGCACTGGAATGCTTAAGTCAGCCGGTGATTGCCTTAGGGATTGTAGGAGAACAGTCGAAGGGGCTATTTGCAGCGCTTAATTCTCCTTTGCTGCAAACTCATTTAACTGTAGTAAAGGGCAAAAGCAGAACCAACCTCACCTTGTTATCTATCAATACTGCGCAAGAAACCCACATTAGAACCTCCGGCTACAGGGTAACTAAAACAAACTGTTTGCAATTGCTTGGAAAAATTAAGGCACAAACTGGGCCAGGCGACATCGTCGTGTTTTCCGGCAGCTTGCCGACCTGTGTGCCAGCGGATTTTTATAAAACGCTGATTACCCAGTGTCAGTCCCAAGATGCGTTAGCTTTTTTGGATAGCAGTGGCGAGCCCTTAAAAGCAGCTATAAGCGCACAACCCTACTTGATTAAACCAAATCTTCAGGAATTGGAGGAATTGATGGGTAGAACTTTACCGGATGAGTCAGCTATTATTCAGGCAGCCCAGAACATTATCGCCCAAGGTGTTAAATACGCAGTGGTTTCCAGAGGCGCTGAAGGTGCGTTGTTGGTGGCTGAAAACCAGGTATTAAAAGGAGCCGTTACCAATAAGTTTGGCGCTATCATCAGTAGTATCGGCTGTGGTGATGCTATGCTTGCCGGTTTGGCGCTGGCAACATTAAATCAGTGTGATTTAGAATCCACCCTAACATTAGCGATAGCTTGCGGAACGGCGAATCTGTTTGCTGTCGAAGCAGGGCGATTTGATAACAATCTGTTGGCAGATATTAGCTTTCAGGTTTGCGTTCAATCGCTATAACGGTTAAAGGGTTAAAATTTATCTGGTTGTATGTTTTATGGCTTTTACGTTAGTCCCTAATATGCGGTTTACCTCTTTAGGGTTGGGTGAAATTCGGCACTTCTATCAAACCAGCAACCCGCGCTTTTTTTCAAGCTAGGTGTCAGATTAAGTCTGAACTATTACGCATAAAGGTTTTCTGCATGACCTTTTTTAAAAATCTTCCGGTTACCTTATCGTTTATGCTATGGTTTTTTTCTAAACTGTTTCTTTGAATGCCGTTTTTACTACCTATCGGTAACTCTGCCCGGCTTTTCCAGTAACCTCTGCTATGTGCTGAAACACAGCCGCCCAATCTAATGCAAAAATCCCTGCAATATTCGTATGCTTATTGTTTTACCCTGCAAAAATGGTAGGGAATGCTGCTGGAGCATACCAATTTTGCGGGGTTTTAGCGTGAGGGTATTTTTTTATTGGGTGGCTTTTCATTTTATGTAACAAAATTAGCGGGATAGTGAAAATTTTAATTTGGCATGCTTAGTGCTTTTGGTTGAATGTAACCTGAAGCGCTAGTATTGGGCGTTAGGCTCTATAGATAGTTATCTTGAAGGGTGGAGTGGGAAATGAAAAAATTTATCTATGCCTATTTTTTAGGGGCGATGTTGATTCTAAGTGCGCCGGTTTTTGCAGAAAATCACGCGGCGAATATATCTATTAGCAGCGATGGCAGAGGGGTGGACAACGACGCGATAAATACTTTGCGGAATATTATCGGGGAAGCTATTGGTAACGAGACTGTCGATACTTTTATTGTATATAGTCCCAGGATGGACGGCCCTATCTTTATAGAAGGTGGAATATCGGTTTGCGCTGAAGCGGGTTTTAGTGCGACAGAGAAGCAACTTGAAAAGCTGCTAAAGCAATTAGGGGCAATTCATCCTAAGTCAGGTTCCTTTATGAATGTGGAATTTGTGACGGGGTGTGAAAAAAAATAACAGTTCTGCTCTTTATAGATTAAGGATTTTTTCGTTTGGATGAGTCGGTTTAAAGCGTTTGAAAACACTATCAAGGCATCCGGTCTATTAGATTACTTGATTAATTAATGGTGAACACATTGAGTGTTGTTAATTATTTTAAAGGGATAGCTTTACGATTTATGAACTAGGTATTAAGCGTTTTAGCTTAATAAATTTATATTACTGATGTTATGGAGAAATAAACATATGAAATTTTTATTCTGGAAACTGTTTTTGATTGTCTCGTTGATAGGAATGTCATTAAGTTATAAGGCATGCGCTGCTGATCAGTTTTCTCACACAGTGCTGAAATTGCCTTATGAGCCACAAAACTCAAGCCCTTGGGGTAAGGTTATTAATACGTGGGCAGAATGGTCGGCGTTTTACGGGGAGTTATTGGATGCTAATCAGCCAACACCGTTTTCTATCGCATTGCCTGAAATAGATTTTGACCAGTATACATTGGTTGCAGGAGGTGTCGGCGTTAAGAGCAGCGGTGGTTATGTCGTATCCGTGGCGAGTGTGGATGAGGTTGAGGACTCTGTCTATATTCATGTCCTTAATGTGAGCCCTGGAGCGGGTTGCCCTGTTACGTTAATGGTTAAATATCCTTCTACTGCGATTTTAATCAAAAAAGCCACTAAGCCTATCAGGTTTTTTGTTACAAATGTCACGAGCGAATGTCCAGTCTAGTATGAGTTGCTGCTAGTGAAAAATATTTATAGAATTATATGGGGGCAAAATTATGAATAAGAATTTTATAAGGTATTGTTTTGGGCTGTTAGTAGCTTCAACTGTAATATCCTTACAGGTGCATGCGGGCGAGTTGGTTCCGGTGACTGCTGATGATACGAAGGCCGCGGTTAAAATAGCCTATAAGCTGACCAATGACAAATCGGCAGCCAGTAACACGTTTGTATCGAGTGAGGCGATTAAGCTCAGTTTTTCGGTAACGGTTGCAGATAAGGATGTCGGTCAAGCAGGCAAATTATTTGTGGTGGCACGCTATAACGACAGTTTTTTTAAGCTGACGGCAACAGGGGGGTGGCAGGTCTGGGATTTGCAATTGGCTTCCTTGACAGGCTTTAAAAGCAAAACCCTGGAAAAACAGGAACAAGTGGAGGTTTTAAGTAATCAGTCCCTGCCTGCCGGGGAGTTTTTGGTGTTTACCGGTTACCAAACCGATGCCAACGAAGGGGTTTTTTATAGTGCTGTGCCTGCGGCATTTGCGGTTTTTGATAAGCAAAGCCCGGCTTTGCGGCGTATTGTCAATAAAGCGGTGTTGACGGCGTTGTTTGACCGGGGTGGTGCGGGCAGTAAAGATACTACCGGCACGTCATATTCACCAGCAGCTACTACAGCACCATTCGCGCCGGTGGCGGCGTCTACGAATGATTCCGCTTCGACGCCCCCGGCAACCTCGCAGACCAATATTCAGGAACTTGGGGTTGATGAAAGTGACCGGATTAAAGTGAATGGTGACCAATTGTTCGCTTTGGAAAAGTGCGCAAAAGATACGGCTAAGCAATGTTTGGCGGCGTATCGCATGGTTGAATCGCCTGCTTCAACTACCGCATTGGGTTCACTTGAGTTGGGCAATAATACTTATCAGGATACGCTTTACAGCGCGCAAACGGATGCTGCGAGCAACCAGAAACAAATCGTTTATTTAGGCAGCTCCATGCAGTACCCCATATTTGATTTTTGGTTTTCCCCGTATTATTGGCAACAGGATAATAAGACGGTCATCAAATTTATAGATGTCGCTCAGCCTGGTGCCATGCAGGTTAAATCAACTATTACGCTGAATACCGCTTTAATATCGAGCCGGGTGGTGGATAATGTCTTGTATGTCGTTACCCGGAAAAATCCGCACTTTTATTACCCTGAATTGGATAAGCCAGTGGTGTTAGGTGAAACGGCGGGGCCATTAACTACAGCAGTGGCACCTGATAGTGTGCAGGTGTTGCCGCCCAAAGCAGTTGTTGTGCCGCTGAAAAAAGATATTGAAGAGTTGTTGCCAACCATTGCGTTCGATGGTGCTGCGGCAACTCCTTTAGTAAAAGCGGACGACTGCTATATGCCCGCTCGGAGTAGTGATAAGCCGGTAGATAATACCCTGATTACCATTACCGCCATACCCTTAACGGCGCCAGCGCAATACTATTCCGTGTGTGTGGCAGGTTCGGTGGATACTTTTTATATGTCTACCCAAGCGTTCTATCTGGCGACTACCCGTTACTATTATCCCTTGAGCGGTAATAACTTTGTCTATGACAGTAAACTTACCGAAGTGACGACTGAAATCCATAAATTTGCCTTGGCGAAAGCCGCCTTAACCTATAAAGGATCGGGTACTGTTCCGGGTCACTTGGGTTGGGATGCGGATAAGCAGCCGTTCCGCATGGGGGAAAATAACAATGTCTTAAAAGTCGCCACCTCGTTAGGGGATACTTGGAATGATAGCTCCAAGACCCGCGTTTCGGTGTTACAGGAAGATCCTTCGGCTAAACAGCTTAAAGAAATCAGCTTTTTGGATAATTTAGGTAAACCGGGTGAACGTTTATATGCCGCGCGTTTTATAGGTAATCGGGGATATCTGGTGACTTTTAAAACCACCGATCCGTTGTATATCTTGGACTTTAAAGACCCTACAAAACCGGAAGTATTGGGTGAGCTGAAGATAAATGGCTATTCAGATTATCTACACCCGATTGGTGATAATTATTTGTTAGGAATTGGGAAAGACGCCATACCGGATACGACCTCGTCCGCCAATCCATTTGGTGTGGATCGGGGGGCGTGGTATCAAGGGGTTAAATTATCGCTGTTCGATGTTTCTTCTAAAGAAAAATTAAAAGAAATAGACAGTGTGATTATTGGGAAAAGAGGCACCCAATCAGCGGCATTACAGGATCATCATGCCTTGGCTTGGTTAGCGTCCAGCAGTAGCAAGGGTACTCTCTCGATTCCCATAGAATTGCATAATAATCTCCTGCCAAGTTCACAGTTACAAAATTATACAAAAGATTATTATTCGTTGCCTTCCGCTTATTACGACTGGACGCATACGGGGCTGTATACCTTTACCATTGATGCTACAGCCACCCCGGCGATAAAGCTTAACAGGCGTTTAATTGCCGAAGTGAATGATCCGTCTATCTACAACTCGTATTACGGTGTTGGTACTTATAATGACCGCGCGGTTATACAAGGAAACAGTGTGCATTATGTGCATGATAACCGGGTATTGTCTGCCAGTATCGGTGGCGAATAATTAAGCGTTGGTTATCGGTAATTTTAAATTGGCCTGCAAAGGATTAAAACTTTGCAGGTCAGTTGTGCCAAGGTTCGATTGTAATTAGACACCTTGTTTTTGTTATAATGGA
The DNA here is from genome assembly GCA_040079795.1 of Methylococcales bacterium. GTDB lineage: Bacteria > Pseudomonadota > Gammaproteobacteria > Methylococcales > Methylomonadaceae > SXIZ01. The sequence goes on from JBEBJQ010000039.1 coordinate 18,675, forward strand.
CGGTTTTAACGTCTCCGTTATAAGCCATGAAACTATTGCTGGATTACATTGCGCTGTGTTTTTTTATTAACAACCCGAACGATTTAGAACCCTCGAAAGGGTTTGTTTGGAAATGCGTCGCATTTTATTTAGTTTCCGGCTCTATTGTGGAGGGGCTTATTAGCGACCCGGCAGATGGTTCGCTGGAAGTGGCGTTTCGGATAATTATGGCGCTTACATTGATTTCAGGGATGGTCTTTGCGTTGAAACAATGGTCTAGGTTTACGCAATTGTTGACCGCTATTTTTATGTGTGAAAACTTTATTATGACTTTGGGTATTGCGACTGAAATATTGGATCATTATTTACAGCGTACGCAATATGATTATATCTCCTGGTATCTGGGTGGCGTATTGGTTTTATGGTATATCGCTATTTTGGGCTATATCATCCGGCAGATGTTTGAATATAATTTATCGGCTAGCGTTATATTGGCATTTGGTTATTTTAGTTTAACTTATGGTTTACCTTTTTTGGTTATGGAAGTGATATAAGCCAAAAAGTGGCATCATTAAAATTGGCTGTCCCCCTAAATAAGTACGTTGATTTTAAATGATCATCGCAACGTACTCATTTTATCCAACAACATTTAGTCTTTGTCTTTAGGTTCGGCGCCGGGAATGGGCAGTAACGGCATGTTGTATTTGCCTAAAATAGTTTGAATTTGATTGTGGTTTTTTTCAATAAGGCTATTTAGTCGGGCTTTTCGTTCTTTGTCGCCCATGCGGACGCCCATTGCCATTGAGAAATCAAATTTCATGCCCGGTAAATTTGTAGGCATGGGCAGTTGCGTATAAGTATTCTTTGGGCTTTGTGAAATAACATGTCCGGCCAAAGGTCCCCAGAGCACAACCATATCGATTTTTTTGGCTTTAATGTCTTTGTCAATTTGCATGGCGGTATTGTTTTCGCTATCGCCGGACATGGTTTGATAAGGAATGCCTTGCGCAAGTAGTCCAATATATTGCAGCCAGGTGGTGCCTGGGCCGCGATCAAACATAGCTATATGTAAGCCTTCCTGTTTTTCTAACGGTAGATTCGCCAGTTGAGAGGCGTCAGTAATGTCATCCCAGCCACGTCCTTTAGCAATTAATAATACGTAGCTGGAGTGATAATAGGGAATGGTGGTCAAGGCCATATCGTAACCAGCCGGAACACCCATAATTACATCACATTTATAAACGCCTTCCTGATTATCTACTTCTGCTTTTAAGGTGTTATTAATAAAGCCGATACGCTGCGGAAACCAAGTGTATTCGAGTTTTTGCCCTAATTGTTTGGCGAATAACTCGGCAATTTTGTTTTCAAAACCCGTGCCTTTTTTGTCAGAATAGGGCGGATTTAAGGGGTCGGCACAGACTTTGAAAGCTTCTTCTGCATGGGGCGAATCGATGCTGACGATTAGCAGGGCGCTTAACAATAGGGTGTTTTTAAATTTTGGCATTACTCGCATTGAGTACTCCTGAGCAATAATCAACCATAAAAAAAGCCTTGGCCGAAAACCGACCAAGGCTCTTATTGTATCAAACCGGAAACATCACTAAGTAATATTTCAGATTATGTACCGTCTTTCACTTACTCAGGTAATGCAAACACGGTTAAGGTGCCACCTAATTTGGTGAAAGAACCTAAGCTTCTGTATGCACCTACCGCACCCAGACCTTCAGAGCCAGATTTGTCAGTACCGTCGTCTAAACCGGCCGCGATACCGATACCTGCCCAGCCGCCGATACCTGACAATACGCCAACGTATTGTTTGCCACCGTAGCTCCAAGTATTGACGTTACCGATGATGCCGGATGGGGTTTTGAATTTATATAATTCTTTACCGGTTTTAGCATCAACTGCTTTCAGATAACCTTCAAGAGTACCGTAGAAAACCACACCACCAGCCGTTGCGACAGAACCTGACCAAACCGAGAACTGCTCATTATTAGACCAAGCAATTTTGCCGGTTTTAGCGTCATAAGCAGTAAACTGACCTAAGTGAGTGGTTTCTTCAGGTTTACCTGTAATAGCATTAGCAGTTGCGGGCATCATGGTTAAAGTTGCACCTACATAAGGCTGACCCGCAGTGTAGGAAACTTCAAATGGTTCATATTCCATACACAGGTGGTTACCGGAAATATAGAACAAACCAGTTTGTGGTGAGTAAGAAACCGGTTGTTGGTTTTTAGACCCTAACGCAGCTGGACATACGCCAACGGTATTGACGTCTGCACCGTTTTGTTCGGTAGAGTATTTCGAAACTACTTCTGGACGACCAGTTTTCATATCAACATGGGTTGCCCAGTTAACTGATTTGTCGAATTTTTCAGCGACTAACAGTTCCCCAGTTTCACGATCTAAAGTGTAGCCAAAACCGTTACGGTCAAAATGCACGATGGTCTTATGCATTTTTCCTTTAACTTCTTGGTCAACCAGAACCGTTTCATTGATACCGTCAAAGTCCCATTCGTCATGTGGGGTCATTTGATATACCCATTTAACTTCACCAGTGTCAGCATCACGAGCCCATAAGGACATAGACCATTTGTTGTCGCCAGGACGTTGCACTGGGTTCCAGGTAGAAGGGTTACCAGATCCGTAATAAACCAAGTTTAATTTTGGATCATAGCTGTACCAGCCCCAAGTTGTGCCGCCACCGATTTTCCATTGGTCACCTTGCCAAGTAGAAGTGCTAGACTCTTTACCGACTTTTTGAACTTTGCCGTCTTTCCAAGTTGTGGTTTTGTCTGGGTTGATTAAGGTGCCTGCATCGGGACCAACACTGTAACCTTTCCAAGCTAATTTGCCGGTATTGATGTCATAAGCAGCCAAGAAACCACGCACACCAAATTCACCGCCGGAGATACCGGTCAACACTTTGTCTTTAACAACCAAAGGTGCGTTGGTGTTGGTCATACCTAATTTTGGGTCGCCGTTTTGAACGCTCCAAACTCTTTTACCAGTTTTAGCGTCAAGTGCTGTTAAAACGGTATCAGATTGTTGTAAGAAGATTTTGCCATCGCCATAAGCCAAACCGCGGTTGACGGTGTCGCAGCACATTACAGGAATAGTGACGTCAGCATCTTGGGTCGGGGTATATTCCCAGATGATTGCTTGGGTTTTTTGATCTAAAGCGTAGACAGTATTAGGAAATGGGGTATGGATATATAGAACATCGTCAACAACTAATGGGCCACCTTCGTGTCCACGCAAAACACCGGTAGAAAAAGACCAAGCAGGTTGCAGGGTTTTCACGTTGCTGGCAGTAATTTGATTTAATTCACTGTAACGTGTGCCGGCATAATTACCACCCCAAGTTGCCCAGTTAGCAGGGTTTTGAGTGAGCTTTTCAACACCACTATTCGCACTTGAAATAGAGGGGGCGGCGAGTATAGCTGCAATGCTTGAAGCCAGTAGTAAGCTTTTAAAAGGTTTCATTATAAGTATTCCTCCGTGTATTTTTGTTACACGACAAAGTGCCGATTATTTTTTTAAGACTAATATTAGTTTTTTGGGTGACTTTCAAAACTTACATCAGGAAATTTTCACTCCAAGCCTCCTAGATTAATTGTTTCCCTCTAAAAGTCAATATTTAAAGGTTCTCTAGCATTATTTTTTGTGCAATGGATTAGTTTTGTAATTGATCATTAAAATGTAACTATTGAAAAATAGGGTTTTTTACATAAATGATTAAGTATTTGCGGCATTCAGAACTATATGATTGAGATCTATGCATATCCGCTGCTTGCCTTTCACCAATCGCACTGGATTTCAGGTTTCGGGGTTTACTGGTGTTTAATCTGAGGCTAAGACGATGGTGGTTTGTAGAGACCAATTGGTTTGTAGGGACGCAACATGTTGCGTCCCTACAGCAACCGTTTTACTCAATAACTTCAGCTTTCTCAATCACGATGTCGGTTTGCGGCACATCCTGGTGGCCGCCACGGTTTCCGGTAGGTTGCTTGGCCATCGCATCAACTACATCCATGCCTTCGACAACTTCAGCAAAAACCGCATAACCCCAGCCTTGTGAGTTAGGGGCTGTGTAATCAAGAAAAGCATTGTCTTTATAATTTATAAAAAATTGCGCAGTGGCAGATTGGGGATCATTGGTGCGTGCCATGGCCAATGTGCCGCGTTTATTTTTTAAGCCATTGTCAGCTTCGTTTTTGATCGGGCCGTGAACCGCTTTTTGGGTAAACTTGGTATCAAACCCACCACCTTGTGCCATAAAGCTTGGAATAACCCGGTGAAAAATCGTCCCGTTATAAAAGCCCTCTTTGACGTAAGTTAAAAAATTTTTAGCAGAAACGGGGGCTTTTTCGGTATTCAGTTGTACGGTGATGGTGCCAAGGTTGGTGGTTAATTTAATGCGGGTTTGGGTGTCAGACATTTTTTTTCCTGTTGCAAAAGAGGTGGTTGAAATTAAAAGGAGCAGCATAGCAAAATTAACGATGCGCATAGGGATTCCTTAAGGTGATTGTAAAGTTTAGATTTTATGTTTTTTTCACTTGAAAGAGAAGGGATAAACTTGTTAAATTTACCCGCTTTATTGACGCAACTGCTTTAGCCGACCTTAATTTATGTTAAAAATTTATAACACCCTCAGCCGCAACAAAGAAATTTTTAAACCGCGTGTCGCAGGTAAAGTTGGTTTGTATGTATGCGGTATGACTGTCTATGATTATTGTCATATCGGTCATGCGCGAGTGATGGTGGTGTTTGATACCGTTGCACGTTATTTGCGGCATTCGGGTTATGCGCTCACTTATGTAAGGAATGTTACGGATATTGACGATAAAATTATTCAGCGTGCCCAGGAGAACGATGAAACCATTGCTGTGTTAACACAACGCTTTATTAATGCCATGCACGAAGATGAACGGGCTTTGTCAGTGTTGCCGCCGGATATTGAACCGAAAGCAACAGAGGCCATCGCAGGTATGATTACCCTCATAACGACCCTAATCGATAAAGGGGTTGCTTATGTAGGTGGTAATGGGGATGTTTTTTATAGTGTTACAAAATTCCCAAGCTACGGGCAATTGTCAGGTAAAAATCTGGATGACTTACAGGCTGGTGAGCGTGTGGATATTGACCACTCAAAGCAAAATCCTTTAGATTTTGTGCTCTGGAAAATGGCGAAACCCAATGAGCCTGCCTGGGAATCGCCCTGGGGAATGGGGCGGCCCGGTTGGCATATAGAATGCTCGGCTATGTCTACTTGTTGTTTGGGGAATCATTTTGATATCCACGGTGGTGGTATGGATTTACAGTTCCCGCACCATGAAAATGAAATCGCCCAATCGGAAGCGGCGACTGGGGAAAAGTATGTTAACTACTGGATGCACAATGGCTTTGTGCGGGTCAATGAAGAAAAAATGTCCAAGTCCTTAGGCAATTTTTTTACCGTACGGGAGGTGCTGGCACGTTATAAGCCGGAAGTGATTCGCTTTTTTATTTTGTCTAGCCACTATCGCAGTGCGTTAAATTATTCGGATGAGCAATTGGATGATGTGGGCGTAGCATTGACGCGATTGTATACGGCTTTGCGCGACGTTAAAAATGTCCCATTACCTGTAGAAGAGGACTATAAAAACCGCTTTGAACAGGCCATGGATGATGATTTTAATACGCCAGTTGCGGTTGCCCTGCTGTTTGATTTGGCGAGGGAGTTAAATAAGGCTAAAGGGCATGATCAAGCCAAGGCTGAAAGCTTGGCGGCTACCTTAAAATTTTTAGCGGGTTTGTTGGGTATTTTGCAGGATGATCCTGAAGCTTTTTTAAAAACAGGTGTCATGACGCTTTCTGCTTCGATGCCTCAATTCAGTTCAACTATCTCAATAGCGTCTAATGTTTCAGAGGAATTCGTTGAGCAACAAATCCAATTGCGTCTTGATGCTAAAAAAGCCAAAGACTGGGCTTTGGCGGATAAAATTCGCAACGACTTAATCGCGCAGGGTGTTATTTTGGAAGATGCCCCTGATGGCTCAACGCGTTGGCGGCGTGAGTAAATAACTGAGTGCGGATGCCCAATACGACATTAATTCTAAACTGTAGAGTATCTAAATGACTGACCTAAAAGACCAATCCTTACAACTATTTTTAGACCAACTCGCCAGCAAAGCGGCCACTCCCGGTGGTGGCGGTGCAGCGGCGGTCATGGGCGCACAAGCTGCTGCGTTGGTCAGTATGGTTTGTAATTTAACGCTTGGTAAACCGAAATATATTGCAGTTGAAGCGGACATGCAGGCGCTATTACAGCAAGCAGAACGCCTGCGTGAAAATTTAACTAACATGATTAAAGCAGACGCAGATGTATTTGACTGCGTGATGGCCGCGTATGGCTTGCCAAAGGAAACGGACGCTGAAAAAACCAGCCGTAGCGCAGCTATCCAAGCAGCATTAAAAGCCGCTACGCAAGTGCCATTGGCGTGCGCTAAAGCCTGTGCTGAAACGATTAAGCTGAGCCAGATAGCCGCGGAAAAAGGCAATATCAATGTAATCAGTGATGCAGGTGTTGCGGCGATGGCAGGTTTCGGCGCTTTAAAAAGTGCGGCATTAAATGTCTATATTAATACCGGGGCACTTAAGGATCGTGATTTCGCCGAAGCCCGGCTGGCTGAATTGGACGCGCTGCTTAAGGATGCTGATACTACCGCTGAAGCTGTTTACCAGTTGGTAAAAAGTAAGTTGTAAGCAGGGTTATTGAACCCCAAAAATGTTTCCCCTTAAATTTGCGTATTCTTTGGTTAGCATCTGCAACAAAGGATTGCATTTTTTCGTACTCTAATTGCCAGTTGGAAAGTGAAAAAACCTCCCAACTGCCACAAATCAAGGTTCCGGAGTCAGTACGTTAAATCTTTTAAAATAAATTTCCCCAAAAAGTGCTTTTTTATAAAATTTCTAAGTGACTAAGCCAGCAGAAAAATTGTGCTCAACTATACTTAAGGTCATCATTTTTGGCTGTGTATTAGTCTGATTCTGTTTGTTGCAGTCTTGCAGGTCGATTACCCAAAGTGAATGAATAGCAAGCGCGGCGGGTAATAGCAAGTTCGGTTATTGAAGTTGTTATATTTTATCTGCCGCTAGTTTGTAGTGCATTGACCAACATCTTATCAATTGAACTTGTACTGTATGGATGATACGACCGCTGATATTAAAAAACCTGGCATCAATTTGGACGCTGATGTTGAGTGGCAGGCTTTACTAGACCATTTACCCCAGCAAGATGCAGTTTCCACTCAGGCATTAAACGCCTTTAAAAAACGCTTTGAGGCATTAACGCAGTCACTTGCTTTATTACGCATAGCTATCGAATCTTTAAGCGACGGCGTGCTGGTGTTTTTGCAAGAGGGGACGGTGGTCTGTGCCAATAGCCGAATGGCTGCCCTGTGGGAATGTGCCCCTGATGCATTGGATGGATTGAATGCTGAGCAGGTTTTAAAACTACTGGCGGATCAGTTAATCCATCCAGAGCAATTTTTACGTGATACCCAAGGGTATTGGTCAGCATTGCCAGTCACTTCTTCCAGCGTTGTTGAATTAAAAAATGGCCGGGTTTTCGCTTATGCGGTTACGTCCTACCAGCTCGATTCGCTAACTTCAGGTTTGGTGTATAGCTTTAAGGATCTGGCCGAAATTCAACAAATACAAGCGACCACTCACGGTAGATGCCCAAACGCCAGATCAGCTTTAGCCCTGTGTGCTGAAAAAGAACGTGCTGAAATAACCCTGGCTTCCATAAGGGATGGGGTTATTACCACCGATGATCAGGGGGTTGTTACATTTCTTAATCATTCGGCGGTTATCTTGACTGGTTGGCAAGTGAATGCAGCTATTGGTAAACCGGTTGTTGAGGTTTTTCATATTATTAATGAGATTACCCGAAATGAGGTTGTCGATCCGGTTGCCAACGTGCTTAAAAATGGTGTGTTAGAGGAGGCAACTGACCAAATTCTGCTGATTTCCCGTGATGGTCTGGAATATAACATTGAAAGCTCCGCTAGCCCCATTTACTTAAGGAATGGAGCCTTGCTGGGTTGCTTGGTCGTGTTCCGTAATGTTACTGAAAAATGCCAATTAATGAAGGCTGTGCAATGGCAAGCAGGGCATGATGTTTTGACCGGCTTACCTAACCGTGCCTTATTGGCGGATCGTTTTTCCTGCGCCTTGATGAATGCCCGGCGGCAAAAAAGCCTGTTGGGTGTTTGTAAAATGGATTTGGATGATTTTAAGCAGATTAACGATCTTTATGGTCACGCCATTGGAGATCAACTATTGGTGGCAGTCACCCGTCGGATGCATAGCGTCATGCGGGGCGAAGATACCCTGGCGCGGCTGGGCGGAGATGAATTTGCTTTGCTTATTGGTAATTCCAATACGGTTGATGAAATGCAGGTTTTTTTACAAAGAATTTTGTCTTCAATGGCTGAGCCTTATTTTATTGAGGGGCAATCCATTCAAATTTCTGCCAGCATAGGCATGGCCATTTATCCCCTGGATAACGTGGATGCAGACACGCTTTTAAGACATGCTGATCAGGCAATGTACAAAGCCAAACAGTCAGGACGTAACCGCTTTCATTTATTTGATGTTGAATATGAACAGCTAACCCAGAGTTCCTATCAGACCCGGGAGCGGGTCCGGCAGGCACTGTTAGATAATGAGTTATGCCTTTATTACCAACCGAAAGTGAATATGCGCACCAGTCAGGTTGTGGGCATGGAGGCATTGTTACGCTGGCAGCATCCAGAGCGCGGCTTGGTGCCGCCTTTGGCATTTTTACCTTTTGTAGAGCACACAGATCTGATTATTGAAATCGGTGAATGGGTGATCGAGCAGGCGTTGCAACAAATTGCAGAATGGGTAGATGCTGATAAACATTGGGTAGTGAGTGTGAATATTGCCGCCCGGCATTTTCAACATCCCGATTTTCTGACGCGGCTCACTGAAATTCTTGCGCGTTATGCCCATGTGCCGCCGCATTTGCTGGAAATTGAAATTTTAGAATCTGTTGCCCTGGGTGACATTGAGCAAGTGCGGCGATTGATTCATGCCTGTCAGGCATTGGGGGTCACTTTTTCTTTGGATGATTTTGGTACCGGCTATTCATCATTAAGTTATCTTAAGCGTTTACCGGCAGATACTTTAAAGGTGGATCAATCTTTTGTGCGGGATATGTTGGACAACAAGGAAGATTTGGCTTTAATCGAGGCCGTCATTGGCTTGGCGACGGTGTTTGACCGTCGGGTAATCGCTGAAGGCGTTGAAACTGCGGAGCATGGTGTTTTGCTCATGCGGATCGGTTGCGATCTTGCGCAAGGCTACGGTATCGCCCGGCCAATGCCGCCTGATGCCGTATTGGCTTGGGGTAAGCAATTTATACCTGACCCCAGCTGGGCATTATGGGCAAATGTGCAATGGGAGTTGAATGATTTTCCGTTGTTAGTTGCCCAATACGATCACTTAAAATGGCTGACTAAACTCGTCAACAGTACCGATGGTAAGACCTTAAGTTCAGCCGATTGGGAACATAAAGACCACAATCAATGCCGTTTCGGTCAGTGGTATATGGGACATGGCGCCCTTAACTACAGTCACTTGCCTGAATTTACCGCCATCGCGCCGATTCACGCCGAAGTGCATCAACTGGGTTCTAAGGTCATCGATTTATGTAAGGCGGGGGAGTTTGAATTTGCGCAAGAACTTTCCCAAGACCTGATTAGCTTGAATGACAAGATTATGGCGCAGCTCATTCATTTACAATTGACGGTTGCCAGTGTAGTACTATGATTCCTGTTTAGCGCCATTGTCGTTGGGTGTAGATCAGTTATAATCATGCCAGGCAGTTTGTTTGCCAAGCACTGATTAATTAACTGGATGATAAGCCCATGAAAAAATTCCTCAATAGCGTTGATACCCTGCTGGATGAAAGCTTGCAGGGTTTTGCTAAAGCCCATGCGGACATTATTGAATTAAATCTCCAGCCACACTTCATTAAAAGAATTAATCCTGCTATTCCAGGTAAAGTTGCCTTGTTATCCGGCGGTGGCTCTGGGCATGAACCTTTGCACGCAGGCTTTGTAGGCTTAGGCATGTTGGATGCCGCCTGTCCAGGGCAGATATTTACCTCCCCGACGCCTGATCAAATGCTGGCAGCAGCCAGCATGGTAAATAATGGGGCGGGGGTACTGTTTATCGTCAAAAATTATGCCGGTGATGTGATGAATTTTGAAATTGCCGCTGAAATGCTGGATTATCCCAATGCCACGGTGTTGGTAACTGACGATGTTGCTTTGGCGAAAGATCACAGTACTGGACGCCGCGGCGTTGCAGGGACATTGATTGTTGAAAAAATCCTGGGTGCCGCTGCCGAGCAAGGCGCAGATTTAGCTACCTGTAAAGCATTAGGTGACCGGGTTAATAAGGCTACCGCCTCGATGGGTGTTGCTTTAAGTAGTTGTACAGTGCCGGCGTTGGGTAAGCCGACTTTCGACATTAAGGATAATGAGTGTGAAATGGGTGTGGGTATTCATGGTGAGCGGGGACGCGAAACCCTGCCATTGAGCCGTGCGACTGAAATAATTGAGCATTTAGCTAGCGTTATCGATCAAGAATTGCAGCCAAAAAAAGGACAGCGGGTGTTATTGCATGTTAACGGCTTTGGGGCGACACCGTTATTGGAATTGTATTTAGTGTACGACATCGCCGCGCAATTCTGGGCAAAACGCGGGGTCAGCATTTTCCGCTCGCTGGTGGGTAATTTTACGACTTCTTTGGATATGGCGGGTTGTTCACTAACCCTCACTTTGCTGGATGATGAATTATTAAAGTTATGGGATGCACCAGTGCATACCGCAGCCCTACGCTGGGGTTGTTGACTGTTTTGCTAGAACCCCAATAATTGCAGCAATCATTAATTGCGCAGTTTTAGCGCCCGCGTCAATATGTCCGCGGCTGCGTTCACCTAGAAAAGAGGCGCGTCCTTTAGTCGCGAGCATATCCCGTGTTGATTCCATACCGGCGGCTGCGACCTGGGCTAGCGTATTTAAAACTTCTGCTAACGCTACCGACTGGGTCGCTGCTTGTTGTAAACTGTTCGCTACCGGAATGAATACATCCAACAGGGTTTTTTCCCCTATATCCGCTTTACCCCGGTGCTTAACGGCCTCCACACCCTGTGCAAAAATATCTGCGAAGCTTGCAAGGGTAATAGTCCTTCCCTGGACTGCTTTACCCATACTGATAAACAAAGTGCCATAGAGCGATCCTGCTGCACCGCCTACTGTTGACATTAAGCAAAACCCGATTTTCTGCCAGACAGCCGCCCAATCCAATTGCGCTAATGCCTCGCCTTGCGGCAGCAGCGCATTAATGCCGCGTTGCAAGTTATAAACATGATCACCATCGCCAATCGCTTGGTCTAATGCGGTGACAGTTTCTGCGTTAGCCGCAATGACATCTGCAAGACTTTGTAATAGCGATGGCAGTAAGGCAGGGGTAATGGACATAAGGCCTCCAGGATAAAAACGAACTACTGAATAACATCATGCGTGCAACAGCAACGCTTTATGGCTCGGATTGTACAAGTAATTTCCTGTAAATCATAAAGGATTTATCACTTTTAAGCTAAACAGGCCATTGTTTTCCCGTTTCATAATGACGCTGTAGTTTTTTCCTGACACGCTAACCTTGGGAATACTCAGCTCACCCGTTAAGTCATCGTAACAGGAATCGGCACATTTTTTGGAGCTGCCGGTGAAATCAAGCAATTGATTGGCAGTAAGCTTGGTTATGAAGTCCGATGCAGTACCACTATGGTATTTGCCGATAAGATTATTGCCATTAATATAAAAGAGAAAGCGTTCAAAAATTTTGCCCGACGCATCCGTTGCATGTAAGCACTGGTAGGTATAAATGGTATTAAATTGGTTAGGTTCGTAATAACAACCGAAAGTACTTTTGCTATCCCAGCCGTAGTAGCCAAAATTTTTATCTACAAAAGTACCATCAACGTCAAGAATGCCGTTGCGGGGTTCAGGCGCAAGGTAATTAACCTGCCATTTTCCATACAAAGCCTTAATTTTGGATTCATCGGTATTGTAATAATATGTACTGGTTGTACGCGCGAGTTTGCCATTAGATGATTGTTGCTGGAACAGCTGGATACTTTCCAGAAACCCCTGGGCATTGGTTTCAGCTGCTATTGCCTGATCGCCGCCAATCACTTCTGGAGCGGTATCTGCGAAACCTAAATTGCTGCATGCACCCACTATTAATAGGCTTTTTAATAAAATTTTCATCATTTTGATCTCCAAATCTTAAACACAAAAATAAACGCCGGTGACAAATTCCATAAATAATCTTGCAGGCCTAAGCTTTTGAAATGGAATATCACGTTAGCGTTATACGGCGCATTACATGAATGCATGATGAATAAGGCAAAATGATTATTTTGTGGACATAGCTTTCTGCGCTAGTATAAGGCGTTCAATTGTGCGCAATAATTGCAGTAAGCTTAGTAAAAACAAAGGTTAGACCGTCATAGATAGCAATCTTTGCTTGTCTTTTCGTATTGTGGCTTGAGATTCGCTGGCACCAATAAATTTTTTTGGGTTTAGTATTTAATTGAATAGATAATTTAGGTTTGGTTTAAAAATAACATGCAAATTTCAATATTAAGTTTTATTACTTCACTTTAATGCTAATGCTGTCGCATTCAACTATTATAAAATTATGGCTAGCCGTGATATTAAGTATCATCACTTGTAATTATAGTGTGGCGGCTAATAAATGCAATAACCAACAACATCAATTGCCGCTTTTAACCCATTACGCAGCCAATATTGGATTTTCATTATTGGGTATTGATACTAAAATAGATTTATATAATGATATAGGTGAGAGCCAATATAAACAAGGGCAAACACTTATTCCGTTATATAACGATATATTTCCCACTGTAGATAATTATATAGGGATGAATTATGATATAAACACTCCTTCGGATCTTACGGTGATTGCGTTATTGGAAGCAATTTGTGTTGCAACAGGTGTTGAATACCAGTTATTACAACCTGGGATTGAAATTAAAAATACATCAGATATACAGAAGGTATTAAAACCTCACTTATATCAAGCTCAAATTATCCATTCATTAGTATTTGAAAATAATTTATTCACTATCATATTGCCACCTGATTGGGATTCAACTAAACAATACCCCTTACTTATGCTTGGAAGCTATGGGTTAAATGATAATTTTGTTGCAGAAAATGGCGCTGATATTTTTAATATCCTTGGAAGCCTGTATCAGCATAATAGACAGGGTGCAATTGGCATAATATGGAATGGTGGCGGAGCGGTCGCTGCACGGACGGTTAATACCAAGGCCTATACTGACTTAAATCGTCTTATGGGTCTAGTTATTCCAGAGTTAGGCATAGCCCCTTCACAAGTCGTAACGATGGGAAATTCTCGCGGCGGTACAACTGCACTTAATATGGCAAGTCATCCTGAAATTACGCAGTTTAAAGTACGCTATGCGTGTGTTGGCAATCCCTATAATGATCTCAGCTTGGTTGCATCATTAGCCGGTCCAACTTTGCCTAATTTAATGTATGCCATGGATTGGAGTGTGGGTTATCGGGGGGCGTGGGATATAAAGTTCCGCTATCCTATCACTAATTTGAATGTGCAGGATGCACTAATGAATATTCTTACCGGTACAACTGACGAGGCAGTTTTACACACTACGTATAACCTGGATAGCCCGATTAAGCTTAAAAACCTGAAAGATAGGGGCACAGAAATACTGCTTGAGATGGGCAGTCACGACGTAGTTATACCAATGGTCGATAAAGTTAATTTATTGCATGCGTATTTATCGGCCGGGATTCCGGTTGAGGCACATATAAACTATTTGATGGGGCATACTGTCGTTATGAATTATGTCGATTTAGTCTATAGCGCGCTCAAAAATATTTCTAACGAAATGTTATATAACTATCCCAGGCAGCCTTTAATAATGGAGGGTAAAATTGAATCAATCCTATTAGAGTCGCCTGAATCCATTACAGTATTGGATAATGTTGAAAATAAAATACCATTAAGCTTGGAATTTCCGCGCTACGTTAATGAAAATGTTAATTCATTTATTATAGGCATTGGAACTCCCCATGCGCGGTATAGTATGGTAGTAAAATGTGAAGGTAGGGAGCTTGCTATTTTATTTGAATTAGATGATTCAGGTAGTTGGATTTCTAAAATTGACCCAAGCACTATGCCTGCTGGTCGATACGAATTGGTTAGAGTTGAAGATTTAGGAAATAATTCCCGGCCTATAAATACCTTACGCTCTGCATTGCCTATGAATGAGACTATTATTGTAGACCGGGTCGTTGGGGATATTTATCAATATGGTAGCCAAATAGGTGATGTTATAAAACAGGGATATAATGGCTATAATGGTGAGTATACACTCAGATTTAAAAATAGTTTTTTAGCTGTTAATTATGGCATCGTGGAAATCTAATCAATATTTCGTATTAAGTAACAATGCATAACTCATTTAAAGCCTGAGTTAGAGAGTTTTGTTGGCGACTGAAGCAAAAAAGTGCGTCATACCCGCCGGGAAGCGGGTATCCAGTGCCAAGGACGGTAAGCTTAGAGGCATCCCTGTGGCCTGGATTCCGGCACCCGTTAGTGCGCGGAGCGAATTCCTGCCGGAATGACGAATTTTAAAAACAGTTGCACGTACTCACTTAATATCTGAGTAAGTACTAAAATCTGTTATTTGATTTAGGTGATTGAAACAATCAATTGCTCAGCTTCATTATAAGCTCAATCATTTTCATTCGAGGTGAGTTCCATGGCTACCCTAGACAACGCCGATTTACTCAAGGGTTTAATTGAGAACGGAGCATATTACGAATATACAAAAGCTGCTGATCCCATAGGCTCCGGCGTAATCTCCAAAATTCCCTTTGCAGAATTCGGCAGTGAGCTACATGAAACGGGCCGCACCCAAATTATTCCGCTGGATGTCAGTGATCAATTAGGTTGTGAGGGCCCTGCAACCAGTCCGGCACTGTGTGCTAACTTTGTAAATATCCAGGCTGGGGAAGTTATAGTTACTCATTTTAATGCTACCTCCCAGCTGTTTTATGTGATGCACGGCAGTGGCCACACTGAATTTGATGGCATTGATATACCCTGGAAAACCGGCGATTTCGTAGTGTTGCCGATTGGGCAGGAAATCCGTCATTTTGCAGTGGTGGATGCTACGTTTTATCTAGTGCATGATGAGCCGTTGCTGCGCTACCTGGGTGTTAAGGCGAATCTACCGCGTTTTAAACCGACACTGTATACTTCCGAAGCTGCGTTGCGGGAATTGGATAAAGCCCGAAAAGAAGCCAACGCAGTTAACCGCAGCCGCATCAGTGTTTTGCTGGCAAATAAAGCTATGGATCAAACCTTAACCGTGACGCACACCCTTTGGGCTATGCTCGGCGTGCTTCCAAAGGGTGCGGTACAGTTACCGCACCGGCATCAATCGGTCGCCTTGGATTTAATTTTAGATTGTGAGCCCGGTTGCTATACTCTGGTTGGAACAAGCATTTCTGCGCAAGGTGAAATACTCAACCCGACGCGAATAAACTGGAAGCCTTGTTCTGCTTTTATTACACCCCCAGGCTACTGGCACGCACATTTTAATGGGTCCGCCAGCGACGGGCATCTTATTCCCTTACAAGATGCTGGATTACACACCTATTTGCGCAGCTTAGACATCAAGTTTGTGTTACCGGATAGCGTACCAATGCTTTAATACGTTTATTTACTCAATAACTTCCGGATAGTATAACCATTAATACCCACAGCAACGCTTTCAGCCAGCAGTGCTGGCCATGCCTGCCAATAGAGGTCATTAATGATCCACGCGATACTGGAAAATAAAAGGCTTATGCGCATTGTCCGATTATCCAGGTAAAACAAAGCCAGCGTGGTATTGATGACTGCAAATGCCGGGAGCAAAGAAACCGGGCCTTGCCAGGAAATAGTGGTTAGCACACAAAATAAAGTTACAAACCCTATTGCTATCCAATGTTTATACACGCTTTTTTCAAGGTTACCGGAAAGCATCGTACGTAAAGCGGTAGTGCCCATCGTGAGCCCGGCAGTCCATGCAGCCAGCAGCATATATTGCATAGCCCACAACACCGCCCCCATTGCTGACCAGCGCCGGAAATCAACGCCAGAAGGCAGCGCATATGCGCGCCATTCCACCAGAATACCTATGCTTCCGACAGCATAGGCCAACGCGTGTTGGGTGGACAAATCAGTTATGAACTCTTTGATTAACATGATTAATTAAAAAAACAAGGTAACAACACTTTTAAGCGGCTTACAGACAGTTGCAGTTTAGCCAGAAGTCGAGGAGAATGAACGTCTTGCTTCCGAACTGCGTAGCACAGAATAGGCAGAAGGGGTGACGGGTCCTTTCATTGTCATCTTGAATATACAGCGTAGCGTGCAGTTATGCACGCAGGAAATTTAACGATAGCTGCTACTTAATTAGTCGCCCGAGTTCATGCAACCGTTTGCAAAGCAGCGTTGCTTGCTGATAGTAATAAAACCTAGCGTAGCGTTTAGTTAAATTACGGGTAAGGATAGGGTTTCAACGACCGAATAGAGCAGGCAACTATTATGAAACTTAAAACAATACTATGGCTTGGCAGCTCCTTTTTTATGGCTGGATTGGCTTGTGCAATCGAGCCGGTTTATGATGGTGATAACGGCATTCGCGAAAAGGTTTTTGCAACTAATTGTTTGGACTGCCATTCCTCGACTTTAACCGGTGCTCAACGCAAAGGCGCGCCAGACACTGTCAATTGGGACACTTATGATGCTGCAAAAAGCATGGCTCCGAGGGCTATTGTAAGAGCCGTGCAAAACATGACCATGCCGCCAGCTTCCAGCGGCCTGCCAGTACTCAATACTGAACAAAAAGCCGCTATGTTGGCCTGGCAAAACGCCGGATTTCCGAAAAACAATGCCCCTGCTGCACCAACCGCTACTTTTGAGTTTGATACCAAAAAACTGACCTTACCGGTGGTTAATGTAGGCAATGCCAAATTCCAGGCAACTTTAAAATTAACTTCTTTAAGTGATAGCCCTACCGGTTTTGGCTTCGTTTTGGATAAAGCAGACCTAACCACAGCCAGCTCCGAGACCGCTGCGACGTTTAATGCCTCGAGCGGACAAGTGCTGTTACCCAAGGTGAATCTCATGAATAAAGAGAGCATCCAGGTTCAAGTTTCAGCTGAAATGGCATTGGTTCCAGGCTCAGACCCGCTTTTATTTTCGCTTGTATCGGTTAAATAAGGGCTGCTTAACTGAAACAGGTGCGGGCAATCACCCTACCTGTTTTTATCAATCATGTGTATTCCGGGTATCAGTTACACCGGAAGCGGTGAGGCTTTAGCCTTGCAATAGGCTAAGGGGGTGAAAGCTGTTGTTTGGGCATTTTTACCTAAACGCTTGAGCGTTTAGGTAATTAGGGTAGAAGGCCTTTTCTTAGCCTAATAACCCAAACCAATCGACGGTGGAACTGCTAAGCGTGATTGAGGCAACTGCGGGCTGTTGGAACACCTCCTCAAGAACATATTCTAAGCCGTAAAAGCTTTGTCCATCAAATTCCTGGCAGAGAGCATCAAAATTTATCGTCTGGTTTTCTGTTGAAGTATTGTTTTCATTGATCACTTTCACTGTCGTCACCACTCATTGTTGAGTATCGATTATTAGTCTCTTTAGCGGCACCTTGTAAAAAAAATTTAATAGTTTATCGATTATTAAATTCAACACGGAACGCTTTTAATTATGCTGTTAGCAATTGTCCAGTGCAGGTTAACGGGTCGTTGCTGAACTGGGCATGAATGGATAGCCATTATTTTCAGCATTTAAGTATCAGCAATGGCCGATTTATCCATCAACTCTTCCCCTATCTATCGTTCCTGTGTGCGTTTTAATTTTGTTGTTAATTCCCGGGCAGACACTGATTGTTTCATCCGGTCAAAAAAATAGCCGATAAAACCGAACATGACGACAGCAAATAGCACCCGGCTGATTATCAATGCCTCAGCCAGCGGCATCTCGGTGTCTTCTCCAGCCAGTGATTTTATGCAGGCTACGATCCTGTTAAGGCCGATAATATCATTCAGAAAATTGATCAGTTGAGTGTTCATCTTGGCATTCCTCAATCTAGGGTTAGGAAATTTAACTTTTTTATCTCAGCGCATTAAAAAAAATGTGCGTCCCTGCACAATATAAGTTCCTTTTTAATTAGGAGGTAGATGCTTGCTGTAAATGTAAAAAGATTGTGTACTTTATACTGTGAATACAGCGTGAATTCTGTGAAGTATTACCGGTTTAGAACGGTAAAAATACCGGATCAAGCATAAAGTCTTCAAGGCTATGATTTTGCATACTTTATGCCGGCTTCTTTGCTGCTTATTTTCTGCGCGTATTAATTTTGGTGGTATTTTGTGGAAGGGTAATAGTTGGTTTTCGTTTTTTACTATTAGGAGCCGCTTTGCGAATTTGTTTTGATCGGGTTCTTGCGCCCGAGGGCGCAATACTTTGTAGTGGTCTAATAAAAACGGACACCCTGATAAGTTGATAAAATTAATCAACTAAGAATGGAACTACCTAAAATGAGTAAAAAACGTCGAGTATTTGATGGTGCTTTTAAATTGGAAGTGGTCAAAATGATCCAATCTTCTGGTTTAAGCGTTGCCCAAGTCTGCCAGGATATGCAGGTGGGAGAAACAGCCGTCAGACGCTGGTTGAAACAGGTCGAAGCAGAACAACTTGGTCAAGCAGGGATTGGTAAACCGTTAACGCATGAACAACAGCGTATCCGTCAATTAGAAGCCGAAAACCGCCAATTAAAATCGGATAATGAACTGTTAAAAAAAGCCTCAGCCTTCTTCGCCCGGGAGCTTCGCGAGCTATAGTCAAATCTGGTGTATGGAATCTTAAGCGGCTTCCTGTTTTTGATCTTCAGTTTGCTTAATTCCATTAACGAATTTGACACCTTTAATC
>JBEBJQ010000040.1:0-37771 GCA_040079795.1 Methylococcales bacterium
TAGTATGTAGCATGAGAGTTGCCTTTTGTGTTTTGATTAAGGATCCGGCACCCATATCAAAACCGGTAACTCTCATCTTTTCAAGCCGATGTGTCAGATCAGGTCGAGACTAATACACCTTACCTGACTAATCCATGATCATTGGGCAAGTTTGCTCTATTACTTATTTACTTCAACCTATCCGCACCTACCCCGCTACAAGCGTTTAACCCCTCAGCCAACCAAATAACCGTTATAATCCTGTTCAAGCTTTTTCCCACCTGCTTAATGCCGCTTTGCAGCTGATGCATACTGTATAACCATGACTGACAATTCAGCCAATTCTAACTCAACGCCAACATTAGAAGTCTTGCAGCAAGACAACGGGCAGCGTTGCGCCAAACTGTCCGGCAGTTGGAATCTGCACAATCTCCTTAACACCCCTGAGCTGCACCTCCAAATCAAAAGCTTAAGCGAGGATCAAGCGTTGCACTGGGATATGACTGCGGTAACGGTGCTGGATAATGCCAGCAGCTTGATGCTCTGGCAGGCTTGGGGCAATAACACTCCTGCAACGCTGTTAGTTAGCCCGGAACATCAACGCTTGCTCGGGCGTTGGCAAGCCCAGAAAATTCCAGATCATGCGCCGCAACCGGCTTTCTTCAAGCGCTTTTTCAATGCGCTACAAGAAGCGCTGGTGAGCTTTTACGCGCAAGTATTGGCGCTGTTGACCTTATTAGGGCAACTGATCCTGGATATTGGTTATCTGTTACTGCATCCCGGTGAAATTCCTTGGGCGGAAATTTCCGGCACGGTGTATGAAGCCGGGGTAAGGGCGTTAGGCATCACGGCGTTAGTGGGTTTTCTAATCGGCATCGTCTTAAGTTATCTATCTGCTTTGCAGTTGAAAATTTTCGGCGCGGAAGTGTATATCATTGATATTCTGGGCTTAAGCATTATCCGTGAGCTGGGGCCGTTGTTGGCAGCCATTCTGGTTGCAGGTCGTTCCGGTTCGGCGATGACCGCGCAAATCGGCATCATGCGCGTCACCGAGGAACTGGATGCACTATCGGCAATGGGTATTGCACATTCGTTACGCTTAATCCTGCCGAAAGTAGTCGCCCTAACCCTGTCAATGCCCCTATTAAGCATCTGGACAAGTGCTACGGCACTAATCGGCGGCATGTATTCAGCACAAACCACGTTGGATATTAGCTATCAGCAATTCTTTTTAAAACTGCCGGATGTGGTGCCCTTAGCCAATATTTTTATTGGTCTGGGTAAAAGTGCAGTGTTCGGCTTGATGATTGCCTTGATCGCCTGCCATTTTGGGTTTAGGATCAAACCCAATACCGAAAGTTTGGGTAATGAAACCACTAATTCGGTGGTTGTGGCAATTACCGTGGTGATTATGATTGATGCGATTTTCGCCATTCTGTTTATGGGCGTAGGGATGCCATGAGCTTGCAAACAGAGGCAGTTAGGCTTGAACATGTCTGGACGCGCTTTGGTGATAAAGTCATCCATAAAGATGTTAATTTCACCTTGAATAAAGGTGAAATATTGGGCTTGGTGGGCGCATCCGGCTGTGGTAAAACCACTTTGTTGCGTGAAATAATTGGCTTACAGCAACCCAGCCAGGGCGAAGTGTTAGTTATGGGGCAATCCTTGCAAGCGGTGGCGGCAAACCACGGGCAACGCTTACGGAATAACTGCGGAGTATTATTTCAAAAGGGCGCGCTGTTCAGTGTGCTGGATGTGTTGGACAATATTGCTTTCCCATTACGCGAGCTAAAAATTAAAGATGAGGAATTTATCAAACGGCTGGTGTTTATGAAATTAGCGATGGTCGGCTTAGCTCCACAAGATGCCTGGTTAAAACCAGCCGACCTGTCCGGCGGCATGACCAAGCGGGTGGCATTAGCGCGCTCTTTGATCTTAGAGCCGGAACTGGTGCTATTGGATGAACCCACCTCGGGGCTTGACCCGATTGCCAGCGAGGACTTTGTGACCTTATTGTCCGAGCTGCACCGGGATTTGCAATTTACGGTGATTATGGTCACGCACGATCTGGATATTCTGCGCGATTTATGTACGAAAGTGGCGGTATTGGCGGATAATCAACTGGTAGCGTTCGGAACGTTAGCAGAGATTTTACAAGCACAACATCCGTTTGTTGCGGCGTTTTTTCACAACCGGCGGGCGCAACGCGTATTTCAATATCAAGAGGCGAGTGATGGGACGAAATAATCATGCGCTGATGACCGGGCTGTTTTTGTTGTTACTGGTGACAGCGACAATAGCCATTGTTTACTGGATCGGTCATTTTGACCGGGAACGTAACTTGTATGTGATTGCCGCCAAAGAATCAGTATCTGGCCTTAATCCTGAATCCACGGTGTTTTTTCGGGGCATCGCGGTTGGTAAGGTAATTAAGGTGGAATTTGATCCGAATGCTTCCGGGCTAATTTTAGTCCCTATCGAAGTAGATAAAAATATTACCTTAACCAAAGACGTTTACGCGACTTTGCGTTTAAAAGGCGTAACGGGCTTAACTCAAATTCAACTGGAAAGTTCCGGCAAACTGCCGGAAGAATTGCCGCCGGGCGATGATCCGGTTTTGCGCATCCCCTTAATGCCCTCCTTAACCGATAAACTGTTAAATTCCGGTGAAGATTTGTTAAAAAAAGCCGACCACTTAATGCTGCGTTTAGATGCCCTGCTAAGCACGGAGAATGAAAAAAATATTGGCGGCATTTTAACGAATCTGAAAACCTTAAGCGATAAGCTGTCGAACCTCCAAAAAGGCGTTGATAAGGCACTGGCGGATATTCCCGTGTTAAGTGCCGAGGCGAAAAAAACCTTAACCCACATTAATGCCCTGAGTTCTGATGCCAGTAAAACCTTAACGCATATTAATGGCTTGATGCAAGATTTACAGAGCCTCACCCAGGAAGTGCAGACACTCAGCAACAAAGCTGGTAATCTGCTGGACAAAGGCAAAAGCTCCGGCGAGCAGTTAACCCAAACCACCTTACCGAAAATCAATAAACTGCTGACCGACCTGCACTCCGCCACGCAACAGGTTAAACGCGTTGCCACCATGCTGGAAAATAATCCCCAGGAGTTATTGCTGGGGCCGGATCAGCATGATTCTGGGCCGGGTGAACCGGGTTATCAGGAGCAATAATGCAACAGTACTTTAAAGCGGCAATTCTCATTTCGGCAGGATTATTCAGTACCGGGTGTATGAACCCCAAACGCCCGGCACTGCATGATTTTGGTTTGACTTCGCCAACGCAGATTGCTAATAAACCCCTGATTACGGTCGATGCGCCCACTTGGTTTTGGGATAACCGCATACGCTACCGGCTACTCTATTCAGCCCCTACCCGGGTCAGATTTTATGGTTTAGATCTTTGGGTAGCGTCCCCACCGGAATTAATTGAACAGCACTTACTGAATAGTGCCAAAACGCTACCCTACCCCTTGGTTATCCACTTATTGGATTTTGAGCAGCAATTCGATAACCCAAATAAGGCGCGGGTAGTGGTGCGTTTTTCAGTAGAGGCACATCCAACCGATAACCAACACAAAATAGGCGAGCAACTGTTTAGTCTGGAACAGGTCACTAAAACCCCTGATGCGGTTGGGGCGGTTGAGGGGTTTTCAGCGTTAATACGGCAGGCAACCGATAAGATTCAGGATTGGTCAATGACCTTAAATAGGGATTATGGTAGAAAAAGCACGCCCAATTTGTAACAGCTTGTGTTTTCACATTACCTTGCACTCATTTAGCGCAATTTCCAGATCACCTTGCAAATGAGCCATAGTTAACCGTTTTCAAGTTCTGAAACAAATCCGTGTTTACGGAAAAAAAACGCCACATTCACTAACGCAATCATCACCGGCACTTCAATTAGCGGCCCAATCACGGCCGCAAAAGCCGCCCCGCTGTTGACACCAAAAACGGCCACTGCGACCGCAATCGCCAATTCAAAGTTATTACTGGCAGCGGTGAACGCCAGGGTAGTAGTCTTCGCATAATCGGCACCAATGAGTTTTCCCATCATAAAACTCACTAAGAACATCACCACAAAATAAATTAACAGCGGTATAGCAATCCTTACTACATCAAGTGGCAGTTGCACTATTAAATCACCCTTGAGCGAAAACATCACGACGATGGTGAATAATAGGGCAATGAGGGTGAGTGGGCTTATTTTGGGTATGAAACGCTCTTGATACCAGTCTTGGCTCTTAGCACGAATTAACACAAAACGGGTCAGGAATCCCGTTATAAAAGGGATGCCCAAATAAATGAAGACACTTTTAGCAATTTCACCAATGGTAATCGCCACCAAGCTACCTTGCATTCCAAATAACGGCGGCAATATAGTAATAAACAGCCAAGCATACACACTGTAAAACAACACCTGGAATACGCTGTTAAAAGCGACCAAACCTGCTGCATACTCGTTATCACCTTTCGCCAATTCATTCCAAACAATCACCATTGCAATACAGCGAGCCAAGCCAATCAAAATCAGGCCAGTCATGTATTCGGGGTAGTCGCGCAAAAAGAACATCGCCAAGGCGAACATTAACACCGGGCCGATAAGCCAATTTTGCACTAACGAGAGAATTAATACCTTCCAATTGCGAAACACATCACCCAATTCTTCATAATGGACTTTAGCTAGGGGTGGATACATCATCAAGATCAAGCCGATGGCTATCGGGATGTTGGTCGTTCCCACCGAAACAGCTGTATTGATTGTGTTGACCTCGACCGGAAAGAAAAATCCAACACCAACGCCGAGTGCCATTGCGATAAAAACCCATATGGTAAGAAAACGGTCGAGGAAAGATAAGCCTGACTCAGAACAAGTGGAACAGGTCGGTTGATTCATTGGGGCACTCCAATTAATTATTGCTTTGGGATAGTTCCAGTAGCAGTTCCACGCCGATGGGTTCCTCTTTCAGTAAAGGCACCACGGCATAACGTTGGGCATGCACAGTCGCTACGGTTTCGATTTCTTTCAATTCATTGGCGGCACGCTGACGCAATAGTGGGGAATGCACCACCGTGGCAGCGATACTGTTATTGATGAACCACGCCCAAGGCTCAATGCCCGCCCGGCGTAGATCGGCTTGCAAGTTAGCTGCTTCCAATACTGGCGTGGTTTCAGCTAATGTCACCAACAGCACTTTGGTTTGCTTGGGGTCTTGCAATTGCATCATTGGCGTCAGGTAATGGACTTCTGACCCGGCCATTTGGCGGCTCACTTCACGGTGATAAGCGCCGGTAGCATCCAACAATAGTAAGGTATGCCCTGTTGGTGCAGTGTCCATGACCACGAATTTTTTACCGGCTTCACGGATAATGCGTGAAAATGCCTGAAACACAGCTATTTCTTCAGTGCAGGGTGAACGCAGGTCTTCTTCTAGCAGCGCCTTTCCCTTAGCATCCAGTTGTGCGCCTTTGATTTCTAACACATGCTGACGATAATGTTCAGTTTCCGCGTGCGGATCGATGCGGCTCACGCATAGATTATCCAGTGCGCCGTTCAGGGTTTCGCTTAAATGCGCGGCAGGGTCTGATGTGGTCAAATGTACAGGTAGGCCGCGTCGGGCAAGTTCTACCGCGACCGCAGCAGCCAGCGTGGTTTTGCCAACCCCGCCTTTGCCCATCAGCATCACCAAACCGTGCCCGTCTTTGGCAATATCATCAACCAGTGTTGACAGGCTGGGTGCCTGAATGGCGATGGTAGTAGCCTCACTGTGAGTGGTCTCCGGTGTGGCGGTGGTTAGCAAATGCCGTAAGGCTTCCAGCCCAACCAAGTTAAACGGTTTTAGCTCGATCAAGTCACAAGGCAGGGTCTTAAGCGCTTCCGGTATTGTGCTCAGCGCCTGTTGTTCGCGTTCACAAATGGCGGTTGCCAATGGATCTTGTGCAGCTTCTGCTGCCGGTAAAATGCCGTTGATCACCAGATATTGTTGCGACAACCCTATGGCGTCTAATTCCTCATGGGTACGGACGACTTCCCGTAGAGTCGCTTGCTGGGCGCGAGCCACCAGAATCAAGCGGCTACGCTGGGGATCAGCTAAGGCATCGACCGCCGCTTTATATTGGCTACGTTGTTTTTCCAGACCCGCTAATGGGCCAAGACATGAAGCATCGCCTTTGCCTTCCTCCAAAAAGCCGTTCCAGGCCCCCGGCAATTGCAACAACCGGATGGTATGGCCGGTCGGTGCCGTATCGAAAATAATGTGGTCATAATCAGCGGTAAGTGCCGAATCGACCAACAGCGCGGTAAACTCGTCAAACGCGGCAATCTCGGTGGTGCAGGCACCGGACAATTGTTCCTCAATGCTATTCACCACCGCATCCGGCAACACCCCGCGCACCGGGCCGACAATGCGGTCACGGTATAGTTGCGCCGCCGCTTGCGGATCAATTTCCAGTGCCGCCAAATGCGGTACAGCAGGAATGACGGTAATATCGTTACCAATGCTGACCCCAAACACCTGACCGACATTAGAGGCCGGATCAGTACTGACTAATAACACCCGCCGTCCCGCGTCAGCCAACTGTATCGCAGTGGCGCAGGCAACCGAGGTTTTACCCACACCGCCTTTACCAGTAAAAAACAGAAAACGCGGCGGTTGGTCGAGAAATTTGATGCTGTTCATAGGGGGGGTGTTCCCGTGAGTTTAACTGCTTATTAATCACAGCTTAAGCATAAACCAATGTGTTAGGCTGGCTATATGCCAAAGGGTGGCTTTGCTTAAAACTTACTCGCCGTTAGTGGAAAGCCTCGTTTGTTAACTAACAGCATTTACTTCCGCTACAACAATCCGATTGGGGCTTTTCTTCCGTTTGGACAATTCCCGTCCAACGCGCCAATTCAGGACGATTAGGATAACGTCCAGCCAATGCTACTTCACCATCAACCAGAATCAACGGCAGTGCTTCAGCACCCGAACGTTCTAAAAAGGCTTTGACAATGGCGTTTTCAGCAAAAATCATGGGTTCTTGTGACAAATTGAAACGATCAATGTGTGCACCATTTTGTTTTGCCCAATCGACATCAGCGGAAAAACCCACTAATGCTTGGTCTACGTCCACACCGCAGACACCGGTACTGCAACATAATGCAGGGTCAAATACTTGAATTGTTGTCATGTTTAATCTCCTTAAGCTTCAGGCAATAATGTGCCAATATGGTCTAATTCTACTTTTAAGCGTGCTTTATCGTTTTGTAACTCATCCAACGGTAACGCTAAAAAGGTTTCAATTCGATGGAGCAAGATACGATAAGCTGTCATGAATGACGCGGTAATTTCTTCTTCTGTACCTGCCACATGGGCTGGGTCTTCGATCCCCCAATGAGTTCGCAATACTTCACCTAAATAGGCAGGGCATTCTTCGTTGGCAGCATTACCGCACACGCTAATAACAATATCAGGGGTAACGGGTAAATCCGTCCAGGACTTACTGTAATAACCTTCGGTGGAAATACCCTGGCTTTCCAGCAAAGCGATTGAACGAGGGTGAACTTTACCGGTTGGTTTACTGCCTGCACTCATACCATGCCAGCCTTTAGGGGCTAAATGGTTGAAAGTTGCTTCGCCCAGGATAGAACGGCAGGAATTGCCAGTGCAAAGAAACAGTACATTCATAATTTGAGTCTCGTTTAGATAAATAAAAAAGTTTTTAATAGTATGTCTACTACGTTATGTTAGGGATTTTTGATTTGGCCAATCTTGTCCATCTCTTGCTTGATGGCGAGCGAATCAAGGCTTGCAAGTGGCAGAACTAAAAAAAATCGCACACGAGCCATGATATAACTAAGAACATTTTGGAAAGCACGACGCTGTTCTTCTTCAGTGCCTTGTACTGCCGCTGGGTCTTCAAACCCCCAATAGGCGGTAATAGGTCTACCAGGCCATACGGGACAGACTTCACCAGCCGCTTTATCGCAGACGGTAATCACAAAATCCATTATGGGGGCATCTGGTGTGGCAAACTCATCCCAACTTTTACTACGCAATCCTTCCGTCGGGTAATGCAATTGCTGAATCTGTTCAATAGCCAATGGGTGTACGCTACCCGAGGGATGGCTACCAGCGCTATATGCTTTGAATCGACCTTCACCAATTTTATTAAATACAGCCTCAGTCATGATGCTCCGTGCCGAATTTCCCGTACATAAAATTAATACGTTATAAATTTTATCGCCCATAAATAGTCTCGCTATTGGTCTTAGTTCATATGAATTTATGAAGATATCAAAGTGATTGTTTCTACTTCGCCAAGGAAGCTGTAAAACCTGAAAGGCAAGGTGTTCCGTCACAACAGTTTTCAGTAAGAAATACCAGTAAATCATTTTTGGAAAGACGTTGATTCAAGTCATTCAATTCTGAACCAGAATCGACTCGCATGCCAAGGTGATCTAATCCGGCTTTTGCCCCACGTTGGGAGATCGCAAAATTGATGCGAGGATCGTCCAGCACCCATTTGGCATAAGCAGTTTTGGTTACGATGGGATCTGTAGCGAGCATCGTTGAGTAAAAGCGGATACACTCGGAAAGGTTATCGACAGCGACATGCGCATGAAAGCGTTTCATACAGGTGTTTCCTCTGCTAAGCTAAAGGGACAGGGAGTGGGAATTCTTCGTCACAACACACCGTGACTGATCCACAGGGGGTTCCGGCGCAGCAATTTTCAGTCAGGAATCCCAGTAATTCATTCATGACTGGAAAATTGGCGGCATAGAAGATGAAGCGGCTTTCCTGCCGAGCGGTAATTAATCCCGCATTGGTGAGTTCTTTTAGATGAAATGACAGGGTTGCATTGGGTATACTTAAGGCCTTGGCAATTTGCCCGACTGGAACGCCAGCCTCACCGGCTTGAACCAGAATCCGAAAGATTGAGAGACGGGTCTCCTGAGCTAAGGCAGCTAGAGATTTAACAGCGATTTTAATTTCCATATTTCCAATATATTGGAAATATTAAATTATGTCAAATTCTTCGCAAGATGAAGATTATCTTGCTTTGTATTTAATAACGCACGAGGGCAAACAGATGAGCACCACTTTATTGTTTATTGCAGTGTGCTTTTTAGCTTATTCAAACGGTGCCAATGATAATTTTAAAGGCGTAGCCTCCTTATTTGGGAGCGGCACAACCAGTTACCGGAAGGCATTAAGCTGGGCAACGATTACCACGCTGGCAGGCTCTGTTTGTGCATTATGGTTAGCGCAAACCTTGCTACTAAAATTTTCTGGCAAAGGTTTAGCACCGGATGCCTTAATTCAATCCATTCCCTTCATGACGGCAGTCGCCGCCGGTGCAGGTCTGACTGTAATCTTGGCAACGCGGCTGGGTTTCCCGATTTCAACCACCCATGCCTTACTGGGTGCCATGACCGGCAGTACGTTAGTTGCTACCGGCAGCATTAATTTCACGGCGCTGCAAAATAACTTTATTCTGCCGTTACTGCTCAGCCCTTTGGTTGCAGTGCTCCTGGCAGGCTGTTTTTACCTTGTTTTGCGGCAGATGCGGCGGCAACTGGGTAAAGAATCTGCCTTATGTATCTGCCTGGAAAATCAATCTGCCGTAACGTCAGGCAATATCAATACTGGCGCTACAACGGTGGCTTTTCAACAAACAGCAGAATTCCGGCTGAGCGTTGACACCCAGGCAGCCTGTGGCGACCGTTATGCAGGAACACTATTGGGTTTTAATACGCAACAAATAATTGATAACTTGCATTTTATTAGCGCCGGTGCCGTGTGTTTTGCCAGAGGACTGAATGACACCCCTAAAATTGCGGCATTGCTATTATTGGCGCCGGGGTTTGATAAGCAAACCGGTATGGTATTGGTTGCCCTGGCAATGGCAGTAGGTGGCTTACAGAATGCACGACGGGTTGCAGAAACCATGAGCCATAAAATCACCACCATTAGTCATGGGCAAGGCTTAACCGCCAATTTAACCACTGCATTGTTAGTTATTTTTGCCAGCAAATGGGGCATGCCAGTTTCAACCACCCACGTATCTGTCGGCGCTTTATTTGGCATGGGACTGGTTACCCGACAGGCTAACCTGCGGATGATAGCCTCCATTTTACTGTCCTGGGCACTAACCCTTCCTTGTGCAGCAATATGTGCAGGGGCAATTTATACCGCCTATAACGTGAATTAACTGATATTACTTAAATGGTAACTGTCAAAGAATACAGGAAGTTCGCGTTAAATCAATGCGGGCTTTTGTAATAACGCCGTGAAATCTTCACGCCACTTGTCAAACATCCCCACATAAGCAACAAAAAGATTGAAAATAAATCATCAATCCCCTATGCTCAGGGGGGCAACCAGCAAACGTTGCCCTAAAATAATAATAAGAACTTTTGTTTTGCTTAAACACCCCCAAAGGAGGCGCTGTGAAAATAGGTATACCGAAAGAAATACACGAAGGTGAAAAACGCGTAGCAACAACCCCCGAAGCTGCGGAAAAAATAATAAAACTTGGTTTTTCTGTCGCTATCGAGAGTGGCGCCGGGTTATCCGCCGACATTCCCGACCAAGCCTATCAAGCGGTCGGTGTTGAAATTATCAAGACCCCCAAAGCCTTATGGAAACAATCCGATATCATCATTAAAGTTCGCGCGCCGGAACTAGAAGAAGTCGATTTAATGTCCAAAGGTGGGCATTTAATCAGCTTTATCTGGCCGGCGCAAAATGACGCCTTAATGCAGAAATTGACTACTAAAAACGCCACAGTTTTAGCCATGGATAGCGTACCGCGCATGTCTCGGGCGCAAAAAATGGATGCCTTAAGCTCTATGGCAAATATCGCGGGTTACCGGGCTATTGTCGAAGCGGCACAGCATTTCGGACGTTTTTTTACCGGACAAATTACCGCCGCCGGTAAAATCCCCCCCGCCAAGGTGTTAGTTATCGGCGCAGGTGTTGCAGGACTTGCAGCGATTGGTACCGCTAAAGGCATGGGCGCAATCGTTAGGGCTTTTGATACCCGCCCCGAAGTAAAAGAACAAATCGAAAGTATGGATGCGGAATTTTTAATGCTCGATTTTAAGGAAGAAGGTTCCGGCACCGGCGGCTACGCGAAAACCATGTCCCCGGAATTTATTGCGGCGGAAATGGACTTATTTGCCAAGCAAGCCAAAGAAGTGGATATTATCGTGACTACAGCGCTGATTCCTGGCAAACCCGCACCAGAGCTCATCACGGCGGAAATGGTTGCCTCCATGAGAGCTGGCAGCATTATCGTAGACTTAGCCGCCGAGCAAGGTGGAAACTGCGCGCTGACCGAAAAAAACCAAGTCGTGGTTAAAAACGGCGTCACCATTATCGGCTACACCAACCTGCCCAGTCGTCTAGCCAATCAATCCAGCCAACTGTATGCCACGAATATCCGGCATTTACTCACCGACTTATGCCCGACTAAAGACGGGGTGCTGAATGTGAATATGCAGGATGAAGTGATTCGCGGTGCAACGGTGATTAATGCCGGAAAAATCACTTGGCCACCCCCACCGCCTACTTTATCCTCAGCACCTGCTGCAGCTAAGGCAGCAGCTCCGAAGCCAACCGAGGCCCATAAAAAAACCACCGAAAGCAGTCCCTTAAAACAACTGTTACCGATTATTCTGGGCGGCATTGCGCTGTTCAGTATCGGCTCAGTTGCGCCTGCTTCCTTTATGTCGCATTTTACGGTATTCGTACTGGCCTGTTTTGTCGGCTATCAAGTCATCTGGAATGTCTCGGCGTCTCTGCATACGCCGCTCATGAGCGTGACCAACGCCATTAGCGGCATTATCGTAATCGGTGCGCTGGTGCAAATTTCTTCCCCCGGTACGACCATTAGCCTTCTCGCAGGATTAGCCATCCTGATCGCCTCCATCAACATCGCCGGCGGCTTTTTAGTCACCCGGCGCATGTTAGAAATGTTCAGAAAATAAGGGAGTTAAGCATATGTCACCAGGTTTAGTCACAATGTCTTACATTGCTGCCACCATTCTGTTCATTTTAAGCTTAGGTGGATTAAGCAATCAGGAAACCGCCCGGCGCGGTAATTATTTTGGTATGGCGGGTATGGCAATTGCTATTATTGCTACCGTTTTCAGTGGTGCGGTTAGTTCCTACGTTATCTTAATCATTGCCTTAAGCGTCGGTGGATTAATCGGTACCAAAGCGGCATTAAAAGTCGAAATGACCCAAATGCCGGAACTTGTCGCGATCATGCACAGCTTGGTTGGTATGGCGGCAGTGTTAGTCGGTTATGCCAATTTTATGGACGCTAGTTTGTCGCTCTCGGGGGTTGAAAAAACCATCCATGAAGTCGAGATTTATATTGGCATTTTAATTGGTGCGGTGACCTTTTCAGGGTCGGTTATTGCTTTCGGTAAATTAAGCGGGCGCATTAATGGTAAGCCCTTAACCCTGCCGGGGCGGCATTTATTCAATCTGGGTTTGCTGGTTTTGGCTTTCTGGTTAGGTCATCTATTTTTACAGCAAGCTGAAACCGGCGGTGGAACTTTTCCGCTGTTAATCATGACCCTGATTGCCCTGGTATTTGGCGTACACATGGTAATGGCTAT
This sequence comes from Methylococcales bacterium, assembly GCA_040079795.1. Taxonomy (GTDB): domain Bacteria; phylum Pseudomonadota; class Gammaproteobacteria; order Methylococcales; family Methylomonadaceae; genus SXIZ01. The sequence continues at coordinate 12,613 of JBEBJQ010000040.1, forward strand.
CGGCGGTGCGGATATGCCGGTAGTGGTTTCCATGCTTAACAGCTATTCCGGCTGGGCGGCAGCGGCTACCGGTTTTATGCTGAGTAATGATTTACTGATTGTCACCGGTGCGTTAGTCGGTAGTAGTGGGGCTATTTTGAGTTACATCATGTGCCGCGCCATGAACCGGCATTTTCTCAGTGTCATCGCCGGTGGTTTTGGTACCGGTGCCAGCGGCCCCGCGGCAGAAGTTACAGGGGATGTTATCGCAATTAGCGCAGATGAAACCGCCAAACTATTGCATGAGTCTAAAAATATCATGATCATCCCCGGTTACGGTATGGCAGTCGCACAAGCGCAACACACGGTTAATGAGATTACCAAGCTGTTACGCAGCCAGGGAAAAACGGTAAGGTTCGGTATTCACCCTGTGGCAGGTCGTATGCCCGGACACATGAACGTCTTGTTAGCGGAAGCCAAAGTCCCCTACGACATTGTGTTTGAAATGGATGAAGTTAATGAAGATTTCCCCAAAGTAGATGTCTCCATCGTGATCGGTGCGAATGACATTGTCAACCCATCTGCTTTAGATGATCCTAACAGCCCCATTGCCGGGATGCCGGTATTAGAATGCTGGAAAGGCGAAACAACTATCGTGCTTAAACGCAGTATGGCGTCAGGTTATGCCGGGGTGGGTAATCCATTATTTGTTCTAGAAAATACCCGCATGTTGTTTGGCGATGCGGACAAAACTTTGCAAGAGGTTTTGAAGGCGTTAAAAGATTAAGCAACTTGATGGGCTGGATTGAGCAAATGCGAATAATAAAGCACAAAGTGAAATCCAGCCTACCTCGCCAAGCATAGTGCGTAAGAAGCGATAGCTCATTGAGCCATAAAAAGCCCAATACTACACAGATGAATAACGTCTGGCAAAATACTCCTTCCCAAAAAGTATCACCTCAACCTAATAAGTACACCCCAAAGGAAAATCCTAGCAACGATCAATTCTATCCGCTACGTTTATGGTGTATTGCCTCAGTCCAGTTCCTCAAAATCACCAGACAGTTATTTAACCGAAAGGTCGTAGGAAGTGATTTATCTCTCCGAACATTGCATAAGCTTATACATCTATTACAATTACTGCCATAAGCCTTATCTTATCGCGATTGATAGCGCCTTCGTTAGTTCCTCGTCGCATCTTACGCGATTATGATAACCGACTTCAATTAAAGGAATTAATTCATGAATGATTACAACTTTGCTGAGCAAATGCCTTTTGGTACGGATAGTTTTGCCGATAACCCTGAGCCGCGTTGCCCCTGCCTTCTTCTTTTAGATACATCCGGTTCCATGACGGGCGCACCGATAGAGCAACTTAACGCCGGTCTTACGGATTTCAAGGATGCTCTTATGGCAGACTCCATTGCCATGAAGCGGGTTGAAGTAGCCGTTGTTACTTTCGGCCCGGTCAAGGTTGAAAGCACTTTCCACACAGCTCCAAGCTTTTTTCCACCAATATTTACGGCAAACAATGATACGCCGATGGGAGCCGCTATCAAGCAGGGTTTGGATATGCTTCGGCAACGCAAAGACGAATATCGAGCTAACGGTATTGCATACTATCGCCCTTGGATAATTCTTATCACTGATGGTGCGCCTACTGATGAATGGCAGTCGGTAAAGACTTTGATTAAGGACGGGGAAATTTCCAAATCGTTTGTATTTTTTACAGTCGGGATAGGAGGAGCGGACATGAGTATTTTGCGTCAAATTAATGTTGATCGTGAACCTCTCAAACTACAAGGGCTCAAATTTCGTGAACTTTTTAAATGGTTATCGGATTCGATGGGTGGGGTTTCCCGTTCTGCTCCCGGCAGTGCTGTTTCACTACCATCTCCTCGTGGATGGGCTGAAGTTTGATGTGGAAGATTATTCGCGCCTCTACTATCGGAACATCTCATATTAATGCGGGTAGTTCCTGTCAAGATAGTTGCTATGCAGATGTTATTCTCACTGCTGACAACAAAGAATACTTTGTCGTATTGGTATCAGATGGTGCTGGCAGTGCCAAAGAAGGGGGTCAAGGTGCAGAGCTGACATGCGAGACGGCTATTTCCTGTATTAGCACGTCCTTAGAAAAAGAATCAGATGTTTTTTTTACTGAGAAAAGCATTGTTACATTGATTGAAGATATTAAGAGCGTTATCGCTGATAAAGCCAAAGCCGATAATCTCACGGCAAAAGATTTTGCTTGCACTTTTTTAGGCGCAGTAATCGGACATAGCCAAAGTCTCTTCTTCCAAATTGGAGACGGAGCTATTGTGTTATCGGTGAACAATGTACAGGGGGTTGTATTTTGGCCGGATTCAGGAGAGTTCGCCAATATGACCTATTTTGTAACCGATAAAGACGCATTGTCCAATCTTCATATTCAACTTAGCAATGTGTCATTTGAAGAAATTGCTGTTTTTACTGATGGGATTCAGCGATTGGCTTTATCATTTGAGCAACAACGTCCTCATCCGCCTTTTTTTGACCCAATGTTTGCAGTGTTGCGTAAACAATCGCCAGAACTTTGCGATGCACTTGACAAACAACTTAGACAGTTTCTGGAAAGTCCAGCGGTTAATGAGCGAACGGATGACGATAAAACACTCGTTTTGGCTACGCGACTCACCGCATGAATGATCTTTTCAAAGAATCTGGACAACGCATACCGCTAGGCCAAAAATTAGGTAGCGGTGGAGAAGGCGAGGTGTTCGAAGTTCCTGTACTGGGACATGAGTTTGCAGCGAAGATATATCACAAGCCATTACCGCCGGAGAAACAAGCCAAACTTAAAGCAATGGTTCAAGGATGTGATGAGCGACTGGGAAAGATTTCAGCTTGGCCACTTGCTACTTTACACCAAAATGCTAATGGGTCTATTCGTGGATTTATTATGCACAAAGTGGTTGGTTACAAACCAATTCATGAGCTTTATGGGCCGGCTCACCGAAAACAGTTTTTTCCACATGCGGACTGGGCTTTCCTAATCAATACAGCTCGGAATGTTGCTGCCGCTTTTGAAACTATTCACAGTCATGGGCATATTGTCGGCGATGTCAATCAAGGTAACATATTCGTTGCCACAAACAGCATCATCAAACTCATAGACTGCGATTCCTTTCAAATTACAGTGACTGGAAAGCATTATCTCTGCGAAGTCGGCGTAGGGCATTTCATTCCTCCCGAATTACAGGGACAATCTTTTCATGGAATACATAGAACCAAAAATCATGACAATTTTGGCCTCGCAATTTTGCTATTCCATCTACTTATGATGGGACGCCATCCCTTTGCGGGAATATATTCAGGGCATGGGGAAATGCCCATTGAGAAAGCAATTCAAGAATTTCGTTTTGCTTACGGCAAAAATGCAAACAACAAGGGGATGTCGCCACCACCAAATACCCTACCGCTATCTATTTTACCCTATACACTCTCAGCATTGTTTGAAGGTGCCTTTTCAGAGTTAGGAATGAAAGCTGACGCTAGGCCTTCAGCCAAAATGTGGCTTCAAAGCCTCGATAGCCTGAAAGGTCAATTACGGACATGCAGGCAAGAATCCATGCATAAGTATTTTGGTGAGCTAGGCAATTGTCCTTGGTGTGCGCTGGAATCGCGAGTGGCTATCTATTTCTTTATTCCAAACGTTACTGTCCCAACAGCCCCAAACAATTTCAATCTAGAACAAATATGGGCGCGTATTATGGCAATTGGCTCGCCAGGCCCAGCACCACATATTGATACTAACAGCATCAAGGTAACCCCTAAGCCTATCCCGGCGGATTTAAGAGGGCTATTTGCATTCTTTAAGTTTGAAAGACAGAAAGAGGAGAGGCAAGCGCGTCAAATAGCTTTGACAATTGTTCAGCAAAAATACAATACAATTTACAATCAATGGCAAAATGAAGCTGGCGACTCTAAGTTTTTGTCTCTCCAAAAAGAATTAGCCAATCTACATAGTGAATACGAAAATCTAGGTAAATTATATAATCAAGAATACCAAAAATTACAAAACAATATCCGAGTACAACAACGATTCCGGTTTCTAAATCGTTTCTTTATCTCAGATCATAATATCCCTAAAATTGGCCCGGCCCGGAAAGCTACTTTAGCTTCTTATGGTATTGAAACCGCAGCTGACATTTCAAAGCAGAAAATAATTGTGATTAAAGGTTTTGGTCAAGGTTATGTTGCTGAGCTTCTTCAATGGCAAGCAGTTCTGATGAAAGGGTTTGTTTTTGATTCTAAGAAAGGAATTGATCCAGAAGATATTTCTGACTTGAACAGGCGTTTTGCTATTAAACGGCAACAACTTGAAGCTGGATTATTGGTTGGAATTGAAAGATTAAGTCAAGTTCGTAATGAAGCTCTTCAGCAAAGGCTACAAATGCAATCAATTGTTCTAACAGCAGCCAAACAAGTGTTACAGGCCAAGGCAGATTTGATGGCTCTGTAGATGGGTTTAGAGTAGCCTAAAATGTTTGATATTAGTATCTTGGAACGTGCTTAAATTTGGTGATACTTTGTGTCCAGTAGGATGGATAATGCAACTTATAGGGTGGATACCAATAGGCGATCCGTCTTACGTTTTTTGAATTACAGAGCAAACCAAGTGCCTATAGACTAAGCAACCACCCCCCTCAGATTTGCAGCTTTTTTAACAAATCCCAAACGAAATCAATTTTTTCCTGTGTGCTGGTAAAGGCTTTAATAAACTTCAATTTATCCCCACCATCAAATTTATACACCGCCGCTTCGGTCTGGATTAAAGTGATTAAAGCAGCAGTGTTAATTACAGGCTCTGCACTAAAAATTAACCGACCACCCGCGGCATTCGCCTCTATTTTCTTAATGCCTAATTTAATTGCTGCCTGTTTTAATTCTGTTACGGCAAATAACGTTTTCACCTGCTCTGGCAATAACCCGAAACGGTCAATCATTTCCACCTGTAATTCGCGTAATTCATCTGCGTTGTCAGTATTGGCAATACGCTTATATAAAACCAAACGGGCGTGAATATCCGGTAAATAATCTTCAGGAATTAAGGCCGCAGCCTGTAAATCAACTTCAGCCGGACTTTCCATGGGGGTGTCTAATGCCGGCTGTTTGCCGGATTTCAGGGCGTTGACCGCGCGTTGTAGCAATTCGGTGTACAGCGTAAAGCCGATTTCCTGAATTTGACCACTTTGATCATCGCCCAACAACTCGCCCGCGCCGCGAATTTCCATATCATTTGAAGATAACATAAAGCCCGCGCCCAAATCGCCACAAGCCTCCAGTGCTTCCAAGCGTTTAACGGCATCGCCGCTCATCAGTTTTTTGGGCGGCACAATTAAATACGCGTAAGCGCGGTGATGCGAACGCCCTACCCGGCCGCGTAATTGGTGCAATTGCGCCAGGCCTAACTTATCCGCCCGATTAATAATAATGGTATTGGCACTCGGAATATCAATGCCGCTTTCGATAATCGTGGTGCTAAGCAAAACATTAAAACGCTGGTGATAAAAATCCAGCATGATTTGTTCCAGATCCCGCTCCGGCATCTGTCCGTGGGCAGATTGAATGCGCGCATCGGGGAGTAATTGCGCCAGCTCCAAGGCCATTTTAGGCATGGTTTTGACATCATTGTGCAAAAAGAACACTTGTCCGCCGCGCTTAATTTCCCGTTGGCAAGCTTCTTGAATTTGTGCATCCACCCATTCGCTGACAAAGGTTTTAATCACATGGCGATTCGGCGGTGGCGTGGCAATAATGGAAATGTCACGCAAACCGGACATTGCCATATTCAGCGTCCGTGGAATAGGGGTCGCGGTCAAAGTAAGCATATCCAGTTCGTGACGGATTTTCTTAAAGTGCTCTTTTTGCCTAACCCCAAAACGATGCTCTTCATCAATAACCACCAAACCCAGCGCTTTATATTGAATCTCTTTGGATAACAAGGCATGGGTGCCAATCACTATGTCGACCTTACCTTGTGACAGATCTTCGTTAATAAGTTTTTGTTGCTTGGGGGTGACAAAACGCGACATGACTTCGATACGCACCGGCCAATCGGCAAAACGATCGCGGAAGTTTTGATAATGTTGCTGCGCCAATAAGGTCGTCGGCACTAACACTGCAACTTGCTTGCCGCTTTGCACCGCAATAAAAGCAGCGCGCATAGATACCTCGGTTTTGCCAAAACCGACATCGCCGCAAATCACCCGATCCATCGGTTGGGCACTGCGCATATCCTCTACAATCGCCTCAATCGCGGTTTGCTGATCGGGGGTTTCTTCAAACGGAAAAGCGGCGGCAAAGCTTAAATATTCGTCATCATCCACCTGAAACGCATGCCCGCCTTTAGCAGCACGTTTGGCATGAATTTCCAGCAATTCCGCAGCGACATCATGAATGCGTTCAATGGCTTTCTTTTTAGCCTTACTCCATTGCTCGCCGCCCAGTTTGTGCAACGGGGCATTTTCAGGGCTCATCCCGGTATAACGGGCGATCAAATGCAACGAAGCCACCGGCACGTACAACTTATCGTTATTGGAATACTCCAACGCCAAAAACTCGGCTTCGATGCCGCCAATTTTTAAAATCTGCAAGCCTAAATATCGGCCGACCCCATGTTCCTGATGGACTACTGGTGATCCCACCGTCAGTTCATTCAAGTTATTAACCATGTTTTCCAGCTCACGCACACCCGCGCGGCGACGGCGGCGACGTTGCTGGATTTTTTCCCCGGTTAACTGGGTTTCGGTAATAACGGCAATTGCTGGGTTATGCAACAGCAAACCCTGATCCATCGGTGCCACGACGATACAAGCTGGCGCCTCGGAATTTAAAAAGCCTTGCCAGTCGGAAACGGCTTTGACCGGGATTTTATAGTGCTGCAGCTTTTCAATCAGCCCTTCACGCCGACCGGCGGTTTCAGCCACAAACAGGATTTTCCCTTTAAACGCCAGCATAAATTCGCGTAACGCTTGTGCCGGTTCTTTCAACTTAGCGTTAATGCTAAGCTCAGGCAAGGGAATAGCCAGCTCGGTAGCCCCGCGTTCCATATCTATCCGGGCAAATGCCTGGCTTTTTTGCTGCAATTCCGTTGCACTTAAAAATAATTGCGCAGGTGGCAGTAATGGCCGTTCGGTATCATATTTGCGTTGTTCGTAACGCTCCTGCGTCTCACTGCTAAATGTTTCCGCCAGTGAGCTAAATTGTTCAGGCAACACAAAAACCGTCGAGGCAGGCAAATAATCAAACAAAGTCGCCGTGTGTTCAACAAACAACGGCAAATAATATTCAATTCCACCGGGGGCGATTGCGTTACTGACGTCCACATACAAACGGTTTTTTAAGGACGCATCCGGAAACTGTGCCCTAAAAGCTTGCCGAAAGTGTTTGATCGCCGCATCGGTAAACGGGAATTCCCGCGCCGGAAACAACTGAATCTGCTCGATCTTTTCCAAGGTACGCTGGGTTTCGGGGTCAAAAGTCCGAATCGATTCGATCTCATCATCAAATAACTCGATCCGGAACGGCACTTTACTACCCATTGGAAACAAATCTATAATCGATCCACGTACCGCAAATTCGGCATGTTGATACACTTGAGAGACACACTCATAACCAACGCTTTCAAGCTTTATGCGATTCAATTCCAGATTAAACTGATCGCCGGTTGCTAAAACAAAGCTGTTGGCTAACACATGTTCACGGGGAGCCAAACGATGTAACAGGGTTGCCACCGACACCACTAATGCGCCACGCTTAACTTGTGGCAATAAAGCCAACGCTTTTAAACGGTCCGAAATAATTTCCGGTAACGGAGAAAAGACATCGTAGGGCAGTGTTTCCCAATCCGGGAAATGCAAAATAGGGAATTGCTGCTGTAAAAAAAACGCCAGTTCATGTTCCAAGCGTAACGCGGACTGATTGTCCTCAGTGACAATGACAAATAAACGCTCAGTGTTTTGAATGGCAGATGCAATAGCTAAAGAATCTGCACACCCCACCAATCCCGGCCAATGTATGAGCGGGTCATTTTGCTGCGGAACGACTGGGGAAAAAACACTGCCAGAATCTTTAACTGAGGTCATGCTCTTAAATTACTTACCAAAAAGGACGCATTATAAAACTAAAAAGCGGGCATAACTTGATTAAGCTTAAGCCACCCGGTCAGGCGGCTCTATCCCTTCAAAAAAAGCCGCTAAATTAGCCAACACTTTTTCGCCCATAGCAGTGCGGGTATTTAAGGTCGCGCTGCCAAGGTGCGGTAATAGCGTAACGTTGTCTAACTCAAGAAAGCCAGGGTGAATATTAGGCTCACCTTCATACACATCCAGTCCCGCTCCGGCAATCTGTTTATTGCTGAGCGCGTTGATCAAAGCTTCACTATCAACCACATCGCCCCGTGCAGTGTTAATTAAATGTGCGCTAGGCTTCATTAAGCCCAAGCGTACCGCGTTAATTAAGTGCCTGGTTTCTGCACCGCCTGGGCAATGCAGGGAAATAAAATCGGCACTGCCCATTAAGGCTTCAAGCGAGTCGCAACGCACTGCGTTTAGATCGGCTAAAACGTCAGGATTAACAGGCGAAGGATTATAATAACGGATGTGCATACCAAAGCCGTGATGGGCTTTTCTAGCCATAGCTTGGGCGATACGCCCAAAACCGATTAACCCTAAAGTTGCGCCGGTGACATCCGTGCTGAGCATATGGGTAGGACACCAGCCCTGCCATTTTTTAGCGCGAATAATCCTATCGCCTTCAGCACCCCGTCTGGCAGACATTAATAGTAACGTCATGGCAATATCAGCAGTGCTTTCGGTTAAAACGCCGGGGGTATTGGTAACGATAATCCCCTGCTGTTTAGCGGCGTTAATGTCAATGTGGTTATAGCCCACACCAAAATTGCCCAAAATTTTACAGCGTTTGTGCGGAACATTAATAACTTCCGCCGGAAAGCTATCACAGACCGTAGGGCATACGACATCATAGTTTTGTAATGCTGATTTAAACTCTTCGGCACTTAAAGGCTGATCCGTCGTATTTAGGGTGACATCGTATAACGCCGCTAATTTGACTTCCACAGACGCTGGCCATTTGCGGGTAATAAATATTTTAGGGGTGCTCATGAGGTTTCAGTATTGATAGATGGAATAAAGGTTATGATAAAAACCGATCTGATTAGCTGAAGCAGTTGGCTAATCAGGAAAGCCGAAGCTTGCTATGCGTTATTGGCCAGAAATTTAGGATGTTCATTAAATAATTGATATTTTATACCGAAACTAACCCTGCTTATTAGCGCTTACACAACGCATCCAAAACTTTAAAATGGCTTTGTCAAAAATGCCGCTGTTGATGATTTTTTATAAAGCATGTTACCAGAAATTTTATTATCCAGCCCTGACAGGGTCTTTGAATAAAAATCCCAAGCCACTTAAAAAATACGTTAGAATTTCCACAATTTTTAGCTAGCAATGGGCATAAACTTAATGCAGGTGTTAATAATCGACAATAATCCTACTACACGGTTATTAACTGCTGAAAAACTGGTTGCGATGGATTATACGGTCACGCAAGTTGAAAATACACAGGCGGCGCTAAGCCTTGTTAAACAACAGTCTGTCGATTTGATTCTGATTGCTATTGAATTGCCCAGCCTGAATGGATTTGAAACAACTAAAAATATTCGTGCCTTAAGCCCGGATGATTGGTTCCCCATTATTTATTTAAGCAACAGCGCAGTTAATGATGAGCTCTACGAGCGTGGTATCCAAGCGGGTGGTGATGGGTTTTGGGAGTTGCCAGTTTCTCTGAAACGTCTGCGCATGCAGATGACCGCGATAGAACGTACACATACCCTCCGAAAAAAATACCGGGCAACCCAGATCGGAATAAATAAACTGAATGATACGCTGAAATATTTATCCATGTTTGACCAGCTTACCGGACTGCCAAATCGACGCAACTTTGATGATACGCTACGCAGAGAATTCAAGCTGGCACAACGCGAAAATATCCCGTTATCCTTATTGATGTGTGATATTGATTTCTTTAAGCTTTATAACGATAAATATGGTCAACTGGCTGGCGATGACTGTTTAAGGGCGGTTGCAACGGCTATAGCGTCTGCCTCAAAACGCCCGACCGATTTGGCATGCCATTACGGCGGTGGCGAGTTTACCGTTATTCTTCCAAAAACAGATTTAAGCGGCGCATTAGACATCAGCGAAAAAATAATGACCGCCCTTCGGAAAAGAAAAATCCCCCACCAAGACTCATCAATTTCAGACTATGTTTCCTTAAGCATAGGTGCCGCCAGCTTTAACGGGCAATTTGAGCAAGCGACGGCACTAATTAACGCTGTAGACGAAACTTTAAGCCGCGCCAAAGCAAACGGCCGTGACCGGGTTGAGACTTATCCATAACTTGACATTTTATCCTAAAGATTTTATTCAAACTGCCGATGGCTTGGTTTTTGCTGTGGTGGCAGGAATGGAGGACAATAATATCCTGAGTTTTTTACGTTACCGACAAACAGCAACTGGCTGGCAAAAGCTCGATACGGTGCAAGCGAACACTTTCTTAACGCAACACGCGCCTGTTTATCATTATTATTCAACATTAAGGGACACCGCTTGTCATGCAGTACCGCTTACCCGCATCACGCACCATTTTCAACCACAGCTCCGGCTCCAGCAATTATTGCTGAAATCTACCGATGATTCAGTTTTACACGACTGTATATGCCTCATCCACCTATTGCAACAAAACGGGATAAATATCCATTCAGTTGGTGTTACCGGATCGTTATTGATTGGAGCCCAACAATCCGGTTCGGATATTGATTTAGTATTTTATGATCGACATAATTTTAACCTCGCCCGCCGGATTGTTCAGGCATTAATAGTACAAAAGCAACTACAGGACTTAACAGATGCCGATTGGTTAGCCTCCTACCAACGCCGGAATTGTGAACTTGATTTTGCTGACTATGTTTGGCATGAACGGCGTAAAGGCAATAAAGCCTTATTCAATGGCCGTAAAATAGATTTTAGTTTAGTCACCTTCAATGCCCCTACTGAAAGTATGCACTTTAAGAAAGCAGGCGCTGTAACCCGAACCTTAAAAGTCCTTGATGATGCTATGGCATATCACTATCCAGCTGAGTATAGGGTCGATGCTCCCGATATTGAACAGGTTGTTTGTTTTACAGCAACCTATACCGGTCAGGCAGTTGCGGGGGAATGGATCGAAGTGGCAGGGCAACTGGAAGTAGCAGAAAATGGCTTACAACGCATTGTCGTTGGCGCCAGCCGTGAAGCCCCAGGCGAATATATTAAGGTCGTACCACAATATGCCTGAATTGCCGGATTTTTCGGCGGTTATTTTTGATCTGGATGGACTGGTGCTGGACACAGAAAGCACTTATTTTTCCGCTTGGCAACAAGCCTCTGGGCTTATGGGTCATGACTGTTCCGAAGCGTTTTGCCGGTCTTTATCAGGCCTTCAATTCACAGACATTGAACAACGCCTGTTAGCTGCATTTGGCAATCAATTTAATTTGCAAGTATTTAGAACGCTCAGCACTCAAGCGTGGCGCGAACTAGTAGCACAACAAGGCATTGCGGTTAAACCAGGATTTAGGCAATTATTAGCCGCACTAAAAAAGTTACGGCTCCCTTTTGCACTGGCTACAAATAGTCCACAAGTAAACGCCTTAGAATGCTTGACGTTAGCCGGGTTAGAAAATACCTTTGCTAACCTTATAGCCCGCGACCACGTTAGAGCAGGCAAACCAGAACCGGATATTTATTTACAGGCCGCTCAACAATTACAAACACCTATCCGGCACTGTTTGGTGCTGGAAGATTCATATAACGGGGTATTAAGTGCCCATCGCGCAGGAGCAAGCGTGATTTATGTCCCTTCTGGCCTACCATCAGCAGAAGCTGGACTGTTATCAACCCGTAGCGTAGAAAATTTAAATCAAGTAGCTCAACTGATCGAATACAAATTTTCCTGAAAGAAATACCGCGCTTTTTTAAGGCTGTTAATGCCATACACCCCCACCCCACCGATCAAGAACTGAAATTCCCCGCTCAACCACGATCCTGTATAATTTCGCTGACTTTCCTCAACATTGAAGCCAATACATTTGAAAACGCCACCCAACCAAATTTCTGTTATTGCGCCCGCCCGTTTACACATGGGTTTTATAGATTTAAGTGGCTCACTGGGTCGACATTTTGGCAGTATTGGCGTAGCCTTAAATGAAATCGGTACCCGTTTAACGCTTGTAAAAGCAAAGCAACGGAGCATTTCCGGTCCCTTGGCGCAGCGCGCGGATAATTGTTTAAGCCTTTTCAGTGCTGCTTTCAATGTTTCCGATAAACTCAATATTAAGATTGAAACTGCCATTCCAGAACATGTTGGCTTAGGTTCTGGTACACAATTATCCTTGGCGATTGGTTCGGCTTTAAATGCGTATTATGATTTGGGCCTGACAGTACGGGATATTGCCGCGGTCATGGATCGAGGTTTGCGTTCAGGTATTGGCATCGGTGTCTTTGAACAAGGCGGCTTGGTAGTTGATGGCGGCCGGGGAGAAAACACTATAACGCCGCCGGTGATTGCGCACCTGGATATACCTGAAGCCTGGCGTTTCATTTTGGTGTTTGATCAACGGGGACAAGGGCTGCACGGTCAATTGGAAGTCCAAGCATTTAAGGCGTTACCCGCATTTCCAGAGCAGGAAGCCGCCCGTTTATGTTACTTGCTCTTGATGCAAGGCTTACCAGCAATCGCAGAAAACAATTTACGGCAATTTGGGGAAGTGATTAGCCAGTTACAGCGTTCGGTAGGGGAGCATTTCGCGGCTGTGCAAGGCGGCGTTTTTACCAGCCCCGAAGTAGGTGAAGTTATGTGCTGGCTGGCGCAACAAGGGGCAATGGCTATTGGTCAGACCTCATGGGGGCCGACGGGTTTTTGTGCTGTTGCAGCGCATGATCTAGCAGAAGCTCTTGTGCAACAGGCAAGCATAAAATTTAAACATTTTACAAACCTGAGTTTTATGACGGTCAGCGCGCGCAACAGCGGCGGAGAGATTCAGGCCAGTTAGTAAAGTTTTACAAACATACTGTCAACTCCCTTGCTTTAATTGATTCAGACCACAGGACGATTTTGAGCGCCAAATTTACGCCGTTGCCAAGGTCTTTTTCTTGCTGAATTAACCCGCTTTATCTGTAGGGGCTGTTGTTTTAGTTCAGCCGTTTGCAGCAACTGAAAAATATCCGGGGGCATGCCCGGTGGCAGGTCTATGAGCGTGTAATTACTGCGAATGTCCAAATTGCCTATTTTACTTCGATCTACACCCGACTCATCAATAAGGAGGTTTTTAATCTCTTCAATCGAGACTTGGTGGTTGTGCCCAATCTCGATGCGGTACCGCACCATTTTATATTTTTCAGGTTGTATCTCAGGAATTTTTAAAGCCGTTACAAACTGGGTAACCAACTGCTTTTTTAAGTCGGCTTCAGCCAAATCACTCGCATTTGCAGCCAGCAATAAGTTTAGATGCCCCGCCTTATTTTCCAAACTTAGCTCAACAGGCTTAAGCACATCCTCCGTATCAGTAGCTTCGAAGGCTGCACGGCAGGTTGTAATAATGGAAGCATCCAAATAGATTAAGGCCGCTGCCAATTCCAACGGCTGACACGCCACATGTTTAGCAACTTTCCCCAATAGTTGTTGTAACGGCTCAGTCGCGTTAGTCGCCAGAATGTTCTGAACATACTGGCTCAAGAGGCGTTCAAGATCACTACTCATGACAAACATCTCTTGGTATCCGGAAAAAACCATGATAACTACTACCCAAAACAGTGGCAAATACGGGTTGTCTAATTTTCATTAATAAACGGGCTTATAAGCGCTCAGTAAAAATCTCGACATAAGCTTCGTCGCGTAAACGCCGCAGCCAAAGTTCAGTTTCCTCTTCAATTTTCCGTTCACGGATAGCGTCACGCACCTGGTTCTTTTTAAACTCACTGGTATCATCTTGTTGCTTACGATCCAATACCTGAATCAAATGCCAACCGAATTGTGTTTGCACTGGATCACTCAGCTCATTGACTTTTAAATTATTCATGGCTTTTTCAAATTCAGGCACCATGGCTCCTGGTACAACCCAATCTAAATTGCCGCCTTTTAAGGCAGAACCCTTATCATCAGATTGTGAGCGTGCCAGAGTTGCAAAATCATCACCGTCAATAATACGCATTTTTATAGCCATAATGCGTCTTTTAGCTTCATTATCATCAACCAACTCATTGGTTTTAATCAGGATATGCCGAACATTAGTTTTGGTTAAAATATGCGATTGCGCTTTACTTAAACCTTTAAATTCATGCAATTTTATAATATGGAAACCACTGGGGCTGCGAATAGGATCACTAATATCACCCGCCACCATCTTGCCGGCAACATCGACAAAAATGGTCGGCATCTGGGCTAAAGTGCGCCAACCTAAATCCCCGCCTTGTAAAGCTTGGGCATCATCAGATACTTCCACGGCAGTTTTATTAAAATCCGCCTTATCCCTTAACTTAGCGACCACTTCTTCAGCTTTCCGCCTGGCTTTTTGGATGACCTCTGCCGAGGCTGCTTCAGGTATTGCAATTAAAATATGCCCAAGGTGATATTGGGACTTATCCAGAGTCATCTCTCCCTGGGTTTCAAGGGCATGTTCCACTTCGCTATCGCTAACTTTTATTTGGCCACCAATCTCATGGGCACGAACTTGATTAATGGCAATTTCATGACGGATATTGTCTTCAAAATTTTTATATTCGATATGTTGTGATTGCAATTGTTGTTTAAATTGTTCTACATTCATGTTATTGCGTTGCGCAATATCCTTGACGGCAGCTTGTAACATCTCATTAGTAACATTAATACCGGAAGTTTTTGCCAAATGCCGTTGTAACTTATCAATAATAATCCGCTCTAACACTTGGCGCTTTAAAATGTTTTCGGGCGGTAAGGCAACCTTATTCGTGTTAAGTTTTTGCATAATAGTCGCGGTTTCAGCTTGCAATTCGCTGCTTAAGACCACGTCATCCTCTACAATCGCCACGATATAATCCAGATCCTCTGCGTAAACTGATGAAAAACTGGCAAACGTTACCAGCACGAAACCCAGCAGTAACATCAGGGGGTTAAAAAATTTAAATTTATACATTATTTTATAGATCACTATAACCAAAAATACTTTGTCTTAAGAAGGCATCGACATCATTACCAAACGCAGAGAGGCTTTTCAGTTCAATTTGAAACATCACAGTAGTCTGAGTGTCGCCAATGGCTGAAGTAGATGAAGTCCCAAACGGTTGTCCAGTGGTGGCGAGACTTAAACCATTGATATAATGCCGTCCGATAATCCTAAAGCGCCAGCAGCAATTTTCTTTTTCCAGACCCAAAAAGCTTTCCGCAGTCTTATTATACAAAAAAGAATATTGCCAGCGACCAATAGCAAACCAGTTATCCAATAACGGCAAGCGGAATGAAACGTCGCTCTGGCGAATAATATCATCACTACTCGATTGCGCCAGAACACCTTTACGCTGATGATAGCCCAAATTGA
The DNA here is from genome assembly GCA_040079795.1 of Methylococcales bacterium. GTDB lineage: Bacteria > Pseudomonadota > Gammaproteobacteria > Methylococcales > Methylomonadaceae > SXIZ01. Next base: position 28,268 of record JBEBJQ010000040.1, read on the forward strand.
CGATATGCCCCCATTTGTTGCGATAATGCAAGTCAATCTGTTTACGTACCGCCCTACTCGCGTAAGGATCCCATTGAAAACCGGATGATACGGAAAAGTTATCGGTTAATTGTCCGCTTACTTCCGTGACGATATTAGAAAAACGGTTAGTTTCGGCGGCCAAAGTCGTAAGCCCTGAATCTTTGGATAACTGAAATGCCTGCGCTTGACGATCCTGAAAATATACTATATCCCCGACACTCAGTTTAAAGCGTTCACGTCCTGAATCCGCATCTAAAAACCGTGAAGTCAATGCAACCGTCAATTGATTGGCATTTTGTACCCGATCCACGCCACTAAAACGATTTTCTCTAAACAGGCTGTCAAAATTAGTATCATAAGGTGCGGTATCAAAAATCGGCTGATCATCCTGGCTGGATTTTGGAATATACAAATAAAACAAACGCGGCTCCAAAGTATGGGTCAGCTTCGTTCCGAATAAGTCCAAACCACCCTCAGCAAACAACCCTGAATCCAGTGACAAAATCGGCAAATTACGATTAATATTACTTTGCTTGTTGTCTAATTGTTTGTTCAGGAAATAATCGGTATGCAACAAGGAGGCTTTAGGAATTATAAAGCCACTTTCCTTTTTGATAGGGGCGCTGACCCAAGGCTTAACTACAAGGCGCTCACCATCAACGTTGGTGTTATGTTGAAATACCGTAAAGTCATTTTCAAGACCCACATCTACCGGCGCTTTTTCAAAGCTGTGATTCAGGTTAAGTTGCACTTGAGGTAGTTTACGGTAGGGCTTTTGGTAATTTGGAATACTTTGGTCAATGGTTTGATAATTATCAATACGGGTTAAAAAATTAACGCCTTCACGGTTGTAATTTAAATCTGCAAAACTTCGTACATGTCGAATATCCGTGAAACTTAAAGCATTACCCAGCTCACTGATATATTTCTTATCGGAAACATAATTCAAGTTAATATTGGTGTTCATGTGCGGTGATAGCAAAGTCTGATTTCTAAAGCTTGCCTGATAACGGGTTTGATCATTCCGTTTAGTATCATAAGTCAGCACATCAAAACTAAGCTCATTGTTAGACATTTGGTTCATATACCGCATATCAGCGCCGAGCATCAATCCCCGTTTCGCGAGATAACGCGGCCTGAAAGTCATGTCATAATTTGGCGCAATATTCCAATAAAACGGCAAACTGATATCAATCCCATTTTGACCGGAAAAATGGGGGCGAGGACTCAGAAACCCGGTCATACGGCGGTTATCAAGAGGAAAAGAAATAAACGGGGTATACAATACCGGAACACTTTTAAATTCCAGCCAGGCATTTTTAGCAGCGGCCTTACCGGTGGCCTTATTCATTTTGAAACGTTCCGCATGAATAACCCAGTCCTGATTACCCGGCGGACAACTGGTATAAGAAACATCTTTATAATGCGAAAAATCTTTATTTTCCTGATACACGACTTTGGCGCTGCCGCGAACTGCTGACCGTGGGGAAATAAACAGCGCGTCCCGTAAGTGGGCTTCATCGTTTTTGAGATTTAAGAGCACCGAATCACTGAACATGGATATTTCGTCTTCACGATAATACACATGTCCCTGGGCATCCATAGTTTCAGAAAGGCTATTATAGCTAGCCTTATCGGCCAGCATGCTTTGATCAGCACGCTCAATTTCAACATTACCGGAAAATGACGTAACCACCTTGTCAAAGATCTCCGAATAATCGGACTCCACATGCATAGCGGCAGTATCCCGCAAGGCGGGGTTACTAACTATGGTGTCGTAAGGATTTGGCGTTTTTAAATTAGTTGCGCAAGCCGCCCAAGGATCGGCCTTCAAACGGGTTTTTAAGCGGCTGAATATCTGTTCTTGACCACGATCAAAAGCGGGGTCAAAAAGCTGGAAGCCAGTGTTGTCTTCCGCTTCTGTCATATCGGCTTCCGGTGTGGCCTCAGCCTGCTTTTCAGTGTCAGGCTCATCCTCAGTTACAACTGGTTCTTCAGTTTCTGTTTGGGTCGGCACAATCTCGGCAGGCGCTTCTTCGGTAACAACTGGCGCAGGAGTGGCAGCAGGCTCCGTTACAGGCTTTTTCTCCTGTTTTAGGGGCGGTAGGGTTACAGCAGAAGCTTTTGGACCAGACAGCGTTTTACTCAGGATTTTTTCAATCGACTTTTCTGATTTGGATTCGGCAACCGCGCCTTGTTGCACTGCTGGCGCAGTACAACTCCATAAGCGGTTATTCTTAGATTTATCACAGTTCCAGCCCGTTGATTCAGCAGCAGCTGAATCTATTTGCAGAGCTAAACAACTGATTAGAATAATTCGGCGAGGCATAGGCAAAACTGGTTTTGGTGGCTGTTAGAATATAAATCGCATAGAATGCTTTTAATCCATTCTACCTTACATCCTTAGCAATATAAATAAACTATTCTGCATTATGAACAGCGAAGACCCAAGAGCGCAGGCGATTTTTGCCTGGTTGACAACCGATTTAGCCCTCACCGTTTTGGATATGCAACCCGCTTCCAGCGATGCCAGTTTCAGGCGTTATTTTAGGGTAACCCTACCCTCGAAAACTTGGATCGTCATGGATGCTCCGCCTGAACGTGAAAATATCCAGCCTTTTATCAAAATGTCCGCTCTGCTAAATACAGCCGGTGTAAAAGCGCCCCAATTATTTCATGTCAACAGTGAACAGGGCTTCATCGCCCTGGAAGATTTTGGTTCAACAAGCTACCTTGATCAATTACATGCCAATCCTACTGAAGCGGACTGGCTGTACCAAAATGCCTTTAACAGCTTACTGACCTTACAAAAAAACACCGACATTAGCCAGCTTGATTTACCAGCTTATGACTTGGCCTTATTGACCCGTGAATTGAGTATTTTTTCTGAGTGGTTTTTAAACGCCTATTTAAACCTGGAGCTACCTGATGGATTACAAGCAGAAGTTAACCAGTTTTTAATCGATTCCGCCCTGCAACAGCCAAAAGTCTTGGTACACCGTGATTTTCATTCACGTAATTTAATGGTTCTGCAACAGGATAATCCGGGCATACTGGATTTTCAGGACGCTGTTATTGGCCCAATCACTTATGATTTGGTTTCATTGTTAAAAGACTGCTATATTTGTTGGCCTGGGCCACGAGTTGATACTTGGCGGGAAGCTTATTTAGACCGCTTAAAACAAGCCAATTTAATTGCCTGTGACAGCCAACAATTTAAACGCTGGTTTGATCTCATGGGCATGCAACGGCATTTAAAAGCGATTGGCATTTTCGCGCGTTTACATTTAAGGGATAACAAATCAACTTACTTAAAGGATATTCCACGAACCCTGGCTTATGTGAGCGCCGTATGCGCCAGCTATCCAGAGCTAACTGACTTTAACAGCTATTTAAATCAAACCGTACTGCCCGTTTACAGTAAAAAATCATGAAAGCAATGATCCTGGCCGCAGGGCGCGGCGAACGTATGCGACCGTTAACTGACCACACGCCGAAACCGTTGCTGACCGCAGCAGGTAAACCCATTATCGAATACACCATTATGCAACTGGTTGCAGCAGGGTTTACCGACATAGTGATTAATACCGCGCACTTAGGTGAACAGCTTCCGGCTACCTTGGGCAATGGCGAACGCTGGGGGGCAAACCTGGCCTATAGCCATGAAGGGGAACAAGCGCTGGAAACTGCGGGCGGCATTATCAATGCCCTGCCGTTATTAGGGGAACAGCCTTTTTTAGTGGTCAATGGTGATATTGCTACGGACTATGATTTTGCTAAACTTCTGAACCTACCGGTTGCCCTGATGCATTTAGTGTTAATCAGCAATCCACCGCATCATCCACAGGGCGACTTCCATCTTGCGGAAAACGGTCAGCTATCCAGCGACAAGGGGCCCAAGCTCACTTTCAGTGGCATTGGGATTTATCATCCCGATTGTTTTCGCCATCAACCTGCTGGAATACGTAAATTACTCCCGGTCATACAACAAGCCATACATGACAATAAGGCTTCCGGAGAGAATTTTAAAGGGTTCTGGATGGATATTGGCACACCGGAACGCTTACAAGAGTTACACTTACATTACTCACAACCTTAAGGAACCATCATGCCTGAACATACCTATCGAAAAATTGAACTCACCGGCTCGTCCAGTGTTAGCATCCAGGCCGCCATTGAAAATGCCATTGCAAAAGCGGCTGAAACAATCAAAGACATGCGCTGGTTTGAAGTCGTCGAAACCCGCGGACATATTGACAATAACAAAGTCGCGCACTGGCAAGTCACCATTAAAGTGGGTTTTACTTTAACCACTTAACCGCTGATAAATAACCTTATTAAGGGGTTAAAGAGAAGCTGAACCCCTTTATTTTTTAAAACCAATATAGCGTCGATAAGGCGAGCCTTGCTTCCAGGTAAAGCTTTCAGTGTAATAATGCATCAGCGACAAATAACCGATTAAACCTAGAGTCGACGCTTTGCGTACCTCGACATCAAACAGATAATGGCTAATGTTACTGATAAAGGCATCGCCGTAATTTTGTAACACAAACGCCAGACCAAATGCTAAGAGCGGCAGCACTATAAAAATCGGGATATGGCAGTGATTGGTCCAGCGATAAATAAAATTATCAGCGTTTTGCTGATGACGGTTGTAATCATGGGTGACATAAAAAATAAATGCAGTCGTATCATGCACCAAACGGGGCACTAAAATAGCCAAAAAATAATACTGCTGCATAGCCAGATAAAAACTGCTTAATACCAATAATGTGTTTGCCCACAAGAAAACCTTCCCAAATTGGGTCTTAACATAGCGCTGGCTCAACAGCGTTAAAAAAATCAAACCCAGACACAAGCCGATTGCACTATTTTGTAAAATTGCGGCCTGCACCAAATCCAAACTTTTTTTAAGAAAAATGCCAATATAAATGACGACGCCCGCACTGACACTTAACCCTAACAGGCTGTTAAACGCCCAACTCGGCAGTTGGTAAACGCCACGTGTTATCCCATGCTGCTGTTTTAAAACATGATAAACCGTCCAGATCGCGGTAATGATATATAAAACTTTATACGGAATAAACAAACTACCCACCCCAAAAAACAGCACAATAAATACTGTCATCGATAGGAGTTTGAATTTAAAAAACTGTACATACTCCACATTGCTGCTTAAAGTTATGGCACTGGCAACAATATGCGGGATGCCAAACAATACTTGAAAGAGTAGAAAGTGATTTGGGCTACTGGGCAAAGCAGCTTTTAGCGTCCCGTCCATGAATAATTGATCACACCCCTGCAACAATATGCACAATGGAATGATGGCATACAGCCCCAATAAAACACCATACGATACAACAAATTGCGGACGGTCAATAACGGGTTGTGTAAACAAGAGGGTTTGCGTCGACATGGGTTATTTCCATTATTATTTTTATAGTTTGGAAAATGCAACCATACACCGATTTTCTGATTTTCTGCAAGCCATACCCATGAAACTTAGCAAAAAATCTCAATAAGTTATTTATCTTTAAACAGAAAAACCTTAAACCGTAATTTTATCAAAACTAACTAATTTAAATGCACGCTTAATAAATCACACTTTGCGCGTTGCAAAGTATCGCTGGAAGGCGAGCCTAATAAACTCAAAATCCCCTGATGGTTGTGTGCACCGATAACAATTAAATCAACTGCCTGCTCTTGCGCCAAGGCAACAATTTCCTTAGCGGGCACTCCCGCCCTTAACCATTGATTTTCTTTAACAACACCTAAACTACCTGCAAACTCTGCCAATGTGCTTTGCTCTGCATCCAGCAAATCAGCCATCAAATGCTCGTTATCATTGGTAAGGTGCTCAATCACATGCAAAATGCTTAATTTGGCGTTATTTTGAGCAGCAATTTGCTGTGCTTTATCAGCAATAATCTGGTTTTGCCGGGAATAATCGATTGCTAATAAAACATGTTGATAGGTGGACATTTAAAACCTCATAATTAAGTTGGCAAAGGTAACCATCGGAAATAATAGCCTATAAATAAATTTTTACGATATTTATCCTGAATTCAATCTACAAAAATTATCATCCCAGGTAATGCTACTAAAGCAATGCAATTAAAACATCCATCCGAGGGGACATGACCCAAAAGCCCCGTTATGTTAAAGTGGCGGCTATGATTCAAGAAACCATCATCACCTCCCAAGACGCCGCAGGTAAAACACATATCGCCCCGATGGGTATTCATATCGTGCAAGCCGATGAAGTCATTATCCTGCCCTTCCGCCCGTCAACCACGCTGGAAAATGTGCTCACCACCCAAACCGCAGTGGTAAATTATTGCGATGACGTACGTATCTTTGCGGGCTGCTTAACCGGACGACGGAATTGGCCTTTGCAACCAGCTGAACAAATCAGCGGACAGGTATTGCAACAATCGCTGGCGCATAGTGAAGTCAAGTTAATTCGGATTGAAGAAAATCCTACGCGCCCCAAACTCTTTTGCAAAATTGTACACACGGTCAACCACCGCCCCTTTACAGGCTTTAATCGTGCCCAATTTGCGGTATTGGAAGCGGCGATATTAGTGAGCCGCCTAGACTGGCTTCCGGTTGAAAAAATTCAAACTGAACTGGATTATTTGCGCATTGGCCTTGAAAAAACCGCCGGTCCTCGAGAATTAGAGGCCTGGGGATGGTTAATGCAGGCAATTGCCAAAAAAACCACGCAACCTGTATGAGTAAACTATTAGCCAGTGTCAACAGCCTTGCCGAAGCCCAACTGGTATTAAATATTGGCGTGGATATTATTGACTTAAAACAGCCTGCACAGGGCGCGCTGGGCGCTTTAGACTTAAACAGCGTAACCGGCATCGTTAGCTCAGTCAGTGGAAAATGTCCCGTTAGTGCCACAGTCGGCGATCTACCAATGCACCCCGAGATCGTTTTTAATGCAGTCAAAGCCATGAGCCAGACCGGTGTTGATTACATTAAAATCGGATTTTTCCCGGGCGGTGACTGGCTTGCCAGCGTTAAACATCTGACTGTTCTGACCGCACAGGGACATGCCTTGATTGCGGTATTATTTGCGGACACCCAACCGGATTTTACATTTTTACACGCCTTGAAAACCGCTGGTTTCAAAGGCGTAATGATAGATACTATGGATAAACGTCTAGGTTCCCTAACCCAAATCCTACCCAAAAACGACCTCATTACTTTTATCAGGCACGCCAAAAAACTCGATTTAATGAGCGGATTGGCTGGTTCACTCCGCTTAGAAGATATAACCGGACTTCTCCCACTTGATGCCGATTATCTGGGTTTTCGTGGCGCCCTTTGTGAGCAACAACAACGCACAGCCAGCCTCAGTGCCTCTGCTATCCGGGCAATCAAGCATGCACTTCGCCCTTAGTTAATGTCATCGTCTGAACAGTTACTTCTGGCACATCGCCAAAAACTCTTAGCTTGTACCCAATGTCCCAACATGATTGGGCCGGTGGTTGCAGGATCACCTGTGCTAACTAAAATACTCCTAATCGGTCAGGCACCCGGAGATAAAGAAGGCTTCTACGCAAAACCCTTCGCCTGGACAGCAGGCAAAACGCTATTCAAATGGTTTGAACAAATCGGCCTGAATGAACAGTCCTTCCGCCAACGCGTATACATGGCTGCAGTCTGCCGCTGCTTTCCCGGCAAAAATCCCAAAGGCGGGGATCGGGTTCCCGATGGGATTGAAATCAGCAATTGCTCCGTCTGGCTAAATGCAGAAATGGCCTTACTTAAGCCCAACTTGATTCTACCCGTCGGCAAACTTGCTATTATGCAAATACTACGCTTTAACAAATTATCTGACGTTATTGGTAAAGTCCACGCCGCCACTTACCACGGCCATGCGGTCGATGTTATCCCGCTGCCCCATCCATCCGGCTTATCCACCTGGCATCGCACTGAACCTGGGCTGACCTTACTGCAATCCGCTTTAGCGCAGATCCAGAGACATCCAGCTTGGCAGAAAATTACACACACATTTAATCAATACTGATCCAGTAAGCAAATCAACATAAAAGCTTTCCGGCTGATTATTGCGTCGTAAGTTTTCAGCAATACCTTTAAGCCCGTCTTAATCAATTGCCTTATATTCAGATACTAAGCTGGTATTACAAGCATTATTGGGGTAGGTTATGGCTAATAATTTAATCACTTCGCCCAATCGTAAACCAATACAGCCGTCACTTAATGAGGTAAACCCCATGCAAAAAACTAACGGTTACGCCGCACACGATAATCATTCACCCTTAGTACCCTTCAGTTTTGAACGACGGGAACCCAGTCCAAAAGATATCCGAATTGAAGTATTATTTTGTGGTGTATGCCATTCTGATGTCCACCAAGTCCGCAACGAATGGGCAAACTCAAACTACCCAATGGTACCCGGTCATGAAATTATTGGTAACGTAACGGCTATTGGTGATGCAGTCACCGGCTTTAGTATCGGTGATCGGGTTGGCGTAGGCTGTTTAATTGACTCCTGCCGAACCTGTGCGGATTGTGGCGATGATCTGGAACAGTTTTGTAATGCCGCAACCTTTACCTATAATGCCCCTGATAAAATTTCCGGCGGCACTACCTACGGCGGCTATTCTGCCCAAATCGTGGTCGACCAACATTTTGTACTGCACGTTTCCACCAAGCTTGACCCTGCTGCCGCAGCACCGCTCCTATGTGCAGGTATTACCACTTATTCGCCGTTAAAACATTGGCGAGTTGGTAGAGGGGATAAAGTTGGAATTGTTGGACTGGGTGGCTTAGGCCACATGGGCGTTAAATTCGCCCATGCTATGGGCGCTGAAGTAGTGTTATTCACCACCTCAACAAACAAAATTGAGGATGCCAAGCGTTTAGGTGCGCATACCGTCGTTATTTCGAGTGATGCTAAGGGCATGCAGCAACATCGCAACAGTTTTGATTTTATTCTCAATACCGTCGCTGCTGCGCATAATCTGGATAGCTTTACGGAGCTACTAAAAAGGGACGGCACGTTATGTCTGGTTGGAGTACCCGATCACCCGCATCCTTCACCCAGTGTCGGTAATCTGATCTTTAAACGCCGCCAAATAGCCGGCTCGTTAATTGGGGGTTTAAAAGAGACGCAGGAAATGCTGGATTTTTGTGCTGAACATAATATTGTTTCCGATATAGAAATCATCCCCATCCAAGAGATTAACCAAGCCTATGACAGAATGTTAAAAAGCGACGTCAAATATCGGTTTGTTATCGATCTCGCCAGCCTTGATGCTGTTGATGCAGCAGGTTAAAGAGATAAAAAATCTTGCGCCTCAGGATAATCTGGAGAAGGCGCAAGACTGTTTTTCAGAGGGTTGTATTGCTAGATACTGTCGTCACAAGATTATGAGATAATCTCTCTATCTCAATAATTTTGAAGGAAAAGCATGTCAAATACAGGGCATCGCCGACATGATATAT
>JBEBJQ010000130.1:0-6410 GCA_040079795.1 Methylococcales bacterium
CATGGACGAGCTGCCCGAAGCTTACGAAGTGCGCAAATTGCACCCTGAAAGCTTAGAAAACAGCGAGCAAAACCTGTTTGAATACCTCAGCGGCTGGTTCGGCGGCCCCACCATGTACACCGACAAAAAAGGCCACCCCCGCATGCGCATGCGCCACGCCCCCTACGCCGTCACCCCCAGCGCTAAGGATGAGTGGATGATGTGCATGACCCAGTCATTGACCGAGCAAGTAGAAGACATCGCCTTTAGAGACCACTTGATAGCCACCTTTGCGGGGTTGGCGGAGCATATGGTGAATACGTAACAGTTAAAATTGCTATAAATAAAATAGCATTTTAGGCAATAAATACGGTGGCCAGAGCTATATCTATCGTATAAATAGCAATAATTATATATTTTTTAAATTATGAGCACTTCTACGTGCTTTCTCGAGTAATCAGCTCAAAACCTAGGTCGATATTGGGTACTGGTACGGTTTGACCTTTGATCAAGGCCAGCAGCATATTTGCACTGGTGGTGCCGATTTCGGATCTGGGTGTGCGTACGGTGCTAAGGGGGGGGAGCATTTGGTCGCTGCCATTCAAGTCGTTGAAGCCAGCAATAGCCACTTGCTTTGGCACGCTGATGCCTAAGCGTAGCGCAGCCAAGAGCCCACCTTGTGCCAAATCGTCGTTGCAATAAAAAATAGCGTCTACATCAGGTTGCTGTTTGAAGATGTGCTCAAACATCTTGCCGCCTTGAGCGATGGACGAGGGCGCCGGGTCTAAGCATTCAAGTACGGGGTCGTACATGCCTGCGGCTTTGAGGGTTTGTCGCCAGCCTTCTAAGCGCTGCAAGGTGCGTGGGTCGAGCTGCGCTGCTGCAAAAGCGATGCGGCGTTTGCCTTGACCCATCAAATGCTTCGTCATGGCAGCGCCACCTTCTTCGTGCGAGAAGCCGACACTGTAGATGCCGTCAGAACCGTTGCTTTTTAATACTTCCATCAAATGCACGCAAGGCACGCCACTTTTCGCTATGAGTTGACGGGTAGCTTCGTTGCGCTCGAAACCAGTGACGATCAAGCCAGCAGGTCTGTGCTGCAATTGTTCTCGTAGCAACTGTTCTTCTTCATCGGGGTCATAGTGGGTAACGCCCATCAGTGTTTGAAAGCCTGCTCCTTGCAGCGTTTGTTGTACGGCCTCAAGTACGTCAACAAAAAGTGTGTTTGACAGCATCGGAATCAATATGGCGACATGCGAGCTATGGCGTGAAGCGAGCGCCCGTGCAGCGGGGTCTGGCACATAGCCGAGCATTTCCGCAGCTACTCTGACTCGCGCTACGAGAGCAGGATCAACGGCACGCTCGCCGCGTAGAGCGCGTGAGGCAGTCATCGAGCTGACCTGGCTTTCTTTGGCGACATCAGCTAAGGTAACTCGGCCAGTCGCACGAGATTTTGTGATTTTCGTAACCATTTTTTATTGAACCTAGGGAAATCACTTACTAATTTATTTTAAATTGTAGTTTAAGATAGCGCTATCCACCAATGAAGCTATATTTTTTACTTTAATTATGAAGTGATTCTATAGGGAATAAGGTGATTTTTTTAAGTTGCGTCGGGTAGCGCTAACCAAAAATGAAAAATATGAAATCAATTGTGATTATGGGTGTCGCTGGCTGTGGTAAGTCAAGCCTTGGGGTTGTGCTTGCACGTAGTTTGGACATGACGATCGTTGAGGGCGACGATTTTCACAGCGACAGCAGCCGCGAAAAGATGCGTTCAGGAATTGCTTTAAACGATTCAGACCGAGCAGGATGGCTTGATTTGTTGAGTGAGGAATTGAAAAAACAACCCAACGGCGTTGTATTAACCTGTTCCGCGCTCAAAAAAGCCTACCGCGAGCGGCTGCGATTTGCAGTGCCAAATTTACGTTTTGTGTTTTTAGATATTGGCAAAGAGCAAGCCAATGTGCGCGTGTTAACAAGGGCGCAAACCCATTTCTTTGCTTCAAGTTTGATTGATAGTCAATTTGAAACTCTGGAATCACCAATCCACGAAGCTGGTGTTTTGGTTGTAGATGCATTGATGCCACTTATTTTGCTGAAAGAGCAGGTGATTGAGTGGCTAAAAATTAAGGAGAAAGTATGAGTGAATTAGATATCCCGCAACCCGCCATAAGCAATTTTCAAAAATGGGCGAACCATTTGATGGCAGCTTGCTTGGGCGTGATGGCGTTGGTTGTATTCGTTAATGTTGTTTTGCGTTACGGCTTTGGCAGCAGCGTCACCGCCAGCGAAGAGCTCTCGCGTTTGCTTTTTGTATGGATGGTATTTATTGGTGCAACTGCTGCCTATCCCGCTGGCGAGCACATGGCCTTCACGTCATTGGTTGCGATGTTGCGTACGAAACCCGCATGGTTAGCTGCGATGACGGTTTTGATACGTTTACTTGTTATAGCGGCAAGTGTCATGCTGGCTTGGGGGGCTTGGCAGCAAGTGATTGTAGGCTTGGGCGGCAAATCTGTTGTCATGGAGTATTCAACGGCTTTGTTGCCATTGCCAGTCTTTCTGTGTTCAGTGTCCATCACTGTGATGGCATTGGTTGAATTGATAAAACGCACGCCGCTTGACTTAGGTCATGGCGTGGAAGTGGAGTAATTGTGATGAGTAATGAAGGCTTAGCGTTTATCATCTTTTCAGCTGGCATGTTGCTACTGATGGGAATAGGGTTGAACATGGCGTTTGCGCTAGTCTTGACGGGCGCTGGCATGGCATTGGTATTGGGATTTTGGGATACGCAGTTACTAGCTCAAAACCTCGTAGCGGGCGTGGATAGCTTTGCGCTGCTAGCCGTGCCATTTTTTATTTTAGCGGGCGAGTTGATGAACTCTGGCGGCATTAGCCGGCGCATCATTGAAATGGCGCAGGCCTGGGTGGGGCATATACGTGGCGGATTAGGTTATGTGGCCATAGGTGCTGCTGTGATGATGGCTAGTATGAGTGGTTCAGCATTGGCTGATACTGCTGCGTTAGCCACTATTTTGCTGCCCATGATGCGTCAACAAGGATATCCGATGGGTACATCTGCAGGCTTGATTGCATCTGGTGGCATCATCGCGCCCATCATTCCACCGTCTATGCCGTTTGTCATTTACGGTGTGACGACAAATACTTCTATTTCTGCGCTCTTTATATCCGGTATCGTGCCAGGTTTGATTATGGGTGTGGGTTTGATCGTCGCATGGCGGTATGTTTTGAGTGACTTAAATCTGCCATTTGGGAAGCCTTTACCGCTGAAAGAACGCTTTCGTGCAACAGGAAAAGCTTTTTGGGCAATGCTGATGCCTATCATCATTATTGGTGGCATGAAAACAGGTGTTTTTACGCCTACAGAGGCTGCAGTAGTTGCTGCTTTTTATGCTTTGGTTGTTGCACTGTTCGTTCACCGTGAAATGAAATTGCCAGAGATACATGGCGTTTTGGTACGGGCAGGCAAAACGACGGCCATCGTGATGTTCTTATGTGCCGGTGCTCAAGTAGCAAGTTACATGATTACATTGGCCGATTTGCCAAGTGTGCTTGTCTCATGGTTAGGCCCACTGATAGAAAGCCCACGTTTGTTGATGCTGGCGATGATGGTTGTGTTGATTGTTATTGGTACAGCGCTTGACTTAACGCCCACGATTTTGATCTTCGCACCAGTCATGCTTCCTATTGCCGTAAAAGCAGGCATTGATCCCGTCTATTTTGGCTTGATGTTCATTTTGAACGGCGCCATTGGCTTAATCACGCCACCAGTGGGCACCGTATTGAACGTTGTTGCAGGGATAGGACGGTTGTCTATGCACCAAGTCATCAAAGGAGTGAATCCATTTTTATTGGCTTACACCATTATTTTGTTCACTTTTGTTTTGTTTCCACAAATCGTGACTGCGCCAGTGGCGTGGATGCGGTGAGTATTTTTCCCCTGCGCTTCGTTTATTAACTTTTAACTTTTGGAGATTTGTATGACTATCCTTCGCCGAACCCTGATTGCTGCCACTGTTGCCGCATCGCTCACAGCCTCATTTGCTGCTGCAGCACAAGACATCAAACCACGCTTGATCCGCTTTGGCTATGGCCTGAACGAGGTCAGCAACCAAGGCCGCGCGGCTAAGGTGTTTGCTGAGAGTGTAGAGAAATCTTCTGGCGGCAAAATGAAAGTGCGAGCGATTGGTGCAGCCGCCTTAGGCCCAGACGTTCAAATGCAGCAAGCCTTGATTGGTGGCGCACAAGAAATGATGGTTGGTTCCACCGCGACTTTGGTGGGCATTACCAAAGAAATGGCTTTGTGGGATACACCGTTTTTGATTGGCAACACCAAAGAAGCAGACGCGTTACTGGACGGCCCGATTGGGCAAAAAGTGATGGATAAGCTTCAAGAAAAAGGCTTGGTTGGCCTTGTCTATTGGGAAAACGGTTTCCGTAACCTCACCAACAGCAAACGTCCGGTTATCAAGGCTGAAGACTTGGACGGCATCAAACTACGCGTTATGCAAAACAACGTGTATTTAGACAGTTTCAAAACCTTGGGTGCGAATGCTGTACCTATGGCTTTTTCAGAGCTTTTCAGCGCCTTGGAAACGAAAACAGTTGACGGTCAAGAAAACCCTTTCAACACCATTTTGTCTAGCAAATTTTATGAGGTGCAAAAGTACCTGTCTGTGACCAACCACGTCTATAGCCCGTGGATTGTTTTGGTGAGCAAAAAGTGGTGGACGGAGCTGTCAAAAGACGAGCAAAAAATCTTACTCGATGCTGCTAAGGCAAGTCGCGACTTTGAACGCAAAGACACGCGCGAAGAGGGCGCTAAAGCTTTGGCTGATCTCAAGGCTAAGGGTATGCTGATCAACGAAGTATCAGTTGCTGAATCTACACGTATGCGCGATAAGTTAGCCAAAATCAACGAAGGTATCGCCGCTAACGTAGGTATGGAATTATGGATAGAAACACAAAATGAACTAACCAAAATTCGTGCTAAAAAATAAACACTGAAAGTTGCTATCAAGTACTGATTAAATTTGCCACATTACTCCCAGGTGATGTGGTTTTTTTTATCGACTTCATTTATTGCACGGAATATAAAAAATTAATCAAGGGGAGACAATATGTTTAAATTCAATCGTATCTTAGCGAGCAGCTTAGCTGCGACGGTACTTTTTTTGTCAGCAACAGCAATTGCCCAAAGCGATCAAACTCGGGTGATTAGATTAGGTTATGGTTTAGCCGAGCAAACTAACCAAGGTAGAGCGGCGAAAGTATTTGCTGATATGGTAGAGAAAAACTCGAACGGCAAAATGAAAGTGCAAGCGATGGGGGCGGCCGCCTTGGGCTCTGACGTCAAGATGCAGCAAGCTTTGATTGATGGCACACAAGAAATGATGGTTGGATCGACCGCCACATTGGTCAGCATTGCTAAAGAGATGGCATTATGGGATACACCATTTTTGTTTAGCAACTTCAAAGAAGCCGATGCTCTGCTGGATGGTCCGATAGGAACTCGCGTCATGGAAAATTTGCCTGAAAAGGGTTTAGTCGGCTTGGCATACTGGGAAAATGGTTTTCGCAACCTGACCAACAGTAAACGCGCCATCAATCGGATGGAAGATTTGAATGGTGTTAACTTGCGAGTTATGCAAAACACCGTCTTTCTTGACAGCTTTAAGACACTGGGTGCGAATACCGTACCGATGTCATTTTCAGAACTATTTGGAGCTTTGGAAAGCAAAAAGGTTGATGGCCAAGAAAACCCTTTCAACACCATATTGAGTAGCAAGTTTTATGACGTACAAAAGTACCTCACTTTGACCAATCACGTCTATAGCCCATGGATCATGCTGGTAAGTAAAAAATGGTGGGATAAGTTGTCAGCTGTAGATCAAAAAATATTGAAGTCTGCAGCCATCGCTAGCCGAGATTTTGAGAGACAAGACACCAGAAATGAGGCTTCGAATGCATTAAATGCACTTAAAACCAAAGGTATGAAAGTTAACGAACTAGGCGTTGGTGAAACTTATAGAATGCGCAATAAATTAACGAAAGTTTATTCGAAAATTGGGCAAGATGTTGGCATCACCTTATGGATTGACGCGCAAAATGAGCTTTTTAATATCCGCAGTAAAACTCAGTAAAAATCATTAGAGTCAATACTATTGGCTATATAGTTGCTATATTTTTAGTAGCTAGATAACCAATAAATACGCTGGCTACAGCTATTTATTTTCCTATATTGGTGAGATTATATTACAATATTCACATGTCTCAAGCAACCCCTTACGAACTCCTAGGCGGTGAGCCCGGCGTGCGCCGCTTGGTGCACCGCTTTTACGAACTCATGGACGAGCTGCCCGAAGCTTACGAAGTGCGCAAATTGCACCCTGAAAGCTTAGAAAACA
>JBEBJQ010000041.1:0-37546 GCA_040079795.1 Methylococcales bacterium
ATCTTGTTTAAATATATCAATTTTATTATGGATAATATTAATGAGTTTTTAAGCCTTGTTGGTCAGCCCATAATATTAATTTCGCCTGTACACCTACCGTTAGGTATCTCTTTTTTTACTTTTCATGGCATTTCTTATCTGGTCGACATTTATCGGAAAGAATCTCCGGTAGAACATCGGTTTATTAATGCCGCATTATATATTACGTTATTCCCACAACTGGTTGCCGGCCCGATAATTCGTTACCATGATATTGCAGAACAAATTAAATCGAGGCAGCATTCCTTGGCTTTGTTTGCTTCGGGGACAGAACGGTTTATTATTGGTTTAGCAAAAAAAACGGTATTGGCTAATCCATTGGGAGAAGTTGCCGATACGGTTTTTAATCTGCCGGGAAATGAATTGCATAGCGGCATCGCTTGGTTGGGGTTAATCTGCTACAGTTTACAAATCTATTTTGATTTCTCAGGCTATTCCGATATGGCCATCGGGCTTGGTAGGATGCTGGGCTTTAGATTTCTGGAAAACTTTAATTATCCTTATATAGCCAGATCCATCCAAGAATTCTGGCGCAGATGGCATATATCGCTTTCAAACTGGTTTCGGGATTATCTGTATATTCCTTTGGGGGGTAATAGGGTTTCACCGTTTCGGACTTACTTAAATTTAAATATTGTTTTTTTTCTATGCGGCTTATGGCACGGTGCTAGCTGGAATTTTATCATTTGGGGCATGATTCACGGATGTTTCCTTTCTTTAGAGAGAACCCGCTTTAGCATTCTACTTGAACAAAGCTATGCGCCTGTTCGGCATATATATACCCTGCTTGTGGTAATGTTAGCTTGGGTTTTTTTTCGTTGCGATGATCTGCAATCGGCAACGCATTATCTGGCGGTTATGTTTGGAATAAGTCAGCCATCTGGATCACTGTATAATGTTGACTTGCTTGTTAATAATGAAATAATTATTGCCTTAGGTATTGGTTTATTGGTTTTAACGCCTATATATCCCTATTTTAGAAATATTAATAAGGCAAATGTCCCTTTTTCAGGAGTAAATTCAAATATCTGTGTAACTGCTTTTTATGGGATTTTATTGATACTCTCATTAATCAAAATTTCTGCTGGAACCTACAACCCTTTTATATACTTTAGGTTCTAACATAAACACCATGCGTTATCATCTACAAATAACGGTTATGTTTTTGCTTATCATTAGTACACCTTTAGTGCTAACGTTAATTAATCATAATAGTAGTATATTGAAAAATGAGAACCGTGTTTCAGCGCCTGTGCCAGAAATACCGAAGTCCTGGGATCAGTGGCCCGATTTTTCAAGTCAACTCGAACGTTATGTTAATGACCATTTTGGGTTGCGCCCGGTTTTTTTATGGTTGTATCATCAATTAAAAAATGCGATAAATGATTCTTCGAGTAAGTCTGTAATACAGGGTAAAAATGGCTGGCTATTTTATGATATGGAAATTGATACCTATCGTCATATTACAAAATACACGGAGGAGCAATTAAATCAGTTTGCTGAGGTAATTGAATACCGGAGGAATTGGTTAAAACAGCGGGGCATTGATTATATTATGGTCATCCCACCCAATAAAAGCAGCATTTATCCTGAATATGTGCCGGATTACCTGACTATAATACAGCCTGAATCTGCGCTAGACCAACTTCTGGCCTATGCTAAACAGCATGTAAAAGTACCGATTTTAGATTTACGTGCCAGCTTAAAAAAGGCTAAATCCCAAGCGTGGGTTTATTATAAATATGATACCCATTGGAATGAATTTGGGGGGAATATTGCCCAATATCAGATTGCTCAATATTTGGCGGCCATGTACCCCAATAAAATCCAGCCACATTTGTTTGCCGCAACTGACTATCGTTTTTCAAAAGAACAAGAAAGTGATTTATCTAACATGAGTTATAAAAAACCGGATAATACCAACTCTTGGGCCGGGATAAAGCCAGAATCGCTTATAAATTTTTGTGAAAATGCACTTAAACATTATGAAAAAAACAAACCCATTTCAATACACTGTCCAAATAAATCAATAAATGCACTTGTGTTTAGGGATTCTTTTTTTGATTTTTTGATGCCGCACATAGCTAATTATTTCTATGACAGTACTTATATTGAGGGTGAATTAAATCTTAATATTATCGATGGCATTCTTAAGGATAAATCAATCAATATTGTAATTGAGGAAATGGTTGAACGAAAACTCCCGTATCTACCAAAATTACATGTGAATGTGGCGGAAGAATACGCCCAATTAGCTCCTGTTTTTAATAAAAAGGCGAAGTCTGTTTTTAAGTTGCTTCCGGCGACTTCAAACCTACAAAATACTGAATTACAAACTTTTACTTGGGAAGCTAATAAATTAATCTTGCATGTCAATACTACCGATCCCAGTTTGAATTTATCATTTAAACCAGATGCTGGTAAGGGGTATTATTTGATGAAAATTAGTATTGAGTCACCTGAGATTACTGAGATGCAGGTATTTTATTCGCAACAGCCTGCAGCCCAGAAGTTTACTGAGCAAAACAGCAGCAGACGTCTTTTAAGTAAAGGAATTAATACATTAATATTTCCTTTTGCGATTGAAAATTTTGGTGGCGAAATTAGAGTTGATCCTGGTAATGTAAGGGGGCGATATATAATAAACAGCTTAGAAATAAGAGCTTTAGCTAACGGGGCGCTGCAGTAAGCGATGAGAAGCCTAATAAGATCAGGGTACTATCTGTTATAAGTTTTCCGTATTATTTCGGTGTACTGATTTAATGCATATTTTTTATAAACGCTTCAACATTATTGGCTGAAAAATGGAATAACGTTTTAATGCCATACTTATGGCTTTCACTAAATAAACAAAAACCTTCCTGACGAATTAAATTAATATCTTCGTCAGACAGTTTTATTTCAAAATTAAATCCAGATAATACTAAATCCTTA
This sequence comes from Methylococcales bacterium, assembly GCA_040079795.1. Classification (GTDB taxonomy): domain Bacteria; phylum Pseudomonadota; class Gammaproteobacteria; order Methylococcales; family Methylomonadaceae; genus SXIZ01. The sequence goes on from JBEBJQ010000041.1 coordinate 2,974, forward strand.
TCTTTTTTTTCTGCTGCAATATCGAGTCTGGGGGTTTCAATATAGCTAACTAACTTGGAGTTTTTAAGGTTAGTTAAATAATGATGCTCATTACCCATCGCCCAACCGTCAAAATAAAGGGTTTTATTTTTAAGCATAAGAAAATCTAAATTACCTGCATTTTCTACATTAATAGTACACGCAGTGCTTGAGATAACGGCGGCACTTTTTTGTTGAGCTACCTTTTTTAATGGAATTCTGATCAGATCCGGCCAAGGCGAATCTGGTTCAGGAATATTATGTAGATAAACATTAGCGTATCGATTAAAAAGATTATTAAACTCGTTTTCCGGCATGTTAGGAAATAATGTCCTAAAAAAATGCAATTGTGGTTGAATCAAGGTATGGGTAAATGATTTCAGACCCAACCCATTCAACACAGCAGATCTAACTCCCGGTATAACAAGCCAACCACGGCTGTCTTGTTGCGCAATTTTTTTTAAAAATGCAACTGCTTCGCTATTTTTTGCAGTAAATATCGGTTGAGCAGATTGTATGGGATTAAAGCTTGCAAAATACATTATATTAAGCAGCATGGCGCCTGAAACCAGTATTTGAACTAAGACAGTACTATTTATTTTTTTATAGTGATTTATTATCCAGAGAGTTCCTAATATTGGGATCAACAACATCTCTATGGTAGATTTTTCAAAAGTAGCTGCTTTTTTAAAGTATTTAAAATACTCAAAAATGTCAGGAATGCACCAACACAAGCCTAATAACAAACTAAAAATGACTAAACGCTTTAAGGTTAATTCTGCTCCTTGTCTAACCAGTACCAGCAATGCTATTAAGTTGAATGTCAGACCCAGCGCAAAAAATAACCGGTGTGCCGCCACTTTCGTCAGTAAAAATAGGCTGCCAATTAATTGCGGTACTGGTAGTAACCACCATATTGAAAAAAAAATTGCCAGACTGCTTAAGAGAATGATTTCCTTACAGAACAACTGTTTTATTGTGCGAACATTCGCAAAGCATAGACTTAGTAACGGCAATAAGCTTGAAACTGCGGTTGCCTCGCATATGGCTATATCATCTACAACAACGGCCCTATTGTTATAGCCGTGAGTTATGTAAGGTATAAGCGTACTTAACCAGTTGTAAATATTACCTTCGCCTCCCACTGACATACGTTTTCCAGGGTAAACAGTATTCATCATAATAACGATGACGTCCCTATAATAGTAGACGGTTATTAAGAGACCTATAGCGCAGGCTAATAAGCTAAAAATACAGCGTTTTGTGTTCCCCAAAAAGTTTGTTTGAAACGCGCCTAAAATAATTAACCCAAGGTAGGCGGAAGAAATAATTAAAGGGGGATAGGTGTGGGAAAGCAACCAAACGGTTGTTATATAGGTTAGTAATGCATAGTAACTAATTGAATGTCGTTTCCAAGATAACAATGCCAACATTAACCAAGGGAATATGGCGATAATTGGCCCCATTGTTGTCCAAACTGTTTGTATAAATCCTGAAAAAAACAACAATAAAGAAAAACTAACCGCAATTCCGGGCGATGCATATTGATAGGGGGCTAATATTTTTTGTATTAATAGTTTCCATCCAACAATGAAGGCGGCAATTAAAAAACCGTGATGGAAAGAAAAAGCTCTTGCGGGTTCGGCAATTAAGAAAGACCAGAATTGTGGTTTAAAAAAGAGCGCCCAATCGTAAATGGGTAAAGCATTAAAGTTACGGAAATCTTCATGGTAGATCGAGTACGCATTAAAGCGTTGAAAATGGTTATTGACCAGTGCTTGTAGATAGGGGGTCCAAACTGACCATTCGTCTGATCGGATGGGTTTAGAGGTACTAAAAATTAATCCTTCGTTTGGAATGCCGAGTAGTTTAAGTGCTTCTGCATATGAGGACGGCGTGAAATAAAATAGCGTATAAAGCAGCAGTAAAATAAAGATAACATTCTCAAACCAGTATTTTTTGATATAAAAAAACAGATCATTTCTTGACGTTATTAATAAATTCATAAGACTTTCAATAAATATCTTCTGTGTTGGCTAATGGCAATTTATTTTTTAAAAGGACTCATAAATGAATTAATATCCTTTGCTGAATAATGAATTAATTCGTTAACGCCATATTTGCGGCTTTCGCTAAATAAACAAAAGCCTTCGTGGTGCATTAGGCTTATATCAGCCTCGGAAAGTTTTATCTCAAAATTAAAGCCTGATAACATCAGCTCCTTATCTTTTTTCGCTGTGGCAATATCTAGTCTTGGGGTTTTAATATAATTAACTAATTCGGAGGTTTTAAGATTGGTTAGATAACGGTGTTCACTACTCATAGCCCAGCCGCTCAGATACAGTATGTTGTTATGAAGCACCAGGGTATCTAAATTCCCATCGTGTACACTATTAATATTGCAAGGTGTATGGGTAATATTTTCTACCCGTTGTCTTCTTTTTTCGAAAACCTGTTTAATAGGAACTTTGATGACATCTAGCGCAGGGGATTCTGGTTTTTGAATATCATGTAATTGAACATGTGCATATCGATTAAATATTTGATTAAATTCTTCTGCGGGTAGGTCAGGAAACATTTTTCTAAAAAAATCCAGTTGCGGCTGAATTAATACATGGGCAAAAGATTTCAAACCTAAACCATTGAGTATCGCCCCCGGTACCCCGGAGAAAATCAGCCAGCCCCTGCTATCTTCTTGTTCTAACGTTTTAATTTTTTGTACTACCTCGCTATTTTTTGCGCTAAAGATAGGTTGCGCCGATTGAATGGGATTAAAAGTTGAAAAATATAAAAAATTGGGCAGTGCTGCAATTAATACCATGCTGCTGACTATTGTCGTATTTGGTAAACGTTGGTAACCATCTACGATTAACAGTATTGCCAAGAGTGGAACGGTTAAGAGTTCGATAGCAGATTTATCAAAATACTGAAAGTACCCATAAATAGCGGGTAAATTCCAACAATAAAAGAGCAAAGCGGCAAAGAAAATCATTCGCTTTAGGGTTAGTTTGGCACCATATTTAACCAGCAGGGTTAATGCCATGATGTTAACCAGCAATCCCAGTATAAATACCAACCGATGCCCAGGTATTTTTGTTAAAAGCAATGCCTTGCCTATTAATAGCGGTACAGGAAACAGCATCCAGGCTGTAAAAAACAAAAATGCACTGCTTAAAATAAGTGCTTCTTTTTTATATAAATCTTTAAGTTTTTTTATGTCTGCAAAACAGAGGCTGATTAGCGGTAATAAACTGGACACAGCCGTGGCTTCACAGGCGTTTAAGTTAACGGATACGGTTTTATCGGTTGAGTGGGTGATGTAGGGGATGATTGTGCTTAGCCAAAAACTAAATTGATCTTCTCCACCATGCGATATTCGTTTGCCAGGATAAACCGTGTCCATCATGATGGCGATGGCATCTTTATAGTAATAAATGGCTATTAATACGCCTAAGGAGCAGGCTAATAAGCTAAAAACACAGCGTTTAATATTCCAGAAAAAGTTGGTTTGAAAGGCGCCTAACAGCAGAATGCCGAGATAGGCGCAAGAGACAACTAAAGGCGGGTAGGTGTGTGAAAGAAACCAAACAGTGGTTACATAGGTTAAAAGTACATAGTAACTGATCGAATTTTGCTTCCAGGTGAACAGCACTAACATTAGCCAAGGGAAGAATGCGATAATTGGCCCCATGGTGGTCCAGGTAGTCTGGATAAACCCGGAAAAAAATAATAATAGTGAAAAACCAATAGCAATACCTGATGAGGCGTAGTGATAAGGGCTTAATATTTTTGCTATGAATTGTTTCCAGCCAATAATGAAGGTGGCAATTAAAAAACCGTGATGGAAAGAAAACGCTCTCGCTGGCTCAGCGATTAAAAAAGACCAAAATTGTGGTTTAAAAGTGAGCGCCCAGTCATAGATGGGCAAGGCGTTAAAATTTCGGAAATCTTCATGGTAGATAGAATACGCATTAAAACGTTGAAAATTATTGTTGACCAGCGCTTGTAAATACGGGGTCCAAACCACCCATTCGTCGGATCGGACTGCTTGCGGAGCGCCAAAGATCAAACCGACATTGGGAATGCCCATGGTTTCAAGGGCTTTTCCATAAGAGGACGGCGTAAAATAAAATAGGGTATAAAACAGCAATAGAATAAAGATAACATTTTCAAACCAGTATTTTTTTACATGCAATAAAACCGTATTATTTGAAATTGTTATTAAACTCATAGTACCTTTTAAATAGCGGCTTTAATTGTCAAAATTATACCAACCTACCGACAGATTACCTATTAAGCTTTGGTTTTGTTAAATGCAACCTGTGAGTGTGCTTTTCAATTAACTATAAAGACTTAAACATTATTTATCTCAGTAGAGTTATTAAGCACAAAAAAATCCGCAACTTAATCTAAATCAAGTGATTAAAAACAAGTACAATGTGCTTTTTTATAGTGTGTGGAGTTAATTTTGGCTAAAAAAATAATTCGGATCGCAACTAGGCAAAGCCCTTTGGCTTTGTGGCAGGCTGTTCATGTTGCAGGTATCTTGGAGCGCGCTTTTCCAGAAATCACGACCGTATTGGTTAAAATGGTAACCCGTGGGGATAAGATTTTGGATGCGCCTCTCGCTAAGGTCGGGGGTAAAGGGTTATTTGTAAAAGAGCTGGAGCAAGGCATGTTGGAAGGTACCGCCGATATTGCAGTGCATTCTATGAAGGATGTGCCGGTGGAGTTTCCTGGGGGTTTGCATTTGGCAGCGATTCTAGCTCGTGAAGACCCGACTGATGCGTTGGTGTCTAATCACTTTTCGTCATTAAGCACATTACCCTCTAATGCCCGGATTGGAACTTCTAGTTTGCGTCGTGAGTCGCAAATTAGGGCACATTTGCCGCAAGCGCAGATTTTCGCCTTACGCGGTAATGTTAACACCCGTTTAGCCAAGTTGGATGCGGGGGAATATGATGCCATTATTCTGGCTTCTGCCGGGTTAAAACGCTTAGGTATGGCGGCACGTATCGCTGAAACTTTGGTGCCTGAAATCAGCTTACCTGCTATCGGGCAAGGGGCTATCGGTATTGAATGCCGTACCGATGATGTTGAAATTAATCAGATTTTGCAAGCCTTGCACGACCCTGATACGGGCATTTGTGTGCTCGCGGAACGCGCCATGAATACGCGTTTAAATGGCGGCTGTCAGGTTCCCATAGCAGGCTTCGCACAATTACAGAATGGGCAAATATTCATGCGTGGTTTAGTTGGTAGCCCTGATGGATTAAAAATATTTCGGGCGCAGCGGCATGGTAGCCTTGCTGAAGCAAATGCTATTGGGACTGCAATCGCTGAAGAATTATTGAGCCTCGGCGCAGATAAAGTTTTACAAGAGCTCCATCATTGACCACGGTATTAGTGACCAGGCCTCAGCATCAGGCTGAAGCTTTATGTCAGTTGTTGGAACAAGAAGGATTTTCAGTGGTACGTTTACCGCTGCTTGAGATTAAACCGATAAAATTGACGGATGATGCTTTCCAGATATTTAACGGTAAGCCTGCCGATTGGATCTTCTTTATTAGCGTGAATGCGGTAAATTTTGCACTATCCGGGAATAATGGCAAAATACGCGAGTATTGTTTGCAAGCCAGAGTTGCCGCAGTAGGCGAGGCAACGGCTAACGCCTTAAAGCAGGCAGGGATTGTGGTGAGTGCTTTGCCTGAACAGGGCTTTAATAGCGAGGCTTTGTTAGCTACGCCTGCATTACAACAATTACAAGACCAGCGCTGTGTGATTGTGCGCGGTGTTGGTGGACGGGAATTATTAGCTGAGACTTTGCGTGCCCGTGGGGCTGAGGTTGAATACTTTAATGTGTATGAACGGCAACAACCTGTCATGGAGCCGCTTAAATTAACAGGTTTGTTGCAGGAAAAGCTGCTGGATGTGATTACCATTACCAGTGCTGAGGCGTTGCAGAACTTAGTGGCACAAGTGCCGATAGGGCGCGGGCAAAACCAGTTATTAAATATTCCTTTGGTGGTGATCAGTGATAGACTCCGCCTGATTGCAAGTATGTTAGGTTTTAAGCGTATTGCGGTGAGTGATGGGGTGAGTGATAAAGCGGTTTTAAAAACTATAATAAATTTAGTGAGTGGAGAATACAGTGGCTGACTTAGGCAAAGAACAACAACAGATCGATGCGAAAACCGCTCGTCCAAAGCGTTCTTGGATCGGGTTGTGGATTGGTTTGGTTTTACTTGGCTTACTGGCATTGGGGGCACTGGTTTTTTATTTTGATCTACAACATCAGGGACAACAAAAAGGTTTAACTGAAAAGGTAACCTCGGAGCTGACTCAAAAAAATCAACAAATGATGGAGTTAACGCAACAAATTAGTGGTTATCAAACGCAGATTGCGGCTATCCAATCGCAATTAGCTAATGTGCAGCAAGCTTCCAGTGGTAAGGATTCGCATTTTGACCAGGCGCTAGATGATTTTTCGAAACTGTATACAGAAAAATTGGATGTGACGCGCAATGAATTAAAAACCTCCATTGACCAAGTGCAGCGTTTATTAGGTAAAACCCGCAGTGACTGGATGATAGCGGATGCTGAATATCTGTTGAGTGTAGCCAATCAACGTTTGCAGCTGATGGGTGATGTGGGCACCGCAAAACAGGCGATGGAAGCGGCGGATGCCCGTTTACGTGAAAGTGAAGATGCAGCGGTTTTTAAAGTACGCGAGCAATTGGTTAAAGAAATGGCTGAATTAAGCAAAGTCAGTGTTTTGGATGTGGTTGGATTGTATTCGAAGATTACGGCTTTGCAACAGGCTGCTAATAAATTGACGGTTATTTTACCGTATGTCGGTAAGCAGGAGAAATCAGCTGACGCAGAGAAGGTAGCGGCAGACAGTGAAGGCGGCTTAATTGATAAGGCGTTGGTTGGTATGAAAGATATCGTATCAATTAAACGTTCCACTGTACCGGTCGCGGGCATTATTAGCAAGGAAGAAGCACAATTTAGCTTGCAACAAATTAAAGTTAGATTGGATATGGTCAAAATGTCACTGTTACAACAGAATGAAGTTTTATATTTGGCCAGTATTGGTGATGTTAAGCAGTGGTTGAATGAAAATTTTACCCAGAATGCGGCAGGAAATGATTTTTTAAAGCAACTTGATGAATTAGCGACCATAAAAATTCGGAGCCAGCTACCTAATATCAGTGATTCGTTAAATATGTTGAAAGCGATTACTAAATCGCGTATTGAAACGGATAAGGTTTTGCCAAAAGTGCAGCCTGAAACAAAAGCGCAAGCGACTGAGCCGGCTCTGAACAATAAAGTTGAGCCTGTTATTAAGCCAGTACCGGATGTGCCGCCGGAAGTTACCCCAACAGTAACACCTCCACAAGTTGTGCCGGTTATTGCGCCAGCCAAGCCTTAATTGAGTATAGCTATGATGAAAAAAGTATTGTATGCGTTGATTGCGGTAGCTGTTGCATTAATAGTTTATTTGGTCTTTAACTGGGTTCAAAATTTAGAAGATCATGGTTCAGTATTAATCGGGATTGGTTCCTGGTCTATTGAAATGTCGTTGGTGACCTTTGTTGTGGCGCTATTGGTGGGTTTTTGCCTGTTTTACCTGTTTTTCAGGACATTGGGATGGTTACTGAAAACGCCGGGCAGAATTAAGCTTAGGGGTAAAAATATTAAGTTTAATCGTTCGCAAGAGGCCTTAATAGCAGGATTAGTCGACTCAGCGGAAGGGAATTGGGAAAAAGCTGAAAAAACCTTAATTAAACACGTTAGTCACAGTGGTGCGCCTTTAATCCACTATTTGACCGCAGCAAGAGCTGCACAGTCGCGAGGCGCGCTGGCTAAACGGGATGAGTACTTACGTCAGGCTGCCAGTCAATCGCCCAGTTCAGAAATAGCCATCGGTTTAACCCAGGCTGAGTTACATTTATCTGAAAACCAATTTCATCAGGCGGTTGAGACCCTGTCACGCTTGCATTCGATTAACCCAACTCACGCTACTGTGTTGAAATTATTGCACCAAGCGTATAAAAAAGTAGGCGATTGGGAGGGTTTACGAAACTTATTGCCTACTCTTCACGAGCAGAAAGTGTTGATGGAAGCAGATGTAAAGTTACTGGAGACGGAAGTGTTTAGTGCGCAACTAAAGGATGTTGCTGTTACCCGCAATGCGGCGAGAATTCAGGAGATTTGGGCTACGGTACCTGCACATATTAAAGGTATGCCTGGAATTGCTGCGGTTTATTTTGCTGCGATGATTGACGCAGGGTCTGGAAATGTCATCGAATCTGATCTGGTTAATGCGCTCAGTGACCGTTGGAACGCAACATTACTGGCTTTATATAGTAATCTGCAAGCGCAGGATATTGACCAGCAATTAGTGATAGCGGAACGTTGGTTGCCTGCGCATCCAAATGATACCCAGTTATTAAATTTGTTGGGGCGTTTGAACCTGAAACTGGGGGATTTGCCAAAATCTGAACAGTATTTAAGAAGAAGTATTGCGCAGGAACCCACGGTGCAGGCGTTACAGTTGTTGGGCGATGCGTTGTTCAAAGAAGGGGAAAAAGATAAGGCGGCTGATTTTTATAAACAGGGTTTAAAGCTTGCGAGTAGCCAATTGGACAGTTATGTGGGAATGCTGACTGAATGACCGGTGGGTACTTCCGATATTAACCTCATCCTTGAGGTTAATTAGTGGCTTATTTACTCAATGCTGCGTTCTTCATGAATTAACCAAGCGCCATTGGTATTTTTCCAGACAATAGTCTTTTTGCTTTCGTCATGAAAATTTTTGGAATTGTAAACCTGATGGAAGGTAGTGGTGAAGGCATTGCCTGCCGGATTTTTATTAATCTTAATATCTGATAGCAAAACCTGTATTTGTTTGTTAGGGCTAATCCGGCTTACGCGGTTCTTTTTCCAGGCAGAGTGATCGACAGCGGTTGCATCAGGTGTGTAATTTGGTTCGTAGTAACCGAGATAAGCCTTAATATCACCCTTTGACCAAGCATCTGCCCAGCCGTCCAAGTGTTGTCTTAAGATGGTTTCAGAATCATTGCTAGCGGTGCTTGTACCCTCAACACTTTCATATATGACTGGTGAGCTGACAGGCAAATCGGTTTGTTTAGACTCTAGTGGTTTTATAACAGGGTTATTAATTTTCGGATCTGTGCTGGCTGTGTTGGTTTCCGAAAGCTGCATGCCTTGATAAGAATTATCATCAGGCTCTTCGGTTGATTTCGTTTCAGTAGCTGCCGTATAAAGCATCTCGGGTTGTTTTTTCTCAGGTGTAATCGGCTTTATTTCACTAGGTAAAGTAGTTCCCAAGTATTTATTCAACCTTCCCATGCCTGCTAATATTCTATAACGGGCGGTAAGCTCGGTATATTTTGCATCGGTGTATGCCAAATTCGCTAAATACATCTCGTTGGTTGAATCGAGTAAATCTAATAAAGTTCTTTGGCCAATATTAAATTGCTGTTTATAGGCATTTAAGGCTTTAGCACTTGAATCCCGATGGGCTTTAAAGAAATCTAACTGGCTACCGACAGTTTTATAAGCAACCCAAGATAAGCGTACTGCTTCAACGACTTGTCTATAAGTATTGTCGCGAATATTTTTGGCCTGATACATTTCGTAGGCGGTTTGGTTGCGTCTGGCTTTATCTTTACCGCCATTAAATAAATTGTAATTCACTTTTACCATGGCGGTTAAATCTTCGGTTTGTCCCCTAATGCCGCCAACGTCATCATTATTGTCGTAGTTAACCTCAAAGTTAAGTTTTGGATAAAAAGGGGCGCTGGCGGTGTTGTGTTGCGCTAAGGATTCAGTAATATCGGCATTGGCCGCTTTTAAAGTGGGGTGATTGGCTAACGCCAGTTCTGTGGCTTCTTCCAGACTTGCTGGTATGGCTTGAGTCGGCTTTTGCACTTCAGTCAGTTTGTCTGGGAGTACACCGATAACGCGCAAATAAGAGGTTTGGGCATCTTTAAGATTACCTTGTTCTGCTTGTAAATTTGATTCCGCCCTGGCAAGACGACCAGTGGCTTGGTCTAAATCCGAAACCCTACCAATACCGCGTTCGGTCCGCATTTTAATTTGTTCGAAGAAGCCTTTATGTAGGCTTAAATTGTCCGCAGCAAGGTTAAATAACGCTTGTCTACGTAAGACATTGATGTAAGCTTGGGTTGCTTGTAAACCTGTGATTTCAGATTGCCCAAAAACAGTATAAGCTTGGGCGTCGGTTTTGGCGGTAAAGCGCGCTACCTCATGCGGGGTTTGAAAACCATCAAAAATCATTTGATTTAGGCGAACTTTACTTTCCGTGCGTCCGAGCTGTTGTGTACCTTGTCTACGGTCACGCGTTACCAGATTATTAGCTTGTTCAAGACCGTAGCCCGCCGAGACGTCGATCGTCGGTAAATAGGGGCTGGCAGCTTGATCAATTTCTTGCTCGTAAGCCATGCGGATAGCTCTGGCTTCTTGAATTTCAGGATTTTCATTAAGGGTCAGCTGTACTGCTTCTTGTAAAGTTTGAGTGTGGCCGGCAGAAAGATAAGAACCGCTCAAAATAAAACAACTGATTAATGATTTTTTAAAGTTCATAGAGGCTTCCTTGAGTGTCCTGAAGTTTTGCGAAAAGATTAAAATAGAAAATCCTGATGGGTTGAAAGCTAGATTTCAAAAGTATAGCCTAGCTTTAAGTATATATTTAAAAATAGACTTGAACAGTATTTGCATAATAACAAATTTTACTTTTAGATAACGACGTTAAGTTATAAAAAAATAAAAAACCATGATTTCATTATAAAACAATATTATACGCTATAGCAAGGCTTCCACCTCCTTTAAAAGCTGGGATTTTAATGATTTTGAAACAAAAAAGTGTCGATTGTGTCACATAATTGTCTTTTTCTAAAATCAGATGAAATTGTATAGTGTTTGATTCAGTAAACGCTGTTATTGATAATATCGAAGCCGATGTTGTTGATATAGTTAAAAGGAACAGGTTTTTAATCAATCAGGTGTGCAGCTCAGGCGCTTAGCTATATTCTTGAAGATTTATATTTATTGTTAAAGGGCAGTGGAAGGTTGGGTATTGGATAACCAACTGATTTATGATTTTGCGCGAACATAAAAATGGGAGATTACTGTGCCTTTAGTATGTAATTTCAATCTCAAAAAATGTCATCAGAGCGACACTTCGTAAGATTGAAATACAATAAGGCACTTAATTCAGTGAGCCTAGGTTATCGTGGCAATTCAGATGCCCCCATCAGGTATTCATCGACCGCCCGTGCAGCCTGCCTGCCTTCGCGAATGGCCCAGACTACTAGGGATTGTCCGCGCCGTCCGTCACCCGCAGCAAATACTTTATCAACTGAGGTTCGGTAGCGTTTATCGTCCGCTTTAATTTGCCCGCGGCCATCACATTCCACGCCAAGTTCTTTTAATAACCCTTCCTGTACCGGGTGTACGAAACCCATTGCTAATAACACTAAATCAGCTTTTAGCGTGAAGGCGCTATCGGCTTTTTCATTCATTTTCCATTGACCTGCTTCTTGTTTCCATTCGACTTCAACAGCGTTTAGCTGGGTAATTTTTCCGTCTGTGCCGATGACGCTTTTGGTATTCACACTCCAATGTCGTTGACAACCCTCTTCCTGCGATGAGGAAGTACGGAATTTGTTGGGCCATAACGGCCACGTCATAAGCTTATTTTCTTTTTCAGGTGGTTTGGGCAGAATTTCTATTTGTGTTACTGACGCAGCGCCTTGGCGGATAGAGGTACCAATACAATCGGAACCCGTATCGCCACCACCGATAACGACGACGTGTTTACCTGTTGCAGTAATCGCGGTATCGGCGGCAATAGTATCACCAGCGTTGCGTTTATTTTGTTGGCGTAAAAAATCCATAGCAAAGTGCACGCCTGCAAGTTCATTACGTCCAGTAACCTCTAAATCACGAGGTTTTTCTGAGCCTATTGTCAATGCGACGGCATCGAATTCAGCAAGTAATTTTTGGGCGGAAATGTCTCTACCAATATGACTGTTTGGTCTAAACCTCACGCCTTCCGCTTGCATTTGTGCGATACGGCGGTCAATATGGGATTTTTCCATTTTAAAATCAGGTATGCCGTAGCGTAATAGCCCGCCAATACGGTCATTTTTTTCAAACAGAATCACTTCATGTCCGGCTCTGGCAAGTTGTTGGGCACAGGCTAGACCAGCAGGCCCTGAACCAATTACCGCTACCCGTTTGCCTGAGCGGCGCGACGGAATTTGTGGCATTATTAAGCCCAGCTCCCAGCCTTTATCGATAATCGAACACTCGATTGATTTAATGGTGACGGGTTGATCCGTTAAATTCAGTGTGCAGGCGGCTTCGCAAGGGGCTGGGCAGATACGGCCGGTGAATTCAGGAAAGTTGTTGGTGCTGTGTAAAACCTCCAGAGCTTGACGCCACTCTCCGCGATGCACTAATTCATTCCAGTCTGGGATGATATTATTGATTGGACAGCCATTATGGCAATAAGGGATGCCGCAATCCATGCATCTGGCGCCTTGCTGGGCCATCTCGGTATCGCTGGGTGCAATTGTGAATTCGCGATAATTTTTGATACGTTCGCTTGCGGCAGCATATTTACGCTCACTGCGAGGAATTTCCATAAACCCGGTTGGTTTACCCATTTTTAATACCTTCTCTAATATACCGACTATCGGTTTGGGCTAAGTAAATTTAAGGTAGAGGCGAAAAAATTGCGCCTCTACTGAATCAATTATGAACTTGCCCTGTTAAGTTATTGGTCTAAAGTTTCTTACGCAGATGCCTGTAGATTTTGTTCCGCTTCGATTTGTTTAAGTGCCTCGCGATAATCGACCGGCATGACTTTAACAAAACGCGAACAATACGTTTGCCAATTGTCCAAAATATGGGTGGCGCGTTTGCTGCCGGTATAGTGTTTATGGTTTTGGATTAAGTTTTTTAAGCGTTGTGCATCATGACGGCTCATATCGGTCATAATTTTTACCCGGCCGTGCATTTCCAGATCCCCACCTTGATGGGCGGTAGCTTCAAGGGTTTCATCTTCAATGGTAATGGGTTCCAGTTCAACCATTGCCAGATTGCAGCGTTTACTGAAACTGCCGTCTTCATCCAAGACATAAGCCACACCGCCAGACATGCCGGCTGCAAAGTTACGCCCAGTTTTACCTAATACCGCTACTACGCCTCCTGTCATATATTCACAACCGTGATCGCCAACGCCTTCTACGACGGCAATCGCCCCGGAATTACGCACGGCAAAACGTTCACCTGCCATGCCGTTGAAATAGCATTCGCCGCTGATAGCGCCATACAGCACCGTATTGCCAACGATAATATTATCCGCAGGGTCAATTTGACATTCTTTAGGCGGCAAAATAGCAATACGTCCGCCGCTCATACCTTTGCCTACATAATCATTGCCGTCGCCTTCAAGCTGGATGCTAATGCCTTGCGCTAAAAATGCACCGAAACTTTGACCAGCCGTACCTTTCGCATAAATGGCAATGGTGTCGTCAGGTAAGCCTTTATGACCATAGCGTTTAGCGACTTCACCGGACAACATGGCACCAAAGGTGCGGTTTATATTGCGAATCGGGGTATGGATAATTACCGGTTGTGCTTTTTCCAGTGCTGGCTGGGCTTGCGCAATTAAAGTATGATCTAGGGCGTGCTCCAGACCATGCTCCTGCTGTTCAGCCTGGTACACTGCTGTTGTAGAATCAACTGCTGGTTTATAAAAGATCCGGCTAAAATCCAACCCTTGGGTTTTCCAATGCGACAACGCAGGTTGCATATTGAGTATATCTGAGCGTCCGATCATCTCATTAATAGTGCGGAAGCCCAGCTTTGCCATCCATTGCCGAACATCTTCAGCGACTAAAAAGAAATAATTCACCACATGCTCAGGCTGCCCTGTAAAACGTTTTCTTAATTCAGGGTCTTGCGTTGCCACGCCGACGGGACAAGTATTTAAATGGCATTTGCGCATCATGATGCAGCCGGAAACGATGAGTGGTGCAGTGGCAAAACCAAACTCATCTGCGCCTAATAAAGCGCCGATAACTACATCTCGACCGGTGCGTAAACCACCATCAACTTGTACAGCGATACGCCCACGCAGCTTATTTAGCACTAAAGTTTGGTGCGTTTCCGCCAAGCCAATTTCCCAGGGTAAGCCTGCATGTTTTATCGAGGTCATGGGGCTGGCACCGGTACCGCCGTCATAACCGGCGATGGTCACGTGATCGGCATGTGCTTTGGCAACGCCCGCGGCAACGGTTCCAACGCCAACTTCAGACACTAGCTTAACGCTTATACGCGCAGCCGGATTGACGTTTTTCAAGTCGTGAATCAGTTGCGCCAAATCTTCAATGGAGTAAATATCATGATGCGGTGGGGGGGAGATCAAGCCAACACCTTGGGTTGCATGACGTACTTGGGCGATAACTGCATCCACTTTATGGCCGGGCAATTGTCCGCCTTCGCCTGGTTTTGCACCTTGGCTGATTTTAATTTGAATATCGTCGGCATTGACTAAATATTCGGTGGTTACGCCAAAACGTCCAGAAGCAACCTGTTTAATTGCCGAGCGCATAGAATCGCCATTAGCTAGCGGTTTAAAACGTTCGGACAATTCACCACCTTCCCCGGTATTGGATTTACCGCCAATGCGGTTCATGGCAATAGCCAGATTGGTATGGGCTTCGTAGGAGATGGAGCCAAACGACATGGCACCGGTAGCAAAACGTTTTACAATGCTGGCGGCAGATTCCACTTCGTCTAAAGGAACCGGTTCAGCATCTGTTTTGAAGGTCATCAAACCACGTAAGGTTAATAATGATTCGTTTTGTTCGTCAATCAGGCGGGTAAAGTCGGCAAACAATTCACGGCTGTTGCTACGGGTAGCATGTTGCAGTTTGCTGATGGTTTCCGGTGTCCAGGTATGCGCTTCGCCGCGGACACGATAAGCATATTCACCACCTACATCCAAGGCTTCGCGGTATAGTGGGGCATTGCCAAAGGCCAGTTGATGACGGCGAATGGTTTCTTCGCTAATTTCACTTAAACCGGCACCTTCGGTGGTAGTCGGTGTGCCGGTAAAGTAGCGATCCAAAAAGCTTTCTGCAAGGCCGATGGCATTGAAGATTTGTGCGCCACAATAAGATTGGTAAGTTGAAATCCCCATTTTGGACATGACTTTCAGCAAGCCTTTGGAGGTGGCTTTAATGTAGCGTTTATGAACCTCATAGCTACTTAAACCGCCCAAATTGGCACACATGGAGGATAGGGTGTCAAAAGCCAAGTAAGGATTTACTGCTTCTGCACCGTAAGCTGCTAGCAATGCAAAATGTTGCACTTCGCGCGCTTCGCCGGTTTCAATGACTAATCCTACCTGGGTTCTTAAGCCTTCACGGGTAAGGAAATGATGTACGGCTGACGTGCCTAAAAGCGCAGGTATCGCCAAGTGCGCGGCATCTACATCGCGGTCGGAGAGTACTAAGATATTATTGCCTTCCTCAACCGCACGTTTGGCGCTCAGGCAAAGCTTGTCTATAGCTTGTTCCATACCGCTTGCGCCTAAATCGGATAGGTAGCAGAGGCTTAAAGTTTTAGTTTTAAAGGCACCGGCGGTGCGGGTTTCGATGCGACGAATCTTCTCTAGATCCTGATTGCTCAGAATCGGCTGTTCAACTTCCAGACGCATATGGGTGCCGCCTTCATCCAGTCCCAATAAATTTGGACGCGGACCGATGAAAGAAACCAGGGACATGACTAATTCTTCACGAATTGGGTCAATTGCCGGGTTGGTGACTTGTGCAAAGCCTTGCTTAAAGTAGTCATAAAGTAAACGCGAACGTTTGGATAATACTGCCAAAGCTGCGTCTATGCCCATAGAGCTAATCGCTTCCTGACCGGTTAGTGCCATCGGTTTTAATAAAAACTCCAGATCCTCTTGGGTATAGCCGAATGCTTGCTGTCTATCCAGTAAGGTTTTCGCATCCGGTGGCATAGCAGCGACTTCTGGCGGAAGCTTGGCCAGTAAAATTTGGGTTTTATCTAACCAGTCTGCATACGGATGGCGGGTTGCCAGATCGGATTTCAATTCGGCATCATCAATAATGCGGCCTTGGACGGTATCAATTAACAGCATTTTACCGGGCTGAAGACGCCATTTTTTAATGATTTTATGTTGTGGAATTTCCAATACACCCATTTCCGAGGCCATAATCACAAAGTCATCATCCGTTACTAGATAACGGGCAGGGCGTAGGCCGTTACGGTCTAAAGTTGCACCAATTTGGCGGCCATCGGTAAACGCTACTGCGGCTGGGCCATCCCAAGGTTCCATTAGCGCAGCATTGTATTCATAGAATGCCCGCAGCTTTTCATCCATCAAATCATTGCCTGCCCAAGCTTCAGGAATTAACAGCATCATGGCATGTGCCATTGAGTAGCCGCCAGCAACCAGTAGTTCCAAGGCGTTATCAAAGCTGGCGGAGTCGGATTGTCCTTCGGCAATTAAGGGCCAGAGTTTATGAATGTCTTCGCCTAAAATTTTGGAGGCGATAGAATGACGCCGCGCCGCCATGCCATTGACATTGCCGCGTAAAGTGTTGATCTCGCCATTATGCGCGATCATGCGGAATGGATGGGCTAAATCCCAAGAGGGGAAAGTATTGGTAGAAAACCGTTGATGCACCAGCGCCAGGGCACTGCTCATGCGTTCATCATCAAGGTCGGGGTAGAAGCTGCCGACTTGCTCAGCCAGCAACATCCCTTTGTATACAATGGTCAACGATGATAAGGAAGGCACGTAAAAAAAGTTGCCTTGCTTTAAATTCAAATCGCGGATGGTATTTTCGACTTGTTTGCGAATGATGAACAATTTGCGTTCGAAGGCGTTTTGATCGGCGCAATCAGTGCCTTTTTGAATAAAAACTTGCCGTATGAAAGGCTCAACCGGTTTGACTGAATAGCCGAGCTCATGATTATCGACCGGTACATCGCGCCAACCTAGAAGCGCAGCGTTTTCGCGCGCAATAATGTCTGCAAATACGGCTTCGCAGCGGTTGCGGTCATTCAATTCACGGGGTAAAAATACCATGCCTACGGCGTAATCACCTACTGCTGGCAAAGTAATGCCGAGTTGTAAACACTCTGTGCGCAAAAAGGCATCCGGTAGTTGGATTAAAATGCCTGCGCCATCCCCTGCTTTTGGGTCTGCCCCTACTGCACCACGGTGGGTCAAATTGGTAAGTAATTCCAAACCCTGACGCACAATTGCATGGCTTTTGTGACCTTTTATATGAACGATAAATCCTACGCCACACGCATCATGTTCATTGCGTGGATCATATAAACCTTGTCTGGATGGTAGATTACTGTGACTCATTGGATACCTCTAAAAATAATTTATGCAAGGGTCATTTTGCTTCCTTAATAACCCTCTCGTGCCGCCTCTGGTGCTGGCATTTTCTAATTAGCGCATATGCGGCAAACCTTCAAATTATACGATTATCCCATTACTCTGTCACGCAGTCTTTTTTAGTAAGCGGCATGTTGTGCTGCCGACAGTTACTGCTATTGGTGTATATGCGTTGTCTACTAGACACAGGATAGGGAATGTGCGACGCTATCTAAAAAGCAGCGGTGCCCGGCACTCGTTTGTATTGTTACATAAAGTTAAAATAATTTTTCTCATTTATCTTCCTGTCAGTCACTACACGTTATGGGAAAGTTCAAAATCATTATAATCTGTCTGGCGCTGGTTGTTGTTGTCGTGACACCTGATGTTGTTTTTGAATCATTGCATGCATTATTAGAGCTGATCTTGGAGTTTCTGCATGTTCTTTTTGAAATTGTTGAAGTAGCGTTGGATGCGGTGGTTGAGCACTTGTTTGATACCGGTCTTCATCAAACTCAAATTATTGTATTTTACATTTTGCTTCTAATTGGTTTTTATGGCCTCCTGCGGTTGCTAAGGACATCAATGCGTTACTGTCGGCGTTGTCACAAAAGATGGCTTATGGCAAAATCAGTTTATAGGGTTCAAGTTAGTGATTATTGGGAAGGGCTTGCTGCTTTTAAAAAGATCCAATATGTTGCTATTAGTCTGATGATAATCACAGGGTTGGTGTTTTTTCTTTTAATGTAGTTCTTAAGCATATTACTGAGGTTTTATTCTTTGCCAGAAACAGAAAAATGTTAAGTAGTTTTTTATTTTCACGATTTTTTCAACGCACCTGGCCCTTGGTTATTTTGCGGGCTTGTGGTGGCGTTATTTCCCCTCCCCCTTGATTCGCTAAGTTTATTAAAGTGTTTATTGTTGTTGCGTGCAAGTCAGTAATTTGTTGCTTTGTCATGTAACTGTAATAAAGCTGTCATAAAGCTGTCACTTAGCCCCCTTATTCTTGCCTCAGTTTTTGACCACTAATTGAGAGCAAACAATGAGATTTTCCAGACTGACTTTAGCAATAGCTGCCGCCTTAGGCGCGAGCTTGTCCTCCCAGGCGTTTGCTATTGATTTATATGTTGATACAAAGACCAAGCAGATCTATGCAGAACCCGGCCCTCATAGGGAGCGTATGGGTTCTTTTGAAAGGGTTGAAGATGCGCCCCAAAAGCATGAAGACTCCTCGTCCTCCAGTAGGCACGAAACGAGTGCTGAAATAGCTGAAATTAAGGAAGATTTAGAAAGCAAAACCAATGAGCTTAAAGCATTGGAGGAGCACGTTGCTTTTAGCCGCGAAGAAAAAGCTAAAAACGACGAAAAATGGTTCAATAAAATCAATCTGCGGGGCTATACCCAATTACGCTACAACCAGCCCTTATCGGGTGACAGCGGTGCGGCAGAAGATAAAAACAGTCCAGAGCTTCGCTCACCCGGCGATAGCGGCATTAAAGACAACGGCAACTTTAGTTTTCGTCGGGTGCGGTTAGTTTTTTCAGGTGATATTAATGATTATTTATATTTATACATTCAACCTGATTTCGCAAGCAATGTCAGCGATACCCAGCAAAATTTTGCCCAATTACGGGATGCTTATGCGGATATATCGTTTGATAAAACCCATGAATATCGCGTTCGTGCCGGTCAATCCAAAGTGCCTTTTAGCTGGGAAAACTTACAATCCTCGCAAAACCGGTTAGCGCCGGACCGCGCCGATGCAATTAACAGTGCCGTGCCCAGCGAACGTGACCTTGGCCTATTTGCTTACTGGACACCAACAGACGTGCAAAAATTATGGAAAGACCTCAGTAAAAAAGGTTTAAAAACCTCTGGCGATTATGGGGTGTTAGGCGTAGGTGTCTACAATGGCCAAGGGATTAACCGTGCAGAGTCAAATGATGATATGTACGTGGTTGCGCACAGCAGTTATCCATTAAAACTTAATTTCCTAGGTTACCCGTTTACCGATCAAGTGTTAGAGTTGGGTGCTGACTATATGACTGGTTATTTTAATACCGCTACCGCTGATATCAAGCCATTTGGTGGGACTAAAACAATCCTGAAAACCGATCTGGATAAAACGTTTACCAATTACGGGATTCGGGAAGATCGGGTTGCAGTGCACGCCATATTATTTCCACAACCGTTTGGTCTGCAAGCAGAATGGACGTGGGGTAGTACACCCACTTTAGATACGAACGGCACAGGCTCAATTCAGCGGCAAAATCTTGATGGCGGTTATGTACAAGCCATGTATAAAATTGACAAGGTATTCAGAGAAGATGGGATACTGATCCCTTACGTAAAGTGGCAAACTTATAACGGCGCGTATAAAGGTGCTAATAACGCCCCAAGAGTCAGTGTTGACGAATGGGAAGTGGGTGTTGAGTACCAAATTATGAAAGCTATCGAAGTAACTTTAGCTTACTCTGATATGAAAAGAACCAATACGGGTAACCTTGGCTTAGCCTCAGGAGATCTGTTAAGAATGCAGTTGCAATGGAATTACTAAGGCGTAACTTATCTCCTGATTTAGATGTGCGGGTTAGTAGGGCTCGCTTGGTGTAAATGCGCTGAGCCTTAATGCTGCAAACGTGGCTTTAAAAAACGCTGATTTAGGCATGTTTAGAACCGTGTGCAGCTTGATTGGTAAAGGATTGAACTTTGATTGTGTATAGATTTTAATCAGATTTTTAGAAAAAGTAATTTTTTGCGTTGAATATTGAAAGTCATTAGACCCCTCGTAGCCCTGCTAAATATTAATTTAGCAGGGCTTTTTTATGCGCTTTAAAATATAGTTGAGCGAAAACGCACATATGGCGAGTTTTGATGCTTTTAAGTGTTTCCAGTCAGTTTGAATGATTTATCTGTAAAATGGTAGGCCAATTGAGGGTGCCCCGGCGTACTTTGGTCTGACAGCCCGTTCCATTCGGAACTCTCCGCAGTGGACGTTCGTTAAGTTGCCCATATTCAGCTGTCGCCAATTTTTTAGATAGGGCTGTCCCATCATAGTGCCTAATGCTAAATAAACTAAGCCTTATAAAACATAATATTATGATGTAAAGCGATCCGGTTGATGTGCCCTAATTCAAATAGGTAAGGTAAAATTATGCTACACTTTGATTTTGTGAGGTATTTTTGAGCTATAATAATGGAACGGTTTGAATGGCAACTGGTTTTTGGCTGGTAATTTAAATGCTGGAGTTAAGGCATTTAAGGGGAGATTTATAACCGCCTTTTGTTTTTGACGGCCGGAAATGATCATTAACTATGGATGGTTTTTTAAATTGTCGGCAAATGGTTTATCGATAAATAATCCAAGGCATGATTATAGTGCTGTAGTGGTTTTTGAAGATCGATTCTGTTTGTTAGGCTTTAAATTAATGGAAAGTGGTTCTCCTTGCCCCCCATCGATGCTTTATTATTCCAGTATCGTTGTTAATAGCCATTATTAAAATTCGCGGTTTTCGCAAGAAACTGTTTAGTGATTTGGTCTCTGATTTGGCAATCGATGATGGGTTTTGAGTAACAATACATTAAGAACAATTATTTTGTTGGGAGTTGGTTAATGCGATTAGGTCAATGGGTCAAATGCTTTGGGTTTGTAGTGCTTTTCGGGTTAACGGCTAATGCCTCGGCACAGGAAGTTATCGCTGCTGATAAGAATAAGGCCGCTGACAATTTAACACCTTATCTGGTTCAGCCAGGTGATGTGCTGGAAATTATGGTTTGGAAAGAAGAGCAGTTACAAATGGAGGTTTTGGTGCGGCCGGATGGTTATTTATCTTTTCCGCTGGCGGGTGAGGTTCTGGTCAAGGGTAAAAGCTTTGCAGAAATTCAAAAATTGCTCACCGCGCGGCTGAAAGAATATATGCCGGACTTGCTGGTGACGGTTTCGGCGAAGCAATTGTTCAGCAACAAAATATTTGTGATGGGCAAAGTCCTTAAGCCAGGTGAGTTTCCGCTGGTTCGCTCGATTGATGTTACGCAAGCATTGGCATTGGCTGGTGGTGTAACACCTTTTGCAGATGTCAATGAAATTAAGATTTTGCGCAGGGATAATTTTGGGAATCAACGTGCATTACCCTTTCGCTACGGGGATATTGAAGACGGAGCTGAGTTGAAGCAAAATATTCTGTTGCAGAGTGGTGACTCTGTGGTCGTTCCTTAGTGGATAGTCGGTCATTATTGAGTATTTAACTTGGCTTTATCAAACGGAAAATTATTGTTGCTCCTCGGGTTGTTTTTACCATCTATGGTAATGGCGAGGGAGTGGTATGTTAAGCCAACTGCCAGATTGCGGGCACAATATAATGATAATTTGCTGCTTAGGCAAAAGCCTGTCAATGGTAAGATTCCTGAAGCATACGGCTATCAGGCAACTCTTTTGGGTGTCGGGGGGGTGCGATCTGAGTTATCCAATATTGCTTTAACGGCTGAGCTTGATGTTCATCGTTATTGGGGGCAAAAAAACCTGGATCGCGAAAATTGGACTGTCGGGCTTGATAGCGATTATAGCCTCACAGAGCGAAGCAAGCTGGGTTTGGATGCAAGTTATATTTCGGATACCACCTTAACAGGTCAGTTAGATGCAGCTGCGAATTTAACTCCAGGCGTAGATGACACCACTGGGATTTTGGCGGGAAGTCTTGAGGGGCGGCAAATCGGCAGGAAAAGTTTTAATATTGCACCTAGCTGGAATTATCTCTTGTCGGAAACTAAATCGGTCAATGCTACTTATGGACACCAAGAAGTCTCCTACGACAATGCCTTGGGTAATATTGGGTCTTTAAGAGACTACAAGACCGACTCGGTTGAGTTGGCTTACAGCGAGCAATGGAGTGCGTCTACCCGCTACAATGTATCATTTAATGCTTTGCATTATGTCATTACTGATTTTGATACAAAGAATTACAGCCTCACGTTTGGGATTGAGCACAAATATTCCGACACATTAGGTTTTAATTTTTTTGCGGGGGTGCGTAAAACTGATACTGAAGCAGCTCGGCAACTATACGGGAGTGCTAATGGAAACCAATTTTTTATAGATGGAGACAGGCCTACTACCGAGCAGTTAGCATCAGAAGCTGTATATGGGCCTTTATTCGGGGCAGGTTTAACAAAACAGTTTGAGCGTGCAGCGGTCAGTTTTAATTACATGCGAAGCACCAATCCCTCGGGCATTGGGTTATTGTTAGTGTCTGATGCCATTAATGCTAATGCCAGCTATAAGCTGACAGAACATCTGAATTTTATGTTGTCTGGTACGGCAAGATTCTCCGCCGGCGCTGGCAGCAATGGCTCGAATGATTTTAATAGTAACTATTATTCATTGGGGCCAACTTTGTCCTGGGTGTTCAGTAAGCAATTGAGTTTAAATGGTGGTTATAATTACCAAACCCAACAATACGATAATGCGGTATTGAGGGGCAATGCAATATCCAATGGCGATGCCATATCTAATAGTTATTTTGTGTATTTCGATTATCATTTAGATGATCTTACAAGCAATCGGTTTTAATTTTTTAAAGTTTATAGAATACGTACTCCGCCCACAATCAAAGCGAAATAAGTGATGGAAGAAGATACAAAAAGCATTCAAGAGTATATTCAGATTCTGAAGCGTTATAAAAAGCAAATGTTTTTGACTGCGCTAAGTATTTTCACTTTAGCAGTGTTGATCGCTTTTAAATTGCCCTCCGTGTATAAATCTCAAGCAACGATTCTTATAGAGCGGCAAGAAATTCCGCAAGAGCTCGTTCGCTCCACGATAACCAGTTTTGCTGACCAACGTATTCAAGTTATAAGTCAGCGCGTAATGACCAGTGAAAATATTAAGGCAATTATTGATAAGTTTAATCTTTATACTGAGGATAAAAAGACCAATAGCTTTGAGGCGTTATCCGAACAATTTCGTAAAGATGTTCAGTTGGAAATGGTTAGCGCAGATGTCGTTGATCCAAGAAGCGGTCAACCTACACAAGCAACAATTGCGTTTACCTTGGCATTTAGTAGTGAGTCGCCACAATTGGCCCAGCAAGTTGCCAATGAGTTAGTCAGTTTATATTTAAATGAAAATTTAAAACGCAGAAATA
Source organism: Methylococcales bacterium (assembly GCA_040079795.1). Taxonomy (GTDB): domain Bacteria; phylum Pseudomonadota; class Gammaproteobacteria; order Methylococcales; family Methylomonadaceae; genus SXIZ01. The sequence goes on from JBEBJQ010000041.1 coordinate 26,617, forward strand.
TTGCTGCAACTGAGGCTACTGATTTTTTAGCGCTTGAAGCTGATAAATTGCGCAGTCAAATTGCTGAACTGGAAACAGAGCTTGCTAAATTTAAAGAGTCTAATGCCAATACATTGCCAGAGTTGCAACAATTGAATATGCAATTAATGGATCGAACTGAACAACAAGTGACTGAGATCGATCGGCAACTCAATACATTGAATGAACGCAAATTATATTTAGAAGCTGAGCTAGCGCAAATACAACCTACGCTGTCAACTTTTTCTGCAACTGGTGAGCGTATATTCGGTGCAACTGACCGGTTAAAGGCTTTGCAGTCAGAATATGTTGCGCTGTCCGCGCGTTATGCTGCTAACCATCCAGACGTGGTTAAAATGGAGAAAGAGATTCATGCTTTAGAGCAAGAAGTTGGGAGTGTTGATAAAGCAGAGTTAGCTCATCAAATTACCCAAAAGGAGGGGGAGCTTGCTGCTTTATCGGAACGCTACTCTCCCGAACACCCCGATATAATCAAATTAAAAAAAACCATCCAAGGATTGGAGCGCGCATTGGATCAACCGGATAAAGCTGCCTTAAGACAAGATTCTACGGTTAAACCTGATAATCCTGCATATATTCAATTGCAAGCACAATTACAATCAGCCAAAGCTGAATTGGATGCTATGCGGTCATCAAGATTAAATTTAAAGTCTAAATTAACGGGTATAGAGAAAACTTTGCGCTTAGCCCCGCAAGTTGAGCGTCAATATCATAAACTGATGCGTGACTATGAGAACGCGACTACAAAGTATCGTGAGGTAAAGGCTAAGCAATTGGAGGCAAATATGTCTCAAGCGATGGAAAAGGACAGTAAAGGGGAGCATTTTTCTTTAATTGAGCCGCCATTATTCCCAGAAAAACGCTTTAAACCAAACCGAACCGCCATTGTGTTTTTAGGTTTTGTGTTAGCTGTTGGTGCCGCATTAGGGTCAGCATTGATTAGGGCGGGTTTGGATCCAAGCATTTACGGCTCAAAAGCATTACATTCTATTACCGGTAGCCCGCCTCTGGTTGTGCTCCCTTACATTGAAAACGGCCAGGATTTATTGAAGAAGTCCCGAATAAGAAAGCGGATATGGTTTTTCGTTATTGCAGCCATACTGATAAGTGCTTTATTGTTTCACCTTTTGATTATGCCATTGGATGTTCTATGGTTTGCCTTGTTAAGAAATCTTGGGTATAACAATGCGACTTCTTAATGAATTTCAATTGGTTAGATTAAATTTATTAGAACTTAACTGGGTTTAAGATAGCTATATCATCTAAGTAAATAAAGAGATTATGCAAAGTAATTTTGAAAAAGCACTGCAATCAACCGGAAGCAAAGAGGCTATAAGCGATCACGTCTCGTCAGGTGATACTGGAAAAAATCTTGTGCCTATAGAGGATATTGCTTATCAGCAGACACAAATTGTGCAAGTGGATAGTCAGACCTTGTTTAACAATCGGGTTATTGCCGCCGCAGATGAAGATCCTCGTGCAGATGTTTTCAGGATATTGCGCACAAAAGTATTACAACGCATGCGTTCAAATAATGCCAATGTATTGGCAATAACCAGTCCTACCGCAGGTGTTGGGAAATCTTTGGTAGCTGTTAATCTTGCGGTGAGTATTGCGATGGATAGCAATTATTCCGTACTACTGATTGATATGGATTTACGGCGGCCTAGTATCCATCAGTATTTTGGCCTAGCTCCTAAGTTCGGCTTAAGCGATTATTGCATGGATAATAAACCTATTCCGGAATTATTGATAAATCCCGGCATCAAGTCTTTGGTTATATTGCCCGCCGGTAAACCGACCAGACGTTCTTCCGAGCTGTTATCGACCACTAAAATGTTAGATTTTGCAGCTGAATTAAAAGATCGCTATCCCAACAGAATTGTCATTATTGATTTGCCCCCTCTATTGGCTACAGATGACGCTATGGCCTTTATGCCGAATGTCGATGCTTGTATATTAGTCGCTGCTGAGGGGCAATCTACTAAAGACGAACTTGAACGGAGTTTGAGGTTAATTGATGAAAAAAAATATCTGGGTACGATATTAAATAAATCAGCTGAGCCTCAAGTTGAGTATTATTAGTATTATTTTTTAAATACATAATCATATTTGGTAGAAGAAGCTTGAGCTTTCAAGGAATAATTAAAGATGCGATTGATTAGTAATGTGAAAATAGGTGTGATTGGTTTAGGTTACGTTGGATTGCCATTAGCAGTTGAATTTGGAAAAAAATACCCGACGATCGGTTACGATATCAATTCGGCAAGAATTGAAGGGTTAAGATCTGGATTTGATAGCACCTTAGAGGTTGACGCTAATGAATTAAAGCAATCTTCACAATTGCAATACACGGATGTAATAGAAGAGCTGGTAAGTTGCAATGTTTACATTGTAACCGTACCTACGCCTATTAATAAACATAAACAACCGGATTTAACACCGCTTTATAAAGCAAGTGAAACCATTGCAAAAGTGCTTAAAAAAAATGATATTGTCATATACGAGTCTACTGTTTATCCCGGTGCCACAGAAGAACAATGTGTACCAGTCTTAGAGAAATTTTCAGGGTTAATTTTTAATAAAGATTTTTATGTCGGATATAGTCCTGAACGCATAAATCCAGGAGACAAAGAACATAGGGTCACCAGTATTTTGAAAGTCACTTCAGGATCTACCTCGGAAATTGCAGATTTTGTAGATAATTTATATAAAAGCATCATTGCTGCAGGAACCCACAAAGCCAGTTCAATTAAAGTAGCTGAAGCCGCAAAAGTTATTGAAAATACGCAGAGAGATGTCAATATTGCACTGATTAATGAATTGGCAATAATTTTTAATCGCTTGGGAATTAATACAGAAGAGGTATTAAAAGCTGCGGGGACGAAATGGAATTTTTTACCTTTTAGACCGGGTTTGGTTGGAGGGCATTGTATCGGGGTTGACCCGTATTATCTTACTCATAAAGCCCAGGAAATTGGCTACAACCCAGAAATGATTTTAGCTGGGCGTAGGTTAAACGACAGCATGGGTTGCTATGTAGTGTCTCAGGTCGTTAAATTAATGCTTAACAAGCGTATTCAAGTGAATGGTTCAAAAATTTTGATGATGGGTTTAGCATTTAAAGAAAACTGTCCTGACCTTCGAAATACTCGTGTTATTGATATGATCCATGAGTTTAAAAACTATGATGTAGCTGTTGATGTTTACGATCCATGGGTAAATGCTAATGAGGCGCAGCACGAATATAATATTAAGCCGATTGAAAAACCTGAGCCTGGAAGTTATGACGCAATAATTTTAGCTGTGGGGCATGCCCAATTTGTGAAATTAGGCATAGAAACAATACGCACTTTCGGCAAAGAAAGTCACATTCTTTATGATATTAAATATATTTTTTCGACGGATGAAGTTGATGGAAGATTATAGGGATATTACATGCCAAATTATAAAAATGTTCTTGCGCAACTAAATAGCGCACCGGAAAGATGGCTTATAACGGGTGTAGCGGGTTTTATTGGATCCAACTTATTAGAAACCCTATTAAAGAATAATCAAAAGGTTATCGGGCTTGATAATTTTTCAACAGGTTATAAACGAAATCTCACTGAAGTAAAAAACTTAGTTACTGAAGAGCAGTGGCATAATTTTACATTTATAGAGGGTGATATTCGGGATTTAAATACTTGCCGGAAAGCTTGCGAGTCGATTACCTATGTTCTGCACGAAGCTGCTTTGGGGTCGGTGCCTCGTTCTATTGCTGACCCCATTAACACGAATGAGAATAATATAACTGGCTTTTTAAATATGCTGGTTGCCGCTAGAGATTCAGGGGTCAAAAGACTTGTTTATGCAGCTTCTAGCTCAACTTATGGAGATCACCCTGATTTACCAAAAGTGGAGGATAAGATAGGCAATCCTCTTTCACCTTATGCAGTCACCAAGTTAGTCAATGAGTTGTATGCTCAGGTTTTTGCAAGAACTTATGGGTTTAAAACTATCGGGCTTAGGTATTTTAATGTATTTGGGCAAAGACAAGACCCAAACGGGGCTTACGCCGCGGTAATACCCAAATGGGTTGAGGCTATGATTACTAAGAAACCGGTTTACATTAACGGTGATGGTGAAACCAGCCGCGACTTTTGTTACATTGATAATACTGTACAAGTCAATATTTTAGCTGCTGTAGCTGATGATGAGGCAGCAAATCAAATATATAACGTAGCTGTTGGTGATCGCACAACACTAAACGATTTGTTTGAATCAATAAGGGCAGGTTTGGAAAAAGAGTTCCCGTATTTAAAAAGTTTCCAACCGATTTATCAAGACTTTCGTGCTGGTGATGTGCGGCATTCTCTTGCTGATATCTCTAAAGCTAGTAATTTGCTTGGTTATCGTCCTAGTCACAAGATTGGCATGGGAATCACTGAGGCTCTTAAGTGGTATGTTAAAACAATTGTTGGTGACTAATGTGTATAAATGTAAATTAAAAGGTGTATGACTTGTTTTATATTCTCACTGTGTTAGGTAGAAGTTTATTTTATTCCTACTACACTTTTACTGATCTTTGAATAGCTCAGTGTTTATGTAGCGAAAATTCGAAGATGTTATTTATTTTTAACAGAACTTCTACCACATAAAAGGGTATATATGACAAGTCAATTATTTACACGAAGAGATTTTATTAAGAAAGCAGCGACTGGGGCTGTGGTTTTGAGTCAGTCCAATTTGATTGCGGCTGCAACGATTAGTCCTAAGGTTTCAAGTCCGACTATAATAGATTGGTCACATGGCATGAAGCCACTTTATTGTTTGGCTTATATTGATCCTTTATATAAGCCGCACCAAGGCCAAGAATCATTTATTGCTAAGTATCCTATTGCTGTCATTCCTCAAGGCTCAATTCCAAGATACACTGATTTCAGAAACAATTTGAGAAAGCTAAATCCACAACAAAAGGTGTTGGCTTATCAAGTAACACTTGACGAGAATGAGTTACTAGGTCCGGGACATGATCAATTATTTAGGAAACTTAAAAATAGTTGGTTAACTCTTCCCGGCGGTATAGTGCCAACAATAAGTGTAAAATCTGCTGGCAAAGTTAAGAAATTTAGAATTTATGACCCTAGGGATTTAACTTTCAGAAAACAATTTGTTGAAGTTTGCAAGGTTTTAGTCAATCAGAATGGGTTTGATGGAATCTTTTTTGATAATTGTACAATCTATAGTCAGTTTATAAATATTCCTATTTTGGGCAAACAATTAGTGGATGCATTGCAACAATTAATTTTGGAAGTCAGAAGTGAATTACCCAATGCCTTATTAATTGGAAATAGCAGATATAATTTTAAAGGGCTTAATGGAGAAATGAATGAAAATCGGTCTGCCTCCCTGGCACAAGAAGTGATGTCACTTCAAGGAAGAGGAGTCCCGAGTTATGATATGTATCATTACTATATGAAAAATAGTAATGATCTACTAAATGCTGAGTATCATTTCAGGTATGCATTGGCAAATCGTTGTTTTTTTGGTACGGGAATTAATCCCCAAACAATAGGATGGTATCCTTTTTTTGATAAAGTGCTCTCTCAGTTTCAAATAGTTTAAAAAACTTAATGAATGATTTAGCGACTTATTTTTGAAATAAGAATATTACAATATTAAAATTTTCGATTTTATTGGTGAGTTTTTTGATTGTGAGGTGTCGATCACTAATAAAAAATAGCCGTGAGCCAAGCGGCGATTCTTGGTGGTATTTATTGCGATTTATCTTCATATGGCATTTTTTGAAGCTTTAGATTTCGTTTCATTTAGTTCTGTTTTATCAACGAGTGTTTGAAACAATATTATTTGGGTGCAAGTTTAGTTATAAAGGTTGCATAGAAAATGCTGACTGATACACACATACCCTTTAAGCTCTCAGAAGCCAAGGGATAGCGAAGTGGTTTTAAAGGTCTTATGATTTATCTGTTTCCCCAGATTAGCTGTCGAATTATTTGAGACAACAACTCTATTTCCTTATGTTTAAATTAATTTTTAACAAAATAATTATCAAATCATTAGGCGACTATGAAAAATCAATTTTTTACCAGAAGAGATTTTATCAAGTTAGCTACTTCTGGGGCTATGATTTTATCTCAGTCAAATTTAATCGCAGGGGAAATAATTAATCCTAAGGGGATAAAACCCAAAATTATTGATTGGTCATATGGCATTAAGCCTCTTTATTGCTTAGCGTATATTGATCCTGAATATAATCTTCACAAAGGACAGGAAAGCTTTATTGCCAGATATCCTGTTTCAGTAATCCCGCAAGACTCAGGGGCTTCTTATTCCAGATTTAGAAATAGATTAAAGGTTCTCAACCCTTATCAAAAAGTTTTGGCATATCAAGTTACACTTGATGAAAATGAATTATCTGGTCCAGGACACGATCAGTTAAGAAAGCTAAAAAATAGTTGGTTAACTCTTCCTGGGGGAATGATTCCAACAATAAATATTAATTCTGGTGGTAAGTTTAAGGATTTTAAATTGTATGACCCAAGAGATTTGAGGTTCAGGCAGCAATTCGTTGAAGTTTGTAAGAACCTGGTAATTGAAAATGGATTTGATGGGATTTTTCTTGATAACTGTGCGATTTACGAACGTTTCGCAAAAATTCCTTATATTGGTATCGAATTGGTTGATGCGTTACAAAACTTAATTTTGGAGGTTCGAAACGCCTTACCTAATGCTATTTTGATTGGAAATAGTAGATATAACTGGAAAGGACTGAATGGGGAAATGAATGAGAACCGAGCGGCGGAACTTTCTAAAGAAGTGATACCACTTTCTAATCGAGGGGTGTCGGAGGCGAATATGTTTCATTACTACATGAAGAATAGTGAAGATCTTTTTTCCGCTGAATATTATTTTAGATGGGCTTTAGAAAACCGTTGCTTTTTCGGTACAGGGATTAATGCACAAACGATAAGATGGTATCCATTTTTCGATAAAGTATTATCAGAGTATGAAATTATTTAGCGCACTTTAATGAATAATTCAGCAATTTATTTGCGAAAAAAAAATAGTGTGATGTTCCTATTTTTGGCATGGTCTTTAGTTTTAGGCGCTTATACGATTATACAAATAATTAACGAGCCAACGGGAGATTTGGATTGGTATTTTCCAATCGTTTTTTGTAGTGCAACATGGATACTGTTTTATTTAGTTGCAGCATGGCAATCGTTTAGACATATATATCTTTTTTCATCTGCATTTTTAACAGCGTTAATTTTATTCCACCTAGGGCTTATTTATCAACGTGCATTTGGAAGCTTCATGTTCCCGTCCTCATGGGAACATGGATCTTTTAGCCCGTGGCTCGAAAAAGCGGGCTGGCACGTTATATTGGCGTTATCAGGTTTTGGAATAGGATTTGCGATTGCCGTAAGTACCAGTAAAAATCATTTAAGGGATAGTGATCCTAAATTAGATTATCGCGTAAAAAAAATTGGACATTGGAGTGCTATTGGCCTGCTAATTGCGTCAGTTATTTTTTTCTCGTTTGCCATCCAGTCCTACGGCAACTTGCTGAATTACGCACGACATGAAATATTTTCATCTAAGGCTGACTCTAGGGGCTTTGGTGCTTTTATGATGATTTTTCCTGGTAGTGTATTATTGTATTATTTTTCAGCAACAAGCAAAACGCAAAAGTTGTTTGGACTATTCTTAGCGACATTTGCCTTCCTGATGTTTATGATTTCCGGTTATCGGTCGGCTGCTTTATTTCCATCGCTAGTAGGTGTCGCGCTTTGGGTAAAATCTGGACGTAAATTACCTTTACCAATTGTTGCTGGCGGTATTGTGGTGGTGTTAATGCTTATTGCTGTTTCCGGATACTTAAGAACTATGGGGAAATATTCTGAATTAAATCTTAACGATGTTTCCACGTCTTTGGATAAATCTAGTATTGATAGCAGTATTTCGGAAATGGGAGCTTCGATTAAAGCATTGGCAAGTGTGTTGCAATTGGTTCCTAAAATGGATGGCTATCGATATGGAAGTAGCTATCTTTATTCGGCGGTTGATGCATTACCAAATATAAGCGGCACAATAAATATTGAAGCATCTCGAGAATATGTAATTAAACAAAAAAATAGCGACCCAGATGCAATTAATCATATGCATCCTGCGGATTGGTTAACTTATCGAATCGCTCCTTGGGATTTTAGTCACGGTTTTGGTGTTGGTTTTTCTGCTATAGCTGAACCTTATTTAAATTTCGGAACTTTTGGGGTTTTCTTTTTTTTCGGTATTCTCGGATACGGGCTGGGGAAATTAGATAGTATTCCTCTATTTCAAAGTCCTTTTATACTCATATTTAGTGCCAGTATGTTATGGCCTTTGATTCGTACCGTAAGAAATGATAGTTCGAATTTTTTTAAACCATTTATTTTTACCTTGCTAATATTGGCGGCCTGGTGGATCTTCAGTAAAATATTTTTTAGAAAAAGATTTAAATGGTAAGCTTAAAAAAAAATATTGGTGTCAGTTTTATTGGTAATGTGGTCTATGCAGTTTCTCAGTGGTTATTACTTATTGCACTTGCTAAATTAGGAGGTGAGCATATTATCGGTATTTACGCGCTTGCTTTGGCAGTAGTTAGCCCTATATTTGCTTTGGGGAATATGAATTTAAGAGCGGTACAAGCTACAGATGCCGAAAAGTCCATTAGTTTTTCCAGTTACGCCCGATTTAGACATTTGAGTTCTTTGATTTGCATTTTAGTCTGTATTTTAACTGCTGCAGTGTTATATCGTAACAAGCTCGATATTTGTTTGTCGATTGTCTGTTTAGCGTTCTACAAATACTTTGAGTCTCAATCAGACCTAGTACATGGTTACTTGCAAAAATTGGAACGGATGGATTTGATTGCGCACTCCATTATGCTGCGCGGTATCGCAAACGTTATCGTAATCGCTTCGGTCTTTTATCTGACGCTTGATTTAGTCCAGGCATTGGCTGTGTCGGTTTTTAAAAGCTGGATGATCTATTATTTTGTCGATGCTAGAAATAAACGTCGTTTATATACAAAGCAACAGCACCACCCTAAAACGTGCATGGATTTGTTTGTTATAGTATGGCCGCTTGGTGTCGTGGTGTTTGCTAACACCTTGAATCTAAATATTCCTCGTTACTTTATCGCCGAAAACTTCGGTGAAAGTATGGTGGGTGTTTTTGCTTCGATCAGTTATTTCATTGTTGCAGGCTCAACCTTAGTGAATGCTATAGGTCAATCGGTTGTGCCGCGTTTGGCGAAATATGGTGCCGCCAATTTGAAACAATTTCGTAAGCTCTCGAGGCAAGTTTTTTTTCTGATTACTTTTGTAGGCGTGATTGGTGTTTTAATTGCGGATTATTTTGGGCAAGATATTTTAAATTTAGCCTACACTGCCAATATTGCTGCATACCAAACTTTATTCGTACAAATTATGTGGGCCGGTGTGGCAATTTATTCTTCTGCAGCTATTGGTTGTAGTCTCACTGCATTGCGAGATTTCAAGTCTCAAAGTGCGTTAGCCTTAATCAATATGTTTGTAATGTTAGTTGCTTCTTGGTGGTTGATAGGTGATTTTGGATTGCCTGGAGCTGCTGGAGCTATTGTACTCACTCATTTTATTAAGCTCATTATTGCTTGGTTACGTGTGCGATATATTCTTAAGCACGCTATATTGCCAGCTATTTAATAGGCAATCTCTATGAATGTTGTTAAGTCATTTTTTAGTTGGTATCAGGCGCGTCGTAATCCAGTGGCTTATGCGCGTAGCTTGGGGGTTGTGATAGGTAAGGATTGTCGGCTACTTAATATCAAACCTGGGCAGGGAACTTTTGGTTCAGAGCCCTATTTAATTACATTAGGTGATCACGTTACAGTAACGGCAAACGTACAGTTTGTTACCCATGATGGTGGTGTGTGGGTATTTCGTGAGTATGAACCTGATATCGATGTTTTTGGAGAAATTACCATAGGTAACAATGTATTTATTGGCTATGGCGCCATTATTATGCCGGGTGTACATGTCGGTGATAATGTAGTCATTGGTGCTGGTGCAGTAGTAACCAAAGACATACCAGCAAATTTAGTAGTTGCTGGTGTGCCTGCCAGAGCCGTTTGCTCTCTGGATGATTATCGTGAGTCGGTGCTAAAAAAGTGTTTGCGTGTAAAACATCTCGGGCAAGATGAAAAGAAAAAAATTATTATAGCCAAACACAAGATTCATGAGTAAGCAACTAAGAATATTGCATTTTATTTATGCTTTATCGGGAGGCGGCGCGGAGCGGCAGTTACAGTTTTTGCTGAAGTATGCACCGGAAAATAGCTCACACGGTGTTTTGTGTGTAGAGCCGGGTGATATAGATTTGTCGAAATTTGGTGCAGAAGTTTTTGTGCATCAACGCCAAGGGAAATTTGATTGGGGTCTTTACCACACTTGTTACAAGACAATTAAAACTTTCAAACCTGACGTATTACATTTATGGTTACCGCCTGTCCTTACTATACCTGCAATGTCTATTGGGGCGCTATTAAAAAAGCCAATGATATTTTCTTATCGCAGTCGCATGAGTTTTGAACGACCATTAATGGTTTTAGAATATGTTTTGGCGTTATTATTTAGCAAAAAAGTAATATCAAACAATTCTGTTCTTCAATCCGCAAAACATTATCAATTACTGTACCACTGTAAAAACGGCATTACCCTATCTAATGGATTAGATTTTTCAGTGATTGGTAAAAAGAACGATTTCGAAGTTAAACATAATAAGCCGATAAAAATGATATTTGTCGGACGGTTGGTAAAAGAAAAAAATATTATTAATTTGATTTTGGCCTTAGATAAAATACCCA
>JBEBJQ010000131.1:0-6344 GCA_040079795.1 Methylococcales bacterium
GGTTCTTGGTCAATTCGAGTTCATTCAGTTCTTTATTTGTCATTTTATTTAACATAATGCACATTGTATAAAGTAGAACCCGCCAAAAAAAAGCACTCTCGAAGCACCAAAACCACCAACTTTAAAGGAAATGCCTAGCCATAGACCCGCTTTCACTACAGCGCGAATATATCACAAGGATTAGGAAACTGTGAAGTTTGCTTAATTTTTCGATATATAAGGGTTTTCAATATGCAAGGAAAATCACGCTCCGTTAAGTCCGACGACTTAGCCTATATATTTTTTAAGATTCGCGCCACACGTTGCCCCAAAACCCGCAGGTCTTGGCAGCGTCGCGCACGGCTCGCACTGGCAAAGCTGGACAACTTAACACCAGAGGAAAGACACGAAATTGCATGCGTTTGGAGCAATTCAAACGCCGCTCGGATTGATAGCCCCGCCATGTCCAAGCTTTTTAAGCAGGAACACCGCCCACAGCCACACCAGACGATCAGCGCCCGATCATGCACCCGTAGACGGTTTGAGGCTCCTAGCGTTGATTGCAGCGTTTCCCGTACAGGTCTTTCTTTGGATAGCGCCCCTCACCATCAGGCGAATTACACGCCACAGTGTGCACTTTTGCCACCCTTGACGATTCTTTTTCAGGGATGTATTTACCAGCGTTCGCGCCGTGGCAGTGGCGTACCTGATTTTTTGAGTGACAGCCGTTTGAATCAACGCCGCCGCCGTGGGCGTAAGCCTGAGAGGTGCAAGCCAACAAAAACACGATTAGCACGGTTAATCTCAAATTCACAGGCAAACCTTTCAAAAAAGCAATTTCTAGCAGCGCACGAAATGAGCTGAAAAATCTCAGTCAAACTATAACAGCGAATATCAAAATTTTGAAATGATATGCAAAAAGTGAGCCATCATAAACCCGTCTTTTTTAACCTCACCCCTAATACATTAAATTTTAATGCGACTATAACAGCCTCTATAAACCTCAAAAACAGCCCTTTCAAACGCCAATCAAAGGCAATAAATACGCCATTTTTTTCATTTTTCAGCCTTTTTACAGCCTACATTTAACCCAAAGACGCCCGCATCAACACGCCAAACACAAAATGCACCATCTAAAACAAAGCGTTATCAGTAATTCATTGCCCTTGAAATGCCTTCGAATGCACTCAAAAGCAATCCGTTATCAGTAATCTGATTTACCAAACTTCACTCTGGAAATCAATCCCACACCCATTTATTATTTCTCCTGTAGCGTTTTTGATAGACCGCACTCAAAACCGTTTTTCGACTTTCCACACTGGTAAAACCTAATCTGTTCCAAGTTGCAGACTTAGAAGCAGCCGCCCTAGCCCACCTAGTCACAATCGCCAACGCCCTACCGTCTGTTAACGCCGCCGTCACTTCCACCTCAACCTCAGACTTCAGCGTCTCCACGTCAAACACCGTTGACACCGTGAACCCAAGCTCTCTTGATGCTCTCTCAGCAGCCCACTTGTCAACCGCAGACATTACACCCTCCTCGCTCAAATCCGTTATATCCAAGCCTGTCTTGTCATTGATGATTTGCACTATTTTCCCCAGCGTCAGCACTTCATCATTGGCAACGTCAAATCCACCACGGCGCAGCATGGCGCTTATTTTGTCGCTGTATCGTTTGATGGCAATATCCACCAATTCATTGCGCACCGCGCCCGTTAAATCGCCGCCGTCTTTGAAGGTGGCATACAGACGGTTCAAAATGTCGTTTTCCATGCCTTCAGCGACACGTTGCTTATATAGCGTCAAACTCATGATCTAGTCTCCCAATGTCTTTTATGTGATGCCCGATACGTAGCCTGTCGTCTTCGATTGTTTTCCGCTTCAGGCGTATCCACCAAGACACGATTTTCAATACTACTGTAAGCCGCCACCATCGAAGCCACCCCCGCATGCTCAGGCGCATTCTCTATCAGCACCCCCGTACCATCCCGCACTTCCTGCTTGATTCGCTTTGAGACATAGACGCTCAAAGCGTCTTTGATGGATGATGGTTTCAAAGATGTAAAGCCTATTTCATCCCCCCACCCAAGCGCGGATATTGCCCGATCAATGGCTATTCTCTCCAAGTCATTCATGATGGCTTTTTTATCAAAAATATCCGTCAACTCAACGCCCGTACCCTCTAGCAATGATGTGTTTATAGCCTGCGTCACACTAGCTTGATTAATAGTACCGTCATCATCCATTTCTAAACCAAGGCTCAAAAAAGCCGCCTTGATAGCCACGGTTTCAAAATCATCTCTAAAGCTATCCGATATCTGTTCCAGAACGGTTCTATTACCCCGCTCTACATAGGCCTCTTGTAAAATTTTGGCAGCATCATCAATCACAGCTACCAGTGCTTCACGAATAAAATCGCTCATAATTTTTACTCCAAAAAAAGGGCGCTAAGCCAAAAGACCGCGCCCGTTTCGTTTGTTTTATTGCTACTTGTAAACCCGTGTTTCCAAGCGCTCTACACGTTGCATCGTGATCTGAATATGTGCATTTGCCTTAGTTAAATCGTCACGAATTGCACCGTATGCCGCACCCGCACTGCACAGCATGGCAAAAATGAATTTGACGATCTCTTGATTCATTTAGACACCATACCCGAACGCTTTAGCTACCACATTGATGCCAGCGATCACCGGCGCAAATTGCGGAAACAAATAAGCGATTGCAGGCAACACCATCAAAATCACCGGAATAGCCACCGTGAGGCTTGCACTTTTCAGCGTTGGTAACTTAGACACCTTTGCAGCTGGAGCAGCAACCGCCGCCGTTTCAGCTTTCACCACTGGAGCCGCCGCCCCTGCTTCAATATCACCCATGATTGAACCCCCGTTATTTTCAAAATGGACGCTATCCACGCCCTTAAAATCACCGCCCCAAGCCAACCCGCACCGCTTACCGATAGAACCCAGCCGCTCCCACGTTTCCGAGTCGCTAGGGTATAAATTTGCCCCTTTGAATGCGACATCGAACGCAAGCCCGAATTCATGCTTACCTGTACCCGCTTTTGAACGGGTAACGATTCGACCTGGCTGTGATCTACCCATAGCGTATAAAGCCGCTTGACGCTCGGACGAACGCCGCGTTTCCGTAACAAAGACCTCAAGCCCCGCAGCTTTTGACCGCTCAAGGAAAAGGCGGCACTTTAACGCCGTCTCAGGCGTTAGAGTGTCTATGTCACGGATAGCGGCGTTAAGCATCGCTTGGCACTTGCTGATCTATTCAGATAGGCAAGTAAGTTGCTGGGTTGATACCCGCTGTTGTCAACAGCGTGGCATATTCGGCTTCTTTAGCAATGGCATTCTGTTTTGTTTCGTCCTGAGAAGCCAACTTTTCAACCATCAAATCGTAAGCCGTGCGCTTCACAGAGCCGATCAACTCAACATTCCAACCCGTTACCTGACCCAATGCACGCTCTGTTTCCAAAGCAGCGTATGAGGCTGTGAACTTCAGCTTTTCTCTGACAATGGCACGGTGCAAAGAAATCAACTCTTTTGACGGTGTGCTGAGTGCCACGATCTTTTCTTTACGCTTCAAAGTGATAGTTGCAGTCGCTGTCAACTTGGCAGTGCTAGCCGCCGTGTTTGCACGTTCAACCGTGGTGTAAAGCTTCACTTCACCCGATGAATCACCGACAACACGCACTTCATCAGCACCAGCCGCGCCCGTTGGTACAGTGACAAACATTAAACAAGCACCAGTATCGGTGACCTGTGCAATGCTCACTGATTTGACAGCGAATTGATCCAGCAAAGTCTCAGAAAATGCAGATTTGTTAGCAGCCGTCACAGCCAAAGCCGCTACAGCAAACGCAACGTAAGATTTACCCTTATTCATAAACTACCCCTTAAAAAAACACCTTTAAAAAATTCGGACTTATCCGATTTGGCAGAAGGTGCAAAAGCCAAATTTATAAAATATCTACCACCGAGTACAGCGTTGTTACCGCTGTTGTCGGCGGACTTTTGAACACAGTTTCAGCAGCGTTTCCAGATGCCTCGCCCGTGAGCGTCAAGTTATTTGCCTGTACAGCATTTGCGACCACGCCGTTTAATGCGATGGATTGACGCACCGAGCCATAGGCTAGTGGTGTTGCTTGATTGGCTATATGTATCGTTAACTCATATTGCAAATACTGCGTATTGACAACCAGCGCGACCGTTGGAAACGTGAAGGTAAAGCCAGCGACCGTTGCTTGCATCGAAGCCGTGCCCGTTGCTGTACTAACCAGCTTCAACATGCCGCGAAACACAACTATTTTTTTGTTTAAGGTTGCTGTGCTGTTTTCATATTGAATCGACAACCCAGCTAGCACACCCGTGCGTGATACTCCTACCGTTGCGTTTACCTGTACCCGCGCTGGGTTTGCATCGATACCGTTAGCGCCAGCCGTGCCAGTTGCACCCGTTGCACCGTCAGCGCCAGCCGCGCCAGTTGCACCCGTTGCACCGTTAGCGCCAGCCGCGCCAGTTGCACCCGTTGCACCGTCAGCGCCAGCCGCGCCAGTTGCACCCGTTGCACCCGTGTCCCCCTTATCACCCTTGACATCACCCAATCGAAACAGCGGGTTAAGAGACAAATCAGGATCAAGGAACAGCCGCCCCGTGGAAATTTCACGGTAGACCACAATTGCAGCCTTAGCCACCACGCGCATGTCTGTAACTTCTACTGGCTCAAACAAAGCTAAATCCATGAATAACCCGCTAAATTCCACAATGCAAAATTGCACAGCCGAATTTTAGCCCATTTTTCATAATGCGATAAATAATTATCGCATGGTGAAACGCTATCCCGTTGGGTAAACCCACTTATCCCCGAAAGTGTCGTAATTGATCTTAGGAACACCGAAAATTTCACGTCTTAAAGCGCCTGTAAGTCGCGCCGTACAGTTATTGAAACGAGTCCAAGGCGACGCAAGCGCCGCACGAGCCGCAAGCCCTTCTACCGACACGGGCGCTTCTATTGGAGCGTCACACACATCATTCGCCACACGCGCCCACGCGATTTTCTTGGACACTAACCACGCGCCCGAACGTGCCACAACGCCCACAGCGGTTTTCTTTTCAAACTTTTCCCCGTAGCCATTGGCTGACGGATTAACGCGCTTAGCGACCTGCAAAGCCCATTCACGCCGCGATTGACACACGCCACCCATAGCGAGCATGTACCGCCTGAAGCATGCTTTATCGTCACCCAATTTATGCGCCGCATACCACGCGAGCGAAGCCGCTTTATCACCATTGATTCGCGCCGCGTCCGCTTGCTCACGGTCAACACCACGCAAGCAACGCCACACGGTCACACTAGGCAAGCCAACGGCTTGAAACTGTCTAATGCCCCATGTAGCCGCCCATGCATCCACTCGCTTGTACGTGTACTCAGATTTGCGACTGTGCCCCTCGGTTTCAATGTCAAAGTCAGCGCCCACGTTCTTAGTGATGTATTTTGCAATGTACCCCGCTGCACTGCCCTTTGCACGGTCTATGCCCTCGACCTTGACACGGTGTTTTTTAGCGCCGTTCTCATCGCCATATTCAGACATCCAGTAAGTGCGAATTATCCAATTTGCGTATGCTGCGTCCTCGTCTGACTTGAACCAGAAAAGAGCATGCCAGTGTGGCGTACCATCATGATGTGGCTCTGCAACCCTAAACCCATAGACGGCTATCCCTTGACGCTGTAACTCAGCACGGACACGCGCCCACATGGTACGCAGCCAGATTTGCGCCCCTCTAGGACTGCAATCCGTGTCTGTACCCTCTAGTTTGTTGTAATGCTGATTCGGGCGCAAATTGCCCCAATGGTCAAAGCTCACAGCATGGAACTTGCTAGGCGCGGTCAGCGTGTAGAACATGGCAACGTGACCGACCGAATCCGCGTATTCTTCACATCCACGGATTCGCGTCATCAGTTCCCCGCGCCTGTTGTCTCGGTTTGAAACGGACAATTTTGCCAATTCATGCAGGTTGTAAATTTGCCCCGCTTCATTTCTTATCAGCGTTTTCTTTAGCATCGCTTCATTGCGCGCCAACTGTTCAGCGCGTCTCTTTACCGCGCCGTCACTGGCATAACCACCGCGCCATTTAGTCACCAGACCGAGCTTAATCGCGCCGTGTTCGATCACGCGCGAAACCTTTTTTCTCAGGCAACGCCGCCACCACATATCCGAGCATCCGCGCTGTATTGCACCCTCTACCGTTATACCCGTGGGCGAATCAACGCCCACAACTTTGCAGAGCATCAAAACGCGCTCAAACCGCTCAATCTCAGAAAGCTGTACCAACATAGGCGCACCGCTAGACGAAACGCCT
>JBEBJQ010000042.1:0-37001 GCA_040079795.1 Methylococcales bacterium
TTGCCTTTTGTGTTTTGATTAAGGATCCGGCACCCATATCAAAACCGGTAACTCTCATCTTTTCAAGCCGATGTGTCAGATTAAGTCGAGACTAATACATTTAATGGTTATTCTGATGCTAAATACAACCAACCCCCTATAACAATAAACTTATTTTGTTGACATTCAGAGCATGCAATTGTTTTAACTGTTTAGGAAGGAAACCTATGAATAACGATAAAGCCCAAGACCAATCAGAATACGGGTGGCGTATTCACGCAGAAATGCTTGATGGCTTTGATGAAGAGCTGGAAATGGAAATTGACGACGACCGCATGAATGATTTGATTGCAGAGGTCACAGAGTCTTATGAAAGCACTGACATAAACAGGCATTTATATTTTAAGGAGCTATTTCGTCTGCAAGGTGAATTAGTGAAATTACAAGATTGGGTCGTCAATAACAAACTCAAGGTCGTGGTATTGTTTGAAGGTCGGGATGCTGCGGGTAAGGGCGGCGCTATTAAACGCATCACCCAACGCCTCAACCCCAGAGTTTGCCGGGTTGCAGCACTCCCGGCACCCAATGAGCGTGAACGTACCCAGTGGTATTTTCAACGTTATGTATCTCACCTACCAGCAGGGAGTGAGATCGTGTTGTTCGACCGGAGTTGGTACAATCGGGCAGGGGTGGAAAAAGTGATGGGGTTTTGTACTGACGACGAATATGAAGAATTTTTCCGTTCTGTACCAGAATTTGAAAAAATGCTGATCCGCTCCGGCATTATCCTGATTAAATACTGGTTTTCGATCACTGACGACGAGCAAAACATGCGTTTTATGATGCGCATCCACGATCCCCTTAAACAGTGGAAGCTTAGCCCGATGGACATGGAATCCCGCAGACTCTGGGAACAATATACCAAAGTCAAAGAAACCATGCTGGAGCGCACCCATATTGCCGAAGCCCCTTGGTGGATTGTAGAAGCGGACGATAAGAAAAAAGCCCGGCTCAATTGCATTCAACATTTCTTAAGCCAAGTGGCTTATGCAGAAATTGAACATACGCCGGTTACCCTGCCGGATCGTGTGCATAACCCGGACTATTTGCGCAACCCTGTGCCTAAAGACATGTTTGTGCCTAATTTATATTAATATTTTGATGCGTGGCAATCAGCTGAAAAACCGCTAATCTGATTGCTGTTCGGCTTAGGAAAACTCTAAAAAACTGACATATCAATTTCTTTCATTGCTTAACTTTATTTAGCAAATCTCTCTAAACCTCAATGCCGAAGTTATCATCTATAGCTACTTCGCAATAGTAATACTGGGCGCGGCAGATTTAGGAAGTTCGCTAACAGCCATCTGAAAAATCTGGTGGAGAAGTTGAAAACCTGAAGCATTCCAGCGATAGTCCTTATCCGGAGCCACGGCGTAGTGGCTCCCCTTATAGTAAACAGCCAGATCTGCCCTATCTGGCTCATCTTCCTGCTCTAATATCTCCAGCGTACAGTTTGGGTTTTGAGCTACTTCATCAGTTCGGGTATCTTTTTCCACGAAATATTCTGGCCCTTCATCAATAGCCTCACCAAGAAAACTCAGTATTGAAAGAAAACTGCGCAGGCGGAGCTTTCCGGTAATTGGATAGTCTCCACCTGGATAGCCAGGACGGATATCGACCATAACCTCGTTGGGTGGGCCTTTCTGCGCAGTATCGTTCATCCGAATCTTTTCCTCATCCGAAAGGAATTCTGGATCGTAGTTGGTAATCATAACTCGGCCTGTCACCCGGGCGGTCAGCCTATAGAGTCGTTTGGCCTCATCAAATTTCACGGTAACTTCATCATGTTCCAGCGCTTGAAGCCCCTCTGGCGTCATGACCTCAGCGGGCAATGTCCATGAACGTCTAAAAATTAATGGCTCAATGTAGAGATCGCTGCTATCCTGAATGGAGGATAAATGCAGCACAATCCGGCGGAATTGCGGATACCCCAGCCTGTCGGAGGGATCATTGAGAAAGGCTACATCTTTAGCCTGCCTGGGCATACGGAATTCCCCGACCATTATCCGCAGCAAGAGATCAATGTCATAGTGTTGCTGCAGCAACAAGGTCATTTTATCTGAGGTAAACGGCGTTAGTAGACGCTTGGTGAATTCAGCCCCCTCGATAGGTACGATGCTGATAGTCGGGTTTTCAGCCGCCCCGATGCCGAAGATCGGCGTAAGCAGGCCGCCGTTCTCGCCAGTCAATGCCGGCGTTACCCCTGCACTCATCTGGAAATTATAGGTAGCTGCGATATTGGCAATGCCGGTAAAGTGGATTGGATCGTGATAACGCGCACGGGCAATATTGAGTAAGAGTTGCCGTGAGAGGGCATTGTTCGCCGTCTTGTCGTAGCTGAGAACATCTTCTTCCAAGGTTAGAGGTGCCAGGCAAGCAGAGAGACCTGTAGCACAAAGCAATGCAAGACCTAAACTCACTATAAAACGGGTGCGTGAAGACTGATCAGCCAGACGGGACAAGGAAGGCGGTTTTAAGCTTGTGTGGCAGCTTGGCATTGTGTGGGTTTTTCCGTTAAAAGTATTGAGAAGTTTTGGTTGGGATACATACTATCAGGTACTATTTGCAAAAAGAACTTCTGGATTAACCTGAAAATAATCGCATTATATTTGTAAGGGATTGTTTTTGGTTTCCGAAAAAATTAACTTACTCTCTCCCTGCTTTTTGGGACATTTCAGCCTGCTGTTTTTTGGTTAATGACAGTGGCGCCAGTGTATCTTCCAGCAAGGTATTGACGATTGTTGTTGACGCGTAGGGCTTAGCAAAGCGAAGCGCATTGATTTTCATGATGTTTAAACGAATGGGATCCGCTAATAAACTATCGAGTTTAAAAGGGAGCGTAGTTAAATCATTGCATTTAATGGCGATGCCTTCTTCCAAAAGATGATCGCTATTTCTTTCTTCCTGTCCGGGAATGGGGGCAACAATACACATCGGTAATCCGCAGGCAATAGCTTCGGAGGCAGTTATGCCGCCTGGTTTACCGATGAATATATCACTGAGTTTCATCAGCTTGTGCATTTCATTACTATAGCCGAGGACTTTAAACCTGAACCGATGGTTATCTACCTGCTGGCTGATTTTGCGCTGAAGTTCAGGGTTGTTTCCACAAACCACCACGGTCTGAACATCATGCTTTAAAGCCAATAACTGTTTAACCATAAACTCGGTCGGCTCAAACCCGACGGCACCGGCAGACAGCAATAATACCGGTTTATAGGGGTTTAAGCCGAGACGCAAACGTTCCCCGTAACGGTCTATGGGTTGCTGAAAAAGGGGGTCGATAGGGATGCCGGAAACCGTGATACGTTGTTTTGGGATACCGAGCATTTCCAAATACGCTTGTGTTTCATCAAGCGCCACAAAGTAACGATGAAACGAGCGCGACAACCACATCGCGTGAAAATCAAAATCGGTAACAACTATCGACAAATGCGCCTGAATTTGTTGGGTTGCAATCAAATGCGAAATTATGCCTGCCGGCATGAAATGCGTGCATACCGTAATGTGCGGGTTAAATTCCCGAATAAACCGCACCAGTGGTTTGGTGTGCAGATGGTCGATCATGTGCCGCATACGGTCGGTGCGCCAGGGCTCATCACTGGCTCTGTACCACCAACCGAGAAAGTTCGGTGCGGAGCGGACTAACGATAGATATAGTTTGGAATAAAAATCCCGAAACAACTTGTTGGTGTACTGGAGCGCATCATTGTTGATGACCTGGCTAACACGACTGTCCGCCGCAAAGGATTTCTCAAGTGCTCCGGCAGCCCTGATGTGTCCGCTTCCTGCACTCTCTGAGATGATTAATACCCGCTTTTTCATGCGTTTAAACCGAAACGACCGTGGTGTAAAGCCAAAAGTGGCTGAGCGAGCATGCTTTGGCTGTTACTGTTAGCGGTCAAAACCACTCTAAGCGATATAAATCAGGGCGCCTATTGGCGAGATTACGCGCTGCACCGCGGGTGCGTACCTGTTTTAACAGATCCAGGTTAACATCGGCAATCAGGGTCATTTCTGTATTGGGTGTTGCTTCTGCCGGGATGGCATCATGGGGGAAGGAAAAATCGCTGGGGCTAAAAATGGCGGCTTGCGCGTATTGAATATCCATGTTTTCAGCATGGGGTAAATTACCGACACTGCCGGTGATGGCTACAAAACATTCATTTTCAATGGCTCGCGCATGCGAACAATAACGCACCCGTTGATAAGCATTTTTAGTATCGGTCCAAAAAGGCACAAAAATAATTTGCGCCCCCTGTAAGATTGCCAAACGGGCTAATTCAGGAAACTCCGAATCATAACAAATCAATACCGCGATTTTACCGCAGTCGGTATCAAATACCTTTAATGCATCACCGCCTTTTACGCCCCAACAGCTGACTTCATCAATGGTGACATGAATTTTGTATTGGGCTTCAAAAGTGCCATCCCGCCTGAGCAGCCAGGAAACGTTATACAGTTCATGCGCACTGTATTCCGGCAATGACCCGGCAATAATATTGATATTGTAAGACATGGCCATCGCGAGTAAACCATTTCTGATTTCGCTACTAAAACCGGCCAAAGCCCGAATGGCATCCGGTGGATTTTTATCATTAAACAACCCCATTAAGGGTGCGCTCATATACTCTGGAAACAGCACAAAGTCCGCTTGGTAACCGGCTACTGCATCAATAAAAAATTCGGCATGTTTAAGTAATTCTTCCACACTGCTTAAAGTGCGCATTTGCCATTGCACAACACCCAGACGAATAATGGTCTTCAGGCTGCCAATAGACGGCGTTTTGTCGACATAATCGAGATTCACCCATTCAAGAAGGGTGGCAAAGCCTTTGGAGTCTGCGTCGACGGGAAGATAGCCGGTGATCAACTTACGCACATGGAAGCCATTAGCCAGTTGAAAAGACAATACCGGATCGAAAATTTCCCGGTTTTTGACTTCTTCAATATACCGCACCGGCGTAAAGTTTTCAGCATATTGGGCATAGCCCGGAATCCTGCCGCCTGCAATAAAGCGGCGCAGATTCAGGTTCCGACAGAGTTCTTTCCGCGCATCGTATAATCTTCTACCCAGGCGTAAGCCGCGGTACTTGGGATGCACAAAAATATCGACACCATATAAAGTGTCCCCCAACGGGTCATGATGGGTTAAATACCCATCACCGGTGATTTGCGCGTAAGTATGCACATCACCAAAGCGCGCATAATCGACGATCATACTTAAAGCTGCCGCCACCAGCTGCCCATTGTCTTCAATGACAATTTGACCGTCTGGAAAACGATTAATTTGCGAGGCATATTGATCCCTTTTCCACGCGCCGCCCAAATTACCGTAGACACTCTCCATTAAAACCGCAATGTTATTGTAATCCTCGAGGGTGAGCAGCCGGAGTAAAAGCTTATGTTTCTGTATTTTGACTTTTTTCATAGTCAAACAGTCTAACTTTATATTTTGACAGATTTGTTACAAGATCAAAAATGCCCTAACACACATTGCCCTTTATTTCTTAAGCCCCTTATAAAACAAAAAAACGGCGCATAAAACGGCAGCTAATTAGTATTTACAAGCATAGGTTTGGAGGTTGTCAATTACCTGTAATTTATTCATGTTAGCCTTAGAGATAAAACAAATATAACTAATAAGGGTTATCATTTTCTAATAAATTGGCTGAAAATTAAGATGCGTCGATACTTCATTAGAACTTGTCGGCACCGATGCTGACCGCAATTGCATTCCCAATATACATACTAATGGACTGAGTTATGGACAGGCACTAAAGAAATTGCTGTTTTTAATTAAAGCAGCCTTCCACCTTATTTCAAGTCATAGCACTGTCATGTAAGTTTGGTATTGTAAATATTGATTAGCCTTGATGTTCAGTAAGCGCTGAAAAAACAGAATCATTTGTTAACAAACATGAAGTAAAAAATGGATAACAGTAAAATAGTACGGCATATCTCCGTACAATTTAATAAAGAGCTGGAAGCAATTCGAACTCAGGTTTTAACCATGGGCAGCCTTGTCGAACAACAACTTGAACTGGCAATGGCCGCATTTACCACCGGCGATTTTAAGCTGGCCGAAAAGGGCATTAAATTGTTTAATCAGGTGTATGCGATTAAATTAGCTTTAGATCAACAATGTACCCAGACGCTAGCTTTACGCCAACCAGCCGCATTTGATTTAAGGTTTTTAATAACGGTCATTAAAATCATCTATGAGCTAGAGATGATTAGTGAATTAGCAGAATATATTGCCAAAATGACGATTCAGTTATCAGTAAACGACGGTAAACAAGATGCTTATTCTGAATTAATAAACTTGTCAAAATCAGTTAAAGTAACGCTGCATAGTGCTTTAGATGCTTTTGCCAGGATAAACGTCAACGCTATCGCAGAGATTACCGGGCTAGATGAACATGTTAATGGTCAGTACACCGCTATTTCCCGGAAATTAATTTCACAAATGATGGAAGACCCCCAAAATATCAGGCATATTCTCGATGTGTCCCGGGCTGCAAGAGCGCTAGAGAGAATAGGCTATCATTCATTTCATATTTATGAAGAGCTTATTTATATGGTGAATGGTGGATTGGTAAAACATTTCCATACTATATGAAACAGCTGATAATAAAAATCACCCTTTATAGCTAAATACAAAGTTAGCTATAAAATTCCAGTTGATTTTTTAAACTTAACTGTTTATCCAATCCGCGTTTTTCCATTAAGCAAAATTGGCTAACGAGGCTAAATACATTAACAAAGAAAAGGGGCAATCTAAATTGCCCCTAATGTGTTAGTTAATCGTTTTCTTTTGCGTTATGCCAAGTGGATTCGTTGTGACAATGCCCAAACGTTTCTTTTTTCAGTGTATTTGGGTAAGCCCCATTACGGGCGGCAACACCGGCATCCGCAAAGTCTGTAAACAAGCCGTCTACACCCAGCGCGAAATAATATTGCATTTCCGCTTTAGGGTCGCTAAAACCATACCCGCTAGCATCATTGCGGAACGTCCAGGTATGTACTAACAAGCCTAGCTGGTGCGCCCGTTCCAGGACACCGGTACTGCCATCAACGCGGCGATCATTAATAGTTTGTTTGCCATCCTGATTGCGGTCAACGCCATCATTGACTGTTTTCACCAGATAAGGCTTCCACGGGCCAATCGCATCGGCATAGGATTTCACAAAGGCCAGTCCAGTATCGCTTAATAAATCTGCAAAGGTGCGTGAGTCGCCTGCAACCACAAAGTCGTAAGGCTGCTTATAAGGGGCTACCAGTGAGATTGAACCATCAGCATTAACATCGTCAGCATCAATTAACTGCACTAAATTAATATGTGTCTTATGACTCAAGTACTGCAAGTTATTCACTTCAAAAGATTGAATAAAAACCGGCGCACAGGCCTTGTTTCCAAATTCGGCATGTAGTTTTTTCAGCAATTTATGTTCAAATTTATATTGACCAAACAAAGTATAGCCACGCTCATCTTTAACGTTGGCATGATAGGTCGAATGTTTGATTTCTGGGTAAATTCCAATCGTTCGACCTGTTTCTTTGCTTTTTTGTTTGGCTAAAGCAATGACTTCATCCAATGTTGGGATTTGATAAAGATTATTATATTGCTGGTCACGGTTAGCCAGAGCTTGAATAGCATGTAAGGTTTTGATTTCGGCTAAAGTAAAGTCCGTAGCAAACCAGTCGTTATACTCGACACCATCAACCAGCCGCTTAGTTTTACGGGAAGCAAACTCCGGGTGTGTGGCGACATCGGTCGTACCGCCGATCATAGGTTCATGGCGGGCGACCATATAGCCGTCTTTGGTTAAAACCAAATCAGGCTCAATAAAATCGGCTCCCATGTCAATTGCCAAAGTATAGCCCTCAAGCGTGTGCTCAGGCCGATAACCGGCTGCCCCGCGATGCCCTATAACAATAGGTGCAATCTGTTTTGCCTGCGAAGCTTCCACAGCGGTTTGAAAACTGGGAGCCGCAAGTGCCGCTGCCAATAAAGTGGGTTTATAAAATTGCTTTAACATGAATTGGTGTCCTTTTAATGGAAATTTTGGCTATACGTTCAAGTTATTCTTCATCACATACTTTGCGATCAAACTTTTTAGAACGTTCACAAGGCTTGTCTCTTGCGTGTTCTGCTTCAGCCACTAATTGCTTGCTAAAAACAGTTGCACCGGATAAATCTTTTAACGCAACAGTCATCGCTTTGCTGTTCCGGTCAATATTCACTTCACCAAAAAATTGCAGTCCCGCATACGGAGACAAATTGGCTTGACCGGCAGGGGGGGCTTTGTAAAACAACACTTGCGGACCAAACGTTGCATCAGTGGTATTAGGACCGAACGAGCCGGCATTAAGGGGGCCTGAGACAAATTCCCAGAACGGCAAAAAATCTTTGCTTTGTGCTTTGGCAGGGTCGTAATAATGCGCCGCCGCATAGTGGACATCTGCGGTTAACCAAACGATATTTTTTATCTGCGCTTGTTTAATAGCACTAAACAACCGTGCCAATTCCAGCTCACGGCCTGCCGCAACACCGTTGTCACCATTGGCCACAGCTTCCCAGCGAGGTTTACCTTGGGCATTAACGCCATCACCCACATTCAATCCGATTGGCATATCCGCTGAAATCACTTTCCACACCGCATTAGAATTGTTCAGTTCTTCCGTAAGCCACGCCAGTTGGGTTTCGCCCAGAAATGCGGTTTCAGGGCTTTCTTGAGTTTGCAGGTTGGCAGTGTTGGGGCCGCGATAACTGCGCATATCCAAGACAAACACATCCAGCAGCTTGCCGTAGGAGATTTTGCGGTAAACCCGTTCAGATTCCTCGGCATTGTGCGGACGCAACGGCGCGTATTCATGGAAGGCCTTGGTTGCGTGGGCAATCAACAACGGCACATCCTTGACGGTATAACGGACATCGGCACTCAAATCTTTCGCATCCGACCAGTTATTGACGACTTCATGATCATCCCATTGCCAGATTTGCGGAACTTCGGCATTGAAACGACGCAAATTGGCATCCAGGAGATTATATTTGTAACGGCCGCGAAACTCGTTGAGGGTTTCTGCAACTTTACTGACTTCCGGCGTGACAATGTTGTTCCATTTTTGGCCGTTTTCAGCCGCCACACTTTCAAGAATCGGGCCGTCTGAATAAATATTGTCACCGCTTTGGATAAAAAATTGCGGTTTAACCTGGCGCATGGTTTCGTAAATTTTCATGCCGCCAAAGGCTTCATTAATCCCCCAGCCTTGCCCGGCAGTATCACCACCCCACACAAACCGAATATTATCCTGTTTACCGATGGTATAAAAGTGTCCGCTAACCGGATCGCTTTTCGCCCGTGCGTTAGTTAAATCCTCAAACCAAACTTTGACAAATACCTCATTACCCTGCGGCAAACCAACTAAGTCCTGTCTTGCCGTGTAATCGGAAGTTTCCAGCGCATAAGGGCCACGAACCAGAATAGAACCAATAAATTGCTGGTTAAAAGCATATTCAATCATCATGCGTGAAGGCCGGTCAGAGCGGCTCCAGATTACCGCCCGTCCAGGTGCCAAGCCCCCAATTTGAATCCCTTGTGCCATTAAGGGGCGCGCATTTGAATCTATTGCGAATACCGGAGTGTTTGAAATCAGCAGGCAGGGTAATGCAAATACACCGGCTAACTTATTTAGAGGCAGTAAATGTTGATTGATATTTTTTCTTAATTTCTCCATGTGCTTAATCCCCAAGTGTTGTGTTGTATTGGAATCCACACTATACGGGGACAACATGTCAAATTGGTTAAGAGTTGATGACAGTTCTGCTTGAACATTGCAATTGGTTCCGTCGAAATTTATCGGCCTAGGATAGTAATTTCAATTTCACAATTAGCGGTGCCCAATTTCTAAGAGATGTTATTTTGTACGCGGTATTTTTACGTTAGGCATGTGGGGTTCTGCCCCCAAACCCCCGAAATTTTTAACGCATTAATATGAATAGGGTGATTTGAGTCCTATAAAAACACATTTCCAGTCATGAAAGCTATAAAATAATTTTGAGAACAGGAAACATACAACAATGAGAAGGACGCCTTATATCGTTGTAAGTTTCCTGTTTTACAAAAGCCGCTTTAAACCGGTTTAGTATTCAGTTTGAAGGACGGATACCAAATAGATAATTAAATCCCATTTACATAAAATTCAGGGTACCCTTATTATAGAATTCGCTGACTCTTCACCCTCAATTTTTTGCCCCTATCAACCCGCAGCACAATGTTTACTAATAATATGTGAAATACTTCACATATTATTAACGCTATTTTTCATACCATTAAGTGCTTTTAGGCTTTTTTTGCTTTATCCTTTTGCGGATAAGTATAAAAAACGATACTGTTGGCTTAAGCAATAATTCCTTAACATTTCTGCCACACAGAAAACACGCATGGTTTTTTATTTCGGTCTTCTGGAGAATCGCTCATGTTAAAAAATAAAGCGACCGCATTGGTTTACGTGGTGGATGATGAATTTGCAATTCGCGATTCATTAAGCCTGTTGATTGAATCAACTGGACAGCCAGTAAAAAGCTTCGCCTCAGCTGAAGCTTTTTTGAATCACTACCGCCCTGAGCAACCCGGTTGTTTAATTCTGGATGTCAGAATGCCAAGCATGTCCGGGCTAGAATTACAAAACGCGTTATTAACAAAAGGCATTTCAATTCCGATCATTTTTATGAGTGGTCATGCAGAAATTCCTGATTCAGCAAAAGCTTTTCGGGCAGGCGCGGTGGATTTTTTACAAAAGCCTTTTAGCAATGCTGACCTATTGGAACGAATCGAAGAAGCATTGGAAAAAGACCGTTACACCAGAGCCAACGTTATCGAAAAAGGCCAGTTGCTGGAGCGCGTCAATCGTTTAACACCTAGGGAAAAAGAAGTGTTGTCCCTAATCGTCAGTAATCATTCAAATAAAGAATCTGCCAAGATCCTGGATATTAGCAACCGCACTGTCGATGCACACCGCTCCAAAATCATGGAAAAGCTACAAGTTGACAATGTTGCTGAATTAGTTCTAATGGTAATGCGCTTAGACATCTTTAACAAAAACACTAGGGCACTTGATGAAGGGGTGCTTTTAAATAACAATAGTAGCCGTTATTTTTGAACTGCCCCCCCTTCCTTCAGTAAATATTATCGGCCATCCACGCCAGTTACCTGGCGACACCGTTTTTAGAAATAAAAATTACCGCAATCAGTAAACTCAAACGCAGAACATGAAATAATAGCGTTTTGCTACTTTACTGAATCAAATCATCATGGCGCAATATATTTTCTCAATGAATCGGGTGGGGAAAATCGTCCCCCCCAAAAAATACATCCTCAAAGATATTTCACTGTCATTTTTTCCCGGCGCTAAAATTGGCGTACTGGGCTTAAATGGCTCAGGAAAATCCACCTTACTTAAAATTATGGCGGGGCTCGATACTGAGATCGAAGGTGAAGCCATTCCTTTAAAAGGCATTAAAATTGGTTATTTATCGCAAGAACCACAACTAGACCCGACTAAAACCGTGCGCGGCAATGTTGAAGAAGCCGTCGCGGAAATTAAAGCCGTCTTGGTGCAACTAGATGAAGTTTATGCAGCCTATGCTTTACCGGATGCCGATTTTGATAAGTTAGCCGCAGAGCAGGCCCGTCTGGAAGACATTATTAACGCTTGCGACGGTCATGATTTGGATCGTAAACTGGAAGTGGCCGCAGATGCCTTACGCTTACCGGATTGGGATGCTGATGTCACCAAACTGTCGGGTGGCGAAAAACGCCGCGTCGCGCTGTGTCGATTATTACTCTCCAACCCAGACATGCTGCTGCTGGATGAACCCACCAACCATTTGGATGCTGAATCAGTTGCCTGGCTGGAACGGTTTTTACATGATTATCTTGGCACCGTGGTCGCCGTTACCCATGACCGTTATTTCCTCGACAATGTCGCTGGCTGGATCTTAGAGCTGGACCGCGGCTCCGGCATTCCATGGGAAGGCAATTACTCCAGCTGGCTAGAACAAAAAGGCAACCGGTTATTGCAAGAGGAAAAACAGGAATCTTCGCGCCAAAAAGCCATGAAAGAGGAATTGGAATGGGTAAGGTCTAATCCCAAAGGCCGCCATGCCAAAAGCAAAGCCCGTTTGGCACGTTTCGACGAATTGTCCTCTGTAGATGTTCAAAAACGCAACGAAACCCAGGAAATCTACATTCCACCCGGCCCGCGCCTGGGAGATGTAGTCATAAACATTGATCATGTCAGCAAAAGCTTTGGGGATCGGTTACTCGTGAATGATTTAAGCTTTAAATTACCGCCCGGCGGCATCGTGGGTATCATCGGCCCTAATGGCGCAGGTAAAACTACGCTGTTTCGGATGATGGCAGGTTTTGATAAGCCTGATGCCGGTACGGTTACATTAGGTCAAACCGTGCAGTTAGCTTATGTAGACCAACTGCGGGACGACATGGATGATAAAAAAACCGTCTGGGAAGAGGTATCGGATGGCTTGGATATTATTACCGTCGGTAATTATCAAACACCTTCGCGCGCCTATTTGGGGCGTTTTAACTTTAAAGGTGGGGATCAGCAAAAAACCATTGGCACACTGTCCGGTGGTGAACGTAACCGTGTGCATCTGGCGAAACTACTTAAAAGCGGCGGTAATTTACTGTTATTGGATGAGCCGACCAACGATTTAGACGTTGAAACCCTTCGGGCATTGGAAGATGCACTATTGGCATTTCCTGGCTGCGCCGTGGTAATTTCGCATGACCGCTGGTTCTTGGATCGGATTGCAACACATATTCTGGCGTTTGAAGGTGACAGTAATGTCGTATGGTTTGAAGGCAATTATGCGGATTATGAAGCTGACCGTCACCGCCGCCTAGGAACCGATGCCGACACGCCGCATCGCCTTAAATACAAAAAATTAGGCGTATAAGTGTTTTTTACTACAAAAAATATTTAACAAAGCCGCCCATAAAAAAAGGGTCTTACGACCCTTTTTCTTTTAGCAGTTTCAACGCTTTTTTAAGCCTCAGCTTTTTCCACTTCTTTCATACTGAGCCTAACCCGGCCTTGACGATCAATTTCCAGCACTTTTACTTTAACTACATCGCCTTCCGCCAGTTTGTCACTGACTTTATCGACATGTTCATCGGAAATTTGTGAAATATGTACCAAGCCATCTTTACCCGGTAGAATGGTCACAAATGCACCGAAGTCCATCAATCGGACAACTTTACCTTCGTAAGTTTTACCGACTTCAACTTCAGCGGTGATTTCCTCAATAATGCGGCGAGCTTCTTCGCCTGCGGCCTTATCAACAGAAGCCACCTTAACGATACCGTCATCGGTCAAATCAATACTTGCACCGGTCTGTTCGGTAATGCTACGGATTGTTGCCCCCCCTTTACCAATAACTTCGCGAATTTTGCTCGGATCAATTTTAAAAGTAATAATGCGCGGTGCAAAATCAGACATTTGATCGCGGGTCGTAGACAACGACTTATTCATTTCGCCTAAAATATGCAAACGGCCTTGTTTGGCTTGCGCCAAGGCAGCTTTCATAATTTCCGCGGTAATGCCATCAATTTTAATATCCATTTGCAGGGCAGTTATACCCTCTTCGGAACCAGCAACCTTAAAATCCATATCGCCTAAGTGATCTTCATCACCCATGATGTCAGAAAGTACCGCAAAACTATCACCTTCTTTTATTAAACCCATAGCAATACCAGCCACTGGCGTTTTAATCGGCACGCCAGCGTCCATTAACGCTAAGCTGCTGCCACAAACAGAGGCCATTGAGCTGGAACCATTGGATTCGGTGATTTCTGAAACTACCCGCACCACGTATGGAAATTCATCCATATTGGGTAGAACTGCTTGTACACCCCGTTTAGCCAAACGGCCATGACCAATTTCGCGGCGCTTAGGTGATCCTACAAAACCAGTTTCGCCGACGCTATACGGTGGGAAATTGTAATGCAACATAAACTGGTCTTTATACTCGCCTGCCAGTGCATCAATAGTTTGGGCATCACGCGCAGTCCCTAAAGTCGCCACGACCAGTGCTTGCGTTTCACCGCGGGTGAATAATGCCGAACCGTGGGTTCTAGGCAATACGCCGGTACGAATAGTAATAGGGCGAATAGTCGCTAAATCTCTTCCGTCAATGCGTTTGCCTTCATTAAGGATAGCGCCACGGACAATTTTTGCTTCCAAATGTTCGATAATCAGACGAATATCTTTTTCCGATTTAGCATACCGCTCATCCGCTGTAATAGCCGCCACAACGTCATTGCGGATACCTTTAAGCTGTTCCTGCCGTACTAATTTTTCGGCAATCTGATAAGCCGCTTTAATACCTGCTTCAACACTGCTAACGACTAATTGTTTTAGCTCTGCATCAACTGCCGGGGCAGTCCAGGCAATTTCAGGCCGGGCCACTTCCTGAGCAAACTCTTTGATGGCGTTAATGGCTATTTGCATTTGCTCATGTCCGAATAGCACCGCACCCAACATGATTTCTTCAGATAACTGATCCGCTTCCGACTCAACCATCAAGACAGCATGGGCGGTACCGGCAACGACTAATTGTAATTGCGACTCTTTTAAAATTGCTTCCGAAGGGTTTAACAAGTAAGCACCTTCTTTGTAACCGACACATGCCGCGGCAACCGGCCCATTAAACGGCAATCCTGAAATAGCCAGTGCGGCAGAAGCACCTAACAGCGCAGGAATTTCCGGATCAACTTCCGGGTTTAACGAAACTACTGTGGCAATAATTTGCACTTCATTCGTATAACCTTCAGGAAACAACGGACGAATAGGCCGGTCAATCAAACGTGAGGTTAAGGTTTCTTTTTCACTGGGACGGCCTTCACGTTTAAAAAAACCACCTGGAATTTTACCGGCCGCATAAGTTTTTTCTTGATAATTAACCGTTAATGGAAAAAAGTCCCCGCCAGCGGCTTCTTTTTTAGCAACGACGGTAACGAGCAGCGATGTGCCTGCCACATCTATCATAACTGCGCCGTCAGCTTGACGGGCTATTTCACCTGTTTCCAGGGTAACAAGTAAATCGCCGTACTGAAATTCTTTCCTGATAGGTTTCACTATAAGGTTCCTTTACGTTAAAGAGTCAAAAAAATAGGTTAAATCCTGGTTTTCGCTTACAAAAACGGCACCTGACGTGCCGTTTTGAAGCGTATCTTACTTACGCAAGCCTAAGCGTTCAATCAAAGAACGATAACGCGCAATTTCTGTTCTTTTAAGATAATCCAATAATTTACGACGTTGGTTAACCATACGTAATAAGCCTCTACGGGAATGGTTATCTTTTTTATGCTCAGCAAAATGCGGCGTTAAATGCGTAATATGCGCAGTTAATAGCGCGATTTGTACTTCGCATGAACCAGTGTCAGTTTCTGATAACCGATATTCTTCAACGACTGCTTTTTTTTGTGCTGGTGTAAATGGCATGTTTTTTAATCCCTATACGATTAAATTTAAAAAAATCATCACAATGATGATCATAAAATAGGTCAGCCACAATAGGGTGTAGCCGACCCGTCATTTATGTTAGGCAGTCATAACACATGATTGCCCAACAATCT
Source organism: Methylococcales bacterium (assembly GCA_040079795.1). GTDB lineage: Bacteria > Pseudomonadota > Gammaproteobacteria > Methylococcales > Methylomonadaceae > SXIZ01. Next base: position 15,705 of record JBEBJQ010000042.1, read on the forward strand.
TTTAGGGGCTAGTTTAGCATCGTTGCGCATTTCACCCAACCCCAAAAAAACCTGTTCATGGTAAAGTCTTACCAATCCCGTTTCAGCCGCTGCATAATCAATGCGTCGGCCCTGCTGTATACAAAAACTTTGTGCCGCCGATAAGTACAAGGCGGGCATAAATTTTAAGGGTGTATCCATCGGCATTAAACAATCGGCTAAAGCCTCAGGTGACATAGCTTGTAATTGCTCAATTTGCCAAGCATCCGTAACTGCAAATTGCCCAGACTGTATGCGTCTTAACGCCGTAACGGTAGCGCCGCAACCCAAGTAATGCCCGATATCTTCAGCCAATGAACGAATGTAAGTACCTTTTGTACATAAAACATCCAACATCAAACTGTGCCCAAGCCTTCCGAGCAAGGTTAGTTCAAGTATCGTGATGTGTCGCGCTTTACGCTCCACTACTTTACCTTCCCTGGCTAATTCGTATAATTTTTTACCATTATGTTTTAAAGCTGAATACATGGGCGGAACTTGCTCAATAACGCCGGTAAACGCCTGTAAGCACTGATCAATACCTGTTTCAGACAACTCTGGTACCGGTTTGGTTGCCAAAACCACGCCTTCAGCATCGCCGGTATCAGTCATTACCCCCAACTGCACCGTCACTTGATAACGCTTATTATCATCCAGCATCAAAGCCGATACTTTTGTTGCCTCCCCAAAACATAACGGCAACAAGCCCGTAGCCAATGGATCAAGGCTTCCGGTATGCCCAGCCTTATTGGCATCAAATAAACGCCGTACTTCCTGCAACGCCCGATTTGATGAAACCCCCAAACGCTTATCCAGCAATAATATGCCGTGCACATTTTGACCGGACTTACGCTTACTCACGCCAAATTATTCCTGACCCGCTTTCGGCAAGGGTTGCCCCAAGTCAGTATCAGTTACAGTATCCGGTCTGGCGTTAGCATTGACTTCACTCAGTAACTGCGCGACGCGCATGCCGGTATCAAACGAATCATCATAGTAAAAACGTAATTCGGAAATATGCCTTAAGCGCATCCGTTTAGCAACATCATGGCGTATCTGCGGCGCTAATTGATTCAGCAACTTTACATTATCGCGCTTACCTTGCTCATCAACATTCAGCACGGTGACATACACCTTCGCTACCGCCAAATCTTTAGTCACCACAACATCATTAACCGTAAGCAACCCTAAGCGCCGATCTTTTAAGTCACGCTGAAAAACCAGTGACAATTCTTTTTGTAGCTGTGAGGATACCCTTGCGCTACGGCCAAATTCTTTGGGCATACTTAAATAGTCCGTATGACTTCTTTGCGTTCAAACACTTCGATCTGATCACCTGCTTGCACATCATTATAGTTTTTAACGCCGATACCACATTCCATACCCATTTTAACTTCCGCGGCATCATCTTTAAACCGGCGCAGAGACTCCAATTGCCCTTCGTAAATAACTACATTGTTGCGTAAGACGCGTATAGGGAGGTTACGTTTAACATACCCATCCACCACCATGCAACCTGCAATGGCGCCGAATTTAGGTGATTTAAACACATCCCGCACTTCCGCAAGCCCAACAATAATCTCTTTGATTTCAGGGGACAACATGCCGCTAATGGACTTTTTAATTTCATCAATGGCTTCATAAATGATGCTGTAATAATGTAAATCAACGTCTTTTTCTTCAATTAACTTGCGCGCAGTGGTGTCGGCACGCACATTAAAGCCGATAATAATCGCCCCGGAAGCCAGAGCCAGATTCACATCGCTTTCATTAATACCGCCAACGCCGCCAAAGACGACTTTAACTTCCACTTCATCCGAAGAAAGTGCCACTAAAGAACCACGCAAAGCCTCCAAGCTGCCTTGTACATCTGTTTTTATAACCAAGTTCAAGCTGGCACTTTGTCCTGCACCCATTTTAGAAAATACATCATCCAATTTGGTTGCTTGTTGCGCCGCCATACGATTTGACTTGGTGCGGTCTTCACGATGCGAAGCCAATTCTCTGGCAACTTTTTCATTTTGCACGACTAAAAATTCATCGCCAGCCATCGGGGTACCCGATAACCCCAAAATTTCCACAGGCGCACAGGGGCCAGCATCTTTGACTGGCTTGCCATTTTCATTAAACATCGCCCGGATTCGACCATATTCATGACCGCATAACACAAATTGGCCTTTTTCCAAGGTACCTTTTTGAATCAATACCGTAGCAACCGCACCGCGCCCCCTATCCAAGCGCGATTCAATTACAAAGCCGGATGCAGCGCCTTCAACAGGCGCTTTTAATTCCAGAATCTCGGTTTGCAAAATCAACGCTTCAATTAACTCATCAATACCTTGACCGGTTTTAGCTGAAACGCTAATGAATTGGACATCGCCGCCCCACGCTTCAGACATGACATTAATATTCGCCATTTCCTGCATGACTTTCTCAGCATTTGCACCAGGCTTATCAATTTTATTAACTGCAACAATGATTGGCACATTGGCGGCGCGGGCATGTTCAACCGCTTCTTTGGTTTGCGGCATCACGCCGTCATCAGCGGCAACAACCACGATAACCACGTCCGTTACTTCTGCACCGCGCGCCCGCATGGCGGTAAACGCCGCATGGCCCGGTGTATCAAGAAAGGTCACTGAGCCATGATCGGTAATAACCTGATAAGCACCGATATGTTGGGTAATCCCACCCGCTTCACCCGCAGCAACCCGAGTTTTACGAATATAGTCCAACAACGAGGTTTTACCGTGATCCACATGCCCCATGATGGTTACAATCGGCGCTCTAGGTAATTCTTCAGAAGCTTCCGTGGTTAATTCAGCCAGCATTTCTTGCTCTAAGGCATCGTCACTTTGCAAGATGACTGTATGGCCCATCTCTTCAACTAACAATACCGCAGTGTCTTGATCAATCGCCTGATTAATGGTCGCCATAACCCCCAGCTTCATTAATTGCTTAATCACCTCGGCAACTTTAACACTCATTTTTTGTGCCAAATCAGACACAATGATAAATTCTGGTATCGCCACCTCTTTTACAACCGGTGCAACGGGGCGCTCGAACTGATGTTTGGCATCAGAATCAGTTTGCCGGCCTTTTAACTTGGCAGTTTTTTTAGACCAACCTTTTTTAATATCAGCATCCCGCCCTTCCGCATTCATACCGCCAGATTTTTTCTTATCCGCTCCCTGAAAGGTTGAGCCTTTTTTCTTATCCGCACCAAAATTTGCTTTAGCGGGTGCGCCAACAGTAGCAGCAGGCGAAGGTCTTGGCGTATAGGGCTTTTTGGTATCCGTGCCACGAGCATCGCCAGTTGAGACAGAGGCTTTACTATCCCCCCCCCGAGGACCAGTATGGGTTGTCGGCGATTTCTTATATGCAGCCGCTTGTTGACGGGCTGCCGCCTGTTTGATGACTTTTTCGGCATTACTATTAATCGCATTTTCCAACCTGAGCGCTTCCCCTTCAAGAACAGGCCCAGGCGCTTTTACTTCTGGCTCAGGCTCAGCTTGATATTGATCTTGAGATTCTGAAACCACAGGTGCAACATCTACTTGCGGCGCTGCATGCTCCATTACCTCAACAGAAGGCTTAGCAACAAGCTCAGCAGTCTCCGCTTTTACATTAACCACATCAACAGTCGGCGCAACAGCAGCGCCTGCCTGAACACTCGCATTAATAGCTTCCGGGCGCTTAATGTAGGTCTTTTCTTTACGCACCTCAATACTGATTGTTTTAGTGGCGGTTCCTGGCGCACTGGTTTGCTTCAATGAGGTAACCTGACGACGTTTTAAGGTGACCCGTTTAGGTAAACTGCCATTTCCTAATTCATCAGTTTTACCATGGCGCTGACGTAAATGCGTCAACAACTTCATTTTCTCATCTTCACTGATGACATCAGTGGCAGATCTGGCATTTAAACCGGCTTCTTTCAACTGCTCTAATAACTTATCCAAAGGTATTCCAATAACTTCGGCTAACTGCAGTACAGATTTATCACTCATATTTATACCTCTAACTTTATTCGCCCAGATCTTCAGCAAACCAAGGCTTACGTGCTGTCATAATCAACGCTGCAGCACGTTCTTCGTTCATACCGGAAAATTTCAATAATAATAAATCATCTACAGCCTGTTCAGCCAGATCATCCATACTCACAATACCTGCACTGGCCAATTGATAAGCCAATTCTTTATCCATCCCTTCCATAGCCAATAAATCTTCTGCGGGTTCAGCATGAACCGCTATCTCAATTTTTTCTTCTGAAGCAATAGCATTGATGAGCAGAAAATCTTTTGCACGGGTTCTAATTTCATGCACCAGTTCTTCATCAAAATCTTCTATTTGCAGCATTTCATTCAACGGCACATAAGCAATTTCTTCAACCGTCTCAAAACCGACTTCGGCCAAAATCATGGCAATATCTTCATCAACCCCGAGCTGATCAACAAAGCGCTGAGTAATTTTAGCAACCTCTGCCTCGTTATCTTGCTCAGCCTTAGTAGCATCAAGTACATTTAGCTCCCAACCAGTTAACTCTGAAGCCAAGCGTACGTTTTGCCCACCACGACCAATCGCTTGCGACAAACTATCGGGATGCACTGCAATATCCATACTGTGCTTGTCTTCATCTACCACAATAGACTGGATTTCTGCGGGTGACATAGCGTTAATTACAAACTGCGCTTCACTCTGATTCCACAAAATAATGTCCACACGCTCACCGGCCAGCTCGTTCGAAACCGACTGCACCCGCGAACCACGCATACCCACACAAGCACCGACCGGATCCAAGCGGGGATCATTGGTTTTAACCGCAATTTTTGCCCTGGAACCGGGATCCCTGGCGGCAGCCAGTACCTCTACCAAACCATCGCCTACTTCCGGCACTTCTAATTTGAACAGAGCAATCAATAACTCAGGTGCCGTTCTACTGACAAACAATTGCGGCCCGCGCGACTCTAAACGCACATCTTTCAAATAACCCCTTATTCGGTCACCAACACGTACCGGCTCACGCGGAATCATGTCTTCACGCGCAATATAGGCCTCAACATTGCCCCCCAAATCGATAAACACACTCCCTTTTTCTATGCGTTTAACAATCCCGGTAATCAATTCTCCCACGCGCGGCAAAAACGCTTCCACAATCTTCTTCCGCTCAGCATCCCGTATCTTTTGAATAATGACCTGCTTAGCAGTCTGAGCAGCAATACGGCCAAAATCTACGGATTCTATTTCTTCTTCAATAAATTCCCCGACATTAATATTGGGCTTCTCTTGCTGTGCAACTTCTAACAATATTTGAGAACTGGGGAATTCAACATCACCGTTAATCGCGTCGTTTTTTTCAACAACTTCCCAGCGCCTAAAAGTAACGTAATCTCCCGACTTCCGGTCAATAACAACCCGTGCCTTAATTTGATTTTCATGTCGCTTAATCGTTGCAGCTTCCAAAGCAGATTCCATCGCCTGAAAAACAATTTCTTTCTCAATTTCCCTTTCGTTAGAAAAAACATCCACTACCAATAAAATTTCTTTATTTGCCACTGTGCCCTCCGTTTGCGACATTATATGCTGGAACTAAACGTGCCTTACTCATTGCTTGAAATGGTATTTCAAAAACCTGATCATCTGCCAAAATAAAAACCGTATCATCTGCAACTTTTTGGATTACGCCGGTTATTTTTTTTCGATTTTCAATCGCTTTAAATAAACTGACCCTTACAGTGCTGCCAATAAAAGCGGCAAACTGGCTTATTTTAAAAAAAGGCCGATCTTCTCCTGGCGAAGAAATTTCCAATTGATAATTGCCTTGAATAGGATCTTCAACATCTAACACACCACTTAACTGATGACTGACCTTAGTACAGTCTTCAACCAGAATACCACCTGCTTTATCAATATAAATGCGCAACAAGCCATTTCTCGGGTGGGGATTATACTCAACCCCTACACACTCATACCCCAAGCCTTCAACAATGGGTTCAATTAACACACTCAGATGATCAGGAGCCTGTTTCATCTTGCCTCACTTTTGCACACGTAATTTAAACAAAAAAAAAGAGCCTACGGCCCTTCTCTTGATCATTCTAAAAGCCTAAAAACTAAAAAACCCCATAAAGGGGTTAATATTAATCTGGTAGCGGGGGCAGGATTTGAACCTACGACCTTCGGGTTATGAGCCCGACGAGCTACCAAGCTGCTCCACCCCGCGATTGATTTGGACATTATAAAGGGTTTAATAAATTACGCAAGCTGTTTATTTATTAATTACTTATATAACACGTTTAGGCATCTAAAACCCCAGAAACAGCACACCCGCCGCAAAAAATCCAGCGATAACATCATCCAGCATAATACCGAAGCCACCGGTTACTTTTTGATCTACCCAACGAATTGGCCAAGGCTTAAGAATATCAAAAAATCTAAACAACACGAACCCAGCCAGCAAGGCCTGCCATGAAAAAGGCACAAAAGCCAGGGTAATCAACAGCCCTGCAATTTCATCCCACACAATGCCGCCAAAATCATGTTCATCAAGTTTTTTGGCTGCGACATCGCACAACCAAATGCCAACTAAAGCAATCGCTATAGTCAACACCCAATAAAAGGGTTGCCCAGCTTGTATCAACAGCAAATAAAGTGGCACAGCCACTAAGGTACCAAATGTGCCGGGGGCTTTTTTAGCCAAGCCAGAGCCGAACCCAAAGGCCAAAAACAACACCGGATCGGACATAATTTGTCGCGGGGTTAATTTATGACGGCCGATTGCCGTATTAAGAAAAATGCTCATAGCCTTGCCTGTTTAACGGCTGCGTAATGCCGGATTTAGTTATTCTTACCCCATCGCCCTGATCAATAATGCCAATTTGCGAATAGGCAATGGTTAATAATTTTAGCTTAGCAGGACTAATGGTGAAGCATAATTCATAATCATCACCTGCGCACAAAGGCATCTGCCAGTCGCCAGTAGCAGTAATATATTGTTTCACCTGTGGCGATAAGGGCAAACGCTCCCATTCCAGGCAGGCACCAACATGACTTTGGCTAACGATATGCCCCAAATCGGCGGCCAAGCCGTCTGAAATATCGATACAAGCCGTTGCAAATTCGCGCAGTAAAACTCCTGCGGCACAAGACGGCTCAGGTCTGTGTAAACGATTTAAAGCGGCCTCACCATCTGCACAAGCATAATGGCCTTGCGCAATTTTTAAGCCCAAGCCTGCCTCACCCAAAATCCCTGTCATGCACACCAAATCGCCTGGCTGGGCGGTCGAACGTTGCATTGCACCTCCTGCGGGCACCAAACCTAAAGCCTGTACGGTCAGCGTTAATGGCCCCGCGGTGGTATCACCGCCAATCAAGTCAACACTGTATTGCTGCGCCAGATTTAAAAAACCCCGAGCAAAACTACTTAACCACTGCTCATCAACTTTCGGCAAGGTTAGGGCTAATAATACCGATAACGGCTTAGCCCCCATACTGGCAAGGTCGCTTAGATTGACTGCCAGCAATTTATGCCCTAACCATTCAGGATTGGCATCGGCTAAAAAATGCACGTTTTCCACCATAGTGTCGGTCGTAGCTGCCAACTCGAAGCCGGATGGAATGCTAAGCAACGCACAATCATCACCAATCCCTAAGCGCGTAGAAGGATTACTGACCGCTTGTTGCTTAAAATACCGCTCAATCAGGCCAAATTCTGAAACCGCCATGGTTATTGCGCGTTCTGAACTTTTTTTAACTTTGCCGCAATTTCAATGGCTCTTTTTTGCTGCGCAACTTTATCCAAAATACCATTGACATATTTATGACTGCCATCCGCACCAAAACATTTAGCCAGATCAACACCTTCATTAATAATAACCCGATAAGGTATATCCAAACGATTAATCAACTCGTACACACCAATCCTTAGTATAGCCCGCTCCACCGGATCTATTTTATCAACAGGCCGATCCACAAATTCACTCAGTGCCAGATCAATAACATCCAACTGTTTTGGGACGCCGCGAAAAATCTCATCAAAATAACTGCGTTGCGCACCTTTAAAGCGCTCTTCTTCTAAAAAATGCCGTTCGATGTCATTCAGGTTATGGCCGGTCATTTGCCATTGATATAAAGCCTGCACCGCACATTTTCGGGCATTGGTTCTTGCTACACTCATTAGGTTTCCAGATTTTTAAATAAATTAACCATTTCAATGGCTGATAATGCTGCTTCCGCACCTTTGTTGCCCGCTTTAGTTCCTGCGCGCTCAACGGCTTGTTCAATCGAGTCTACCGTCAGTACGCCAAAACTTACTGGAATAGCATATTGCAACGATACCTGTGCCAAACCTTTGACACATTCACCGGCGACATATTCAAAATGCGGAGTACCACCCCGAATAACCGCACCCAGGGCAATAATTGCATCATATTTTTTAGCAGCGGCAACGCGCTGAACGACCATCGGCAATTCAAAGGCACCAGGCGCCCTGACGACGTGGATGTCAGCACGATCCGCGCCATGCCGGACTAGGGCATCAATCGCGCCAGCTTCCAACTGCTCCACAATGAAACTGTTAAACCGCGAAGCAACCAAACAAAATTTGGCGCCTTGAACAATTAGATTTCCTTCAAATGTTGATAATGTCGACATGTTTTTTCTCAAAAGTAATTATGTGTTGATGTAGGTCAGGGCTCTCAAGAGGGTTATTTTTTATTGATAATAATCCGTCACTTCCAAATCAAAGCCTGACAAACCAATGTATTTTTTCTGGGCACCCATCACTTTTAATTTATGCACCCCTAAATCAGCTAATATGCGCGAGCCGGTACCAGTGGTGCGCCAATCTGTTTCGGTAGGCGTAATGGGGACAGGATTAATGCCATTATCTTGCAGCTGATAATAATGAATGAGTTCTGCCAGCGCTTTGTTGTTTTCATTCTGCCGAATCAACACCAATACACCTTGTCCTTCAGCAGCAATTTTTGCCATCGCTTCCCGAATAGGTACACTACAATCGGTGCGTTTGGACAACAATAAATCATCCAGCATATTCCTGGAGTGTACCCTTACCAACACCGGTTCATCTGTTGCCACATCGCCCATGACCAAGGCCAAATGCAGGTTATTATCATGCCGGTCCTGATAAACGTATAACCTGAAATCACCAAATTCTGTTGGGTAAGCGCACTCACTGATTCGTTCCAGGGTGTTTTCGTGTTCGATACGGTAATGGATCAAATCCGCGATTGTGCCAATTTTAAGGTTATGGGTTTGTGCAAATACTTCCAAATCAGGCCGTCTGGCCATAGAACCATCATCATTCAAAATCTCGACAATCACTGCCGCAGGCTCCATGCCTGCCAGGTGCGCCAAATCACAACCCGCTTCGGTATGTCCGGCACGGTTTAACACCCCGCCGGATTGCGCCATCAACGGAAAAATATGCCCCGGTTGTACTAAATCGTCCGGCTGCGCATCAGATGCAACCGCTGCTTGAATAGTGCGCGCCCGATCAGCGGCTGAAATACCGGTGGTTACGCCAGTTGCGGCTTCAATCGACACTGTAAAATTAGTGGAATGCGTGGTTTTATTTTCATTCACCATCAACGGCAAGCGCAATTGTTTACAACGTTCATGGGTTAACGTTAAACAAATCAAACCACGACCGTAGCGCGCCATGAAGTTGATGTCTTCAGGCCGCGCCGCGCTCGCTGCCATCACCAAATCACCTTCGTTTTCACGGTCTTCGTCATCCATGATAATGACCATTTTACCTAAACGTAAATCCGCGATGATCTCTTCGATACTATTCATATTCATATAAAGCCACTTTTTTGCAACAATTCCGTTGTGACACCACCTGCGCTTTTTGCAGCCGCTTCGCCCAACATTAAGCGCCCCATGTACCGAGCTAATAAATCAACTTCCAAATTAAGCTTGGCACCGACATGCGTTGCGCCCAAAGTCGTTTGTTGCCAGGTATGCGGTACAATGTTTACGCTAAACGACGCGCCATCAACAGAATTCACGGTTAAACTAATGCCGTCGATACAAATTGAGCCTTTTTCGCTAATATATTTTGCCAGACTGTCCGGCGCTTTGATGTTAAGCCGGTAAGAGCGAGCATCAGCCTCTATAGCCAGCACCGAACCGATACCGTCCACGTGCCCGCTTACAATATGCCCACCCATACGGGTACTGGGGGTCAACGCCAGCTCCAGATTAACCGCTGTGCCTATTTGCGCGCTAACCAAAGTCGTTCTGGATAAAGTTTCATTCGAAACATCAGCGCCAAACTGTTGCGTGCCTAGCGTCACAGCAGTCAAGCACACACCATTTACTGCAATACTATCGCCTAAAGCGACATCAGCCATGGGCAAATGACCCGTTGCAATAGTTAATCGCGCATCGCCACCGCGTTTTTCAATGGCGCTTATGCTCCCCACCGCTAAAATAATTCCGGTAAACATACAGGTTATTCCTGAAAAGTGATCGTTAAGCGCAAATCAGCACCTACACGCCGCACATCACGCCAATGCACATGCTTTTTATCCAGCATACGCTGAACAACCCCAGGCAGGGCAAATAAGCCCCGCCCACTGTCACCCAGGATTGAAGGCGCCATATACACAACAGCTTCATCAAGCAAGCCTTCTGCCAGTAAAGCACCATTTAGAGTGGCACCCGCTTCGATTAGCACCTCATTAACCTGTTGTTGTCCTAAAAATTTCAAAACTGCCAATAAATCTAAACGACCGTTTTTTAAAGGTAAGGTATGTACTTCAAAACCCACCTGCTGCAAAAGGGTAATTTTAGACCCATCACAGGAACCCGTTAAAATCAGACTGCGCCCCGGCAAGATTGCCATCTTGGCACTCACCGGCATATTCAACTTTGAATCTAACACCACCCGGGTGGGCTGCATAACCGGAAAATCTACCCGTGCATTCAAGGCTGGATTATCGCTCAGCACAGTATCAACGCCAGTCAAAATCGCGGAACTTTCGGCCCTTAATCGCTGCACATCTGCGCGCGCTTCTGGAGAAGTAATCCATTGGCTTTCACCAGATGCCATTGCCGTTCGGCCATCCAAACTCATCGCCAATTTAGAGCGGACAAAAGGCAAACCTGAACGCATTCGCTTTATAAAACCACGATTAAGCTGTTCTGCCTGTTCCTGCATTAAGCCTACAGCTACGTCAATTCCGGCTGCCTGTAATTTTTTTATGCCTGCACCCGCCACTAAGGGATTCGGATCTTGCATAGCCACGACCACCCGTGCAATACCCGCGGCAATCAGCGCATCACAACAAGGCGGCGTTTTACCAAAATGGCTGCAAGGCTCTAATGTGGCGTAAGCTGTTGCACCCTGAGCTGAATCCGTTTGCTTTAAAGCCGCAAGCTCAGCATGGGCAAATCCGGCTTTTTCGTGCCAACCTTCCGCAATAATCTGTCCGTTTTTTACCAAAACGCAACCCACACGCGGGTTAGGGTCAGTAGTATACCAACCCAATCGCGCCAGCTGTATTGCGCGTGCCATATAGACGCTATCGCACTGCACCAATTAGGGTTTGGGTAAATTATTGATCATATCGGTAAATTCACTGACATCCTGAAAACTGCGATACACCGAGGCAAATCTGACATAGGCAACATGATCCAACAGACTTAATTCCTTCATCACCAACTCACCTAAGTCATTGGCCTGAATTTCACGCTCGCCTCGCGCCATCAAGATTTTTTTTATGCGGGTAACCGCCGCTTCAATGGCATCGCTGCTTACCGGACGTTTTTCCAGTGCCCGCAACATACCGGCACGCAATTTGACCTCATTAAACGCCTCCCGCACACCATTGCGTTTAATAACCGGCGGCAACCCAATTTCCGCAAATTCGTAAGTCGTAAAACGTTCTTTACACGCATTACACTCACGCCGCCGGCGCACCTGATCGCCTTCATTGCTTAATCGTGAATCAATAACCCGGGTATCCTGATCTGCACAAAACGGACAGCGCATCATTAAGCCTTTTGCGAATAAAACATTACTTTTGACGGGGACTTTACCTTCAAGGGCGCTAATTTTATAACAAACTCAAACACTATTCTTTTTTATTTAAACATCAACCGTTGTGCATAGTACATTTGGTTAGGGATTTAGACGCGTAATAAAGTAACGCAACTGGCGTTTACGCAGTTTATAGCCTAAGTGCCTTCAGTTATTAATGATATAATCCTGCATCTAAAACTATAATAAAAAACGCTGAATATCATGTCCACAGAACTCCACGTACAGGGCAATCTCGCCAAAATATTAGTAAGAACCCAAGCCATTCTCGCACTGCTGATCTTACTATTACTGGCTGGATTAGACTTCTTTTTTCCAACCAGCTACAGCCTGCAAGCTGGCATACATGGCATCAGCTCCATTTCGGCAGTAGTTGCGGGTACCTATTTAACCCATCGCGCATACGCTTTAATTCGGGGTGTGCACATCAATTTTAAATCCCTGCGTTATTGGGTATTGGGTGCAACCGCCTTAAATTTTCTGGGGGCGGTCAGCGGTAACTGGATTTACATGCGCTACCGGGGGGAGGATGGCCCCAGAGACTGGATACTCAAAAACGCACCTGAGTTTCATAATTACATGATGGAATTTAAAGAGTTTATATCGCTCTTTCCTTTCCCCTTAATGGCGGCGGTTAGCTTTATTTTATTTTATTACGGTGATGCCATTCACGTTCGCCGCGACCTTACCCAATTTGTTGGCATTACCATCCTGGTTTCCTGGTTATTTTTGTTACTGGGCTTTGTGGCGGGTCTGGTACTTGCCAAACTGCATTTCGTTTAATGAGGGACATCCGCATGAACCAACATTCAACCACAAACTCGCAAAACACCCCAGCAGCCGAAACTACCCCAATTGTCTCTGGCCCGCTTATCGCCGCGACCTTGTCGCCGGTATTAGGCTTTTACACCCTAATGATTTCACACCACGTTTCGCGTGTATCGAATGCCTTGGATAAACTCGTGCATGCTTATGGGTACTGGATACCTGGCTCACTGGGCAATGGTCCGGATGGCAGCATTGGCTCCTATGCCGGCAAAGAAACCTTAGCATTGATTGTATGGCTTTTTAGTTGGGCGATTTTTCATTTCCTGTGGCGGAAGCAGGAAATACCCGTAAATCGCTGGATACCAATTTTTTTAGGCTCACTGGGCTTTGTAACATTGTGTTTATTTCATCCTTTTATCGACCCCATTTTAATGCTGCTGTTGAGTTGGTAAAGATGCATTATTTTGCGTATTTAAATGTCTAACGGTGTGTTTATACTTAACACGACCCAACCAGCAAGTATCATGACTAACTTTTTGAGAGCACCATGCATAATCGATTTTCAATAATCCGGACAGTATTCGCTACACTGCTTTTAGCCTGCTTTTGCCAAAACACTTTGGCTGAAGGCATTCTGATGAAAATACAACCGCGTGATAACGAGGCGGTTACCAGCTTCGATGGTAACGTCAAATTATGGTTCAGCGGGAATGTCAGCGAACGCACGCCAACACTGGTCGTAGTAGATAGCCAAGGCAACCGGGTCGATAAGGGCGACATAAAATTAGTGATTGCTGATCGCAGTGAATTAAGTGCGACAACCCGCCCATTAACGGCTGGCAAATATGTCATCCGCTACAGGATCCTGACCGATGACGGCTTAATCGTTAGTGGCATTTCCAGATTTTCAGTCAAATAGTGATAACCGTTAATCAGAGGTAAATCTGCATGAACTTACTCAAATTATTCGTCAAAACCTTACCCTTGCTATTGGCTGCAAACCTTGTTGACGCTTCCATACCCCTTGCGCCGAGGATGGGTGCTGGCGGCAAAATGGACATGTTCGGCTGCATGCTCAGTAACGACTTTTACATTGCTAATTTAGCCGCGTATCAACTGGACCCACAGCAACCCAAAAATGCTAAAACCATGCTATTTCCACTTTGCCAAGAAATCCCCAAAGTCGGCGAGACACAAATTACGGTCGACATGCTGGACCGAGATGTCCGCCATAAACCGGTAACCCTCAAAATATTCAACAGCGACAAACAATTACTCTCCGAAACACCCGCCACCGTTGCAAAACAAGGTTATATTTCCACCAATGTAAATTTCCCCAAAGCCGGGCATTACGATCTGGCAATTTATGTGAAAGATCAGGATTTAAATGTAGCCCCCGAATTAAGCGCCTTGCACATCCCGTTGACCGTTGCACTGGTGGTGCCCGGCCCTCCAGCTTCGCTGGGGAATGTACTGGTGATTTTATTGGGTATTGGCGCTTTTGCAGTAGCCCTGGGCCTAATATTACCCCGCTTGATGAAACCGCAAGCTGCTTAACTATTTACTAACAAAACAGTATTCTGTATATGCTTAAAACAGTCCAATTGGAAAACTGCATTTACATACAACAACCCTTTATAGCACCCAGCAGCTATGGCTATTTTGTGGAAGTAGAAAACGCCTGATTTGCAAAGGGATTAAACGTCGGGCGCGTCACAATATTAAATCCAAATTCAGACACTTGGTGGCAAGCATTGCAACCTGCGGTTACAGAATCAAAATGCTGAGTAAAGAGATCCTGATTTTTAGCCTTAATTGCTTTTTCCAACTGACTCATAGAGTCATCCATAGTCTTGGCGATCAACTGGGCAATAGGCTCTTTAATGTCTTTGTGGGTAGGATGAAATTTTACCGCATCCTCAAAGCCTTCACGTAACTCTTCCAGCTCATAATCAGCCAGCACCCAATTCCGCCCTTGTCCTGCAAACCAGAGTTTGGCATGGCGCATACTGGTCAGCGACATAATTTCTCCTAAGCCGGGTGCATAATGCGCCTTTTCATGATGCTCATGCCAGGAACAACCAGTTGTTGAAAAACCGACCGCTGCCGTAACGATAATAGTTACAATTGATTTTAATTTCATCTTTAAACCCCGTAGAATTTTAAATATTTGTCTGATTTTATTAAACAATTTTTCCCCCGGAAAAATACCTTCCCGGACAAAATGGACTACTCCGCTTGCCTTGCCAGCCGAAACCCAAGATCACGGCTGCGACTGATCGGTAAACCGCTAAACCTTGCCGCCAAACGGAGATTAGAAGCGCTTGCAACCCAACTGCCACCACGGTACACGCGAAACTTTCCAGACCCAGGCCCGTGCGGATCTTTAGCAGAGCTGTTCGCATAATAGCCGCTATCATACCAATCCTGCACCCATTCCCAAACATTACCCTGCATATCATAAAGCCCCCAGGCGTTGGGTTGTTTTTGCGCTACTTGACTGGTGCGGCCGCCATAACCTTCATTTCCATACCAAGCGTACTTGGATAAGGATTTTGCATTATCCCCAAATGAATACAACGCCTCACTTCCGGCACGGGCGGCATATTCCCACTCTGCTTCAGTCGGCAAACGATAGCTATTGCCCCCTTCACGGGCATTTAAGCGCTTGATAAACTCCTGCACATCATTCCAACTGACCTGTTCAACCGGATGTGAATTGACATTAAACTTACTGGGATTGGATGCCATGACTGCAACCCATTGTGCCTGGGTGACTTCAGTTTCGCCCAAATAATAGGCTTTTTCAATGCACACCTGATGCCGCGGCAATTCTGCCGCACTGGTTTCCTTAACCCCCGTATCACCCCCCATTTGAAAACACCCCGGCGCTATTTTCACAAACTTTATACCACTGAAGTTTGTGCTTACCGCTTCCGCTTGTATACTGGAGGTTATTGACAATGTGCTTAAAAACAGCACGATTGAATTAAGGTACTGACTCTTGAATATCATGTTGGCTAACCCTCAAACCGTAAAAATTACAACTCAACAAAAGTCTGATAGATTGATTTATAGAGATCAAGTTACTCACGTTTAAACGCTGCATTGTTAAACAAACGTTACAACGGGACTCCTAAAACCTAAGTTATATTGGCTAATAGTCGACATTTTGCTTAAACGTAATAATATGCCTAAAAACACCCGCCGTCACACTGCGGTTAACATTTATTATTCATATCTCATGATCTATTTCACAGATCAAGCCCTAAAACCTAAGAATAACAATAAATCGATTACACCAACAGGCTTAACCATGGATCCTCATCAGCTTAAAAAAACCTCATTTTACAAACCGTTAGGTCAATATTTTCAGCCATTCTTATTAAGCTTCTTGTTACTCGGCGTAAATGGCTGTATCAGCACACCTACCGTGAATGATTCAACTGAAATCTCAAGCAATAGCCCGCCCTTACGCCTGAGTCAAGAGCTTAAGTTACTATCAATATCTTCCTTCGATGTTTATGTAGATCATTCCAGCATCCATTTGATCGCTGCGGGAACCACCGCTAGCCAATCCAAAAAAACCAGTGTGCATTATTTGCACTCCGAGGATGGCGGGTTACATTGGGCAGAGCCAATTCAAATCAGCGCCAACGCTGCCACCCCTATGGCATCCCGAGGTAATGATATACAACTGGCCGTCACCGATCAAAAGTTACTTGCCTTATGGCAAACGCAAGGCGAATTTCCAGGTATGGGCCCCATCGTCAGCCAGTATTCCGTAAATGGTGGAAAAACCTGGGCTGCGGGTAGCAACCCTGCTGTTAACAGTCTAGGTGATCAATCACACATCGACCTAGTCGCAGACCAAAACGGCTTTTTTCACGTGGTGTGGCTGGAAGACCCGGAAGAAAACGGCTACCAAAGTCTACGCTATGCCAAATCAACACAAACCGGCATAAACTGGGATACGGCGCTGACTTTGGATAAATCTACCTGCTCCTGTTGCTGGAATACGTTAACGATAAGTCCAAAAGCAGAATTAAACGTGCTATATCGCGATATGGAGCCCCGTGATATGGCTTTAATGCAATCACAAGATAATGGCAATACCTGGCACAGCACCAGTAGGGTAGGGGAGTTCAACTGGAAATTCGAGGGCTGTCCCCACGTTGGCGGAGCGTTAGCCCTTTCGGATAATCCCACTGCGACCCTTCACAGCTTGGCTTGGACCGGAGCGGAACATTCCCAAGGGCTGTATTATCTACATTCAGATGACAACGGCAAATCCTGGACGGCACCGCATCGACTGGGCAACAAGGCTGTTCACGCCGATATTGCCGGAAATGCCAGTCCGCAAGTAATGGCTATTTGGGATGAAATGAGCGCAGAGGGCTCGGGAATTTATAGTGCCCAATCTCTAAATAACGGGGTAACTTGGCTTAGCACTTTACGTTTATCATCAGCAGAGAAATCAGCAACACATCCCCGTATAGTTGCGACACCATTTGGTTTTTTAGCGCTATGGACTGAAAAAGCAGATAATCATCCTACGGAGCTGGCTATGGCATTTTTTAGACATCCTACAGAAACCTCACCCTAGCTATACATTGATGGGTTGTTAGAGGCCAGCATGGATTTTATACTGCCAAATGGACTATCAGCTTATAATATGCTCATCGTATTTTCACATCACAATTACTTGCTTTATAGTCTCAATTACCTACTATAACTACAACATGACTATTAAAACGACCTTAGTTTCTCCATTTTTACTGGTTTTGAGTATCTTATTACCTGAAGCTACATTAGCACATGCCATTTTAGTCAAATCAGAACCCGCTAAAGATAGTGTACTAACAACTTCACCACCAAAAATTGATGTTTGGTTTAATGATAAAGTGGGCACTGAATTTAAAGCCCTTGCGGTCATCGATAGTACCGGAAAACGTTTTGATAACAAGGATGTGCAGCAGGAAACTTTTGACCAATCACACCTGTATGCAACTTTACAACCATTGGCAGCAGGAACCTATACAGTCCGTTATCGCGTCGTTTCTGTTGACACCCACATCGTCACCGGTAAATTTCAATTTACGGTTAAAGCCCCTTAATCCCGTTGCGTCCTAACCCTACCATTGACTGCATCCATGAAAAACTTAAACCCCCTTCTTATCTATAGTCTGTTTATTGGCCTACTTGTAATAACTGGTTGCAATAAAGAAGACAAAAAACCACAAATTGAAGACATCAATAGTGTTGGTTGTTTGATTGCTAACGATTTCTATGCTGTGCATTTTAGCGCGTATTTACAACCTTCCCCCGATAAAAAAAATGACCGGGAAGCATTATTAAAACCTTATTGCCAGGAGCTCCCAAATATCGGCAAAACTTTTTTTAGCGCCGACCTAATTGACCGGGATGTCAGAAAAACCCCAATTGGTATCCGCATTGTGGAGCTTGAAAGCGCTGATAACGTAACGCCAGCAGCTAGCGCTAAAGAATTACGCACCCTTGTTGAAGTTCCTCCCAAACTATATCCGCAAGGCGTTGTTGGTACGCAGGCTGACATCGATAAAATCGGTGATTATGCCTTGATTCTTATCATAGGCGGCGAGGAAGCCTTATCTGAAGATGACAAATTACACATTCCATTTCATGTCGGTAAAAAGCTTTTTGCACTCTCCAGCCAAATGCTCTTCCTACTTTCCATTGGTTTGTTTATCATTTTTGGTGCAATCTATTTTGTCTACCGGCAACGAAAAAACACATTAACTCACTAAATTACTAATCAAAACTTGTGTTCAAAAAACGCAGACAAAAAAATACCCCGAACCAGTCGAGGTATTTTTTATTCAATAACTAACGAATAACTTATACTTTGTTAGCAGCAAACGGATGTTTAGCAGTTGCTTTTTGAGCAACAACTTCAGCAGCAGTAGGTGTACCAGCAACCGCACGTTTAATAGATGCTTTGGTTGCATCATAGTTGTTTTTTTCGATTGCAGCATTGTCTTCAGCCAACCAGTGGATGAATACGCCAACAGAAATAAACAGGTCATCAGCTTCGTCAGCAGGAATCGTACCGTCTTCTACACAATCCGCAACTGCCATTGCAACACCACGTTGCGCAGGACCAAACATTTGTACCGCTTGTTTAGAACCTTTAATGGTTACTTTGTTAAACATAACGGTTGATGGTTTAACCATCAAGTTAGGAGCAACAACAGCCAATAAGCTAGAAAAACCATCTTTATTATTGGTTAAGCAATGCGCAAATGCTGATTCAGCAGCTGAACCACGGGGCCCAATCAATAAGTCGATGTGCGCAACTTCGTTGCCATCACCATTTAAAGATTCACCTACGCGCAAGTTATTAATTTTAGCCATGCTTTTTATCCCCTTTGGAATTTTTTGTTAAATGAAAAAACGAAACTAACCTTGATGCAGGACTTTGTCAGGTAATGAATCTTTACCCAACCGCATATCAGCTTGCACCAAAAAAATCTTTCAGCAAAACCGCCAACAGCGTCGCTACTGTTAAATCAGCCGCTGTACCCGGGTTAATTCCTTTAAGTTTAAACTCTCGATCAACCTCTGCAAACAAGGCGATAAGTAGTTCAGGCTTAGAAGAATCGCTAAGTGCCGCATCCAACGACAGCATCCTGCTGGTGACTAATTCAGAATATCGGTCACCATACTTTCTCTCAATGTGACTATCTGGGTGTTGGCTCAGCAGGCCGGTATAGACTGAAACTGCCGCCCAATCTTTTCTGCCCCATTGATCGAACTTCTCATTGTACCTTAAAACACCAAAATCAAAAACATCTTTAAAGTTTGTAATGTATTGCAAAGCAATACGATCTTTAAAACTTGCCAGCCGCATGACTTCCTGTAGAGTGAGCGTTGGGATTGAATTCACATCCTGCTCAACAGATTCACCCAACCCTCCTGGCGAAGCAAGCTTTATCGCCTTAAAAACCCATTCTGCATCTGCGACCGTCGTATGATCAAGCACAGTCGCTAAGGCCTGTTCAAAATTAGCCAGCCGATAACAATCAAGCGCGGCCTGTATCAACGGGGCACATAGTAAAATAATGCCCAAATTGGTATTACAACCAACCACTTCACGCGTAGCTTTTACGGCGTAATATATTTTCTCCCCCAAACTATGATCAGGATTACATAAACTTCTGGCGCTTACCCGTGCGCTAATTTTAAAATCTTCTACACACATGCCGTGGCCATCTGCATGTACGCTAACATTTCCCGGTTTAAATGCCTGTAATTCAAGCTCACAAGCCTCTTGATAAAATTGACATAATAGTGCTTGTGAAAGCATACGGTTCATTGGCTTAGTTTTAAACAAGGGTAATCTAAATAGCGCACCAGCAAATCATCCACCATTAACTGAGCGATATTAATTTCACAAACACTTTGCAAACCCTTCCATGCAGGAATACTATTAACTTCAATAATCGTATATCTACCTGACTGGTCCTGAATAATATCAACGCCAGCATAATCCATATTTAAGGCCAAGGCTGCTTGCACAGCTAACTGCCCCATACCAGTGTCTATCGCCACAATCTCGCAATACGCACCACGAGCGACGTTGTTTAACCAGGACTGCCCACGCCTGCGCATTGCGGCGACAGCCTGACCATTAATCACAAAAACCCGCATATCTGAAAATCCATCCCCACCACATTGCACAAAGCGTTGTAAATAATAAATGCCTCGAGAACTGGTTAACCAAAGGCTGTCACTCATTTTTTCTATACGCCGAATCCCTTCTCCCTGCGATCCAAACAAGGGTTTGCTCATGACCATTCTACCTTGCGCCAGCTCTTTCTCAACAATAGTAAGGGCCTCGCTACAGTCCCTCACCTCCCAGGTTACGGGCGTTGGTAAACCGGCTTGTTGCAATAAAAAACTGGTCATTCCTTTATCAACGCTTTTTTCAATTGCACAAGCATCATTGTAAACTGGCACCCCCACAATTTTTAAAGCATGCAAAATATCTAAATAAAATACCACTTCTTCAAGGCTTCCACCGGGCACGCCCCTTACAAAAATTGCATCAGGCAATTTTTGTAAGAATCCTGGAATTTCTATGGGCAATGAACTGCCATCAATAACCAATTTACAAGCCGTTATAGAAACGTACTCAGCACAATAGCCGCGCACCCCAAAAGCAAGTGACAATTGTCTCCCATGCCAGCCTGGATCATCTGTAAAAATTACAACGCGCCCTACAGTCATTATTGCTTACCTGTAACCTTAACTAAAAACCACGCTGGACATTCCCAGAATACAGGACAAAAAAAAGCCCAAGTGTTTAACTTGGGCTTCAGGTTTAAGAGCTTGGCAATTCCCTACTTTCACATGGCAAACTGCCACACTATCATCGGCGCTAAGCGGTTTCACTTCCGAGTTCGGGA
>JBEBJQ010000043.1:0-36912 GCA_040079795.1 Methylococcales bacterium
AAAATATTAATTTTATTATATCAAAAACTATTATTATCGAATAACTTCGACTATCATCAATATTCTTTAAATACTAAAGGAAATACTAAATGAATAAAATCAATTGGTTTATTAATACCTTATTAGCGGTTCATTTGATACTTTTTGGTTCTTTATGCCAAGCTAAAATGAGTCAGAACGACGAGTCAATCCAGGATTTTGGGGTCGCGACTTACTATAGCGACAGCTATCATGGTAAGCGTACAGCAAGCGGTGAAATTTACGATAAACGTAAATTGACCACTGTTCATACCACCTATCCATTTGGAACGGTGCTGCGTGTAACCAACCTTAAAAACAACCGTAGCGTTATCGTAAAAGTAAATGACCGTGCGCCACTCAGAAACAATCATAAGCTTGATCTTTCCAGAAGGGCAGCGGTAGCACTCGACTTTATTAAAGCAGGTCGGGCAAATGTTAAAATTGAAGCCATTTAATTAGGCCATGGGCAACCACATGCAATCGGGTGGGCACAGTGACGTGCTCACCCGATTGCGTGTATCATCGCCAACTGCTAAGCTTTTTTATCCGTAATACCTCAATAAGTTTTCATTAAACCATCTAACGTTAAGCCACAACTGGGTGCAAACGTCTGCATAAAGAAAATAACTTCCTCTTGCTCTGACTCAGCTATTTTTAGAGCTAATTGCTCGGCTGCGGTTTCAAACTCGCGGTTTCCTGCCTTTAATTCCGCCTGACATTTTAGATAAGCCGATATTTTATCAGCCGCTTTAATGAGCTGTATCGCTTCTTCAGACATTTTATCCTGTTGAATCAGGACTTGAAAATCTCCACGCAAACCTGTTGGCAGCAAATTTAGTAATTCGATTTCTGCCTGTTTTTCAATTTGTTTATAGGCGGCGCTGATAGCTGCTGAATGATATTTGATCGGCGTGGGCAGGTCTCCGGTAATCACTTCAGTTACATCATGGTATAACGCAGCAGCAGCAACTGCATTGGCATCGACTTGTCCGCCATAATAGCGGTTTTTAATTAAGGCCAGGGTGTGCGCAATAACCGCGACTTCCCAACTGTGTTCCATGACATTCTCATCATGGGCGTTACGCTTTAAACCCCAACGCTTGATCCATCTTAAGCGGGATAAATACGCGTAAAAACTACTGGAGAGCGTTTCTCTTTGCATCTGCTTTTTAGGTTACTAAGGTGCTATACGATTAATTTTTATAATAGCTACAGGCTATTGATTTATCAGTTTTTTATAAACAGCAATGCACAATTTATGACATAATCAATACAATGCTAACAATTAAAGCGCTATTTTAAGCGTTTCAAGCAACTATTTTCTAATTCTATTATTAATTCACCATGAATATTCAGTGGTACCCCGGTCACATGCATAAGGCGGGCAAAGAAATCAAAGCTATTCTGCCTAAAGTAGACCTTATTATCGAAGTTTTGGATGCACGTATCCCCTTTAGCAGTCAAAATCCTATGCTTGCAAAGCTTCGCGGTGACAAACCGTGCATTAAAATTCTGACTAAAAGCGATCTAGCCGATCCGGTTATGACCCAGCAATGGCAAACCTACTTTGAGCAGGAACAAGGCGTAAAAACCATTGCCTTAACTGCCCAGCAACCGGATAAAATGCGCCAATTGATTGAATTGGCGCATAAGATGCTGCCGGATAAAGCCGCTACGGGTAATCTGATTCAAACTTTGATCATGGGTATTCCGAATGTTGGCAAATCCACGCTTATTAATATACTTGCTGGAAGATTGATCGCCAAAACCGGCAACGAACCAGCCATTACTAAAGGGCAACAACGGATTGATCTTGGGAATGGCGTGGTGTTATTCGACACCCCAGGCATGTTATGGCCTAACCTTGACAACAAAAATAGCGGTTTTCGTTTAGCGACCACCGGTGCGATCAAAGATACCGCTATCGACCATGATCACATTGCTTATTTTGCGGCCGAGTATTTATTAAAACACTATCCTGAAGCCTTAAAAAACCGCTTCCAACTGGATGACTTACCGGTCAATGAGCAAGCCTTTCTGGAAACACTGGGCAAAAATCGGGGCTGTCTAATGGCTGGCGGGAAAGTGAACATGGACAAAGTTGCCAAAATTTTATTGACTGAATTGCGTACTGGCAGCATCGGCAGAATAACGCTTGAAACGCCGATGATGATGGAAGCCGAATTAGCTGAACTGGTTATTATTCGCGAGCTAAAAGCCGCGAAGCAAAAAGCGCGCAAGCTAAAACGGCAGGGGTGATGCTTGCTGGCTTTTGGCATAAAGCCACTTTAAGATTTATTCCCCTGATCTTATCTACAGTGGTAAGTTTTTTTATTAAAAAGTTCCAATTGCCTTAAATCGCCCCACAGCAACGTTTATATTTTTTACCACTGCCACATAAACACAGGGCGTTTTTAGGTTGTTTTTCTAGTAGCGCTACTAGACCAGCAGCTTTAATAACTCCGTCAACATAAAACCAGCGTTCCTGTGTTTTGATGAAACGGCTGGTTTCGTGCAACACGTATTGTTCTCCCGATAAGGTGTAATAGGCCTTGAACTCAACCTGTCCGGTTCTATCGCCGACACCGCCTTTTTGGGTTCTCACAATCTTTAGTTCTTGCCAAACAGTGGGATCATCACTTAAATCCAGTGTGGCAGGTCGGGTGTTTTCCGCCCAGGTTTGTAATAAATAGCCGGTATTATGCAAAGCAAAGTCGCTAAAACGCGAGCGCATTAACAGCAATGCCGTCGGTGGTACTTGAGCGTTCGTATGATAGGGGCTGCAACAATCCGAATAGGTTATTTGTGAGCCACAGGGGCAAAGCATTTCAAAGGTCATTTGATTATTGGGCTTGTTTTTGGATTAAGTAAGTGTATGCAACTGTTTTTAAAAGTTGTCACTCCGGCAGGGATTCGCTCCGTGCTCTAATGGGTGCCGGAGTCCAGGCTACAGGGATGCCATCCTTGGCGCTGGATACCCGCTTCCCGGCGGGTATGACACATTTTTTTGCTTCAGTTGCCAATAAAGTTCTCTAATCCAGGTTTTAAATTAGTTATGCATTTTTACTTATTGTGTTTCTGCTGCCTGTTTGTAACGCGCTTTGGTTATAGCCGTTTCATGGGCATGGTCAATGACCGGTGCAGGATAGGCGCAGGTATAATGTTTTTTGTCCCATTGCTGAATGGTTTTAACGGGGACATCTTTAAGTTCCGGCAGCCATTGATAAATATATCGGCACTCGGGGTCAAATTTTTGTTGTTGCAACCAGGGGTTAAAAATCCTGAAATACGGCTGTGCATCGCATCCGGTTGATGCCGCCCATTGCCAATTGCCGTTATTCACACACGGGTCATAGTCCACCAAATGCTGCGCAAAATAACGCTCACCCCAGCGCCAGCTAATATGCAGGTCTTTAACCAGAAACGAAGCGACAATCATGCGCACCCGATTGTGCATAAAGCCTGTGGTATTCAGTTCCCGCATTCCAGCATCCACAATCGGGAAGCCGGTTTTTCCGTCCGCCCAGGCTTGAAAATAAGCCCGATCATTATCCCAGTGCAGATGCTCAAATTTGGGTAGAAACGCCCGTCCAAAGACTTCAGGAAAATGATAGGCGGTGTGGGTAAAAAAATCCCGCCAGTATAATTGTCGGAGCAAGGGATGTTCGCTGCCCAATTGGGTGAAAATCGCATAATAGATTTCCCGTACCGAACAGGTGCCAAATTTCAAATGTGCGGATAACAGGGTGGTCGCATTGAGCGCGGGGAAATCTCGGGTTTGCAGATAATCCGTATAGTCAGTTAGGTTATCCAGTATTGTTAGTGCCTGGGTTCGACCGCCCGGAGCCGTTTTAATGCTATTGTCGCCAAATTGTGCAACACTAAGCCCGGTATCTACCGTTAAAAAACGCTCTGCAATTAAAGATTGCGGTAACGGCACGCCAAGCCGTCTGGCGTTGTTATAAAACGCGGTAAATACTTTGTAAGGCGTTTTATCGGGCTTTAGCGCCTGTTCCGGCTCCGTCAGCAAGTAATCTGGCAACACATGCAGGGTAATATCCAACTCCTGACAGACTTGCCATAAGCTGTAATCGCGTTTACGGCTGAACGGCGTGTAATCACGGTTAATAAATACTGCTTGTACCGTATGTTGTTTAACGACAGTCCTTAACACTGCTTCCGGTGTAGCATTATAAATGGCTAAATTGCTGCCAAGCGCTTGCAATTGCTGTTGTAAATCCGACAACGATTGCAACATAAACTGCAATCCGGGTTTACTTTGATAAGGGTGAGGCTGAATTTGCTGTGGATCAAAAATAAACCCCGGCAACACCTGTTTGGATAGGCTAAGGGCGGCATTGAGGGCGGTATTATCGTTCAAACGCAAATCGCGCCGGAACAGGTACAGGGACACTGCATACTGAGACATATAAAGTTAAATTGGCTAGATGAGCAGGAAAGGGGCTAACGAACGCTATTGTACCCAATACTGTTCATTTGACACCAATGCTAAACAGTGTTTTCTTCCGTATTAATGTAGCTCAAGATTTCCTGCCACAAGGCATTATAAGCATCCAGCGAAGTGCTTTTTTTGGTGTAAGCCCCTAAAGGCAGACGTTCAAGCCCCATCCGTTCAATATCGCTGGCATAAGGAATAACCGTTTTTAATATGTCAGGATATTCGGCTGAAAGTGCTATCAGACTATCGCTGTGCATTTTTTTGCGTTTGTCCACCATGGAGAAAAAAGGGATTAATTGTAATTTTTTAAAATCCTTATATTCTAAAAATTTGATTAATTGCTCCAGGGTACGTAACGACAGCGTGGTGGGGATTAGCGGCGTTAATAAAAAATCCGCGGCTTCAAACACCGCTTCCGATAATAACGAAATACTCGGCGGACAATCTAAAAAAATAATATCGTATTCGCTGGCCAGCGGTTCCAGTAATTTATGTAAGCGTTGCGTGGGCTTTTTACGGGCATCCAGCACGATATCCAGTTTCCTAAAGGAAAAATCCGCAGGAAGTACATCCAAATTGTCAAAATCACTGCCTTTGATTAAATCATCCAGTTCGCGTTTTCCGGTAATAAGCTCTTTACCGCCGCCTTTTACTTTCGGTTTAATCCGAAAATAAAAGCTACTGGCGCCCTGCGGGTCTAAATCCCAAAGCAGGGTTTTATAACCGCTTTTGGCACTGAGATAAGCCAGATTGACCGCGGTTGCGGTTTTACCAACACCGCCTTTAATAGAATAAATTGCGCATATTTTCATAATGACACTGGGGTAAAAGTCACTGCGGTTAAGTTAAAGAGGCGTTTATTAACGTGATTAAAATTGCATTTTTTGTACTGCCACGCTTATTTTGAGCTGGCAAATAAGTCTTTAAACAGGTGTTTATTTTTAGGTTGTGCAAACTGTTCAAAACTATGGGCAAATGCATGGCGGGCTTTATGTTTACGTTGATCCAGGACTTGTATCAATACGCCCATCGCTAAAAAAGTCTCAACGGCTGCACCTTGGTCTTTTAGTTCAATGCTGATTTGTTTCAGGGTTTGTTCCTGGACATCCAAATCTTGAAAATCCCCCAACACTTCCTGTAAGGCTTTTAAGCTTTTCAATAAGTTTTTAATATCCATTTCAGGGTATAACTGTTGAAAAAATTCCATTAAATAACGTAATTTTTTAGCGGTTTTTCTAAGCTCATGCAGGCTGGTTGCAGAAGAGTTTTTGTCGATTGCTTGCGCTTCTTTGAGCAGCCTTTTATAGACTTTCCAAATGCGTTGATCGGCCAATTGTTTAATTGGAAGCTTGGCAAAGGTTTCCAGAGGTTTTTTAGGCGACGGTTCACGCAGAAAACTTTCCCATTCTTTTATGGTTTTCGTATATCGAGTTGATTGCAGCTGTTTAGCCAGTTGTTGGTAAGCGATTTGCTGCTTGGCGTATAAGTAATCACGTAAGGGATTTATGTCTTCGCGAATGCTAACCGGTAAGCTTTTTTTAAATTCTTGGAAGTTCAGCAGGTAAACGTCTATATCCCGCACGGGTCCTGTAATCTGTCCAAGCCAGCTAAAAAATTCGGCAAAATGATTTAAGCTGTTTTGTGGCAAAACCTGTTTAATCTGACTAAAACCCGCGCGCGTTCGTCTAACTGCTACGCGAAAATCGTGTAAGAATTCAGTGTCAATTTGTTCTATGCAGCCTTGTTGATTTAAGAGCATGGCATTTAATAAATGGCTATAAATGTATTTACAGGCAATATCTGCATGCATATCAGGATCGAGCCGCACATTCAGTTTAGACGAGTAAGTACCGGCGGTTTTGTCTTGAATTTTTAAGACTTCGAGTAGCAATGCTTGGGTGCTTGGCGTTAATCTCAGCTCATCTTGCAGAAAGTTAATGATGGGTAAAACACTTTTGTCATAGCCTTTAATGAGTTGCACGGTGACACGCGCAGGCAGTTGCGGAAAGCAATCCAGGTGTAAGCGTAAGATGGTTTTTTGGTCGCTATTGAGTACATTCAGTTGGGTCTGTTGGTAATCTAGCGTGGCAACCTTGAGCAAAGCCCGCATGTCCAATAACAGTTCAAGTTGTTGCCGGAAATCATGCCGTGTAAAGTCGTGAGCGAAACGGGGGACTTGCGCAATCTCCATCGACATTAACACTTGTGGGTGTGCAAGGTTTTGCAGGCTCAGTTCAGCATGTTGTTCAGATTGGTTAAATTCACAAAACATCCCCGCGTGGTAAAGCCGCCAGTCAAAACTGTCATAAAAACTCTTGGTTGCAGCGTAATGGTTGGTAATCTGTAGGTTGAGATGGGTCGTTGTGTGTGAAACAAATTGCTCAGGGCTTAGGGTACTCGGCAATTCAAACGTCAAGGCGGTCGTACGCATAAGATTTAAGATTAGGTGCGGGTGATTACAATGAAGGGGAGTATAGTAGAGACGCTTTCGTTCATATTACTGTCATATTAACAGGCTATTATTAATTTTTTATGACAACCAATCGGTTCTTAAAAATTCTGACCGGTTAGGTTGTATTATTTATATTTAATTAGGTTACGGAGCAGGATTAAAAAGTGGACACTAAAAGCTTATTATTGCTAAGACATGCTAAATCAGTTCAGGATATCGAAGTGGACGATTGGCTTAGACCGTTGAAGAAAAAAGGCATTCAAGCCGCAAAAACCATGGGGCATTGGATGCTGGAACAGCACTTACAGCCGGATTTAATCATTAGCTCCCCGGCAAAACGTGCCCTAAGTACCGCCAAAAAGGTATGTAAGGCAATGGGGCTTGATGCCACTATCATTCAACAGGATGAACGGGTCTACAATGCTACCGTTGAGTTATTAACGCAAGTGTTACAGGAATGTCCGGAAACAGCCGAACGGATATTACTGGTAGGGCATAATCCAGCGTTGGAAGATTTTTTGATTGAATTGACGCATGAGCCGATGGAAATTCCTGATGATGGAAAAATTATGCCTACTACTGCCTTGGCGCAACTACAGTACACTGGCGCTTGGTCTAAGCTTGCCAGCCATAAAGCAAGCTTAGTGCGATTAACCCGCGTAAAAACGCTTTCGCATTAACCTCAAATTTACATTGCTACGTGCGCTGGCTAAACCGTCCAGGTATCCCGCAAAGTAACCGTGCGGTTAAAGACCAGGTGATCTTTGCGGCTGTCTTTGGCATCCAGGCAAAAATAAGCAATCCGTTCAAATTGATAGCGGCTTTCGGGCGCAGCATTGGCTAGACTTGCTTCAACGCGACAATCAGTAACCGTGGTTAATGAGTCGGGATTAATCGCATCTAAAAAATTCGCCCCCGTGTCGGGGGTCGGACGACAAAACAGCCGGTCGTATAAGCGTAGCTCAGCGGGTAAGGAATGTTGTTCGGAGACCCAATGAATCACGCCTTTAACTTTCCGTCCTTCCGGATTTTTGCCTAGGGTGGCAGGGTCGTAGCTGCAACGTAGCTCAATAATAGCGCCGCTAGCATCTTTAATAATATCGTTGCAACGGATCACATAACTCCCCCGCAGGCGCACTTCCGCACCGGGAATTAAGCGTTTATAACCAGACGGGGGATTTTCAGCGAAATCATCCTGTTCAATAAGGATGACTTTATCAAATACAACCGTCCGTTCGCCCATTTCCGGATGTTGCGGATGGTTGCTTAAGTGCAAGTGTTCTATTTTATCGGCCGGATAATTTTCAATAACCACGCGTAAAGGCTGCAATACCGCCATTGCACGCGGTGCATGCTCGTTTAAATCTTCGCGGATACAATTTTCCAGCACACTCATTTCAATCCAGGCGTCTTTTTTGGTTACCCCGATGCGTTCACAAAAATCCCGAATCGCCGCAGGGGTATAGCCTGCGCGGCGCAGACCTGCAATGGTCGGCATCCGGGGATCATCCCAGCCGCTGACGTGTTTTTCCATCACCAGTTGGTTGAGTTTACGTTTACTGACAATGGTATATTCCAGCTGTAATCTCGAAAATTCGATTTGTTGCGGATGACACGGAATATCCAGTTGATCCAGCACCCAATCATATAACGGGCGGTGATCTTCAAATTCCAGTGTACACAGCGAGTGGGTAATGCCCTCCAGCGCATCGGAAATGCAATGGGTGTAGTCATACATGGGATAGATACACCATTGGTCGCCGGTACGTTGGTGATGTACACGACGGATACGGTATAGCGCAGGATCACGCATATTAATGTTAGGGGAAGCCATATCAATTTTGGCACGTAACACATACTGGCCATCGGCAAACTCACCATTACGCATTGCTGTAAATAGCGCCAGATTGTCAGCAATGCTTCGGTTTCGATCAGGGCTGGCTTTACCCGGTTCGGTCAGAGTGCCGCGATACTCACGGATTTCTTCGGCGGATAGGCTGTCAACATAAGCCTTATCGGCTTTAATTAAATCTACGGCATAACCATAGAGTTGTTCGAAATAATCCGAGGCATGGCGTAATTCGTGCCATTGAAAGCCCAGCCAGGTAACATCTCGTTCGATAGATTGCATGTATTCGATGCTTTCTTTTTCAGGATTGGTGTCATCAAAACGCAGGTTGCAGATGCCGTTATTTTCCAGGGCAATGCCGAAGTTAAGGCAGATGGATTTAGCGTGCCCGATATGCAAATACCCATTCGGTTCAGGTGGAAAGCGGGTTGCCACTTTACCGTTGTTTTTATTTTCGCTTAAATCTTTAGCGACGATATGACGGATAAAATTAGCTGGGGGTTGGGTTTCGTTGCTGGACATGGTGTTCCGGTTAGGATGCTTGGGTTAATAAATGAGGGTAAAATAACAACTATCTTAATAAATCCATACTACTGTAATTAAGCCATGCAGTAAAGGCAGTGTTTTTTAAAGCGGCGGCTGATTTGGGCCGGTTTGGATAATCGTGGCTTCTGCCTGGCAATGTAAGGTACCCAAGCTATCGTGGATGGCATTTTGTCCAAAATAGACTTTATTTTCCCATTTCCGAACGCGACTGAGGGTTTGCAACGGTTCTTTACCATACTCTGCGGTTATGGGATCAATCGTTGGAACCGGGCATCTGGAACAGGGTTTGGGTAAGCGAAAAGCGATATTGTTAATACTGATTTCGCGCCAGGTATCTTCTGCATAGCTTTGGCAATTAGTGATGACTAAATTAGGCCGAAAGCGCAGCATCTCGATAGGGAATGGTAATTCTGCGTTTAAGGCGGCTAAAGAACTTTCGGCAATGATCAGAAACGGGAAACCGTCGCTAAAACTGGTTTGGTCGCCGGGGTTAGCGTACCTAAGATCAACTTGACGAATACCGGTTTTGGGTTGGAAAACCATTCGGCAGTCGGTTTTTAAAAACTGGCTAAACCAGCGGTCCGCTTCCGCAGAAACCACATTGGCTTGACATTGATCACGCCAAATTTGTGCCTCAAGGACTTCCCCCGACTGTTCCTCAAGTCCCACGTATAAGTCATCCATGCCGAGTGCTGAAAGAATCAAATGGGTTTCGGTCAACGCCGTGCTAATTAAGGCCATACGCGGTAAACGCCGCTGGCTTAAAAATTGCCGCTGCGCATCCACCAGCATCCAGTGCCGGTCGTAGCGCAGCCCATTGGCGGTCACCGGCCATTGTTTCGCGCGTATGCCGGTCAGTGATTTAACGGGATAGACGTATATGTCATGTAGACGGGGTGATTGCATAAGGTTTAATCCGATGATTAAAGTATTATTGTACTTCAGGTTGAGTGTCTTAGGCTGTTGGGCAATGAATCAAAATTTTAGAACAAGTTTTCAGGTTTTTTCAGGGAAATGATTGTTAAAGTGGATTGTATATTTAGCCCCGGCGCTTTTATCCAAAGTGATTTGTCCCAGCAACTGGGCGGTCAGTTGTGTGACTAATTGCAGGCCTAAAGAATTGCTTTTTTTGAAATCAAGGGCCGTGGGGAAATTGATGCCGTTATCCTCAATGGCTAAGACGAGCTCCTGCTTTTGTTGTTTGAGGGTAATGCTAATTTCTCCGGGTCGATTCTCGGGAAACGCATGTTTTAAGGCATTGGAAACGAGTTCATTGATGATCAATCCGCACGGTATAGCCGTATCTACATTGAGCAGGACATTATCGATGTTAGTGTTGATTTTAATATGGCTGGCCTGGTCGCCAAAGCTAAACAGTAAATGGTCGAGCAGGCTGCGGATGTATTCTTTGAATTCAATTTGCGCTAAATCATCTGATTGATACAGTTTCTCATGGATTAAGGCCATGGCTTTTACCCGGTCAGCGGTTTGCTTAAGCTGGATTAAGGTTTCTGGATTACTGATGTTTTTGGCTTGCAGGTTAACAAGGCTGGAGATAATTTGTAAATTGTTTTTGACCCGATGATAAACTTCTTTAAGTAAAACTTCTTTTTCGGTAAGCATAGCTTTCACTTTATCATTGGCTATCTTGCGCTCAGTGATGTCCTGTACTGTGCCGATCATACGCCACGGCTCGCCATCCGGGCTTTTTTCAAGATGCCCGATACCACTTAGCCAGCGATACTGTCCCTTGATCAGACGGGTTCGAAATTCCAGAGCAGGGGGTTGTTTGCCGGTTAGGCACTCATCAAACCAGGATTGCATAGCGGGGCGGTCATCAGGATGCAGTAATAGGAGAAATTGTTCCCAATCGGGCGCTTTATCAGTCTCAGGGGATAAACCGTAAAGCCGAAAAGTTTCTTCACTCCAGGTTCGCTCACCGGTTTTGGCATGGACCATCCAACTGCCAATATGCGCAATAGCTTGGGCGTTGGTCAGCAAGTACTTTTTTTCTTGGAGGGTTTGCTCCATTCGCTTACGCTGGGTGATGTCACGTACGAGGGCAAGATACTGCCGTTTACCTTCGAATACCAATAAGCCAAAATTAACTTCCACCGGAAATTGGCGGCCATCCTTGTGGCGATGTTTTCCCTGTAAAGTTTTTGTCTCACCGGGCGTAATGCGGTTCCATTCTGCCTGGGCAAGCGGCAAGTTAAAATTCTGTTCCAGATCAAGAACGTTCATGCCCAACAATTCTTGTTTTGAGTAACCGGTGCTTTGGCAGGCCTGCCAATTGACCTCGATGAAATCGCCATTATGGTCATGCACAAACATCGCATCGGGTGCGGCCTGATCAACAAAAGCCTTATAGCGTATTTCTTCAAAGCGTTGCTTAGCTTCAGCTTCCTTACGTTCAGTAATGTCCTGGATAATGCCGATCATAGCTACAGGTTTTCCTGCCCCGTTAAATTTGTGCGCGGCTTTTCCTGCAATCCAGCGGATCACGCCATCGATGCGCCGGATACGGCACTCAAATGCCCAGTCGGTCAGATTCGCCCTGGCCTTACTGAAATCGTCCTCTATAGTCTTCCGATCCTCGGGTAAGACATAGTCCAAAGCCTTGTCGAAAGTCCATTCAGGCAATAAGCTGTCATAACCAAAAATTTGATCATGCATAAGGGTACGTTTGGCTGTATTGTCTTCAAGGGAAAGGATCCAGATCCCTGCCTTAATGGTTTCCATGGCAAAATTCAATAGCTCTTCATTGTCTTGAAGCTTTATTTGCATTGCTTTCCGTTCGCTAATATCGATCACGATCCCCCTGTACAACCGGAGCTCGCCGCGCTCATTTAACACCGGTTGTCCGTAGGCCATTAGCCATCGTTCCTTACCCTCGAATAATTGAGCCACGCGCCACTCCAAATCTAATGCTGTGCCATTTTTTACGGCGCGCTTAATAACTTGTTCAACGGTTATTTGATCTGTTGGATTTACTGAGCTTAACCAGCTTTCATAGCTAGGTTTACAACTAGCAGGGTCTAATCCGTAAAGCGCCCATAATTTATCACTCCAGAAATTTTCATTGGTTATTACGTCCCATTCCCATAACCCAGCTTGAGCAGAATCAAGTGCCAGTTTTAACCGGTTTTCTTGTAAGTCAATTTCAAGCTTGCTGAGGCGTTGTAATTCTTTAGCCACTTTAAGATGGTGATCAAATGTAAGGCTAAATATAAGCCCCATAGACATAAATATACCCAGGGAGGCGTAGTTATTACTTGCGCCGATCTCCCAGGTAAATTGCGGATAAATAAAAAAATAGATGCCTAACAGCGTTGAAAGGCAGGTAGCAATAATTCCACCCACTAAACCTGCGATTAAGGCGCTAAAAAAAACTGCCGGGTAAAAAAATATCCAGGTTTTAGGCGCTAATATCGGCCACAGTTGCCATTGGATAAGGGCTGCCAGAATTGGAATTAAACCGGAAAGCAATAATTTTCGAGTGGAAATGTTCATAATTCAATGATTGAATTGTGCTGGGGAGTTTTCAATGGGCAACCATTTAATTCCGCCATCTGTGCCGTTTTTGTTATCGCAATAGCGACTGATCACTGTTTGAAAAAAGTTGTTTAAAACAGGCTGTATTAAGGTTGATCTCCAATTGTTCTGTTGTTGCAGGTTCGCTAAACAGATAGCCCTGTAACATGTCGCAGGCTTGGTTTTTCAGAAAGGTTAATTGTGCCTCGGTTTCTACCCCTTCGGCGGTGACATCCAGATTCAGTTCATGAGCCATGGCAATAATTGCCCTTACCAACGCCATGCTGCTTTCGTCGTCCGGGATGTTTTGCACAAATGAACGGTCAATTTTGACACTGTGTACCGGAAATTGACGCAGATAAGTCAAACTGGAATAGCCGGTGCCAAAATCATCAATACTCAAGCGTACGCCTAGCCCATATAAGTCCTTTAAAACTTCCAGGGTTCGCTCCGGGTCTTCCATGACAGCCGACTCAGTGATTTCAAGCTCCAGGGAGGAGGGGCTTAAACCGGTTTCAGCCAGCACGGTTTTAACTGTGTTAAATAAATCATGTTCAAGAAATTGCCGCGCGGACACATTCACTGCAACATGCGTGAATTGTCGGTCATTTTCCTGCCAAGATTTAGCTTCCCAACAGGCTGCCTGCAATACCCAGGTTCCGATCGGGACGATTAACCCGGTTTCCTCTGCGACCACAATAAAGCGCGCCGGACTGACTAATCCCCATTCAGGATGCTGCCAGCGAACCAGCGCCTCGACCGTAGTCGAATGCCCATTGAGCGCATTAATTTTAGGTTGATAATGCAGCTTGAGCTCGTGATTAGTGAGGGCATTACGTAAGCCCCTTTCAATCATCATCCGTTCCAGCGACCTTTTGGTCATTGCCAAGGTGTAGAATTGATAACTGTTTTTACCGCGTTCTTTAGCTAAGTACATTGCGGAATCGGCGTTCATCATCAGGATATTGCCGTTTTCCCCATCATCCGGGTAAACGCTGATGCCGATACTGGCCGTGATAATAATATCGCTGCCTTCCAGTGAAAACGGCTGGGTCAGCAGTTCAATGGTTTTCTGCGCGATACGTGCGACGTCATCGATATGCTCAATATCACCGAGCATTACAATGAATTCATCGCCGCCTAAACGGGCTAATAAATCATTGCTTCGAACAGACGCTTTTAACCTTTCGGCAACTTGTTGGAGTAATAAATCGCCTGTGTGATGGCCTAAGGTATCATTGATTAATTTAAAGCGATCCAGATCCAGAAACAACAGTGCCAATTTAGTGTTATGCCGACGGCAGGTGCTTAAAGTTTCAGTCAAACGGTTATGGAATTGGGCGCGATTTAAAAGACCCGTTAAGGGATCGTGGTTAGCAATATAGACTAATTGTTGCTCGACGTATTTACGGTCAGTGATGTCTTGTATCTGGATAATAAAATACAGCGGCTCGCCAGCTGAGTTACGTACCAAAGAACCGCTTAACAGCACCCAAACATGTTTGCCGACTATTTTGTGATTGCACTGCACTTCAATTTGAAAAGATTGTAACGCATCAAACGATAATTGCCGGAGATGATCGACGAGTAATTTATTACATTCGTTATCAGCAGTGAGCATATGCAGATTCATTTTTAGCAATTCGGCTTCAGAGTAGCCGAATATTTTGGATAACGAATTGTTAATTTGTAAAAAACGTCCATCCACAGCAATCAGGGTCATGCCAATTGCGGCAAAATCGAAAGCGCTGTGAAAACGTTCCTCACTATCGCGCAATAAGTTTTCAATCCTACACCGATCTGAAATATCCCGAAAAACAAAAACTGCGCCGAGTAAGGTGCCGTCATTATCCAGTATAGGGGCGGCTCCGTCATCTATTGGAAATTCCTTGCCTGCCTTGTTAACCAATAAGGTTACAAAATCCAAACCGGTTACAGTACGGGTTTCTAACGCTTTTAAAACCGGGTTTTCAAGCTCTTCCCGGGTTGCTTGAATTAACAACGTCATAATGTCGTTGACGGCTTTTCCTTGTGCTTGCTTAAAGTTGATACCAGTTAAGCTTTCTGCAACCGGGTTCATGAAGCGAATTTTACCGTCAGGATCGGTTGCGATAACGGCGTCGCTGATGCAATGTAAGGTTTTGGCAAACCATTGCTCACTGTCTTGCAGTTTGCGCTCTAATTGGTGCTTATAAATGGCGACTTCAATACAGGCATTTAATTCATTCGGCCTGAATGGTTTAATGAGATAGCTGTAAGCACCGGTGGCTTTTGCGCGTTGCAGGGTGGCGGAGTCGCTGTAAGCCGTTAGGAATATGACCGGGATATGTAAAGATTCAATGATGGATTGCGCCGCCGTGATACCGTCGATATGGCCTTTGAGCACAATGTCCATAATCACGATTTCCGGTTTGTGTTCGGTTGCTTCACTGATCGCCTGGCTGCCCGAACAGGCTGTCGCTACGACGTTATAACCAAAACCTTCCAGTTGATTACGGATATCCATCGCAATGATGGCTTCATCTTCTACTATCATTACCGTGTTTGCTAACATCATTGTTTCGCTCAAGAGTGTCGTTAGTAGAAAGAGGCTTTAACTTTGATCCAGTGCTAGGTTCTATTCTAAGCTGCTAGCACAGTCAGTTAATTATCCACTGCGTTTTTAAGTGTAGTAGAAGTCGATAATAAATCAAATTATTCCTTAACCTGAATTTCGGATAAGAGACCCTAAGATTATAATTTAAGCTATCCGGTTGACGCCCGGCAATGTACATGACCGTATGACACTGATTAAAATGGTTGGTAACAGCCACGGTAAGCTGCTCGCAGACAAAGGCTATATTGCCCAATGGTTGAACCAAGCACTTTCGGAACGGCCGTGCGAGTTGACCACCACGCTTCGCAAAAACATGAAAGCGGTTACACTGACTGCGTTTGACAACGCTATCCTGCTCCGTCGCGGCCTAGTCGAATTATCTGTTTTTGGGTATTTCCACTCTGACATTTGAAATTGATCCAAGATTTATCTTTCTCGGGACTGCCGACTGTAAAGAATTTAGCCCTACTTCTTCTTTGAAGAACGCTGATTTGGAATAGTGACAAATAAAACGTGGGGGATACCCGTGCCTTGAAGCCAGGAGAGTTGCCGTCTCTCGACGTTACCCAGTGAACGCGCCGCTTGTGCCGGCCCAAGGTAACAAACATAGCAGAATGTTGTGGTAAGGTAACACAAAACAGGAATGTCGAGTTTAGGCCGGAGAGTCGGTTGTAGCGATGTTCGCGATCCCCTTGGGGATCGCGGACGATACTGTTGCAGGACGGTCAAAGCCGCCGGAGGCATAAAACCTGTCGCGTAGTTTTTGCCGCTTGATTGGGCTGGGATGCCCAAAACAAGCTATCGCAAAATAGCGACACTATCGGAAGGCTGCCCGTTTGCATTAATTTGAGGTGTGTAATGATTGAATCTATCCTGCAACGCCCACCCAATACAGCACCGCGTCGTGTATTGGTTGCGGGGGCATCCGGCGGTATTGGGCAAGCGTTTTGCCTGCAACTGGTTGCGCAATTCCCTACTATTGGGCTAATTCGTTTGGCGCGAAATACCGTCAAGTTGTTGCCGTTAAGTGTGCCAACACAAGACATTGCCTTCGATATTACCGACGCTGCCAGAATCACCAACGCCTTGCAAGCCTTACCCGACAAGGCAAACATTGATTGGGTATTTATTGCCACAGGCTGGTTACACGACGACAGCATGCAGCCTGAAAAGACGTGGCGAAGTGTGGAAGCTGATCACTTATTACGCTCCTACACCGTCAATGCCATTGGTCCTGCGTTACTGGTGAAGCACTTGCTGGCAAAGCTCAACCCCGGACACCCGACCACCATCGGCATTTTGTCAGCACGGGTCGGTAGCATCAGCGATAATCAAATCGGGGGATGGCACTCCTACCGTGCCAGCAAAGCCGCGCTAAATATGTTGATCAAAAACTTTGCCATCGAACTCAAGCGCATGAAACGCCCAACCATTGTGGTCGGCTTGCAACCAGGCACGACCGAAACTGCGTTGTCTGAACCCTTTAAGCGCAACGTGCCGCCCGATCATTTACAAACACCGGAATTCACCGCCAGCCATTTGCTTCAGGTGATGCAATGCTTGCGAGCCGACGATTCGGGTCAATTATTTGATTTTTCAGGCTTTTGGTTTGCCCCTTAAGGATTGATGCCTATGAACGCTTTATTTTGGTTTCGCCACGATTTACGTCTACACGACAACGCCGCCTTACTCAAAGTGGCCGCAGAGTCGCAGCGGTTGTTATGCGTTTATGTGGTTGATTCTGCCTGGTTTCGCCCGACGTTTTACCAAAGCAAGCCACTCGGTGCGATCCGCTGGCAATTCATCCGTGAATCACTGCACGATTTGCAACAACAATTAGCGCGATTGGGACAAACGCTGGTCGTCCGTGTCGGGCAACCCGAAACAGTCATCTCTGAACTGATTGAAGCACATGACATCCAGATGATTGGCTTAACCCACGTCCCCGCGACTTACGAACGCCGTGCCGTTGCGTCCCTACAGAAAGCACACCAGCGGCAACAATGGCTGATTGGCGACAGTTTCACGCTGTTTGCAGCGGCGCAATTGCCGTTCGCAGCACATGACTTGCCTGAAAGTTTCACACCGTTTCGCCAGCGCGTCGAACATATTGCGCTATTGTCCCCCGCTGCACGTCCACTGCAATTGCCGCCTGCTATTCCCTGTACAAGCGACCCATTGCCCACTCTAACTTTACCTGCACCATCGCCTCATGCACTCACTTTCACTGGTGGCGAAACCGCAGGATTGGCACAATTACGGCATTACTTGCACGCCACCCAACTTGTAAGCCGCTACAAACAAACCCGTAACAGCCTGGATGGCTGGGATTTTTCCTCAAAGTTTTCACCTTGGCTGGCGCAAGGTTGCCTGTCTGCACGGCAAATTATGAAAGAATTGCATGCCTACGAAGCCCAACACGGCGCAAACGATTCCACCTATTGGCTGTATTTTGAACTGCTGTGGCGTGAGTATTTCCAATGGCTGCATCAACGTTATGGTAGCCGAATGTATGCACTGCACGGCATTCGTAACCAAAACCCCTTGCTGACGTTTTACCCCGAAGCCTTCACGGCGTGGCGCGAAGGCGGTACCGATGCCCCCTTCGTGAATGCCTTCATGCGCCAATTGCTCGCAACGGGCTGGATGTCCAATCGTGGGCGGCAAATCTCTGCCAGTTACCTGATCAACGAATTGGGCGTGGATTGGCGTTTTGGCGCTGCTTGGTTTGAAGAACAATTGATCGACTATGACCCTGCCAGTAATTGGGGTAATTGGCAATACCTCGCGGGCGTTGGCACTGACCCGCGCGGACGGCGACAATTTAATATTGCCAAGCAACAGAGTGAATACGACCCAACGGGCGAATTTACACAGCGGTATACAGTTAGCCATCATTAATCAGCGCAAGGCAGCCTATGACGCACCAAAAACTCAAGCTCCCACACAAAACCTGTCCCGTCTGCCAGCGCCCGTTTGTCTGGCGCAAGAAATGGGCTGCGTGTTGGGATGCGGTGAAATACTGTTCCGAGCGTTGTCGCCGTAGCCGCGACCAAGGTGTAGAGCATGCGTAGATTGTGCATTATTCTCGGCGACCAACTGGATCGTGATTCCGCTATTTTCATGGATTTTGACCGCCAGCAAGACTTGCTGTGGATGGCAGAAGTCCCCGCCGAATCCACCCTCGTTTGGTCACATAAGCAGCGGATTGCGCTATTTTTAAGTGCGATGCGCCATTTCGCCGCCGAACTCACTTTGCAAGCCTACCCGCTGCATTACCTCAAATTGGAGCAGCATCACTTCCACTCGCTGGCAGAGGTATTAGGTGATTGTCTGCCAATGATGCAACCGGCGGAAGTACGCATCGTGCGCCCCGGCGATTACCGCGTATTGAAAGACATTGCGACGATCTGTAAGCACTACGGTATCCCGCTCAAGCAATTGCATGACAGCCACTTCTTGTCTACGCCACAAGATTTTCGGGCATGGGCAGGCGAGCGTAAACAAATGCGCATGGAATTTTGGTACCGCAAGCTGCGTAAACAGCACAATGTCCTTATGGCAGACGCTAAGCAACCGCTTGGCGGTCAGTGGAATTATGACCACGACAACCGTAAAGCTTTCCCTAAAAGTGGCTCTAGCGCATTACCACCGTTGTTAACGTTGCAGAGCGATAAGATTAGCCAAGAAGTCATGAGCTTGGTGCAGGAACGCTTCCCGACGCATCCGGGATCACTCACCAGCCTCAACTGGGCGGTTAACCCGTTACAGGCGCAACAGGCTTTGCAGCAATTTCTGGATCACGCGCTGCCGCAATTTGGCGATTTTCAAGATGCAATGTGGCAAGACCAACCGTTTCTTAACCATTCGCTGCTCGCCAGTTCGCTTAATCTCAAACTGCTTGCGCCGCTAGATGTCATTAAACAGGCTGAGGAACGTTACCGGCAAAACCACGCCCCGATGGCTGCCGTGGAAGGTTTCATCCGCCAAATCTTAGGTTGGCGTGAATACGTGCGTGGCTTGTATTGGCTGCACATGCCGCAGTGGACTGAATGGAACGCGCTGGATGCCAAGCATGACCTGCCTGCATTTTACTGGACGGGCAACACCGATATGAATTGCTTGCGCCAAGCGATTGGGCAAACCTTGCAACACGGTTACGCGCACCACATTCAGCGGCTGATGGTGACGGGCTTGTTTGCACAACTCTATGGGGTGCAGCCGATGCAGGTACATGAATGGTATCTGGCGGTGTACGTCGATGCGGTTGAATGGGTAGAACTGCCCAATACGCTGGGGATGAGCCAGTATGCCGATGGAGGCTTAATGGCCTCCAAGCCTTACATTGCCAGCGGCAAATACATCCAGAAAATGAGCAATTACTGTCAACACTGCCGCTTTAATCCGGCAAAAGCCACGGGTGCGGACGCTTGTCCGTTCACCACGCTGTTCTGGGATTTTCTGGATCGGCACGAAACGCGCTTTGCCGCACATCCGCGCATGGGGTTTATGGTGAGCAATTTGCGGCGGATGTCAGCGGATGAGCGAATCGCAATTAAACAGCAGGCTGAACACTTGAGGGGTTGAACTGCGTTTGACAAGACCATCCTGTCCCGTCACGGGCTAGTCGAAACGATATTGGTGAGCGAAAAATTTGTGTCAAATTGAGCATTCGTGGCATCGCCCCGTCGGTAATTTTATTGTTAATCTATTAGGCGGGTTAATTGCTTATTGTTTGATATCCAAAAAACCTTCTTTAATCATCAAAACTACCAATGCCATAAAAACTAATGTGATTTACTTATCCGAGACTCACGTTAATTAAGGTTGAACTGAATATATCATTAGGTTTTGATTGAAAAGAATCATGTTACCCTATTGATTCAGGAATTTGCGGCAGATTAGTTCCTGAGCAGTTTTAGCTGCATTAATGCTTATCTGGTCATGCTCAGTTTTCACGAAGGGTTTATCTATGGCGTCAAATTCATTAGTGAAGTTTCTTTCATTGATTACAGAAGAGTTTAGCATTCAAAGGGGTCATGCTTTGCCTTTTGGAGCCAGCGTTGAGCGTGGCGGGATTAACTTTTCTATTTATGCACGGCATGCTACTGCGGTGGTTTTGGTGTTTTTTTTACCTGGGCAGGAGCATGAAGTAGCGGTTTTTCCATTGAGCAGTAAAATTAATCGTACAGGTGATGTTTGGCATGTATTTATTGCCGGCATGAATCCCGGTATCGAATACGCCTATAAAATTGATGGCCCGCAATCGCTTCCGCATCGCTATAATCCTGGCTTGCTCTTAGCTGATCCTTATGCGGTTGCTTTAAATGGCAGGGTCACCTGGGCGGATCAGCAGCAAAGAACCGCATTATTCCGCCGTGCGATATTGGTCGATAAGGCCTACGACTGGGAATTTGATCAGCCGATTAATCGTCCACTCGCCGATTCAGTTATCTATGAATTACATGTACGTAGTTTTACTCAGGACAGCTCTTCAAAGGTCAATAAACCGGGAACTTTCCGGGGTTTAATCGAGAAAATACCTTATTTGCTCGAGTTAGGAATCACGGCTGTAGAGTTGTTACCGATTACTGAATTCGATGAGCTGGATAATGACCGCATTAACCCTGAAACGGGTTTAGGGTTGCACAATTTATGGGGCTATCATCCGCTGTCTTTTTTTGCCATTAAGCCAGGTTATGCGGCAGATCATAAGCCAGGTAGCGAGATCAATGAATTTAAAGATTTGGTTAAAGCACTGCATGCCGCGGGTATCGAAGTCATCCTGGATGTCGTATACAACCACAGCGGTGAAGGGGATCAGAGGGGGCCAACGTATTCTCTAAAAGGCATAGATAACTGCACGTATTATATGCTCACGGAGGAGTGCGGTTACATGAACTTTTCCGGTTGCGGGAATACCATCAACTGTAATCATCCGTATGTGCGGAATTTTATTATGGACAGTTTGCGTTATTGGGTAACGGAAATGCATGTCGATGGTTTTCGTTTTGATTTAGCGTCCATATTGGGCCGTGACCAACAGGGCAGGGCATTGGATAGCCCGCCTTTATTGGAACAAATTGCCGGTGATCCAGTGTTGGCGAGCACCAAATTAATAGCAGAGGCCTGGGATGCCGCTGGTTTGTATCAGGTTGGCAGTTTTCCTAATTGGGGAAGATGGGCGGAATGGAACGGCCATTTTCGGGATGATGTCAGGCGCTTTGTCAGGGGCGATCCGGGCATGGTGGGAAAATTGGCCAGTCGTATCGCAGGTAGCGCTGATCTTTACCAGTTTGGAAGGGAGCCTGGTCACGGTATTAATTTTGTCACCAGCCATGACGGTTTCACCTTACACGATTTAGTGAGTTATAACGACAAACACAATTGGGCAAATGGTGAAGGGAATGGTGATGGCGACAATAATAATCTTAGCTGGAATTGCGGTGTCGAAGGGGCAACAGATGCAGCTGACATTAAGCAATTGCGTGAACGGCAGGTGCTTAATTTAGCTACCTTGTTGTTAATGTCACGTGGGGTTCCGATGATATTGGCCGGGGATGAAATCGGCAGGACGCAACAGGGAAATAATAACTCTTATTGTCAGGACAATAACCTGAGTTGGTTAAACTGGCAGGGGTTAACCGAAAGCCAAAGCTTACACCGTTTTTTCCGGTTATTGATTGCGTTTAGAAAAACCTATGACTTGTTACGTTATGACAGTTTCACCCTGAAAGATGGGCTTGGACTAAAAATTGACTGGCATGGCCATCAGCTGTTACGGCCAGACTGGGGTTCGGAATCGCACAGTATAGCGGCGCATCTTTATGGTTCAACGGCTAAAGGGGTCTCACCGGATTTTTATCTGATTGCCAATGCGCATTGGGAGTCTGGAATATTTCAACTCCCTAATCTAAGTTATCAAAACTGGTACCGGTTTATCGATACCAGTTTGCCAGGGGAATTGGCGATTATGGATGACGCAGATTTTCAGGTTTTACAGGATCAGAACCAGTATCTGGTTGGTGCAAGAACAGTGGTGGTGTTAATAAGTGGTTAAAGCTGGGCTAATTTTGCACTTTTTTGTATAAGCTTGTATAAGCTTTTCTAAATGCCCTATGTCTCCGTATATTTAATATGTTAATTGATTTTACTGACGTTGAAGCTTGTCATCAGTGGCTTGTGATTAATGATTATGTCATGGGCGGCATTTCCCAAAGCCGCATAGAAAGGTCGCTCGATGCGACAGGCCTATTTCGCGGATCGATATCCCTGGAATATAACGGCGGCTTCGCCTCGATACGCCGACGTGTTGATAATGCTGAATTTATCGGTGCTGTCGGGATGATGCTCAGGGTTAAAGGCGATGGGCGTACTTATCAATTTCGCGTTAAAACCGATGAGCTTTATGATGGTGTTGCTTACCGCGCATGTTTTGCTACAGATATTCAGCAATGGCAAATTATTACGCTACCGTTTGATAGTTTCAGTGCCAGTTTTAGAGGCAGGGCTGTGCCAGAGGCGCCGGCTTTACGTCCGGAACATATCAGGCAGCTTGGATTTATGCTGGCTGATAAAAAAGCTGGGATATTTTGTCTTGAAATAGATTGGATAAAGCCG
This sequence comes from Methylococcales bacterium, assembly GCA_040079795.1. Taxonomy (GTDB): domain Bacteria; phylum Pseudomonadota; class Gammaproteobacteria; order Methylococcales; family Methylomonadaceae; genus SXIZ01. Next base: position 23,078 of record JBEBJQ010000043.1, read on the forward strand.
TTTTAAAATGGCTAGCCGATTACTTTTAAATTTTCAATTAGGCAGATACTAAATAATGAAGCATTTCCGGCTAAATAATTTTTACAGTGTATGTTTGATTGTATCGATAACGGTGTTAGTCGGCTCAATTTGGGAAATAGCTATCTCGCCTCAGTTGGACTGGAGCAAAGTGACTATTTCGGGAGGTTGTCCAATCGAAACCAATGCTTTGTTATCCCACAATGGCGCACTTAAAATTTCGGCAAATACTTTTTGTGGTAAGGGCAATGCCGACGAAGCAACTATTCGTATTACGTTACCCGGGGCTATGTTGGATGAGGTGCGATTAATGGTTACCGGTTATCCCGGCATTGAAGGAATTTCAGTGACGCTTCAGGGCGTAAGCGCCAGTAAAGTTATTAGCATCAATCATCCTTTAGGAGAGCTTTGGTCACAAGTCAGTGCAACAATACCGGAAGCTTGGAAAGACTCCTTAGTCACTGTTGAGCTTGTGGATAAAACCCAGCGGGTTTGGGCAGGTATTGGTTTAGCGCCGCGTGCTGCGGGGAGTGTGTTACAGTTGGTTGTGATAACCATAGGACATGCTTTGATTATCTTATGCCCAATTTTGGCCGGTATCTTGTTTGCCGTTCGTTTAGGTATTCGCGACCTCACGCTTTTATTGTTGATAGGTTTAGCGAGTGGTGGCGTACTCGCTTATATTGACTTCTGGTTGTGGTTGTTGCGGCCGAGAATTGGTTTATTAGCTGCCATAGGGTTTTTATTGGGTGCAATATTTTTGAGCGGTCAATGGCTAACCAAGCTTCCTGCTGGAATGATAGTGCAATTACAAATTTTGGCAAAAGTCGCCTTGTTGTGGTTTTGTTACGCGCTGTTTTTATTGGCGCTGGGATTAGCACCAACCAACTTAGATAATCCGTTAGCGGAAGTTGCAGTCAGATTTTCCTCCCCCCTTCCTATCGATAACCGTCTGCCTTATGTCCTTGCCCAACAGGTCACTGCCGGGGCAATCAAATCCCCGATGATAGATGTCTGGTTAAGCAGTGATCGGCCACCGTTACAAACAGCCTATTTTTTGATATCTGGTGCCAGTAAGTTGCCACAGTCGGACTTGCATTATCAAGTGCTTGCCACTTTATTACAAAGCCTTTGGGTTGTAGGTATGTGGCTATTATTAGCGGTTTTAAAACCAGGCAGGCAAGGGTTGTTCTTGGGGTTATTGGTACCGATGTTATCAGGGTTTGCTTTTGTACATGGCTTATTTACCTGGCCAAAACTGTTTCCCGTGGTTTATTTAGCCGGTATATGCGCCTTATTTTTACGGGCTGATAAAAATGCTTTACGGGATTGGCGAATTGGCGGCTTGGTTGGCGTTATTACCGCTTTAGCTATGCTTTGTCATGGCGGGAGTTTGTTTGCGTTATTCGGTATGGGCTTGGGATTCATTGTGCTGAAACGGGTTCCATCGGCGTATTTTATTGTCTGTGCCTGCATTATAGGTGCTTTAATCTTATTGACTTGGAGTATTTATCAGCAGGTCTTTGATCCGCCGGGTAATCATATATTGAAATGGCATTTGGCAGGGGTGGAGAATATTGACCCAAGACCATTGTGGCAAACTGTGCAGGAAAGTTATGCGCAATTATCGTTTGAACAAATAGTCACCAATAAATTATCTAACCTGCATGTAATGGCAGGCCGAATAGTGGTTTGGTTCCCCCTGACTATTCAGGCTGCTTTTGGGTTATTAAATAATGCCGAAGCAGACGCACTAAGAGGAGAACAGTTTTTTCATTTATTTGCAACGCTAGGGTTATTGGGTGTGTTTATTCCGTTTATGGCTGTTTCAGCGCTTAAATACCCAAAAAATGGCGTTTTACGCTTGCCATTGGTTGCTTTAGCCATCGTTTTTTTTCAGATAGTGTTGTTGTTTGGTCCAGATGCAGCGGTTATTCACCAAGGCAGCTTATTCTTGGTTTGCCTGGTTTTCTCTGGAGCCATGTTGGCGGTCACTGCTTATAATTCGACTTTGGCTTGGGTGGTTGCGGGTACCCATTTTGCTTTGACTGCGGTTATTTATGGATGCTATTTACCCATTGGGAAGGTTTTAAAATACGATCAAACTTTATGGTTATTAGTCCCAGTATCCTTATGTTGCGTTATTGGGATACTTTGGAAAATTGCCGGAGATAATCGCTTTGATCTGCTTAGGAATGTTCAGTAACCCCGCGGCTTTGCCGGGGGATATTTACTCTTAGTAGCAGCGCTTATAGTTTTCCTTAGGATCAGACAGTAATAATGATGCCTTACTATTTACAGATAAATGTACCTGATTACCCATAAGCCTCAGCAACTTTTAAGAAATACAGATGTCGAAAAGATGTTGGTTTATGGGGGGTGTCATGAGCAAAAATCAAGTGCAATTTCAAAAGGGCTTTAGTTTGCCCGATTTATTCAAAAACTATGGAACCGAAGACCAATGTGCCAAAGCCCTGTTTAAATGGCGTTGGCCTGAGGGGTTTTGTTGCCCTCAGTGCGGATCGAAAGCTCACAGCGTCATAAAAACCAGAAAGCTCTATCAGTGTTCGGATTGTCATCATCAAACCTCGTTGATTAGCGGCACCATTTTTGAACAAACCAAACTCCCACTGTCCCGCTGGTTTCTAGCGATCCATTTAATCGCGCAGGCGAAAACGGGGTTGTCGGCCTTGGCACTTAAGCGACAGATCGGTGTGTCGTACAACACAGCCTGGAGCATGAAACACAAAATCATGCAGGTAATGAAAGGACGGGATGATAGCAAGCCTTTAAGCGGAACCATTCAATTGGATGATATTTATTGGGGTGGTGGGCGTCGGGGCGGCAAAAGAGGAAGCGGTTCAGCCAACAAGGTGCCGTTTGTTGCAGCTATTTCACTCAATGAAGAAGGCCATCCGGTTGCAATGAACATGAATGTGGTTAAAGGGTTTCGGCTGACTGAAATTGCCCGTTGGGCAAGTCTGCGCGCCACAGCGCGCCTCATGGAAGATTTTTGGACCTCCCTGCCACAAAAATCGATTCGCCACGCGGCGAATCAATCTAGCCCCGCTTCGTCCTGCGTCCGCCTCGACTACGTACTACGCTTCGCTACCTACTACGTCAAGGCTACCACAATGACTCTACGGCTCTTCGGGATAAAATGCTTGCCTCCCTCGCGCGCTATCGCGCACGTCGGATTGGCGCATTTCCCTTCGCCTACCGGGGACTAAAAAACATCACTTCGCTCACGCTCCGTTTCCATGTTTTTCAGCGACAGCATTTAAGTCCCGGTAGCATGGTCATTTCGGACGGTTTGGCATGTTTTTCGGCGGCCTTAAAGGCCGGGTGCCACCGTCACAGTATTGTCACAGGCGGTGGGCCGCAAAGTGTCACCAAAGAGGAATTTACTCGGGTCAATACCATGATAGGCAATGTGAAAAAAGCCATTAATGGCACTTACCATGCAATCAGCCCTAAGCATCTTCCCCGTTATTTGGCTGAATTTTGTTACCGGCATAACCGCAGGTTTCACTTGGAAGGCATGCTGCCACGTCTTGCTTATGTTGCCGTAAGGACACCCCCTATGCCAGGGCGACTTTTGAAGTTAGCTGAGGCTTATGGGTAATCAGGTAAATGTATGCAATTAAAACCGATTGTTTCAGGGGTAATGATAGTTACAGTATTAAGTGCTGGCCTTGTTGTTAGCTTGCTGAGGGCTTCCTTGCCGCAGGAAGACGGTGATATTGCGTTGCCGGGTTTAAGTGCGGCAGTTACAATCAATAGTAATACACTGGGTATTGGGGCTATTGTTGCGGAAAATCGTGAAGATGCGTTTCGAATCTTAGGTTTCTTGCATGCACGCGACCGGCTGTTTCAAATGGAGTTGATGCGTCGCAAGAGTGCCGGGCGTCTGGCGGAGTTATTTGGGGCCGTTGCGGTTAAGCTTGATCGTCAGCAACGTACTTATCAGTTGTCTAACGCGGCTCGAAATATTATCAGGGATTTACCCGCTGAGCAACGTCAAGTTTTGAAAGCTTATGTTGCCGGCGTTAATACTTATGTAGAACAAGCCCAAATTTTACCGCCTGAATTTTTGGCCTTGCGGCACCATCCTGAGCCATGGCGCGAGGAAGATAGTATTTTAGTAGCTCTAGGCATGTTCCAAAACCTTAATGGCCAGGAACAGGATGAACGGATGGTGAGTGTTATGGAAAAAAGCTTGCCTGCGGAGTTGGTTAAATTTTTAACCCCTGATAACGATTTATATTCGACGATATTGGTTGGTGGTAAAGCGCCGCGACGTTCCAGCAATATCATTCCTATGGCTGATTTTGCGGCCTTGCCTGAATTTGATGGGCACATTGCCCGTAATGATGTCGATATGGGGAATGTGATTGCCGGTTCCAACAATTGGGTGGTTGCAGGGAGTAAAACGACTGACGGGCGAGCTATTGTTGCGAACGACATGCACTTGGGATTAAGCGTCCCCAATGTCTGGTATCGTGCTGAATTACAGTATCAGAATCGACATATCTATGGCGTGACCTTGCCCGGTGTACCAACGATTGTTGTGGGTGGTAATGATCATGTGGCCTGGGGATTTACCAATGTCACTGCTGATTTGCTGGATTTGGTTAAACTGGAGATTAATCCCGACAACGCTTTAGAATATCGTGCTGCGCAGGGCTGGGTAAAATTCGGTAGCCAGCGTGAAATACTACATGTTAAGAATGCCCCGGATATTGAATTTGAGGTACAAAATACCTTGTGGGGATCGGTTTCCGGGCAGCTCTTGTTAGGGTCTCCGGTTGCTATTAAATGGACGGCTTTAGAAGGGCATGCTGTGGACTTAGGTTTGCTGGCAATGGATCAAGCGCAAACGACCCAACAAGCCATGGCTGTGATGAATAACACCGGCGGTCCGCCGCAGAATGTCGTGGTGGCAGACCGAGATGGGCATATCGGTTGGACTTATATGGGGCGTTTCCCGGATAGGGTTGGCTTTGATGGTTTGGCCAGTCGTTCCTGGGCGGATGGCAGTATAGGTTGGCAGGGTTTTATCGAGCCGAAAGCATTGCCTCGATTATTTGATCCTCCCGAAGGGTTTATTGTTACGGCAAATAACCGCACCTTAGGCCGGGATTATCCTTATGCTATCGCGCATAATTGGGGGTTGGGTTATCGTGCGTTTCGGATTGCGGAATTATTACGTGACCGGACGCAGTTGACCGAACAGGATTTATTTAATATTCAGCTAGATACCCGCAGTGCTGTGTTTGATTTTTATCAGCAATTGGCGCTTGCCGAATTACAGGATATAAAAGATTCGGAAGCAGTTTTGCAAGCAGCCAAGCAAGCATTACAATCCTGGGATGGGTACATGCATGCCAACAGCACGGGTGCGGCTTTTTTAAATGAATTCAGAAGCCAATTAGCAAAAGAAGTATTTGCCAAGGTTGTTGTTGCCTGCCGGACCCATGATCCGTATTTCAACTATGCCTGGCGGGAAATGGAAACCCCGCTGCGTTTATTATTAATGCAACAACCTCAAGGCGTGTTAAGCGCACATTATCATGACGACTGGCGGCAGTTGATTCTTGAGGCGTTACGTCAAACTGCCCGCGAATTATCTAAAGGCTATCCGGCGAGCAATTTAGCGCAATTGACTTGGGGTGAAACACACCCCATAACGATCCATCATCCCTTTAGCAAAGCATCCCCTTTGCTTGCTAAGCTGCTGGATATGCCGACTTTCGCCAGCGACGGTTGCGCAAGCGTTTGCGTGAAGGTGATGGGTAGTGATCATAGCGCCAGTGAGCGCTTAGTGTTTGCACCAGGTCATGCCGAGGACGGTATTTTTCATATGCCCGGTGGGCAGTCCGGGCATCCTTTATCCTCGCATTATCGTGATCAACAGCTTTTCTGGCAGAATGGCATTGCTGCGCCCCTGCAAGATAAGGCCGTATTACATACGTTGCGTTTTTTTCCGTAAAAACTGATTTGGATGCTGAAGCCAGTAATTCTTAAATACCGGAGAGTCGCTCATTTTTGCTAAAGATTTTTTCGGGCATCCTGCTTGAAAAAATCTGCAAAAACTTAACGCGACGGTTTATTTTGCTGCGCAAGCCCCGATTCGTCCTGCGTCCGCCCGCTCCGACCCGGCAAGGGGATCGTCGCATAGCTCCCACAATGACTTGACGGCTATTCGGGAAGCCTCTGTATTTCGCCTGTGCTTACGCTTCGGCTCAACACCCGGCCCTGCGCCTATCGGGGACTAAAAATCTTCACTTCTCTACCGCTCCGCTTCCAAGATTTTCAGCGGCTGCCGAGTTATTGTTAACTTGAACTACTAATCTGACTGGATTTGGTAGCGTAATTCAAGCCGATAAAGATAAAAAATTGCACACCAAAAATAAGCGTAGCCATAGATAAGTGTATCGGCTGCGCGATAGGCGGGACGCCCAGCCTGTCCAGTGATATGCCGGCTAAAATAGCGGTTATTATCAGTCCTCCTAAGCCGTAACCAAATCGTCGCAAGATCGCATCACGCGCCATAAATTGATGTAGTTGCCAAACTAACCAAAGGTTAGTGAATAAAATAAGCGCTGAAAATGAGCGGTGGATATAAAAAATAACCGGGAAGTCGTCACGCCAAAACTGACGGTCAATGTAATGATGCTCATGGGCGATAAAATCTACGGCTTCCCTTACCTGGGTACCCATAGTTATTTGTAGCAAAGTCATGAACATGGCCAGCTTTAAGATGAGATGAAACTTTTCCGGTAGCCGTTGAGCGTTGATGCGCTGCAAAAACTCACGTTGGGAACGGGCAATGGCATAAATGAGTAAGGCGACGATAAACAACGCCAGCAACATATGTAAGGTGATCATGAACGGTTTAAGATTGCTCGCAACCACTGCTGCCCCCAACCATCCTTGAAACAAAACCAGTAATAAAACACTGAGGCATATGTAAAAAACCATTTTGTCGGCTTTAAGATAAGCGCGTGACGCCCACACGGTTGATAGGATTAAAATACCTATTGATACCCCCGTTAAACGGTTCATGTATTCAGTCCAGGTTTTTACCGGATTGAAGGTTGTGTTTTGATAACCACGTTGGGCGTATATTTCCTGATAATTAGCGGGCAGTTCTGAGACATCAGTTGGAGGTATCCATTGCCCAAAACAGGTTGGCCAGTCGGGACAGCCCATGCCTGCCCCTGATGCACGGACAATGCCACCAATCAGGATAAGGCAGTACACTGCTATGATGGTGAGGGTGCCTATGCGGCGAAAGCTGAGTGCTGTTGCAACAGGTATCATTGAACTATCCTTATTTAAGCGGTTAAGAGAGCAGGGCAGAGGTCAATGCAATCTCTTCGGCGACCCCAGCGATTTCCATAATTTCAACGTCTGCGGAAAAGCCTAATTTGCGAAAAGCAGGAACGGTTGACCAGTCTATTTGGGCAGCGGGGTGGTCAGTGCCGACAACATTTTGTAAAAAAGCGACTTGGACAATATCGATATAATCAGCTTTTTCGCCAGAATCGCGTTGAAAATCAACATATTTAGATGCCACGTTTTTTAATTCCGGTGGAAAAGACCAGGTATTCATAATGATTCTGCCAATTGCCGGATGGGTTTTTTCAATTAACTTATTTAAGCGGGTTGGATTGTCTCTAAAGTCTGGCATGTTTTCGGCTAACATTAAAACAGGGAGCTTGCCGATTTGAAATATCAGTCCTGCTAACATAGCTTGTTCCGGATCTAAGTGGGGCGCAAACGAGGCAAGGGCACGACTGATGGCAGAAACATTGACGCTGATTTCCCATATCTCCCTGAAATAACGTTCTAAAAGTTTGGTGCTTGGTTTAAACATCTGCTGCATCACCAAGCTGGTAATAAGTGAACTGATGGTTCTACTGCCCAGGCGCGTAACGGCCATTTGGATATTGCTAACGGGCACCGCACCCCGATAAACCGGACTGTTGGCTACTTGAATTAAACGTGCAGCCAGGGCGGCATCGGTGACTATCATATCGGCAAGCTGTTGTGAAGTGGTACGGTCTTTAGTGACCGCATCCCTCACTTTTAAAGCAACATCTGGAAAAGTCGGTAAAACCAGGCGGTTAGCATTTAGCTCATTTTGAACATGATTGAGAAAGTCCTGTACAGAGTTAATTTGCATAGTTGTTGAACCTGATGTTGAGTGAACAATATGAAAAAATTCTAAGTTTCATACTAATTTTAAAAAAATAGTGGGTTGATCTTGTAGTGTAAGTGTTTGTAACTGCTGCGCATCAGTTGCTAATACCGCCAGCAGGGTACAAGTATAGTCTTTAAGGTGAGTTGCTACTACATTACCGACCTGCTCATTATTTGTTGCATTAATGATGCTGCTATTTAGCGGGGGCGCTTCGCTCAGTTCAGCGGTAGCGGTAACCATGATCCGCTTGGCTTTGCCTAAATAATGGGTACGGGCGACGATTTCCTGACCGGTATAACAGCCTTTATTAAAACTGATACCACCCAGTTGATCCAGATTGAGCATTTGCGGAATGTATTCTTCACTGGTGCTTATACATAGCCAGGGTATCCCTGCTTGAATGTCCAGCAGATCCCATTCTGAAGAGCTCTGGGGAATATAACCTTGCTGGATTAGTGTCGACCAGTTCTGTCGCGTCGTATTAAAATCCGCAATCAGTAAATAACGTGGTTGATGCTCGCCCAAACGAATGCTGACAGAAGGCTTCAAAACGGTTGCTAAGTGATTTTCTGGGAGTGCAAATGGCAGTTCCGTGGATAGCACACGATTTAGGCCTATTATACAATAGTCATTACTGCGATCGGTTAATTGTACTTTGGCGCGTAAAATATACAGCTGTAATCTTTTTTGAATGATGGCTAATAAATCGGTTGGTAATAGTAATAGCCAGTCTTGATCGTTCTTTAGGATTAAAAAGGTACTGATTACGCGCCCTTTAGCATTGCAAAAAGCTCCGAAACTGCTGTTTTGATCATTCAATTCGTTAAGATTGCAAGTGCTTTGGCCTTGTAAAAAAATGGTCGCATCCGCACCGCTAACCCGTAAGACCGCTAACTGGTTAATAGGGGTTATAAAGTTGTGTTGCTTAGTTAAGTCTGGGCTATTAAAGATAACGCTTTGATTGGTTGAAAACGTGGTGTTAAGGGTTGATAGATGCTGTTTCCATGCAGGGTTCATAAGGGGTATCGGCAGACTGTTGCGATTGGTGGGTAATTATAAAGCTTCTGCTTTTTAAAGCCCAGTAATACAGACTTAAGACAAGTGAAAAAGTCGGTATCTGTCGGTTGGTTCACGGTTTAATTATTGAAAAATTAGGGTTAATCAATGTCGGATACGCAATTTAACTTTGAAATTAAAGCCTCTAAAATTTTATTGGTTTTAATAGCTACACTGCATATATTGGCATTCATTGCAGCGTTAAGTAATACCTTGGTGGTTAGTGTGCAATTCTTGTTAAGTGGGTTAATTTTGGTGCATTTCGGGATGCAGTGGCAGCGTTATAGTATTCAGATTAAACCTATTTTATTGACCTATAACCCAGTGTCAGGATGGGGTCTGGTCATTAATGATTTGCCTGTGCCGATTAAGATTTTGCCATCTACTATCATCACGCCTTTTATGATCATTATTTACTATCAAAAACGCCCTGCCTGCAGGTCAACTGAAAGCTTAGTGTGTTTTAAAGATGCTTTATTACAATCAGCTTATAGACAATTATTTGTGCAACTTAAGATTACGGGTATGCAAACAGAATTGGGTGGCCGGTAAAAGTATAAGCGTTATTAAAATTTAAGAATGAGTCGTTAAACGGTATAATTAAAGGTTATACGGCAATTCAAGATTGCTAATATTTTTGCAGCTAGCTAACTATAAGAGACTCTATGGCCCTTTATTGTGGAATTGTGGGTTTGCCCAATGTCGGTAAATCAACCTTATTTAACGCCTTAACGCAAGCGACTATCGCGGCAGAAAATTATCCTTTCTGCACCATCGATCCAAATGTCGGCGTGGTTCCGGTGCCGGATGCCAGGATGGATAAATTGGCTGAAATTGTTAAACCGCAAAAAACCTTATCCACGACAATTGAGTTTGTTGATATTGCCGGCTTAGTCGCAGGGGCTTCAAAAGGTGAAGGCTTAGGCAATCAGTTTTTGGGTAATATTCGAGAAACGGATGCCATTGCGCATGTGGTGCGTTGTTTTGTGGATGAAAATGTTATTCATGTGGCGGGCAAAATTGATCCAGTTAGTGATATTGAAGTCATTAATACTGAATTGGCCTTAGCTGACATGGCTTCTATTGAAAAAGCCTTGCTGCGCGTAGCAAAGTCCTCTAAATCAGGCAATAAAGATGATTTAGCCAAAAAAGTAGTACTTGAAAGAATTATGGCGCACCTCGACAAGGGTGAGCAGGCACGTACTTTAGGACTTGATGAAGAGGAGCGGGCTCTGGTGAAAGAGTTTTGTTTTCTTACCCTTAAACCTACTATGTATATTGCTAACGTCATGGATGACGGCTTTGAAAATAATCCTTTATTGGAAAGCGTGAGGGCTTATGCTGCTAAAGAAGGGGCGATGGTTGTGCCGGTTTGTGCGGCTATTGAAGCCGATATTGCCCAGTTGGATGAAGCTGAAAAACAAGAGTTTATGGCCGATTTAGGGTTGCAAGAGCCGGGTTTAAATCGGGTGGTTAGGGCTGGTTATCAACTGCTGAATCTGGCAACTTACTTTACTGCCGGGGTTAAAGAGGTTAGAGCCTGGACTATTCCTGTTGGCGCCAGTGCCCCAAAGGCTGCGGGCGTTATTCACACGGATTTTGAAAAGGGATTTATTCGGGCTGAAGTGATTGCCTATGAAGACTTTATTGCTTATAAAGGCGAGCAAGGTGCAAAAGATGCCGGAAAATGGCGTCTTGAAGGTAAAGATTACATTGTGAAAGATGGCGATGTTGTTCATTTTAGATTCAATGTTTGACAAGTTTAAACAGGGTATCTATAATTTCGGAGCTTAGACACCAGCTGTAGACAATATGGCTCAATCGGTTAGAGTATGGGATTAATAAGGTCTTGTATTTGAAGTATTTTTTATCTAACGGTGTTAAGAGTCAAAACATGGTGATATAGCTCAGTTGGTTAGAGCGGTGGATTCATAACCCACAGGTCGGTGGTTCAAATCCACCTATCACCACCAATAACATACTGAAATTAAAGGATTATTTCAGTTTTCCATCGGTAAAAAACACGCAATTATTCCGGCACTACACCAAAACTACACCATGCCGGTTTTTAAATTCGTGCGCTTGGGGCTTTTTCCGGGCGGGAGTTTTACTTATGGCGACCTTCCGCAAAATACAAAATAAAAGTGGCGTTGTTTTTCGCGCTATCATCAAAGACCGTTTCGGCAAGTTAATCAAATCCAAAACATTCACCCGCAAGACCGATGCCAGAAATTGGGCAACTCGTGTCGAGGCTGATCAAGAAATCATTGATTCTTTCGGTAATAAGGGCGCAAAAATGACTTTTGCCGAGTTATTATGATGAATATATCCAGCAATGGTCTGGTAAGGATTTTGCCCGCCAGAAGTCACGTGCAATTTTTTGGCGCAAACAGTTTGGGCGTTACAAGGTTACAGAAATCAACGCCGATAAAATACGCGCGGCTTTACTTGTTTTACGTTCTGCAAAATGCAGGATCGGCTTTGGCCGCAATAAGACCGCGGGCAAGACCAAAGAAATCAACAAAGTCCTCTCAAATACCACCGTCAACCGCTATAGAAGCGTTTTAAGCGCAATTTTTACTTACGCCTTTAGCAAGGCTATGTCCAGTCTAACCCGGTTGCAAGAACGTCCAGTTTGCCTACGCCAAGAGGTCGTGTCCGTTATCTTTCGGATAGTGAGCGCGACCGGCTTTTGGAGGCTTGCCGCCGGTCTGAATGGAATAAATTATATTTACTGGTGCTTATGGCTATGAGCACGGGAATGCGTAAATCTGAAATGTTGCGCTTAACCTGGGCGGATATAGATTTTGAAAATTGCTTAGCTTTTCTTGATGACACTAAAAACGGCGAACCGCGCGTAGTTCCAATAACCGCCCACGCAATGGCTGAATTAAAGCCTTTTAGGGGGGTAGGTTCAGCTTTGGTGTTTGCGTCTGAGCGCCAGCCAGACAAACCCTTTGATTTCACAAAACACTGGGCTAAGGTGCTTGCTGAGGCGAGGCTGGAAAATTTTGTGTTTCACTCCTTACGCCATGATTTTTGTTCACAAATGGCAATGGCTGGCTTAGGTTTGCACGAAATAGCTTCGCTGGCAGGCCATAAAGGCCTCGCAACAACCAAGCGGTACATCCATCTAAGTACCCAACATAAACAAAGGTTAGTTGAGGATGTGATGGGTAAGGTTTTAAAGCGTTAAGCATTTATCAGTTACAATTTAAACCACCAAGCTAGTCCGCCAGACGAAAGCGGGAAACCTTCACCCGTTGCTTGGTGCCTTATCTTAGAGGGAATACACTTGAAGGAGTGTTAATGTCAAATATCCAAAATGATCTTAAAGAGATTGAATTGCTATCGGATAAATTAACTATAGAAAACTCTAAGTTTATTGAAGTCCAAAGAAGTAAACCTCCGGCACATCAGCTACATAATAAAATTCTAAATTTGACTATAGCAAAAGCGCTTGGTACGGATTCTGAAAAACGACAAAACATTGAACAAGAAATCGAAGCGCTTAAAAAAACCTTAATGATGATTTAATCAATATATCTATTACGCATAACGAGTTAAGTCTTATAAATCAAGCGCTAGTATATTTAAAACAGTCTTATCATGCCCATGAATATGTAGAAAAAAGCATAAGAGAGAATGAAAAAAATGAAAAAAGATGGACAAAAGTTGCTGAAATTATGCTTATAAAATCCTCTGATAATGAGAGATTTAAAAAAGTATAGTCAAGATGAGTTTATTTATTACTGGCATTTAACAAAATCGGGTTTGACCCCCAACAAAGCATCTGAAGGAGTTTTTAAAAAATTTACTTTTCCAAGCCAAAGTGCTTGTGACAAATGGTTGCAACGCGAAATAAAGAAACGTCTTAGCGAATCGCCAAGTATTTATGGCGACATACCCAAACCTAGCACAAAAATAGACTGAAAAAGCAAACAAGGACATTTAATCGGGTTTAGTGTCCTTGGTAGAAATCAAAAAAAATATATAAACTTCGCCTAACTCATCGCAGCAACCCAAAAAGGCGAAGAAAATGCAAGAAATACCATCAAACAACGCTGATCCGTTAGCGGATTTTATACCCAAGGACAAATTCAAAAAGAAACACGCCGATAAATTAAAGCCGGGGGCTATCGACTGGCTTGTGCGTTTGCGTCACGAAAACGGCTTGGCTGAGGCTATCGTGATCGTTTCCCGCAAAACTTTTATTAACGAAATAAAGTTCGCCGAGTGGTTTGCAGCTCAAAAAGATTGATTATTAAACGATAGCCGCAAGTGTAACGGGCTAGTTTGCCCGCGCGGTAACCGATGGCAAAAAATTAATCAAATTTGAGAGTTAACATGATAGCAAACCAAAATAATCATGCAAAACCCAGTCGATTGAACCGGCGAAGAAAAAAACGCTGGAACATCGAGTACTTACTTAAAAATGGCTTTACCCATAGCCACCGCTGAAAAACATGGAAACGGAGCGTGAGCGAAGTGATGTTTTTTAGTCCCCGGTAGGCGAAGGGAAATGCGCCAATCCGACGTGCGCGATAGCGCG
>JBEBJQ010000132.1:0-6228 GCA_040079795.1 Methylococcales bacterium
TTTCTAATGTGTGATGTCCGTCATATTTAAAATCAAGCCACTGAGAACCTGTTCACAGAATAAGCGGCAGAAACCTCTATAATTTCTCACCAATGAAGCGAAAAAAACTAATTGACTGAATCGTTGGTTGATTTTAGGTTAGACGACGTTATTTGTAACCATGGCCGATTGCGGCTTAGTTACTTGGCTCGACCATCGTTTCTTTGTCGGGGATAAGGTCAGGCAAAATTTTCAAATTGATATTTCATGGTGTTACTCGCCGCCCTTCGGGGCGGTTTTTTTTGCAAAAAGATTCGCTATCTTGCTGTTAAATCACATCAGCCAGTAAATCCCAGGATAAATACATATTCTTAAGCATACGCTTGGTATCCTGATTGTTAATTGCGAAAGCACCGCAAACCGACTCGTCCCAATCAATACCGCCAATCATCCAGTCATTAACTTGACCAAAACCGTCCGGGATTCTCAAAAATTCTGTGGTTTTTCCCGGATTAATTACGCATTGCTTTAAGCCAAGCGCAATACCGCGTCCTGTCGCTTTCACAAAGGCTTCTTTCCGTGTCCAGAGATGGTAGAAGGCTTGTGTTCGCTGGGATTGTGGAAGTTGTTGCCAATAGGCTTTTTCTTCGTCAGCAAAACATTTGTTCACGACAGCCGCAAAGTTAACTCTGGGTTTAAGACATTCAATATCAACACCTAACAGGCAATTATAAGCAATCGCCACAATCATCCTGTTATCGGTATGCGAGAGGTTAAACGCCAATTCAGGATAATCCACCAGATAGGGTTTGCCATGTTCAGTCTTGTGGATGCGTACCGTATGCGGATCTGCATGGACAGTATGTCCCAGTAGAATCCTTAAGATCGCTCGTACTTCAACATAATGTTTACGTAAATATTCATTTTTAATGCTGTCGGCCTGGGCTTTTTCGCTGTCGTCGAGAATGCGCCAATAATGCGGGCAATCAGTTTCAGTAGCGGCAACTTCACCTTGCCAAATATGAACAGCATGACTATCCATTAAGGGCTCACCGCCGCTTTGCCTTCACCCCGAATATCGCTCGCAGCGGTTAATGCACGTGTAGTTTTTTGTAACTGCACCGCTTGCATATCACCGTAAGTGCGTTTCGTTTGCTTCAGTTGGTGACCTAATGTATTGAGTTTGCTGATTTCATCAGCGTTAAACGCATCTTGCTCATACTCGACAACATCAGGAATATATTGGTGATGAAAACGAGGAATACGTACCCAGGAATCCGGGTTATTACTTTTGGCAAAATCTAGCACACCCAGTAAAACCATCGAAATTATGCGGCTACCTCCCGGCGTACCTAACACGGCAATACGATCCGGGGTTTCCAGAAAAGTCGGTGTCATACTCGACAGCATTCGTTTCCCTGGTGCGATGGCATTGGCACTACCACCGACCAGGCCGTAACCATTCAGTGCCCCAGGAAGGCTGACGAAATCGTCCATCTCGTCATTCAGCAATACGCCTGTACCTTCAGGAACAAAACCGGAACCAAACGGCATATTAACGCTGAGTGTAGCGGCAACCCGGTTGCCATCTTGGTCGATAATGGAAAAATGCGTGGTTTGGTTGCCTTGATTTTGCTCAGGTAAATCACCTGATAAAAAGTCGCTTGGCAGGGCTTTGTCTGGCCTGATGCTGCTCCGTAAACCAGCGGCATAGTCCGCACTAAGCAAGCGGTTGATCGGAATGTCGATAAAATCGGGATCCCCTAAATACAAACTGCGATCATGATAAGCGCGGCGCATGGCTTCTATAATCAAGTGTTTACGGGTTACTTCATCGGTAACTTGCAAATCAAAACAGGACAGAATGTTCAGGGCTTCAAGCAGCACAACACCGCCGGATGATGAGGGCGGCGCACTGGTGATGGCGATACCGTGGTAGTTGCCTTTTAAAGGTATGCGCTCAACAATTTGATACGCATCCAGATCTTGTTGGCTCCAAACTCCACCTGCACTGCGAATACCGTCGATTAATTTTTCAGCAACCTTGCCACCATAAAAACCATCCCTGCCGGATTCGGCAAGCGCTTCCAAGGTGTCCGCTAAATTGGGTTGTTTAAGGATTGCAAACGGTTTGGGGACACTGCCATCGGCTAAAAAAATAGTGATTGCGTCAGGATTTTTTTTCAGCACATTGACACGAGAGATCAGCATTCTTCTGTGCCATTCGCTAATGGCAAAGCCAAATCGGGCATAGCGTATAGCGGGAGCTAAGCTGTCTGCAATTGGCAATTTGCCGTATTTTTCAGATAGATGGACTAGCGCGGCTGGCAAACCTGGAATCGCCGCAGCCAACGCACCATCAACGGATAATTTTGGCACTACCTTACCGGACTTATCCAGAAACATGTTTTTGTGCGCCGCCAACGGTGCTTTTTCCCGGCCATCTATCATGATATCGAGATTATCTTTTGACCGATGAAGCAACCAGTAACCACCGCCGCCCAAACCTGAACCTGCCGGTTCCACCACTGCCAGCGCAGCACTCACTGCAACCGCCGTATCAAACACATTGCCACCTTTTTTGAGGATTTCAAATCCTGCATCAGTTGCTAAAGGATGCGCGGATGCGATAGCAACCTTTATATTCTCGGCATGTGCTTGGGCAAGCCAAAATAAAATAATCAACCTTATACATGTTTTGTACTTATTTATCATCGTGTTTCTGAATTTGTTTAAAATCAAACGCATTGACTAAATCACCTGCATTAGCCCGAACCCCAGGCAAGGGTTCCAAACCAAATCGTCGGGTAATAAACTTGATAATCGACGTAGTGTCGTAAGACGTGTGGTCAACGAAATGCCGCTTGGCAAAAGGTGAGATGATGATTGCGGGAATCCGCGTTCCCGGCCCCCAACGGTCGCCCTTGGGCGGCGCAACATGATCCCAAAAGCCACCGTTCTCGTCGTAGGTTACAATCACCGCAGTTTTCCCCCATGCCCGACTTTGTTTGATTTTAGCCAGAATCTGGTCGATGTGCTGGTCGCCGGATAGCACATCGGTATAGCCGGGGTGTTCACTCAAAATACCGGGCGGTTTATAAAAAGCAACCTGTGGCAACGTGCCTTTTGCTATGGCTTTCAGAAAATCATCGCCATCCTGTAAATGAAGTTCCCGATCCTTTGTACCCGGTGCAAACCGGGCATAATAATTGAATGGTTGGTGATGCGGTTGAAAGTTGGCTGATTCTGATGTATGCACATAAATCACTTTACGTTTAACATCGGGTGCTTGCATACCATCTGCGATTGCCTGATTCCATGCGCCTGCATACCAACCCCAAGAGATATTTTTGGCGGAAAGCGTATCGCCTATGGTTTTGGTAATCTGTGGCGGCAGCGGAAATTTTGCCGGATCGGCAAAACGGCGATCCCCTGTTTGGGCAGGAGGAGTTTTAGATGGTTGAAAAGCGGGTTGTTTGGGCAATACCACGAAGCCATCTGGGGTAAAAGGCGCGTTGTTGCTGATAAACTTGGGTGCGCCTTGCATTGCAGATTTGGGCGAATCAGCTTGTCGTTTCGCCAAACCCAGTTCATTCAATACCGTTCGATCTTCCTGCGGGGCAGCCGGTTCATAAGGTGTGCAAGCACATATCAGCCACTGGTGGTTTAAAAACGAGCCGCCAAATGCACCCATGAAAAAATTATCGGCCAACACATAGTCTTTCGCCCATTGCCAAAGCGGCAGTTTTGCGCCGTCGTAATAGCCCATAACCAAACCACCGGCATCCGATATCGCCGCAAACTTGTTATTTTTGCCGCCATTGATTTGTTCGATATTCTGGTAGTAGCGGTGAACAAGATCGCGCGTATTAACAGACAAGGGCAAATTTAACATCGGACTGTCTATTCGGAACGGGCGATTTGGCAGATGCTCCGCCAAAGGTGGTTTGCCAGGTTCGCTGGCCCAAATCGGCGGCAATTCCTTGAAAGGTTTGCCGTCATGGTCGACCTGGATGTACTGCTCTGACGTGGCTTGGTTGATGCCGTTTGCCCCAGGAAATAAGCCGTACAAATTATCAAAACTACGATTTTCGGCATAGATTACGATAATATGTTCTATGTTATTCAACCCCGGTTTTGCTGCTGTCTTCTTAATCGCGCTTTTTTGAGCCGCACTGCAAGGCATAGCGCAAAAAATAAGGACTGCAATCAACAAACGGACAAAACCGGAAGGCTTTGCCGAATGGAAATGATACATTTTGGTACAATATCTGGCGGTGTTGTTCATAATAAATCATGGTAATAAATGTGGTGGCAGGCTATTTACGGCAATGCCTATTTTCATGATAACACAAGAGAAGTTGCAAAATAACTAAGTCGTAGTTGCCAACGAGCTTGGCTAAATCGGTCACTTAACACCAGCAAAAAACAATAGCAAAAATGAACTCAAAAAAACTCACGCTTGGCTTTATCGGTATCGGCTTAATGGGTAAACCGATGACTTTACGCCTACTCGAAGCGGGCTTCATAGTTTATGTATGGAATCGCAGCCCAGAAAATCTACAAGCGGTAGCCAAAGCTGGAGCGATTATTTGCTCAACAGTAGCCGAATTAGTCAAAACCGCCGATGTCGTTATTTTATGCCTTGCCGATACTAATGTTGTCGAGTCCATTGTTCGCAACGATATTGTCGACAATGGTTCATCTGGCAAGCTGGTTATTGATTTATCAAGCATTCATCCTGAAACCACCAAAACATTGGCGGCGCTACTCGAAAAACAATGCGGCATGGGTTGGGTGGATGCGCCGGTATCCGGCGGCGTGGCTGCTGCGGAGCAAGGCAATCTGGCGATTATGGCGGGTGGCAAAGTCGAACACATCGCTATCGCAAGGGACGTATTAGCGCCGCTGTATCGACAACTCACACACATGGGCGAAGTGGGCAGTGGGCAAATCACCAAAATTTGTAACCAGATGATTGTCAGTTGTAATGTGCTGGTCATAGCCGAAATGATGGCGTTGGCAAAACAAGCTGGCGTAGATGCCGCAAAAATACCACAAGCACTGGCGGGAGGTTTTGCCGATTCCAAACCCTTGCAAATTACCGGCACGGAAATGGCGTTGGCACAATTCGAGCCGATCAAATGGCACGTAAAAACCTTATTGAAAGATCTTAATATGGCGGTCGATTTATCCAGGCAACACGGTCATTCGGTGCCGATGTCTGGCTTGGCGACACAGTTAATGCAACTACACGGCAGTAACGGTTTTCTGGATCAAGATCCGTCCACCTTAATCAAGCTGTATGATAAATAAAATGCCAAACGGCGTTCGTCTTGAACCTGCGCCACAGGCACTTCCGTTGGTCGCCGAAGGGCAATGGTTAGCGCTCAAATTCAGCGCCAACCTGAGCTTGTTATTCACGGAATATGAGTTGATTGATCGCTTTAAAGCCGCGAAAGACGCTGGCTTTTCGGCGGTGGAAATCCAGTTTCCGTACAGCATAAAGCCTGAAATAATTGCCGCAGAATTGGTAGCACATCAGCTTAAACTGGTGCAATTTAATGTTGACGCTGATGACCTGATGCAAGGCGGCGAAGGGCTTGCCTGTGTGCCAGAAAAAAAGGCGCAATTCCAGGAAGCCCTAGCCCAAACGGTCGCTTACGCCCAGTGCCTAAAGCCGGACGTGATCAATATTTTGCCAGGACGTTGTTTTGAAGAACACCGATTGCCAGACTATCTAGCGACCTTCAAAGACAACCTATTGTTGGCGGCGGAAACCTTGCAGCCGTTAGTTATCAAAACCGTCTTTGAAGCCATCAACACCGATGACATGCCGGGGTTTATCATCCACAGCGGCGAGCAAATGCTGGCTATTCTCGATCAACTCCAACATCCCAACCTGTCCATGCAATACGACATCTACCACATGTACCGGATGGGCGATGATGTGATTGATTTCATTACGCGGCATACTGATAAGGTCGGTCATATCCAGTTTGCTGATTATCCGGGGCGTGGTCAGCCGAGGACGGGAGAAATTGATTTCCGGCAGGTTTTTTCTGTTATAAAGCAATCAAGTTATTCGGGCTGGTGCGGAGCGGAATATAAGCCTGTTGGGATGACTTGTGAGAGTTTTGGTTGGTTAAATGGTAGTGGCTAAATTTTAAATGATAAGTTACATTATAAATTTGCCATAAGCCCATGATAAAGATGACAGTGAAGCACAAATGCCGTTCTTGCCAAAGC
>JBEBJQ010000133.1:0-6203 GCA_040079795.1 Methylococcales bacterium
CCGGCATCCATCGCCATGTTCACGTCAAAAGGGCTCAGGTTTTTCGCGGTGGTGAGCATGTGTAGAATGTACGGTTTTTCCATTAGCTATCCTCAAGTAAATAGCGCGTGAGTATAAAAGAAAATGCGCCGGATGAACACTGTCTCATACCTGGATGAGAATATGGGTAGGATTAGTATAGTTTGCTTGCTGATTTTAATGCCATATACGCTTGCATCGTTCCCACACTCCGGCGTGGAACGATTTCATGTTTAGATGGAGTTTGCGGCATCCAGGGGCTTCACACGAGCCACCTTGCTGTTTATTTGACAGCCAATAAGATATAGCTTATAAGTTAGAGCGCATTTTATGCATCCCGAACTACAACTCTGTTTCCTTAACCAAAATGAGGGTTTTACAATGGCTTTTAAGCAAGCAATCGCTTCTTTGTTCCTCACTTCACTACCGATTATTGTCGGGGCAGTTAATCCAATCGCTAACGCAACACCGAAACCGGAGGCGTTTGTCCGGGACGACCAGCTTTGGACTTTAACTTTAAATACCACAACCCATAAATATGAACTTCCGGTGTGTTGGGAAAACTTGGCGACCATAAACGATACCGTTACTCACCCCACCTGGAAACAGCGTCGCATCAATACGCTTAACTATATTAATGCCGCCTGGGGCGATCTGACTAATTTCACCACCAACCCAACCGGGAACGGATCGGCTTCGTTAATTTATTTTGTCGATAAGGGGCAGTGTCCTCTGACCACTCTTGGTTTTCCTGGTGTCAGAATCCTGGTAAGCTCAACCTCTACCCTCCCAACACCAATAGGTAATTTGCCACCTCCTTATGTAAAAGCCCTTGGCAAAAATTTAGCCAATTTAGTTTATGGTGTCGTTTTAGATTTTGATATGATTAAAAATCGAATTTATACTAGAAATGATACTTCTTTTAAAGGATGCCAAGCCCAATCAATAAGTGAGGAAAACTGTTTCAAAGCTGTTGTTATTCATGAGTTTGGTCACGTCCTGGGAATGTCACACGAGCAAAATAGAAATGACCAGCCTTTACCTTACAAGACAATGGCATGTGGAATAAAAGATCCATCACCCGTTTTAGGTCAAATCACATTCGGTAACTTACGCATTGGTGCATATGACGACCAATCAATCATGGCTTATTGCAATTTGAATCGTCTCCGAAGCCCCGTTTTGAGTGTTAGAGATAAAGTAGCTCTAAGAGTTTTTTACGGAAGAATGCCTAGCATTAGTTTTGATCTAGGTTATCCGGTGATTACTATTCCGGTGGTGCTGACGGGTTCCACAGGTGTCCCGAAATCCATGACTTTGTCGGACCCGACCAATACCGGCAAGTTCGCTTATATTTTTTCGATTGCACCGACAACCACCAAGTCCAGCGTACCGGCAACTTATCTGAGTTCAGTATTAACCATCCCTTACCTTAAGGAGACCAGCTTCGGCAAAGTCAAGAGCATACAAAGTTGGGCAATGGCATTACAACTTAGCACTAATGTGTTTCGTAAAAATACTTCAGTTAATCTTTATACAGCAACGCCACAATAATTTTTATTATAAATTCAATGCTTTAAATATCAACTCATGTTCAAGTTTTAGCGTTTCTGCCTTGTTTTTATTCTCGTAAAGACAAAAATATTTATTTATACAATTTTCGGAATCGGGATACAAACCCATTTCCGCTTGAAGATGAGGGAAGTACCATGCCGAAGCAGGATGAATCTCATAGATCAGATTTAGTCAGAATCTCTTTTATGGTGCTGGCGTTGCTTTTTTCTTTGTACGCTATGTTTGGTAGCGAAAGCTGGCTTCCTCTAGGATATGTAGATAACACAGTGTGCCGGCAAGAAGCCGCCGCCGTGCTTGTGTATGTCGTAGGACTAATTTCAACGCACAATCATTACAATCGCGGTGAGTTCGTGGCTGATGAAGGGTATTTATGGCATGTGGTGTTCTGGTTATCTATTGCCTTGCTATCGCTGTTTTTAAAGTCTACGCCACTCTTTTATGCCCACCCCTTTAATGAAGGTTATTGGCATAAAACGGTGCTATGGGTTTTATTTATCCTAACAGTAACATTACCGCCTGCTATTTACCAACATCGTTCAGATGTTGGAATAGCTGGCGTTTTACTGTTAATGATGGATTCTTACGCTTTGGTTTTTACTCTTTTCTATTTTATTTTGCCAAGTGTCAGTCCGCTTATTTTGATGGTCGGAGCAGGCAGCTTTTCAGTGATTGCCATAATGATATTGGTAAAATTATCCTCTGTTCTGCACTTAAAACAACTTACCAGGCATTGGTTGTATAATCTTGCTTTCTGGATAAATTTTGCAGGTCTAGTTGTATTTGTCGGCGTTTTTCATAGGCTATCCTCTGGCAATTGCATTTAACCATGAGCTGCCCCTATTTTAGGAGGTTGCCCTTCATTTTATCGGCTTAAGCTAAGTCGTATAGGGAAAACTGGTTATGCCTAACTTTGCTAAGCATGATGTCGCGCCAGACAAACCCAAAACCTACAAAGATCCACGGCAATATTTATTTTTTGCCTTGGCGCTGTTTTTTACTAAAGTGGCCTTGTTTAGCGAAAGCTATGCATCCGGATTTTTTAATATTGCTGCCATTTCAGAATTCATACACCAAGCCTTTGCTGTTCTTGCTTGTGTTGTTTCTTGCGAAGCTGCGCACTACCACTACAAACGAAACCAATTTTTGGATTTTGAATTTTATTTACGGCATCGGCGTTTCTGGTTGTTTATTGCCGTGCTACCCTTACTGATTGTATTGGCACATTTTGTTGGCGTGCATATTTATGGATATCATATACTTGAATATTTCGACGACCTTGGGCAACATTCTCACGGGGTAAGTCATTACGGGTTTTATGGTGGATCAGATATAGATGACACGGATGAATTCCCTTTCAAGCTAGGCTATTGGCACAAAACGGCGATGTGGTCTTTGTTTATCCTGACGGCAACCTGGGGGCCTGCGCTGCATCAACATCGTATGGATAACGGTATGGGCGGCACTTTGTTACTTATGGCGGATGCTTGCGCTTTGGTTTACCTGTTTTTCTATTTGACCTTGCCGATGGTTAGCCCAGTGCTTTTACTTAGCGGTGCAGCCAGTGTTACCGTAATTACCACAGTGATTATGGTAGTATCTGCCTCCTTTTTGCACGTAAAACAACTTTCCAGAGATATTTTATATGAATGTGCTTTCTGGATAAACTTGGTCAGCGTATTGCTAATTATTGGGGTCTTATTTTATGTGATATATGTATACATACAGATGACAGATCTTTTCTTGACTTAGAGTCATTGATAACGCTGGACAAAGTGAAACGCAAAGGAGATCCCTTACCTTAAGGTGACCTGTTTTAGTTTTGGCAAGATCACAGACATTCAAAGCAGGACAATGACTTTACAACCCAGCACGAATACGTTTCGTAATGCCAGCTTGACCAATCTCTATACCGCGCAAGGGCAGTAATTATTAAGGCAGGCATCAAGGCAGGAAACCGTTACCTTGATGTCAGTGTACTTTTTATTTAGGGAAAATGGTTATGCCTAAGCTTGCCAACCAGCATGTCATGCCAGAGAAACCCAAAGCAAATACAGATTCGCGCCTGTATTTGTTTTTTGCCTTAGCATTGTTTTTTACCGATTGCGCTTTGTTTTGTCCGCATGAAATGGCTATGGAGTATGTGGTTTATTCTTCAGGATATGAGCAAAAAATCAGTACTGTTCTAGTTTATGTCGTCGCTGCTATAGCGACACATTATCAATACGGGCGCGGTCAATTTGTAGCGGATGAAAATTACGCTCGGCATCGCCGATTCTGGTTGCTCATTGCATTGCTACCTTTAGTGACAGTGCAAATCAATTTCGTGATGTTAACACTTTTGGGAAACTTGGATATAAATGGGCATGTTGAAAATTTATATACCTTCGGTTTTTATGGGTACGAAGATTTGGATTATTACACAGATGAACCCCCTTTCAAGCCAGGCTATTGGCACAAAACGGCGATTTGGACTTTGTTTGTCCTGACGGCAACTTGGGGGCCTGCGCTTCACCAACATCATACGGATAACGGTATTGGCGGCATTCTGTTGCTTATGGCGGATGTTTGCGCCTTGGTTTACCTGCTTTTCTATTTGACCTTGCCGCCGGCCAGCCCAGTGCTTTTGTTTGTCGGTGCCGCCAGTGTTACTATAATCGGCATGGTGATTTTACTAAAGTCAACTTCTTGCCAGCACCTAAAACAACTTGCCAGGGACATCTTATATGAATTTTCTTTCTGGTTAAACTTCGTCAGCTTGGCGCTAGTCGTCGGCGTTTTTTTTAAACTCTAAATTTTTCAATTTATATTAACAATGTGACATCTTTTCTTAGCCTAGGCTCTCCACCATTTTATCACCCAAGGTTAGCTCCTACATTAGGGAAAAATAGTTATGCCTAACCTTGCCAACCAGCATGTCATGCCAGAGAAACCCAAAGCAAATACAGATTCGCGCCTGTATTTGTTTTTTGCCTTAGCCCTGTTTTTTACTAAAGTGGTTCCACGTGTCGGGGTATGTTTCCCCGACACTACCGTTTTGCCGATGGTGTTGTTTTTGAGTCCGCTTAAAAGGCCTACGAAAAGGACAATATGATCCATCCGACCAAATTATGATTGTGTGGCAGATAAGTTGTAATAAGCACATGCCTGATCTTTGAAAGGCCAAAGCAAGTTATTTGTTAATGCCTAACAGCGAAAAAGAAATGGTATAAATCTGGAATCTACCAAGAAACTTGGCGTTATGATTTACCAAACAATTCGGATTTTTAAGTTTTGATGTAATAATTCTTCACAATTTCACAAAAAACTTAACGACTCCGAATTACCCAAATGACCAACCCGACTATTTTTGCCCTCGATTTTGATGGCGTAATCTGCGACAGCGCGGTGGAAACAGCGATAACCGGCTGGAAAGCCGCCGGCACACTCTGGCAGGATATGCCCAAGGCTGTGCCACAACCTTTTATTGAGAAATTCCGCTTGCTAAGGCCAATGATAGAAACCGGTTATGAAGCCATATTGGTGATGCGCCTGCTCCATATTGGCGAAACCATTGATACTATTTGCCGCGATTACAACAACAGAATCCAAACTTTGTTACATGATGACAAACTATCTGTAAGCCATTTAAAGCAATTGTTTGGCGAAACCCGCGATGCTTGGATTGAAGCTGATTTAGCTGACTGGATCAACATGAATCCGCTGTTTTCGGGCGTAACGGAAAAACTGCACGCGCTAAGTCAACAGCATTACTGGTATGTCGTCACCACTAAGCAGGAACGATTCATCAAGCAGATACTCAAAGCCAATGCAATTGATCTGGCGGACGAACGCATTTTTGGTATGGATCGAAACATGAGCAAGGTGGAGGTAATGAAAACACTGCTAAAATACCATCCAAATGAAAGCCTTACTTTTGTTGAAGACAGGTTACCTGCATTGTTAGATGTGCAAAAAAACGCCGAACTCGCGAAAGTTAAACTGATTTTTGCATTATGGGGATATAACACCGATGAAGATAAGGCTTTGGCATGCCAAGCAGCCCTAACTTTACAACAATTGGAAAATTTTCTTGATCTATAAGGCTTGTTGGTGGTTGGTCAAATTTGTGACACGCACCCGGTGAAGCTCATAGTTTCGTGTTTATGATTCCCCCTTCGGCTCCGCTCAGGTAGCGCTCCCTGAGCGGAGCCGAAGGGGACGTTGCTTAAAATTATCACAGGTTTAGCCCATTACCGAGCTTATTTAACAATAACCAAGCCCAAACTTACCGGAGAAATATGATGTCACTGTCCATGTACGATGCCTCAATCCCTGTTTTTGTCAGGATGTTAGGCAATTTATCCGCAATTCTCGAAAAAGCTGTTGTCCATGCCGAAGCGAAGAAGATCGATCCGGCCATCTTTGTTAACGCACGCTTGGCACCGGATATGTATCCGCTGGCAAAGCAGATACAAATAGCAACCGATATTATCAAAGGTGGCGCAGCTCGTCTTGCTGGTGTTGATGTGCCCAGTTACGCAGATAACGAAGCAACCTTTGCCGACTTACAGGCGCGAATTGCCAAAACCGTGGCTTTTTTGCAAAGCATCAACGCCGAACAAATCAATGGC
>JBEBJQ010000044.1:0-35408 GCA_040079795.1 Methylococcales bacterium
TTCGTTGATCGGCCCTATGACTGCATCCAGGGTATGGTTGATGCCATCGACCAGGGTACGGAAGTCGCCCTGGTGTTTGGACGCATCGGCGCGGGTGTCAAGTTCCCCCGCAGCAGCTGCCAGGGAGAGCTTGTCGGTGTCGGCGATGACGGCTTTAAGGTTGCTGCGCACCAGTTCTACAGCTTCGTTAACGAAGGCTTTTTTGCCGGGCAGTTGTTCCATTGGGGCATCGAAGTTGCCTTCACCGAAGGCTTTGAATACCGCTATGGCTTTTTTCTTGACATTGATGTGTCCGGTTACCATCTCATTGACGCCTTTAGCCATTATGCCAAAGTCGCCTTGAAATTTTTTAACATCCATGAAGACGTCAATATCTCCGGCGTCGTGTTCGCGGCTCATGTGGTTCATTTCATCTATAAGGTCGGTTAAGCGGGTCATGGTTGCGTTGCAACTGTCTTTAATGATTTTATACGACCCCTCGAAATCCCCTGAAATAGGCTGGCGTAAATCCCCTTTGGACATCCGGCTTAAACCATTAACCGTCTCTTTAACGACTTGTTCAACACTGTTGGTCAAGGTGTTAATGGCGGTACTAAAATTAAGGAAGAAACCCTCTTTGCCATCCAAATAAATCCGTTCTGTTAAATCACCTTTGGAGGCTGCATTCACCACGGCAGCGATTTCTTTTTCAATGGCAACTTCAGCGGTACGATCTATCCATTCCAAGGCGGTACCCAAACGACCACCCTCTGCATCAAAAACCGGCGTAGCAGTTAATTTAAGCGTACGATTACCAACTTCCATATTGGCGACGTGGGAACTTTTCAAGGTTGCCAGCAATTGTTTTTGATGCTCCGGGTTTTTATGGAAAATATCTACAGAAGCCCCCAAAATCTTATTAGCATCAAACTGAGGCAGAACCTTTTTGAAATCCGTTTCAGCAGTGCTTAAGGTTTTGGCAACGGCTTTGTTCATATAGATAATATTATTCTCCCTGTCCGCAATCAGCATACCGGTAGAAGCAAAATCCAAAGCATTGCGAATACGGGTATTCTCATTCAACATACGCTTGGTTTCATCAATATCAAAACCCAGCTTGGTTTGCATGGTTTTTAAACCACTTAACACCTTGCTGACTTCGTCCTCTCCGGTAACATTAATGACGCTATCAAACTTACCATTAGACATATTGCCAAACACGGAGATAGCCTGATTCAGCGGACGAACAATTGAGCGGGTTACCAGCAATCCCAACCAGATCAGCAGGGCAATGGATCCCCCTAATAAACCAACGTTGACCATACGGATATTTTCATAGCGGCTTACACCGGCTTTATATTCGCTATCCGCAACATCGAGTTGCAAATTTTTCAGTTTTTCCAGGTCAGCATCTGCCTGCTGAAAAAGCGCTTTAGCTTTATCTGCCAATTTACGGGACTCTGCATAGTTATTTGATTGCAAAGCCAGCATGACTGGTTTTACAGCCTCTTGGACAAATTTTCCACGCGAGACTATAAACTGATCGGCCAATATTTTTTCTTCAGGCGTCAAATAGGTTGCCATATAGCCATCCCAAAGCTTAGTGATTTGGTCTATATTTTTAGCCATAGCTTCGGCCGCTTTTGATGCTTCACCGGCATTCATAGCCAGGGTGGGCTTAGTTTCTGCGGTTGCCACCCCGGCGGGTGAAGCGATTTCTACCTCACTCAACACTGTGCGGAGCAGGGTTCTATTTTCAACCATAAGTTCATTGATTAAACCCAAATCACGCAGTGGCACCATTCGGTCTGCGTAAACCGTTCTCAGGCTATCCTGCGACTGCCCCATCCCGACTAAACCTAACGCACCGAGAGTTATAGCCACTAACAAACCCAGTCCTATTAAGCCATTTAAACGGGCACCTACATTCAATTTTTGAAACATTGTTCTAGCTCTCCATATGAGATTATTGTTTACTACATTACCCTGGTTAATCTTTAAGCCCTGTGCCTTACCCACTTTAAACAAGCGATAGGCCTTTTCAGCTGTTTCAATCTGCTGTCGCGTTGGTTTACTGCGTAGCGAGCCGTATCCGGTGAGTTGGTTGCGCTCAAAAATAGGCACCACATTGGCTAACACCCAATAATAATCGCCATTTTTACAACAGTTTTTAACGACACCCGACCACGGCTTACCCGCTTTGCAGTTTGACCAAAGATCTGCAAAGGTTTCAGACGGCATGTCCGGGTGACGGATGATATTATGTGATTGACCCAATAATTCGCTTTCGCTATAGCCGCTGATCTTAATAAACGCATCATTCACATAAGTAATCATGCCTTTAAGGTCAGTTTTTGAAACCAGTGTTTCCGCTTCAGAGACTTGTATTTCTTTATCGGTAACGGGTTGATTAAGTTTCACTGCGTAACTCCTTATTTTTCGTACTTGATAAATGTAAATATTTCTCTATGATGTGGCCGCTTTTTAAGCGGCTTTTTCACGTTGACTTTTATAATTAACCAAGACCGGCACGTCGATAATCAAAGCCACCTCGCCACTCCCCAAAATAGTGGAACCGCCAATGCCCTGGACATGATTAAACAACTTGCCTAACGGCTTAATGACCGTTTGAAACTCACCGATTAATTGATCGACCACCAGTCCGGTTTTTTGGCCTGCGACATCAACGACCACCACGTTTTCGCGCTTGGCGGTTTCGTGTTTGATATTGAATACCGAACCCAAACGGATGAACGGTAACAATTCGCCGCGTAAATTCATAAATTCATAGGGTTTATTGGTTTTAGGCAATTCCACACACTCCACAATACGGTCTTGCGGGACGACAAAAAACGACTCACCGACACCGACCAGAAAACCGTCAATAATGGCTAAGGTTAAGGGCAGACGAATCCTTAAAGTCATCCCTTCTCCGGGCACGCTGACTATTTCAATAACACCCCGCATAGCGGCAATATTCTGCTTTACAACATCCATGCCCACGCCGCGCCCGGAAAGGTTGGAAACCTGTTCGACGGTAGAAAATCCCGGTTCAAAAATGAGTGCGTAAATTTCTTTTTCGCTTAAGTTAGTACCGGACTGGATCAAGCCACGCTCGATCGCTTTAGCCAGTATCCGCTCCCGGTTTAGCCCCGCACCGTCATCACTTACTTCGATCACAATGGTGCCGGATTCGTGATACGCATTTAGCTTAAGTGTGCCTTTTGCCGGTTTGCCGCGTTCAGCGCGAACTGCTGCCGATTCGATGCCGTGATCCATAGCATTACGGATTAAGTGCATCAAGGGGTCAGCAATATGCTCAATCACGGACTTATCCACTTCGGTGTCGCCGCCGGTTATCACCAAGCTGATGTCTTTATCCAATTCCGCACTAACGTCCCTGACCACCCGTTGAAAGCGGCTGAAAGTTGAACCAATAGGAACCATACGCAGTTTTAAGGTGCTATCACGTACCTCTTCAACCAGTCCGAGAATTTTGGCATTGGTTTCCAACAGCTTGGAATCGTGCAATTGCACAGCCCGTAAGTTGGCTGCCGCACAGGAAATAACCAGTTCCCCAACCAGATCAATTAATTGATCCAATTTTTCAGAGTCAACGCGGATACTCTGATTTTCAAGGCTTTTGTTACCCTTGTTAAGTTTTTGCTTATCCTGTGCCGCATCATTAGCAGATTGCACTGTCGAGGTAGTTACGCCCACACTGGAGGCAACTGGTTTATTTTGAGCTATAACCGCTTCCGGGTTAGCCTGTTGCGGTAAACCTGTATCCAGTTCCGATTGGGTCAACACGCCCGTATTAACAAAAATCTCACCCAAACGCAGCTCACTTTCCGGCAAGCTCTGGATCAGTTGAATATACTCAGCAATACTGCTGTTCGGCGGCAAGACTTGGATAAGGCTGTCTTCCCGCACAAATTCAAAAACATCTTCAATGGCTGCTTTATCCGCATCACTTTGCAGATCAATTTCAAAACCTAAATAGCTGGTTTCAGGATCCATATCTGCCGCTTCCGGCATGGCATCGGTCAACGTGTTGATGGAGACTATAGTTCCTAAAGTGGCAAGGTAGCGAATAAAGCTGAAAGGATCCATGCCATTTCTAAGTGAATTTGCACCAAATCTTAAAGAGAGGTGCCAATTGCCAGCTTGCAATGCACCTTCATGACTTCTAGCCATTCCTACCACACTTCCAGATTGGGTTGCCTGCATGGTTGCAAGCCCTTTTGCGTCTCCAAGATACGGGCGTAGTTTCTCTAATAGACTCTTGCCCCGTTGAGCTTGGGCAGTATCTTCGGTCTGTTGCCCTTCCGCGAGCGCTTGAATGAGTAACGCAATATGATCACGGCAGGGTAATAAAATCGCGATCAGTCCAGTGGATACACTTAAACTACCATTGCGCAAGGTATCCAGGACACTTTCAACCACATGGGTAAAGCGGACAATATGTTCCAAGCCAAATAAGCCTGCCGAGCCTTTGATGGTGTGTGCGGCACGAAAAATCGACGCAATGGTCGCGCTGGGATCTTCGTGTTGCTCCAAACTGATGAGATCCGCTTCCATAGCTTGTAAAAGCTCCTGACTTTCGATCACAAAAGTCACTAATGCCGCTTGCATTTCTTCATCAAAGCTCATGAGCTGTGCTCCACTACATTTAGCACTAAAGGATCACCCAGCAACTCAGTCAAATTAACCAATGCCAAAACCTCAAGTACAACTTTGCTGTGTTTAACAAAACTTAATTTTTTATCTGCCCATGCTGCTTCCTGTTTGGCTAAAATCAGTAATTGTGTACCGGCGGTGTCTAATTCACTCACCTCTGCAAGATTGCAACAAAGTTCCTGCCCGGATTCGATAAACGCCAACAACTGTATTTTTTGTTCAGCTGCGGTGTAAATGGTCATTTCGCCCTTGATATCGAGTGTTTGCATGATAGTGTCTTTCTCCAATGCTTCAGGGCATAATCAATTTACTGACCGCGGCCAGCATTTGCGCTGGTTGAAATGGTTTAACCACCCATGCCTTGGCACCAGCGGCTTGACCTTCACGTTTTTTGGCTTCTTCGGATACCGTGGTCAACATAATAATTGGGGTAAATTTATAAGCGGGCAATTGCTTGGCTTCTTTGACAAACGTAATCCCGTCCATATTGGGCATGTTGACATCGGAAATGATTAAATGAATCTTTTGGCCATTCATTTTCGACAACGCATCCACACCGTCGACCCCTTCAATGATTTCGTAGCCAGCACCTTTTAAAGCGATACTGACCACTTGCCGCACTGAGGCAGAGTCGTCGATCACGAGGATTGTTTTAGCCATGTTTGTATCCTAAAAAAAAGTAATTTCGACGGGATTCGGTACTGCCTGCTTTCTACCGTTATGCAATTGATGCTCTTCCGCCATCGTATAAGAGTGTTCAAGTTGATTTTGCATCGCTGAAATATCCAACGGTTTCAAGCTATGCTCCCCTGTCGCCAAGCTCTGTGCAATGTGCTGTGGCAATTGCCCGATGCTGTCACGAACATGTGTCAAAGTTTGACCGATGCGGTCTTGAAATTGAAATTGCACAATGGATTCAAAAACCTCTTCTTTTATCCCTTGCGCCTTATCCCCCAATCGTTGGTTAGCCAATTTTAAAAAATCTAAAACCGCTTGCATGTCTGTTAGTACATCCTGAATCTGAACATTGGCAGACGTAACGGACTCGGCGTTAGCTTTGGAAGCCGCTTCCGCGATCAAAAAAGCATTAGTAATCGCGGCATTAATTTCATTAACTTTGTCACAGAACTGTTTGCCGGTGTTGCCGGACGCACTGGCAAGCTGTTTTATTTTCTCAGCAACAACTGAAAATCCTTGGCCTGCATCCCCGGCAAGACCAGCTTCTATCCAAGCATGTTCTGCCAATTGCTTGGTTTGCTCCGCAAACTGGGTTACATCCGTTGCCATGCCCTGCATATCACCAATAAAATTGACCAGGGTTTTAATAGTTTCTAACATAAGCCGCTTATCATTTAAGCCTTGATCAAGGTTAATGGCGACTTGATTCAACCGGTTTCGGCTGGATTCAAAGACATTTTGGTCGCTTTCAATCAGCACGCTTTGGGTTAGCTCCAGAACGCTGTCCAGATTATTGACGATATTGTTGAAACGAAGCGTTAAGGCGTTTATGGCATTTTCCATTTGTAAGCGTGAGCTATCAATTAAGGCTGACCAAACGGGTGGAACTTGCTGACTAAAGTCCTGTAGGCTTTTTGCGTAAACATCGACCTTTGTTGCCAAATCAACATCTACTGCTACATTTTTTTTCCTTGCAGAAGGATCAGTTGAAGCTAACCTGCGTTCACACATCCGCCAGCCTAATGACCAGAAAATAATTGCGACCAATACCATCCAGATTGTGTTATTTATTTCCAACCTACCACTCCTTCCAATAATTTTTTGGGCATAAACAAATCGCTCATCTGTCTTTTAAAATTTGTTATCCCTGAGTATAAATTAGGGTATACAGGTTTAATTGTTGTGCTATTCAGCAATAACTTATCGCCCACCAATTCAATAAGCTTACTTTAATTTTCAGGTATTTAAGCTGCTTGACAGCCTCGAAATGCCATCTGCACTTACATGAAATTAAGCGTAGTTGATAAGTTAGTTTTATCAAGTTACGAAACAAGAATTAGTGCGTTACTACGCACTTTTTTCAGCGCTTCGGTCAACGCGCTTTCCGCCTATGCCTTGCTCATCCTGGAACCGTAATAATTCACCCAGCTGCTTGAGGAGCTAACAATCAGTTGTTAGATACCTCAAAGCTGCTATTACGAAGTCAACGCCACTTAAGCGATTCATTTAACAAGTAAAGCAACTAAAATTTTTAGTAGTGAAACTTGTATTTTTTGGGTTTTATACGATAGTTAATCAAGTACTTTTTATCCGCCCGTTTTTGGTGCAATTTAATTTCTTACTTAACTTACAGCTAGGCTATGTCTAATTTCATCATCAAAACTAAACCACAGTGGATTTCCTGTGCGTTAGTATTAAGCGGATTATCGGTGTCCGCGCCCTTGCCTGCACAAACAAAGGCGGCCGTCTCAGATTCCCATATCCGCCAAATCGTGGAAAGCCTATTACGCGAAAAAGACCAAAAAATTGCCCAGCTGGAAGCGCGCTTGCAGCAACTGGAAAAAACTTTACCCAACGCTGCAGTAACAGCATCGCCTACAAAATCTGGACAGATAAAAGCAGAATCTGGCGAGACCTCATCAGCTACTCTTGCCGATAGAACTCCAGAAGCAAGTCCAGCCGCTAAGGCAGCTGAAAGCCAAAATGTCCCGACTGTATCGACACTCAACAGCAAGCTTGGTGATCTGGGTGAAGAAATTGCAGAGTTGAAAGAAGCGGCGCAAGAAAAAGGCCTAGATATCAGTGGTTTTTTTGATATCAATGCCAAAACCGATAATGCAACCGACCAAACTTTTAGTGTGGGTTCGGTTGAATTAGATCTGGAATATTCCTACAACGAACACTTTGCCGCCAGCTCTGCGCTGGTGTTATGTGGTAACTCATCTGGTGCAGACTTTTCTGCACCGGCGGCCATTACCTGCGGTGGCAGTGGGCCGGGGGGCATTGGCGCAGGTGGGAGTGGCATAGCGGTTGCGCTGGTGGATTACCATATGTTCGATAATAGTATTCCACCCAGAGGCCGGATTTTTAACAATCAGGGTTTTCACATTCAGGCTGGACGCTTTGATATCCCCTTTTCTACGGATTATCAATATTTTGCCAACACCGATCGGGTAACAGTAACCGCGCCTATTACCACCGCCAGAATGCAATTTGGTGGCTATAATGGTGATGGTGTCCGTTCCTATGGTTCCTGGAAAATATTTAATTACTCCGCTTTTTGGACTGACGCGATGTATGCTAACGATGGTACGTCTGTTGGAGGGAGAATAGGCCTATCGCTCGGACAGAATACTTTTCGCAGCCATAATAAAAACCATGAAGGCATAGAAATTGGCGTATCACATTTAAGTGATCTGGATAAAAACCGTAATCTACGCCACGCCGTTTACGGTATAGATTTAAGCTTTGGCTACAAATTTTTGAAAGTGCAAAACGAATTCATGCTGCTGCAAGCCCAAGACAATTTCATAACGGAAGACGGCACGGATTATGGTAGAGCACATGAACTGGGATTCCATTCAACGCTTATCGCTGATCTTGAAAGTTTTATCCATAAGCCCGTTTTAGCTTTTGTCCGTTATGGCCGCTGGCAACCCAAACAAGATGTTGGAAATGATTATGATGGTGCCCTGGTCAACATTGCCGACATTTCATTATTAACCGTTGGCCTTAATTACAAATTTAATGAGTATTTCAAATTAAAATTTGAGTACACCGATTCTCTGGGTACCTCAACCCAAGAGCGTTATTTTGATAAAAACCTTGGCATAGCCCAAGCCGTGGTGTCTTTTTAATATGTATTCAATAACTTTAAAAAAGCGCATTTTAACAGCGGTCGCTTTTCCCGTTTTGCTCTGTTCAGTGATAGCCAACAGCGCAGCTGAAAACCCGCATTTAGTGTCTAAGAATATCAAAGCAACAGCTTGCAACAGCTGCCATGTAGTTGAACCGGAAAATAGTACCGTTGATTTACTGGAAACTAAAAATACCCACACAGATTTAACCAAGTTTACGCAAGATGGCATTGCGATGTGTTCAACTTGCCACAACCCGGACGATGGGCATAAAGTTAATCTGAAGCTAGACTTCGAAATTCCTGCGGACATGCCCGTTGGTAAAAAAAATACCATTAGCTGCTTAACCTGCCACTATACGCATGGCAATTTAAGCAGCAACCGCCCCCAAGCCAGCTTTAGTTTTATGGATCGCCTGGTAGATGCAGAGCGCCTGCATAAAAGTTTTTTACTTCGCCGCAATAACACTGACGGCGAATTGTGTTTAATCTGCCACTCTGTCAATGAAGGTTCAAAATAATGTCTAACAACACCAGCAAACGTCGTAATATTTTTATTAAAAAAGCATTTCAATGGCGCTTTATAGTCGGGGTATTTTTGCTCATTCTTTTATCTTCACTCTGTTCCGCTTTATTAATCTATTGGATCACCGGCGGTGATTTACAGGCCCAATCACAAACGGCGCACGTTAATATTGTCAACGCTTGGGAACGGTTAGGCGTGTCCATTTTTATCGGCAATTTTGTCGCGTTTATTGTTGCAGGAACCATAGCGGTGTTTGTGGTCTTGTACGCATCCCATAAGATTGCAGGTCCGCTATACCGTTTTGAAGTGCTCTGTGAGCAGGTTGGGAATGGTCAACTCGATACCATCACGACTTTACGTGAAAAAGACCAACTGCAAGATCTGGCGCGCGCATTTACGGTCATGGTCAGTAAACTGCGCGATCAAAGAAATGAGCAACAAACTTGCATTACGCAATTAACCATGCAAATTGATCAGCTACGAACCGATAACAATCTGACAGCAAATCAGTTAACGGTCATTAAAGCATTAGAGCTGTCTATTAAAAAACTCCAAGGATAAACTTTAAAACAAACAAACTTCAGTATGTTCTATAGAAAATTTTAGGACATACTGAAGTATAAAACGAATCCTCCAATGGCTCCATTTGCCATTCGGTCATCTAATCATCATTTAAGAACTTGTTGAGATCCACCAAAATCAGCAGTTCATTATTTCGCTCAGTAACCCCCTGAACATATTTAGCCGCTTCTTCATTCCCGAAGTTGGGGGCAACTTCTATTTCAGAGGCGCGCATTTCGATCACTTCGGCGACACTATCAACCAAAAAACCAATAACATGGGCTTCTGTTTCAATGATCACTATACTGGAACTATCATCGGCGGTAATTGAGTCCAAGCCGAAACGTTTATGCGTATCAATGACGGTAACTACTTTGCCGCGTAAATTGATGATACCCAAGACATAAGATGGCGCTCCGGGGACGGGTGTGATTTCCGTTACCCGCATAATTTCCTGAACCCGCATCACATTAATTGCATACTTCTCATCAGCCAGGCAAAAAGTTACCCATTGCATGACCAGATCATTTTGCTTTGCTTCCACGTTAATTATCCCCACATCGACACCTAAAAATCCTTCAAATAGTTTCTAATCAGCCTACGTATTTTTTCATCAAACCCGGTACGTCCAAAATTAGCGCGATTTTCCCATCACCGGTAATGGTTGCCCCTGACAATCCAACTAAGCCCTGTAATTTAGCTCCTAACGCTTTAATGACGACTTCTTCCTGACCAATTAACTGATCCACCACAAAGCCCACATGATGTCCGCCAGCATTCACCACCACCACATTGCCCATCCGGTTTTTTGCCCTCTCATAGGTGGGATCGTTGATCAACCAATCGCTCAGATAAAAGAGCGGTAGGGCTTTGCGCCTAACGATAACAACCAGCTGACCGTTGACCATGTTGGTATTTTTTAAGTCCAGCTCCAATACTTCCAAAATACTCGCTAAAGGCAATGCAAAAACCTGCTTACCCAACTTAACCATCAACGTTGGCATAATCGCCAAGGTTAAGGGTAACTTAATTAAAATCGTGCTGCCTTTGCCTTCTTTGGAATTGATCTCAACCGACCCATTCATTTCATTGATACGGGTTTTAACCACATCCATGCCAACGCCACGACCTGAGACATCTGAAATTTCAGTTTTAGTCGAAAATCCGGGCATAAAAATCAAA
Organism: Methylococcales bacterium; assembly: GCA_040079795.1. Taxonomy (GTDB): domain Bacteria; phylum Pseudomonadota; class Gammaproteobacteria; order Methylococcales; family Methylomonadaceae; genus SXIZ01. Next base: position 10,743 of record JBEBJQ010000044.1, read on the forward strand.
TTAAAGCAGTCTTTATTATCCAATCTTGCAGCGGCCTCTTCATCCATCAAGCCTTTTTCAACTACTTTAGCCCGCAAGTAATCGGCATTCATGCCTTTACCATCATCTTTAATCGACAACTCAATGTGGTCGCCCGCCTGGGTTGCCCTTAAAACAATCACCCCTTCTCGGGGCTTACCGGCAGCTTCCCGTTCAACTGGCGTTTCAACCCCATGGTCAACGGCATTGCGCACTAAATGCACTAACGGATCAGCTAAGGCTTCAACCAAACTTTTATCTAACTCAGTCTCTTCCCCCACCAAGTCCAATCTGATTTCTTTATTTAAACTGCGCGCTAAATCCCTGACCACGCGCGGAAAACGGCCAAATACTTTTTTAATTGGCTGCATTCTGGTTTTCATAACCGCTAATTGCAAATCTGCCGTCACCACATCCAGATTAGCCATAGTCTGACTTATTTGTTCACTAACTTCCGCAGTCGCTTTTAAGGTCTGGAAACGATTACGTACCAATACCAATTCCCCCACCATATCCATGATGTTGTCCAAAACTTGCATATCGACCCGAACGGTATTTTCAGCCTGATTTGCCGCAGCCGGTTTATTATTTTTACTGGCACCATTATCAGCCTTTGTCATTTCTTCGGGCGCATGAACAGCGCTCATCGGCTGCGCTTTAACTTTTGTAGGTGCTACAGCATCAGAGTCGACTGCAACAGACTTACTCACTTCCGTTGCATACTTACCCTTACCTTGTAATTGATCTAATAAATCGTCAAATTCATCTTCACTGATATTAACTGCATCCTGCTGCACAACGTCAAGTTGCGCGCTAATAGCTGAAGCCCCTTTACCTTTACCTTTATCCTGCATACTATCCAGCATCGCTTCAAACTCAGCATCAGTGACCGCATCATTACCTGCTTGCGACCCTGTAGGCTCAGGCACCAGTGTTTCCTGCGGAAGCGGAGCTACTGCTTTAGTTTCAGATTGTGTCGTAGTAAACGCTTGCAAGTTTTGTAACAACGCTGCATTGGCAGGCGTTGGCTCTTCCCCCGCCCGTACCTTGGCAAATACATCAATAACAACGTCCAAAGCTTGTAATACCACATCCATCAGTTCTTGGGTCACCTTGCGATCGCCCTGTCTTAAGCAATTAAAAACATCTTCTGCCTTATGACAAATCCCCACCAAGGCATCAATCGCTAAAAATCCGGCCCCCCCTTTTATGGTATGAAATCCTCGAAAAATGGCATTCAATAAATCATAGTCTCCCGGCGATTTCTCAAGCTCAACCAGCTGTTCGCTCAGTAAGTCAACAATTTCTCCCGCCTCAAGCAGAAAATCTTGCACAATCTCATCATTCAGATCAATCACCATGACTATTCCTCAAAAACCCAAGCTGGATAATAAATCATCAACATCATCCTGATTGTTGGCGATATTGCCTAATTTATCGTCAACCCCAGGTACAACAGGCCCCGGCAAATTGGCTTTCACTTCCGGTTCAGACAAAACCCTTTTACTACTCGTCTCACGAACCAAGCTCACCATGTGTTGCTCAAGCTCCAAAACAAAATCAATCACTTTACGAATAATTTGTCCGGTAATATCCTGATAACCTTGCGCGATTAAAATGTCCGTCAAGCCATTTTGCATATCCACCAAACCTTCGTTGGAAGACTTTAAGTACTTAAATAATTCAACACTCAACGCTTTAAACTCCTGATCGGGCAAGCCTCCACCCAAATATTTCTCCCATTGAGCCATTAACTGATTGCCTTGTAAATTCAACTGTTCAGAAATAGGCAATAAATGCTCAACAGCACTTAAAGTTTGATTGGCGGCCTGTTCAGTCATGCTTATAACGTAAGTTAAACGTTCTTTCGCGTCAGGAATATCCTGTTCCCTAAAGGCTGGGATTTTTGAATCTGATGCAACATTTAACAAGCTATTATGCAATAACCGCGTCAACCTGCCGATCTCCAGAAACAATTGCGTACGTTGCAGCCCCGCAAGTTCTTCTACGATTTGATCGGCAGCTAAAGTATCAATTTGCTCTAAAGCCGCTACCAAATTTTTCGCCAGTTCCAAACGCATATCATTACTCATAAAAAAAATTTGTCTATCTTGATGAAATAGGCATAAAATACGCCCGTCCGTTTAAAACTGTTGCAATTAGATTGTTCATAGATCCACAAGCCCACCCAAAAAGCTTAGCTTCCAATGTCAGTAATTTATAAAGCGCACGACTTACTAGCCGTAAGTTTTTTTAACTTACAGGTAGGTTGCGCCCAAAGCGTCTGAGCCTGCTGTGCGCTTAGCTACCCTTCACAGACCTGTTGCCCGTCAGGTAAATACCAAAAAACGCAAACGCCTTAAAAACCGGCCATTCAATTAAATCGCATCTTTTATCAATCCAAGTTCAAAAATAACCACTAGAAAGTTAAGTCCCTTAACCATCGATTCGCTCAAAAACTTTTTCAATTTTTTCTTTTAAGGTTGCCGCCGTAAAAGGTTTGATAATATAGCCGTTGACCCCCGCCTGAGCAGCTTGGACAATTTGTTCCCGCGTTGATTCTGCCGTTACCATTAATACCGGCAAAGTAGCCAGCTTGGGATCAGCACGAACCGCTTGCAATAATTCCAAACCGGTCATACCGGGCATATTCCAATCCGTTACTAAAAAATCAAACTTTTCTGCCTGCAATTTAGCTAACCCGGTTTTACCATCATCGGCCTCATCAATATTTACAAAGCCGAGACCCGTTAACAAATTCCTTACAATCCGACGCATTGTTGAAAAATCATCAACAACCAGAATTTTCATTTTCATGTTCATATTTAAAGCTACACTCCAACTTGTTTAATTTCCGTAGGAACACCCACACCTGTATCCTGAAGGATATAAATATCCCAAAGCCCCTTACTTTCACATAACCCTACCAGATCAACCCGCATAATCTATTGTCTATCCTGAAGGTTAGCTTGTTTTCGATAATATTCAATAAGCCGCATTAAAATATGGACTGGATGCTGCTTTAATCAAAATTAGACTTATGCCCATGCAAACGAATTAACAAGGTCGCCTCTTCCTTGCTTAAACCAAAATTCTGCATCACTTCAGCAACACCTGCGCCCGCTTTTACTTTTTGGATAGCAACATGATAGGGCTGGGCTGTCGCATCGACCTGTTTAAAATCAGCCACTTTAGCCTGCACACCGGTTAAAAGCGTCCCATAATCAGCCAAGCGTTCATCGACCGTAATGGCTGTAGAAATTAAATCCACAATATCCTGATTATTTCGGCTGACATTATCTTTAAGCAATTGCAGTTCTTTTTTAAGTTTAAAGCGCTCACGAATTAGCCAAATCAACAGCACGACAATCAAAACCGCAGCGGCACTTGCAATTTCCAAAGCATGATTAATCATTAAGCCCATCTCATTGATTTATTATATTTATTTTTCAACAAGTTATATCCATTCTCCAATAAATCCGTACGCTTGCAATTACCTCCTTCCAAATGTAAAGCAGCTATATTGCCCAATACCCTCCTAATAAATTCCTTGACCGAAAGGCACGCTGTTATGATTGTTATATTCATAGATACTCCCCATTTCAAAGCGTGAATCATAACACGCCCTAAATCGGGAAAAACTAATTACCCAACCAATCAGTAAGTCTGGCACGTAAACGTAACATTGCCTGGCTATTAACTTGACTCACCCGTGACTCACTGATATTTAAAACCTCGCCGATTTCCCGCAAATTAAGTTCTTCATCATAATAAAGTGAAACCACTAAACGCTCCCGCTCCGGCAGGTTCAGAACCGCATTTGCCAAGGCTTGTTCAAAACCAGCCTTGGATAATTTATCCAATGGATTACCTGATAATTCAGAAACCTGTATGCCATCCCCTTCTTCGCTCAGTTCTTCAACACTAAAAACCCGGCAACTTAAAGAGTCCTGTAAAATATGCCCATATTCTTCAACGCTGATCCCCAACTGTTTTGCAACCTCACCAGCTGCAGCGTCCCGACCGGTTTTGCTTTCAATTTCCCGAATTGCTGCGGCCACTTCCCTGGCTTTTTTATGGACTGACCGCGGCGTCCAATCCAGGCGCCTGACTTCATCCAACATGGCACCCCGAATGCGAATACCCGCATAAGTTTCAAAACTGGCACCCTGAGCAGCATCGTAATGCTTAAGGGCTTCAAGTAAGCCCAGCACGCCAGACTGAATCAGGTCGTCAAGCAACACAGTGTCGGGTAGTCTACCCAATAAATGGTACGCAATGCGCTTAACCAAGGGCATATGCACCATCACTTGATCATCCAAGCTCCCTGCTTGCACCGAAGCATACATTGCTGCACCACTCATGCGATATTATCCTCAATACCTAATTGAATCATCCGCTCCACAAAAAATGACAAATATCCCCCAACTTGGGTTTTAATCGGTCTGGCATCAATAATGCGTGCTAAATTTTTAATCGCCAATGAAGACTTACATTGCGGAAAAGCTTTCAGAACCGGCACCTGTTTTTGAACGGATTTACGCAAATCTTCATCAAAAGGAACCGCACCAATATAATTTAACGCAACATCCAAATATCGGTCCGTCACTTTTGTTAATTTGTTAAACAACCCCTCACCTTGTTGCGGAGTCTGCACCATGTTAGAAATGACATTAAAGCTGCTTAAACCATAATCCCGATTAAGCAACTTAATAAAAGCATAAGCATCGGTTAAAGAGGTCGGCTCATCACAAACTACCACCATAATTTCCTGGCATGCCCTGGAAAAATTAACAACACTGGATGAAATACCGGCTGCCGTATCTACAATTAATACATCGGTTTCTTGATCAATATCGGTAAAGCCCCGAATAATAGCCGCCTGCTCATTTAAGGGCATATCCGACATATCCTGCAATCCGGAAGCCGCTGGAATGATTTTTAATCCTGAAGGCCCTACCAACATAATTTCATTCAAGGTTTTTTGACCTTTCAAAACATGCGAAAGATTAAACTCAGGGTACATCCCTAACAATATATCAACATTCGCCAGGCCCATATCGGCATCCAACAATGCGACCCGCCGTCCCATTTCAGCCATTGCAATACCTAGGTTTACGGATAAATTCGTTTTACCAACCCCCCCTTTGCCGCTGGTAACCGCCATAACCCTTACCGGTCGCATATGTCTCATTTTGCGCAGTCCGGATGCCTGATCCAATGCGTTATGCATAACCTTTAGCCACCCAATCTTCATAACCCAAGGTGACTGGCTGTCTAAGCTCTATCTCCAAATCCGCGACACACTGGGCAACCAAGCGATGTGCGTTAGGCATGTGAATATCTTCAGGAACTTGCTGGCCGTCGGTAATAAATACCAATGGTAATTGCTGTTCAATCAATGTGGATATAACCGCCCCTTTTGATTCCGCTTCATCCATTTTAGTAATAATACAACCGGTAGGTTTAACCATCTGAAATCCTTTAACAATGGTTTGCATAGCCTTATATTGGGTAGTGGCAGACATCACCAAGTAAGATTTCACTGGAATGTCATTTTCTTGAAGCGTAATCAACCGTTCAGCCAAACGCATATCGTTTGGGCCCATACCGGCAGTGTCGATTAAAATTAATTTTTTATCAAAAAAGCCATTAATCAGACTACGTAATTCCTGGGCATTGCCTGCACTTCGAACCGGCACATCTAAAATTCGGCCATAGGTGTTTAATTGTTCGTGGGCGGCAATACGAAAATTATCGGTGGTAATTAAGGCCACTTGTCTTGGGCCATGTTTTAAAATAAATTGCGCAGCCAATTTTGCGATAGTCGTCGTTTTACCTACGCCAGTAGGCCCCAATAGCGCGACAACACCACCATACTCAAGAATATTGTCATTGCTAACCGGCAATACTTTCGCCAGCATTTCCTGAGCTTTTTTAAAGGCACTATCCGCGCTGTTGTAGGCACCCAAGTGATTAACCAGCTTTAAGCTTAATTTTTTAGAAATGTCCATGTCCGCCAGGCGATGCAATACATCCATCCTAACCGGATTCGTTTGCAGGCTGTTAAAACTTAATTCTGACAGGCGCGCTGCCATTGAAAATTTTAATTGTTTAAATTCATTACGCATTTCCGCCAATAGATCTTCACTCGCTGCACTTTGCTGCGCCGCTGCAAATTGCTTTTCCACCGGCTTTTGCTGCTGTTGAACATTGTTAAATACGCGCTCTTGAGGTGCAGGCGGAATATATTTAGCTTCAGAAAAATCTAAAGGTGGAACAGTTGCAGCTACAGGTTTTTTAATGGCCGGTTGAACCGATGCCTCAATCTGACGAGTGTCAGGCCGGTTAAACATGGCTTTTTCTGCATAGCCTATATAGCTGTCAACTTTACGACGCGGCACACTACTGATTTGCTCACTATGAGCGCCCTGCTTTCTAGGACTGCTGACAATATGTACCGGCGCTTTCGCAGGCGGGGCATCCTGCTGCAATCCAAACATTTTTTTGATAGCATTCTGTTTGTTTGGCACTACACCCTGTTCAACTTTCTGGGTTTGTTGCAACATTTGTTGATCAAAATCCCGCGCTGCATAAATTTCAACGCCGCCGTCCACTGATTTATTTGACATAATGACGGCATCAGGCCCTAATTCATCTTTCACCATCCGCATGGCTTGACGAATATCTGCTGCAAAAAAACGTTTGATTTTCATTATACTACTCCACTCATGTTATGCACGCTGACCGACGGTCGAAACCACTTTGATTTGACGATCCTCAGGGATTTCGTTATACGCTAAAACATGCAGCCCAGAAATTGAATTACGCACAAACCTTGCCAGCCAGGGCCTTAGGAACGATGAAACCAGTAAAACAGCGACCTGTCCATCCATCTCCATTTGTTGCGTACTCTCTTCTAGGGTTTTATGCATTTGTTCAGCCAACCCTGGTTCAATACCGACACCGCTTTCACCAGCGGCATGTAATGACTTATGCAATAACTGTTCCAATTCTGGCGCCAAGGTAATAACCGGGATCTCAACGCCGGTACCATTGATTTCATGCACGATTAACCGGCCTAATGAAGCCCTAACCGCCGATGTTAAAATGTCAGGATCTTGACTTTTGACACCAAATTCCGCCAACGTTTCGGCGATGGTGCGCATATCGCGTATGGGCACATTTTCCTGCAACATATTTTGTAAAACCTTAACCAATATGCCCAGTGGCAAAGTTTTCGGAATTAAGTCTTCAACCAATTTTGGTGCTGACTTCGCAAGATTATCCATGAGTTGTTGTGCTTCTTCGTAGCCCAGCAACTCATGTGAATGGGATTGCAAAATATGGCTTAAATGCGTCGCTACAACGGTACTGGGATCAACTACCGTATACCCAAGCGTCTGCGCATGATCCCTTTGATCAGGCTCAATCCACATTGCCTCCAAACCAAACGCCGGATCCTTACATGGCGTTCCCTGTAAACGCCCAAACACGCGCCCGGGATTAATCGCCATTTCTTTTTCAGGCATCAACTCGGCTTCCCCTACCGTAACCCCCATTAATGAAATACGGTAGGCTGTCGGCAATAAGTCCAGATTGTCGCGAATATGCACCGATGGAATAAGAAATCCAATTTCTTGTGATAATTTTTTTCGCACGCCCTTAATGCGCACCATCAGTTGCCCACCCTGGTTTTTATCTACCAAAGGAATCAACCGGTACCCCACTTCCAATCCGATTACATCAACCGGCATGACATCATCCCAGCCTAATTCTTTAATTTCCGGCGGCGGCAACGGCGTAACCCTATCCCGCAAGGCAATAGCCGTCTGCTCGACATGCTTACGCCGAAAATCAATTAAATAAGCCATCCCTGCCAAACCCAAAGCCAACAAAATAAATACCAGATTGGGCATTCCCGGAATAATGCCGAGCATGCCAATAACCGCCGCAGTAATTAAAAGTGCCTTGGGATTCTCAAATAACTGCATCCCGATCTGTTCACCAATATTGGTTCCCGTTCCGCGTGCTTGAGTAACTACAATTGCAGAGGCAGTCGATAATAATAATGAAGGGATCTGCGCCACCAAACCGTCACCAATAGTGAGCAAGACATATACTTCACCGGCATCACTAAAGCTCATGCCATGCTGGGTCACCCCAATAATCAAGCCGCCAATCACATTGACAAACAAAATAATGATGCCGGCAATCGCATCCCCACGCACAAATTTACTGGCACCATCCATCGAGCCATAAAAATCTGCTTCTGAGGCGACTTCCGCCCGGCGTTCACGTGCCTGATCCTGGTTGATTAGCCCGGCATTTAAATCAGCGTCAATCGCCATTTGCTTACCCGGCATAGCGTCCAGAGTAAAACGTGCGCCTACCTCCGCAACCCGTCCGGCGCCTTTGGTGACCACCACAAAGTTAATTACTACTAGAATAGCAAACACCACGATGCCGACTGCAAAGTTGCCACCGATAACAAATGCACCAAACGCTTCAATCACTTTGCCAGCGGCTGCTCCGCCATTATGGCCTTCCAATAGGACGATACGGGTAGAGGCGACATTAAGTGCAAGCCGCAATAGCGTCGCAATCAAAATAACTGAAGGAAACGCTGCAAATTCGAGGGGCTTAAGTGAATACACCACCACCAATAAAATAATCAGCGAGAAAGCGATATTGAAGGTAAAAAACAAATCTAAAATAAACGGAGGCAATGGCAAGATGATCATCGCCAGAATCATGATAATGACCGCTGGCGCGCCTAAACCTGCTCCGCCGATTACTTTGAGTGCTGCGGTAACTTTACTAAATTCCATAGGATCTAATCACAATAACCCACATTAACACTTTAAATATAGAACAAAACACTTAACCCTTCACCTTAATCTTTTTTAAATTCATCCGGAACCACAATATTCTGAGGCGGCAAAGGTGCTTTTTGTCCTTGTACCTTGGCCGCTTTTAACGAGAAAACATACGCTAACACCTGTGCTACTGCTAGAAAAAGCCCTTTAGGTATTTCATGGTCAAGTTCGGTAGAATAAAACAGCGCTCTTGCTAACGCAGGGGAGGCAACTAAAGGCACATTGGCGCCTGTCGCTAAATTTCGGATCTGCGCAGCAATCAAATCCGCGCCCTTTGCGACGACTTTAGGCGCAGCCGAAGTCTCTGGATCATATTTTAAGGCGACTGCAAAATGCGTCGGGTTAGTCACGACCACATCTGCATTGGGTACTTCCGCCATCATTCGCCCTTGTGCCGCCTCCATCTGCAAGCGTCGAATCCGCCCTTTAACCTCAGGATTGCCATCAGACTCTTTAGCCTCATCCCGCACTTCCTGTTTAGTCATTTTCAATTGCTCATTATGCGTCCACAATTGATAGGGTACATCCAGCATAACCACCAACAGTAACGCAGCGCTTAAATATAAAAACGCCGAAACCATAATTTTGCCTGTGTGAGCAATAGCGACTTGCACCGGCTCGTCATTTAAGCTCACAAATTCAGGCAAATAACGCTTAAATAAAAGATAAGCAACAATAAAAATAAGCGTCATTTTTAATAACGCTTTAAATAATTCGACAAAGCCTTTGGGACCAAAAAGCCTTGGAATGCCTTTAATGGGATCCAGTTTACCAAAATTAAGCGCAATAGCATCCCAACTAAAATTCCAGCCCCCCAGCACAATGGGCCCTATGAATGCCGCCAAACATAAGCCACCCACTAAAGGCGCAAGCAATAACCCCGCTTCTATAAGCGAGCTTTTAAAGGACGAAACCAGCGTGCTGGAATCGAAAATTGCCGCACGGTTTAACGCAAAATTATCATGCATAATTTTAAGTAAACCATCGCCCATTTTAACGCCGAATGTCATTAACAACGTGGCACTAAAGATCAGCATAATTAACGTATTCAACTCACGCGAGCGAACGATTTGGCCTTTTTTACGCGCATCAGCCAGACGTTTACTACTGGGTTCTTCGGTTTTATCCTGACCGGAATCTTCAGACATGGTTATAAGTCATTGACATAAAATTTCTGCTTAGGCTGGTTCTTGAGGGTCACGACAGGAACCTTAGAGTAATCACGCTCTGTAGAGACGCAAAATTTTGCGTCTCTACGCTAGGCGTCCACTATAAAGCACCCTGGTGTGGCTTATTAATTTTGTTATAAAGCAGCGTAACATCAAATCATTATCGGCAAAGTAACCCTAACGACTCACTCTCAGTAATTGCCCAATAAAATCATAAGCATCAAGCAACAGTTCGTCTGAAAAAAAATCCAATGCATTCGGCAAAGTCATCCACATCAGCAATAGCCCCACCAAAATCGTCACCGGAAAACTGATTGAAAAAATTTGCAACTGGGGTGCCGCACGCGCCGCCACCCCAAAGCTGATATTAACAAAAAGCAGGCTCGCCATGACCGGTAAAGAGAGCAATAACCCGGCGGATAACAGTTGTTTACTCCAGTTAATAATAGACCATAACTCGGTTTTGCCTAATCCCTCAGCACTGATCGGTAAGCTTTTAAAACTATCCACCAGCATCTCTATCAGCAATAAATGCGCATTCATGCTTAAAAAAATCAAAGTACAGGTAATGGTATAAAACTGTGCGACGACTGGGGCTTGTTCCCCATCCTGGGGATTTATCATGGCGGCAAAACTTAAGCCCATGCCATTAGAAACCCCTTGCCCTCCAAGCGCCACTGCCGCAAATACCATCTGTAGCACAAAGCCACTCAGTAAACCGATAAAAAGCTGCTGTATCGTAACCATTAATCCGTTATAACTAAATATTTCCAAGGCGGGTAGCGGCGGAATAAGAGGTATCACCAGAAGCGTAATGGCCAAGGATAAAATAATCCGTACCCGCGCAGAAACAGCGTGAATGCTGAAAATAGGTAAGGTAATGAAAAGGGCACTGATCCTGATTAAAGGCCAGAAAAATGACGCAACCAGCGTTTGCAATTGCGTTTCGCTAAAGTTCACTGGACTATCCGATCAGCGTCGGAATATCACGGATCAATTCCTGAAAGTAATCCACAAACAACTGTAACATCCAAGGCCCTGCGAGCATTAAAACCATCCCAATAACAATTACTTTCGGAATAAAGGTTAATGTCGTTTCATTGATTTGCGTGGCGGCCTGAAACATCGCGACAATCAGACCGATTGCTAAAGAAGGTAAAAGAATAGGCGCGGATAATTTAACCGCAATCAACATGGCATCCTGCACAACCGTATGCACAATTTCAGGTGTCATACTGGCTCCCGAGTGTTACTGCGTAACATAAAAACTGGCGGCAAGCATTTCCATGATCAGCGACCAGCCATCTGCCAAGACAAATAGCATTAATTTAAAAGGCAGCGAAATAATCATCGGTGACAACATCATCATCCCCATCGACATTAAAACACTGGCAACCACTAAATCAATCACCAGAAACGGCAGGAAAATAAGAAAACCAATTTGAAAAGCCGTTTTTAATTCGCTGGTAACGTACGCAGGCAGTAAGATCGAAAAAGGCACCTCTTCAGGGCCGTTTAACGCTTCTTTACCCGAAAGTCTGACAAATAGCTCAATATCCGCTTCCCGCGTCTGCTTCAACATAAATAACCGAAACGGTTGCGACGCTTTTTCGACAGCTTCAGTCACATTAATTTTTTCTGCCAGATAGGGCTGCACAGCGTCCTGATTCACTTTATCAAAGACCGGCATCATAATGAAAATAGTCAAAAACAAAGACAAGCCCAACAGCACTTGATTACTCGGCGCTTGCCCAGTCCCTAACGCTTGCCGTAACAAACCCAACACAATCATAATGCGCGTAAAGGAAGTCATGGTTAAGAGCATAGCCGGCAGCAACGTCAGCATGGTCATCAGGGCTAAAATTTGCAGGGTGACGCTGTATGTCTGCCCACCATTGGCATTAGTTGTGACAGTGACTGCCTGCACGCCGGTAGCTGCAAACACAGTAGCGTCGGGCAGTAATGTGAGCAATATGAAAACGAAGAGAAGGCGCATTACTTTACACATCTGAGCGGTTTTTTAATGCCTGCATGAGCTTCTGCGCAAACTGCGTGTCTGTAATCGAGTGACTGGCAGGCGCTGAATTAACCAAACAATCATCCCCTTCTAAGACCGTCAAGGTTTTAATACGACCAGGGGTAACCGCCAAGACCAATTGCTTGGTGCCGACTTGCAATAACACCACTTTCTCCCGTAACCCCAGTGCAATGCCGCCCACAATACGCATTTTATGAGGATGTGCTTGCCCAAGGCCCTGACTGAACTTACGTAGCATCCAAACGCAAATAAAAAATAACCCCAAAACCATCAATAATGCAAGCAACCAATTCAAGATATTCACGTTAGAAAAAGCCTGAGCCGGTTGCCCTAAGACTTGGGTGGACTCAACATCCATTGCATATCCTGCACAACTCAACCATAACGCCCTGCATGTCAGAATGCGGCACATAATAAAACCTGTTTTGATAATCAATTAAGGGGCAAACATTACTTTTAACGCTCGGTAACCCTAACAGGACTAGCTGAGTGGGCTGTTAGGCCAAGCATAAATTACCCTAACTTTCGAACCCGTTCAGATGGACTTATGACGTCCGTTAGCCTAATCCCAAACTTATCATTGACCACAACCACTTCACCATGTGCAATCAAGGTACCATTCACCAATACATCCATCGGCTCCCCGACAAACCGATCCAACTCAACCACAGAGCCTTGATTTAATTGCAGCAGATTTCTAATACTGATCTCAGTCCGGCCGATTTCCATCGAAATGGTCACCGGGATATCCAAAATCACATCCATTTTAATTTCATCACCCGTCGGCAACTGACGTCCGGCACTCCCCTCACCCAGCTCCTGAAAACGTGCTGCCTCAAAACTCGCGGCATTATTAGCCTGCTCTTTCAAAGCATTACCCCAATCTGCATCCGCCAGGGATTCGGCCTGCTCTTTTAACGCATCCCCCCAGGCATCCTCATCCGATCTATCTTCACTCATAGTTTGTATCTACCGTTATAATCTTTAATGAACGTTGCGACTTATTTACGCCTTAACCTGATACCCTCTTCAGCTTGAATCACCTAAAGCCCACTGCTTTAGGCAGCCGCTACTAAGCCATATATAACCTGATCAACCAGTTTCCTGAGTAATTTTTTCAATAATCTGAACGGCATAGTTGCCATCTGAAACCCCTACTTTACCGAAAAAAACGGGTATACCCTCGGCCTTTACAACCACCATATCAGCCATTTCAATCGGAATCACATCCCCTTTCTTCAATTGCATGATGTCATTAATCGATACCACTTTTTCTACCCAGGTGGTATTGAGGGCCACTTTAGAACGTAACACCTCTTTTTTAAGCGATTCCTGCCAGTGGCCATCCACTTCATCACGGTCACTCCCAACTGCACCTAACAGATCCCTAATCGGCTCAATCATTGAGTACGGCATGGTGATATGAATATCTCCTCCACCGCCTTCAAGCTCAACATGAATAGTTGAAATCACGACAATTTCGGTAGGACTGACGACATTGGCAAATTGGGGATTAACCTCCGAACTTAGATATTCAAAAGTCATATCTACCACGGGACGCCAAGCCTCGCCAAGATCTTTAAAAATCATATTAACAATCAGGTTAATTACCCGCATTTCAGTCGGCGTGAACTCCCGACCTTCAACCTTATTGTAATATTGCCCGTCACCACCAAAAAAATTATCTACGGCAGTAAACACTAAACGCGGCTCTATTACAATCAAACCACGCCCACGTAAGGGTGAGAAACGGATGATATTTAAATTGGTTGGGACAAATAGACCTTGCACATACTCAGAAAATTTTTGAATCTGTATACCTGAATTAGAAACTTCAGCAGTACGTCGCAAAAAATTAAACAAACTGACCCTAAAGTAACGGACGAACCGCTCATTTATCATCTCCAAGGTGGGCATCCGCCCACGCACTATGCGTTCTTGGCTATTGAAATCAAACAATCTTGCCGAAACATCATCGGCAAAATCCGTTTCTACCTCTATATCCCCCTCATCGACACCATGTAACAATGCATCAATTTCATCTTGTGATAATAAATCAGCTTTGGACATTATTATTGCATCACAAATCCGGTAAAAAACACCTCGCTAACGCGGCCTTTCACTGCCATTTTAGACAAAACCTGATTAACTTCTTCTAATATAAGTGCCCGCAATGCTTCTTTACCTGCTTTATTTTTTAATTCTTCTGGGGGTTGAGTATTAATTTTCATCATCAAATTGTTACGCAACATCGGCTCGTGTTTTTTTAAGGCCGCTGAAACTTCCTCACTATCCACTAAAAATGATAAGGTCACCTGAACTAAACTAGCACCAGCACCTTTTGGAAAGTTAACCAACATAGGCTGGGCCATATCAAAATAAATAAAACTCTTCACCTCACCGTGCTTTTGCGAATCTTCCTCGTCTGCTGGCGAATGCTCATCAGTTTTGTGTTTATCATCCTTGGCGTGCTTAGTATCTTCACCCTTACCACCACCCATAAAGAAATAATAACCCGCCCCCGCGCCGCCCAATAGCAATAAAACAGCAGCGATAATGATAATGAGCCGTTTTTTAGACGGTTTTTTTTCTGTTTCTTCTGGTTTAGATTGTTGTTCAGCCATATCAAAAATGATCCTTTACCCAGCAGTCGCAACAAACCACCAGTTACTCGCTTATGGATACAATGAATTATATCAGAGCAATTCATTGCAAAAATTTAGAACCGGCTCAAGGCTTGTACCAAGAGCACATTAAAGAAAGTTTATCGTTGATTGGCTATAGCCAATCGCTGTGTCATCCAGATAAAACTAAGCCACCCAAAATACTGTATTAACTAAAAGCCTAATTAAATGCTTGATTGTATCCATGCAGGCATTATGCTTAACTGATTTTTTCAAGTATTTCTAAGCCTGCCTTTTTTTGTTCAGCCGTACCTTTTAATAAATCGTTAGCAATATCCTTAGCAGCATCAACATCGCCCATATCTACATAAGCATTGGCTAAATTCACCTTGGTTTCGAAAACGTTTTCACTATCCGTTAAATCACCCACTTCTACACTCTCAAATGGTTTATCTTGCTTTTTGGGCGCATCACCGGATGGCGGGGTAAAATCAAAATTAAAGTCAAAATCTTCAGCAGCATCAAGGTCAAGTTTTTTTCCTACAACTTCAGCTCCCGGTTTTAAATTAAAATCTTCCCCAGAAAAATCAAAATCGTTTAATGCTATCTCTTGCTCATCAATAAAATTAAAGTCTAATTCAGCTGTATTGATAGTGCTTTTACCATCATCCTGCTTATCCAGAACGAAATCAAAACTATCAGGAATATCATCCTCTAAACCTGCAAAAGCCGAATTTAGATTAGTCCCTTCATCAGGATAAAACTTACTTTCGGATGTCGAAGAGCTTAACCCAGCTACCGATTTGCTATTTATATTAATACCTGAACCTGAAAGATTTTTATCATTACGCCCAATCGAATTTTTAATCCCTGCCGAATCAACATTTTCGTCGAATGAACTTAAGTCAAAGTCCAAGGCACTGAAATCATTTTCAGAAATCGAATTTTCTGTCGCAAAACTGCTTATATCGAAATCCAGCGTATGGGTATTATCTTCATTAATTAATTCCAGGTTTTCATCCTGTGACGTCAATGGCTCTGATGCAAAAGCATCTAAATCAAAATCCAATTCGTAGTCAGTGTTTGACAAATCATCCGTAGCTTCAAGCTCGCCGGTTTTCGCGTCCAAAACCGAATCTTTATTTTGATCTTGATCTAAAAAAATAGCCGAAGACTCAGCTGCCCCTAAAGTTGCCGCTTTTACAACCGGTTTTACAGCTACTTTTTCAATTTTTACGCTTTGTTTTTGCTTAGCGGCAAACTCGCCATTATCGGAGAAGGTATTTAAATCAAAATCATCTGAAGCTGGCTTAAAACCATTGTCAACTTGTGTAGCAAAATTTGCTGTTTTCGAACTGCTATTAAGGGTTGACATAGAAGCACCTGACAAACCCGTTAATGAACCGGAACCAGAGGTAAATTCATTCGACAGTTCAACAACTTTAGCCCAAAAAGCAGTATCAGCCTGCTTGCCTTCGTTGGTCAATTGTTGCACATACTGATCAAATTCCCGGTGATTTTCACTGGTGTGAAAAATTTCCAATAATTTTAATTTACAGTCGTTACGGCCTGGATGTTCCGCAATAACTTGACGGATCAACTCCTCTGCTTGCTGATAACGGCCATAAGCCAAATAAACATCCGCCTCGGATAAGGGATCAATTTCGGTCTGATCGGTTTCAAAAGCATCAAATTCACTGGGCGTAAATTCACTCAAAAACGCGCTCCCCCCACCGACAACCGCAACTTCATACCCAGACGAATTATCTGTGGTTGAGGAAGTTTCTTTTTCAGCATCCGGTAAACTGATTTGACTGGCCGAAGCGAACATACTTTCGGTATCAATTTCCTGTTCAACTTTGCGTTTACGCCACCAAACCAAGCCCAAAGCACCTAATAGAACTGCGCCTAAAGCACCGGCAAGCAAAGAATAATCCGAAAACAGGCTAGCAGAAGAACTTGTTACCGGCGACTGGGCTTGCGTAGGCACCGCTTTAACAACAGGTGGAACAACCGCTACAGGCTCATTCTTTGCCAAAGGTTTTACGCTGTTTTCTGGAACAGGCTTTGTTTCTAACGCCGGCTTAGTCTCCAAGGGATTGACAGGCAAAATTTCTGCAACCGGTTGCGACGACGCTGGCGGCTCTGCAAGTTTAGGCAGTGTATCTGCGATAGCAGGTAACGCTTTATTTTGATTTTGTAAATTAGCTAATTGTGCGTCTTTTAATTCCAGCATTTTTTGCATCAAGAGCAATTGCTGCTCAATCTTATCAAAACGCTGTTTTAACGCGGCATCATCCAATGCTGCACTCGCGCCTGCATCTTCACCTGAGGCTTTATTCTTGGCATCATCCCCCTGGACACCACCATGTACGACATCCTCTTCTTCCGGTGGAGGATTTAATTTTAACTGCTTAACAGGTTCGGCAGAGCTTGCGGCAACCGGATCAGGCAGCGGCTTAGGTTGAGGATTTTTGGGTTTATTTTCAGCAACAGGTGGCTGTTCTGAAACTTCATGCACGGGGGCATTTCTTAAGCGCCAGCTTTGCCGTTGTTGCCTGACTTCCGCCAATGCCTGACGCGGAGCTACTCTCAAGGCTTCTTCAGGGTCTGGAATAGCTAACATTTCACCCGCCATCAACGCATTCACATTCGGTGCGGAAAATGCGCGAGGATTTTCTTTATAAATAGCCATCATCATTTGGGCTGTAGAAACATCTTCGGCTTTGACCTGGTTAGCAATGCTACGGATAGTTTCACCTTTACGGACCGGTCCATATTCAGTAACCGGGATATAGCCGGCATTCTCTTCTGGCTCAACAGCTTCAATATTTTTTTGCGAAAATGATTCCGGCTGGGGAGCCGCAGGCTCCGAAAAATTATTTGTAGGGATAGCATCCGGCTCAGCAGCGGCAATGACAGGAACCACAGGCGGCTTATAGGCGACCGGCGGATCAACCAAGACGGTAAACTCACGGAATAAACTGCCACTCGGCCCGGTCACTTCCACTAAAAAATTCAGGAAAGGTTCCTTCAGCGCTTCATTTGAAGTCAATTTGACAACCACGGAGCCATCATTTTTAGCAATAGGCGTAAATTTTATTTTAGTAAGAAAATAGCTCCAAGGAACTCCCGCCTCATCAAATTTAGCAGGAGAAGCAAGTTTTACCTGAACATCCCCTATACTTTCACCATTCGAGATTACTAAGGCAATTTCCGCATTCAAATTTTGATTTAAGGCAGAGCGCAACTTAATACCCCCTATGCCTAAGGAATGAACGCTAGTAGATGTCAACATCGAGACAGCTACTAAAGTTTTAGTTAAATTGCGCATTTTTTCTCCTTACATTAATAACCAAGTGCTTATTGACAGGTGTCAAACAATAAGACAAGCTTAGCTTAGATGTAATTTTTTACCAGCTCTTCGGCGATTTGTACACTATTTAGTGCGGCGCCTTTGCGGACATTGTCGCCAACCACCCACAAGTCAATACCCTGAGGATGCGATATATCTTCGCGGATACGGCCTACAAAAACATTGTCATGACCCGCTGAATCTGTTACAGCAGTTGGATAGCCACCGTTTTGCCGGGTATCAATAACCGTCACACCCGGTGCTTTTGCTAATAAGCCACGCACTGCTTCAGCCGTAATTTTAGAGCGTGTTTCTATATGCACGGCTTCTGAATGCCCATAAAAAACCGGCACCCGCACCGCTGTCGCATTAACGCTAACTAAGTTGTCCCCCAAAATTTTCTGGGTTTCCCACACCATTTTCATTTCTTCCTTGGTGTAGCCATTATCTAAAAAAACATCAATTTGCGGCAACACATTAAAGGCAATCTGCTTGGGATAAACATTCGTCTCAATTGGCTTAAAGCTTAACAATTGTGTGGTTTGTTTAACCACTTCTTCAATGCCTTTTTTACCCGTTCCCGAAACTGCCTGATAGGTACAGACATTGATGCGGGAAATACCCACTGCATCGTAAATCGGTTTCAACGCCACTAACATCTGAATTGTAGAACAGTTAGGGTTTGCAATAATGCCGCGATTTTTATACTCTGCCACTTTTTCAGGATTGACCTCCGGCACCACCAGCGGAATATCCTCCTCATAACGAAAATGCGAGGTATTATCAATGACCACACAACCTGCCGCAGCGGCTTTAGGCGCATATTCCGCCGAAACCGATCCTCCGGCAGAAAATAAACCAATCTGCGCTTTAGAAAAATCAAATTCCGCTAAATCTTTAACAACTAAAGATCCCCCTTTAAAAGCAATGCGTTTACCCGCTGAATTTTTACTTGCTAAGGCATAGACTTCGCCGACTGGAAAATTACGCTCTTCCAAAATAGACAGCATCGCCTCCCCAACCGCACCGGTCGCGCCTACTACCGCAACGTCATATAATTTAGTCATTATGCTTTACCCACTAATACTGCAAACTGCTTGATCATGCCCATACCATCATTCATTAGAAATTAAAAATAGATTGTTTATCCAATCAACCTAACACCGCAAACACTTTGGCCGTAATGTCCTGCACCGCACCCACCCCTGCTATCGATGAAAATTTTACTTGTTGTTCTGGTGCGGAATAAAAACCGACTAACGGTTTGGTTTGCTCATGGTACACCTGTAAACGTTTACGCACAGTTTCCTCTTTATCGTCATCGCGCTGGATCAAGGGTTCCCCTGTCACATCATCCAAACCCGGCAGTTTTGGCGGATTAAATTCAACATGATAGGTTCTACCGGACGCCGAATGTACCCGACGTCCTGCCATACGTTTAATGATAACGTCGTCCGGCACTGCGATTTCAATAACCCAATCTAAAACAATTCCCATCGCCGCCAAGCCTTCCGCCTGAGCTATCGTCCGCGGAAAGCCATCCAACAAAAACCCGCCAGCACAATCGTCTTTGGTAATGCGTTCTTTAATTAAACCCAAAATAAGGTCATCCGAAACCAACCCCCCGGCATCCATTACTTTTTTGGCGGCAATCCCTAAAGGCGTGCCCCCCCTCACAGCCGAGCGCAACATGTCACCGGTTGAAATTTGGGGAATCGCATATTTTTCAGTGATAAACTGCGCTTGCGTGCCTTTGCCAGAACCCGGACTACCCAAAAGAATAATACGCATCAATAACTCCCATTTTATTTTTATAAAACCAAAAAACCTTTATAACTAATTAAGCACTTATCAGATATTTCTCTAACCGCACTTTCAAAAGCAAATCCAAAATTGCTATTTTATAACAATAAATTAAACTCTATGTAAAAATAGCAGGGGAGTCGAGATATTTATGCCACGCTGCTTCATTATCGCTGCATAACCCAGACTTTATGTAACACATTAACCATATACCACCCCCCAAATATTTTAACGTGAATACCGCCACTATCATCGAACAAAGCCGGGCCTGGATCAAAACAGTCGTCATTGATCACGCAATTTGTCCCTTTGCAAAACGCGAATACGACCGCGATAGCATCCGTTATTCTGTCACTAAAACAGCTGCTACAGAAGAATGCTTAAACAACTTAATTCTGGAGTGTCAGAATCTGGACACCACCCCTGATTGCGAAACAACTTTGCTCATTTTAGCGCGGGGGTTTAAAGACTTTAATGATTTTTTAGGGCTCATAGAAATCGCAGAAGCACTACTGTTCGAGCAAGGCTACGAAGGCGTTTATCAACTCGCCAGTTTTCATCCTGACTATTGTTTTGCCAATGCACCCAGCGGCGATCCCGCTAATTATACCAATCGCTCGCCCTATCCCATGCTGCATTTACTTAGAGAAGCCTCAATCGAAACGGTTTTAAAAAACCACCCTGATCCTGAAAAAATCCCTGAACGCAATATACAGCACACCCGCCAACTGGGCATTACTACTGTAAAAAAATTACTGGCGGACTGCTTTAAACCGGACAATTCATAACCAGGGCCGTGCATTTAAAGCGCGTCACCATCCATTGACTGCCCAGATCTTTAAAATCGCCCTAAAACCATGCCACTATTAAAACCCTAAAACGGGTTAATCACCCTATACAGGTTATAATCAAAACATCAACACACTTATTTCTGATATAACCGTATGCAACCGTTTTACGCCTTTACCCTGTCGCTTATTCTTAGCTTATTAAATGGTTGTATGCCCATGACCCATCCGCCAGGCGCCAAAGTCAACCTGGCACAATTACATGAAAATACGTTTATAACCCCAGACGGCGCGCGTTTGCCGTTGCGCCATTGGCTGCCCAACGCTGCACCGCAAGCGATTGTGATAGCGTTACATGGGTTTAACGATTACAGTCATTTTTTTGATCAGCCAGGGACATTTTTAAGTAAACAGGGTATCGCCTGCTACGCTTATGACCAACGCGGTTTTGGCGAAGCACCGGAACGGGGATTATGGGCAGGCAGCACCGCCTATCGGGATGACTTGCAAACCTTAACAAATCTGATTAAACAACGTTACCCACAACAGCCGGTGTATTTGCTCGGTGAAAGCATGGGCGGTGCAGTCGTTATAACCGCCATAAGTCAAGGTGAGCCCCTGCCTGTTGACGGCGTGGTGCTGGTTGCCCCTGCCCTATGGGCAAGATCGACCATGCCCTGGTACCAAACCAGCTTGCTCTGGACGCTGGCACATACGATGCCTTGGTTGACTTTAACCGGCCAAAGCGTCGGCGCAAGACCCTCCGATAATATTGAAATGTTGCGCGCCTTAGGTCGCGATCCTTTGGTAATCAAAGGCACTCGCGTCGAAAGCATTTTTGGGCTCACTAATTTAATGGATGAAGCATTTGACAGCGCAACCCTATTACGGGGCAATACTTTGCTGTTATACGGTGAAAAAGACGAAATTATCCCTAAAAAACCAACGGTTTCATTTTTGCAGAAATGGCTAAGTAGCGATACTAACGATAAAACCGTGGCCTTTTACGAACAAGGCTACCACATGTTATTACGGGATTTACAGGCCGAGAAGCCTTGGCAGGACATTGCGGCCTGGATAAAAGAGCGTTCTACAAAACTGCCTTCAGGTGCCGATGCGCGTGCGCAACAAGTTTTAGCATCACATACGTCGGGTGCAAAAGGCAGCTAACTATAAAGCCTGGCCTGATTCTTTGTAAGGGTTCATCACAATATCCCTTTATCAGCCAGCGCCTCGACCACCGAACGATACTCCGCTAACTTGGGCCGATACAGATACAAGCCCAAGGCGGATATGCCCGTAAAAATAAACAGGCTATTGACCTCATCACCCAAACAAAACAACAATAATCCGTAAAAACCGATACTTTCACACAGTACCAAGGATACCAGTACGGTTAAACAATACCGGCTTTTAGCAGGGGTTGCTGTCGGCATGGTTTGATTAAGCCGCAACTGAATATGCCTGACTAAATTCGTCAGCGGCAGGGTAAGAATGGCAACCCAGTAAAAAATCGTGCGCAAATTGATACGTTCAGCTTCTGGATAACTAACCCCTGCCAATAGTTGTGTCCCATAAAAATAGGTCAGCAGCACGTAAACCAATAACAAAAACGCCATACCCAAAGTAATTATCCAAGGCAAGCGGAGATCATCACTTAAAGATTTTTGCACAACAGAACTATCCGGCATACATCCCCTAAATTAATCGGAAAAACAAGTAACTAACAGCGGATACATGATTAAATTTTTGCATCAATTTCCATCGCTGATAATAATACTGAAAACGTCTTATCACTATTTATAAAACCATCAACGCTTAATTATTTAACTGGTGATAACCGGTTTCTTCATGCAGCGAAATATCTAATCCTAACATTTCGTCATCTGGATTCACGCGAATACCGATAGTTTTTTGTAAGAGTTTTAAAATAACAAAACTAAAGCCCGCACTCCAGAGTATCGTTACCAACACCGCCAGCGCCTGCACGCTCACTTGATTAAAAATGGACACGCCCTCAGGCAAGCCCACCCCACCTAAGCTACTGGCTGCAAAAACACCGGTTAACAACGACCCGACAATACCGCCTACACCATGCACCGGAAAAACATCCAACGAATCGTCGATTTTAAGGGTACGCTTAATAAACTGTGTAGCATAAAAGCACACGGCACCCGCGGTTATGCCAATAACTAAGGCCCCGATAGGCCCGACAAAACCGGAAGCTGGCGTGATAGTACCCAAACCGGCCACCATCCCCGTAACAATACCTAATACACTTGGCTTACCAAAACGTCGCCACTCAATAGCCATCCAGGTTAAAGAACCTGCGGATGCTCCGATATGGGTCACTACAATGGCCATCCCTGCTGCACCATCTGAAGTCAAGGCACTACCGCCGTTAAAACCAAACCATCCGACCCATAACATACCGGCACCGGTCACCACCATAGTCATGTTGTGCGGCGGCATAGCGGTCATCGGAAAACCTTTACGTTTACCTAATACCAATGCCGAAACTAAAGCCGCAACGCCCGCATTGATGTGAATAACAATGCCGCCTGCAAAATCCATAACCCCTAACTTAGCCAGCCAACCACCACCCCAAATCCAGTGACAAATCGGCATATACACTAAAATCAGCCATAACCCGCTAAACCAGAGCATTGCAGAGAAACGCATCCGCTCTGCGAAAGCACCCACAATCAGGGCAGGCGTAATAATGGCAAAAGTCATTTGAAACATGAAAAAAACGCTTTCAGGAAGGGTTCCAATAAGCGACTCTTTTCTTAAGTCCGGCATAAATAATTTACTTGCACCCCCCAAAAAAGGCTGTAACACTCCACCATCAGCAAAAATAAAACTGTAGACGCCTGCCAGCCAGAGTATCGACACCAAACAGGTGATCGCAAAACATTGCATTAAGACCGATAGGACATTTTTACTTCTGACCAAACCGGCATAAAACAAGGATAGCCCCGGTAAGGTCATAAATAGCACCAGTGCGCTTGCCGTTAAGACCCAGGCGGTATTCGCCTGATTAAGTTCGTCTGCGGCAGCTAAACCCGGAAATAAAATGAACGGTACTGCTAAAAACTTATTACGCTGAATATCAAACAACTTAAACTCCCTAATTTAATTAGATAGCATCTTCTCCCGTTTCACCGGTTCTAATGCGAATGACCTGCTCCAAGGTGGTTACAAAAATTTTGCCATCACCAATTTTCCCAGTATTAGCCGCTTTAATGATCGCATTAACCGCTTGATCAAGTACCGCATCGGCCACTGCAATCTCAAGCTTTACCTTAGGTAAAAAATCAACAACATACTCGGCGCCACGATATAGCTCAGTATGCCCTTTTTGACGACCAAAACCCTTGACCTCAGTAGCAGTAACGCCACTTACCCCCATATCAGACAGTGCCTCGCGCACATCATCAAGTTTAAAAGGTTTAATAATAGCGGTAATTAATTTCATTGATGACTCCAAAGTAGTGATGGGATTATTTTACAGGTTAACTTAATCGAATAATCATAAAGAATTATCAACCAACATACAATGGAACACCGCTAATCATGACAACGAACCTTTGCAAAATAAATCATCAGAAGCCCTTCTGCCGAAGCACGGGAATTTAAAATAATAATATCGTTACACAATTTATTTCGTTCATGATCATGAACCATAAGCACAAGTCATGCCATCAAATGCACATTCGTAACTTTAACTAAATGGGATATTAGATACAGTGTTTTAAATTTTAATGATCCATATTGGTGCAAAAAGCAACTATACCGCACCTAATTAGAGCAATCCAAAGTTATTCAATATAAAACATATATTTATTAGTTTTATTACGTAAATAATCACTACTTAAAACCATTAAAAATCAAAAATATTATTTTATTTCAATAAAAAATAACAAAGCATCAATACGTATTCGTCATATCCTCATCCACGCAAATAATATAATCCGCTTTGCTTTTATTTT